>NZ_NADT01000056.1:14781-15147 GCF_003264205.1 Bacillus sp. SRB_8 | reverse complement strand
AAATGAGAGACAGAAGTATGACAAAATAGAGATGATAAAGAATGAAAAGGACCCTACTAAATATAGTGCAAAAGATTCTTCTGGAAATGTAATAAAGAACAGTTGGGTAATTCAAGGGGATTGGTATTTCTTTGCAGATGCTGATGGAGTCCTTTTGACAGGCTGGCAAGAAATTAAAGGGAAGACTTATTATTTCAGACCGGGTTTTGGTAACATGGTTGCTGTAAGTGGATCTGAAATCGATGGGAAGTACTACAACTTCAATGACGATGGTTCTGTGCTACAATCAGCATGGAAGGAAGATCAAAATGGTCTACACTATTCTGATGCTTCTGGAGTGGTTATTAAAGAAGGCTTGAAAGATAT
>NZ_NADT01000056.1:0-14598 GCF_003264205.1 Bacillus sp. SRB_8 | reverse complement strand
TCAATAGGTATGAAGACATTGACGGAAAAAAATATTATTTCCATGAAGACGGATCAGTTAACAAAGCAGGGTTCGAAAAAATCGATGGTAAGCTATACCACTTTGACAATAACGGCGTAGCACAAACGGGCTGGCAAACTATCGATAATAAATATTATTACTTCGATGAGAAAGGGGCAGCTAAAACAGGATGGTTCCGAGTTGGTGGTGGATATAGACCTTCTCCGCTTGCATACGGATACCTTTGGTATTGTGCTAGAGAAGATGGTTCACTTTATGCAGACGGTTGGTTTAAAATCGACGGTAAAGATTATCACTTCGATTATTGGGGACATAAAATGCCATATTAAAATAATAGCATGATGATAGCAAGGGAATACTTGTATGCTGATATGTACTGCATTCCCTTGTTGTATGTATGCTATATTTAGCTCGACACGACAAAAAAATATTGTACGTTAAGGGAAAATTTTACATACAAAAAAGATGATTCCAGTATAAATGAATAATAAAGTCATTTAATTCTTATTGAACTAACAGAGGGCAACCTACATGCCCCTCAACTTAAGAGATTTTAATACTCTTAAATACAAAAAATGTTATCTTTTCTAAACAAGCTAGATTAGAAAGGATGACGTTTTTTATTAATCTCTCGATTCAAGATGAACTACAACCATTTGCGGAAGAATTACAACGATATGTTACACCTGTATTTTTAGAAGAACTTGCAAGAGAAATAGGCTTTATAAAGTAAAAACGTAAGTTTTCTGGATCAGACTTAGCTACTATTTGTATTTGGATTAGTCAACGGTTGGCAAGTGACCCCTTAGTCCGATTATGTAGTAGGCTTCATGCTGCGTCAGGGCCTATTTCTGCCACATGCAAGGTTTCAAACAAAAGGAGAAAGCAAGTAGCGTTTGTGCTGTATTCTGCATAGCAGCGACTTATATGTTGGAAAATTAAAATAGATATATATTATAAGGGAAGATAGAGCAATTGCAACGGAGAGTGTAAAGTATATTTTTAATATATATCTACAGCAAGAAAAGCAGGCTTTTGTAAATAGCTTGTTTGTTTTTTTCCATCCTTACAGAACTGTCATCTTTATGTAAGGTTATTAGATAGTTTATTTAATGTTTAAATGTAATAATTAAATTATAAGAATTGATAATGATTTTTTAGAAATTATAGACGAGTGTTGTTCACGATTATAATAACAACTAAAAAATGATTGAGAAAAATTCAACATATACATAATAAGTGGAGGTAAATATAGTGGCTTTAAAAGTATTACTTATCGTTATTGGTGTAACATTAATTTTATCGGGTGTATATAAAATGAAGAAGTATGATGCATTCGTAGGAAAAACTCAAACCAGAAAAAATCTTTTCAACTTGCTAATTAATGGACAGAGTTCTGGAATAGGACAATTATTAAGTGGGATTGTGTGTATCGTTTTAGCAATCGTAGCCTTTATAATTAAATAATTTGCAAATCAGGGAGCTAAGATATAGAATTTAGCTCCTTTTATTATGATAAAGTCTTTAGGCAAAAACAAAAATTTTTTCTAAAAATGTACATAGTCTATAGAAGTATAGGTTCTGGTGCAAAGATAAAATAAAAGAGAATATAGCGCATATATTTCTATCGGAATTGTATTTTATGCTGTTAGCCCAAACAATTGATGGATGAATTCTTTCTGGTTTTGAACAGACTGATTCCGTAAATCAATCTGTTCTTTTTTAATCATATGCATGGCTTCTACTCCTGCAAGAATGGATGTAGCCGTGTCAAAAGACTTGAATCCTAACATAGAACGCACACGTTTCTTAATAAAACGATGATCTTGTTCCACTATATTATTGAGATATCTAACTTGTCTTAGCTTTATGCCTTCGGGCATATGTTTTTCTTCTTTCAACGCTTGAATTGCTACAGGATAGGCAGGGTTCTTATCTACTGTTATCACGCGAGGTTTAGAAACGTACGAAAAAGCCAAAGCTTTCTTGAAAAAGCACTTGGCTGCTTGTTTATCTCTTGATTTACTTAGATAAAAATCAATGGTATTCCCTTCAGAATCAACGGCACGATATAAATACATCCATTGCCCTTTTACTTTAATATAAGTTTCATCGACTCGCCATGAATCATTTGTTGATTTAAGATGATGTCGTACTTTCTCTTCTAATTGAGGTCCATATTGATGAACCCAGCGCATAATCGTTGTGTGAGCAATGGATAATCCTCTTTCCTCCATCATTTCCACTAGGTTACGGAAGCTCAAATTGTACCGTAGGTACCACCTTACTGTTAATAAGATTAGTTCAGGCTGATAATGCTTCCATTTGAATAAATTTTCCTTTTCCATACCGATCACACACCTTTTTTAGAGTAATATTATCAGTATGTCCAAGTTTAAGAGATTACTTGCAAGAGTTTTGGAGTTTTTGCACCAGAACCTTTTATCTTTTAATATAAATATTACTTGATATATATTTTTGTTAACAGAATTAGAGTTCCGTTAACTTTTTGAGATGAATTTAACAAGATTAGTTTACAGAACACCTGTAAATATTGCTTAAAATATGTTTACGGAACACATTTTAAGCAAGTATTCTTGAAAATTTCAAATCTAATTATCTTAAATTCATTGTTTTATCATACCTTTGAAAGTTTTTTGCAAGTGGCCCGAAAAAAAACGAATCGTTGCCGTGCCCCTAGTATAAGGATTCTATTTTTTTGCATTAAATTTCTACAAACAAAAAAAGATAAGATCGGAGAATACGATCTTATCTTCAGCACAAGGAGTAAACATAAGTGATAACCATCACATTTTTATTATACTTTAATTTTTGTTAATTTTGAATATTAAAACCATAATTTACAAGTATATCTATATTGAGAATTTTAATACAAATTTAGCTATAAATGATTCAAAAAGCGAATGTAAACTTTTACCCAAAAGTTTACTTTCATTTCCGCTTAAACATTGACTTTCATCTAATTTCATTGATATCATAAAAAAAGACAAAAAAGTATACATTCAAATCATTGAAAATAAAGGGATTGAAAAACAGATGGATAAAAAGCAACATTTAATTGATGTACAACCAATTCGGAGCATAGAACAGCTTAATGATATGAAATGGTCGCTCAAACGTCATTGTTCAGATCGTGATTACATATTATTTCTAATTGGTATTAATACTGGGTTACGTGTAAGCGATTTACTTAAAATGGAAAAGAATGAAATTTTAAAACTGAAGCGAAAAAAACGGAAAGAATTTAAAGTTAAAGAAGGAAAGACAAAAAAGGAGCGTATCATAAATATTACATCCATTTTTGAGGAAGTACTTCCATATGCTGAAGATTTAAAAAGTACCTGGTTATTTCCTTCTCGAAAAGGTGATAAGCCCATTAGTAAAATTCAAGCCTATAGACAGTTACAAAAAGCCGGAGATTTTGCCGGAGTCGAATCTTTGGGGACTCATACCATGCGTAAAACATTTGGATATTGGTTTTACAAGCAAACAAAGGATATTGCTATGTTACAAGAAATATTGAATCATAGTACACCACAAATCACATTAAGATACATCGGGATTAATAAGGAAGAAAAAGATAATGTACTTGATACATTCCGCATCTAATTAAATGTAGGTGCTTTTTTTCGTTTTCCCGGGTTCATTTTTTACTAATAATCCCAATTGAATATATAGGTAATTTAAATTTTAGAAAGCGAAAATTTACCTTTAAAATAATGCTGCAATAAATTCTACTTAATAAATCATTAAAACACCATTTTTAAAAAATAATATGATTTATAAAATAAAAGTATTGAAGGATTAATTTTAATTTTTAGTTGGAATTATTTCGTTTTCCCTTAAGAGTCTTTACTATATTAATGAAGAAAATTAGTCCGCAGATAAAGAATGAAAATGGATGAAACCATGTTCTAAAATTAACCAAAGTTACAATAAGCATTATTAGACAAGCTATAAAGCCTATAATATCAATGCTAAAAGATAGTTTCCCTTTTTTTGTTTTCATTTATAACATTTCCTCTCCAGGTACAACTTTAATTTTAAATTCCCTATATAATAATAACATACGCTTAGATTTTTAACTATTTTTTACATTTAATTACTTTCTCTATTATTCTTTTTCAATTAATGAGTAGGGAGATCCAATTTAGCATAGATGCTACAGAAAGTCATAAAAAATTATGTAGTTGTTAATTATTTATCTTCTTCACTATAAAATCATTTCAAAAGAAATGTAGAATTTCTATAGCAACAGTTATTTAGGATTTGATTAACGAAATCCCCGTTTTTATTATTCTTCTCTTGGTTCTGGTGCGAATATTTAAATGTAGAAGAGGTAAAAGTTCCTGATGGAAAGGTATTTGTCATGGGAGATGATCGTTTTAATAGTACAGATAGCCGTAACGGACTAGGATATATTGATGTTTCAGATATCGTGGGAAAGTCTCAACTTCTTTATTATCCTTTGGACAGGATTAAAATTGTTAAATAAAAATTATTTATACAGACTAATCCCTTATCTATAATAGATAAGGGATTAGTTTAATTTTGTTGTATGGTGTAAACAAAATTGAGTGTCATGATATAGGATAACATGAATATAATTATCGACCATAACAATCCTCCTCGTACCGTCCACATTACAGGAATCAGTCAGGCGACATTTTATCGTAGGCTAAAGGAAATGGAAAAAGATAATGGATAACAATTTTAATAAATTTAATTATTTTGCAACCAATTTACTTCCTCATTCGACTTTATTGTGTAACGGAGAGGAGAACCAAAATGGATATAGCAAAATTAGTGAAAAAAGCAAAAAAGGGTGATGATGAAGCATTTGAACAACTGATTGATTCTGTTCGACAAAAGTTGTATCGAACAGCCTATGCATATGTTAGAAATGAACAAGATACTCTTGATGTCTATCAAGAAACAATTTATACAGCCTATATTTCAATAAAGACATTAAAAAAGCCTGAACATTTTTCGAGTTGGATTACAAAAATTCTAGTTTTTAAATCGATTGATTTTATTCGGAAAGAGTCTCGCCATTTTACTACAGATAATGAGGAAATCTTTACTGAATTAATCGCTTCTGAAAATGTTGATTTTATCATGCATTCGATGGATTTATCAGAAGCATTTAAATTCTTAAATCCTACTGTTAAGACCATTATTTTGTTGAGGTATTATCACGATTTGTCCATTAAGGAAATTGCCACCATCATGAATTACCCGGAAGGAACCGTGAAATCACACTTAAATAGGGCGAAAAAAGAGTTAAGACCCATTTTAAAGGAGGGCTATCTTTATGAATAAAGACAAATTCAATCGATCCATCGACAACATAAATGTACCTGTTGAAAAGCTAATGGCTAGGGAGAAGGCGGCTATCTTTCAAGCCAAGAAAAAAAGAAAAGCCGAAAGAACCACAAAACGGTCAATCTTGGTTGCATGTGGGTTATGTCTATCTTTGCTTGGTTCTGGATTTGTTTCAACAGGCATGGCGGAAGCCTTATCAAATGTTCCCCTAATTGGTCCAATTTATAAAGATTTTAGAGACATTGCCTCAGATAAAATTGAACACGATCAACTTACGACAGTAATTGATAAACAAGATAGTAAAAACGGCTTAACAATGACTGTAAAAGAAGCAGCTTATGATGGAAACCGGTTAATCGTAACAGTTGTTTACACAGGTCAAAAAGAACTTTCGATGAAAGAAGAAAAGGCCGGCTTTAGCTATATAACAATTAATGGACAACAAGAAGTTAAACCAGCGATGGGTTCAATAGGGCAAGATGACGTAAACTCGAAAACAATAATTGAACATCATCAATTTACCTTTTCTAAGTATAATGAATATGGCGATAACATTGAGATTGAGGTCCATGGAGAAGATTTATTTGGCTATGAAGGTAAGTTAAAGGTGGCTTTCCCACTTGAAAAAATAAAAGGTGATGTATTTGAGTTTTATCCAGAAGTTACAAATCAAACGGTTGATGAAGTGTATACACTAACAGCCGACAAAGTAACATTCTCACCTTTATCAACAAGAATAGACCTAACGATTGATTACCCTGCCGAAATGGATAAAAACGATAGTTGGCCATGGTTTAATTTCTCTGTAGTCGATGATAATGGTCAAGTATATGATAAACTAAAACTACAGGAAGGCATGGCTGTTGGGAACTATGGGCATCATATGGTACTGACTTTGCCTCCAATGGATACCATACCAAAATCATTTACACTCAAGCCAAGTCGAACAAATAGTGAAGGATTTAGTAAAGAAATAAAGGAATTAGAATTAGTCGTTCCTTTAAATAAAAGTAAATAATGACCTCGTTTGCTTTGTTTACTCATATCGCGGAAGTACCTTAAGCTAACGAACACGCGATAGTTGAATAACGGGTTTTATTAAAAGCCGTCATGAAAGCCGGATTCCATAGCTATTGGAATCCGGCTTTTTCACATTAAATTTCCTTAACGTTGTAAATCCGCATTTTCCTGACGGTACCCCTACTGTCACGACACGAGGCTCAGAAATATGAAAAGACTGCAAAGCTTTCTTGAAGAATCGCTTTGCAGCCTTGTGGTTTCTTGCTTTGCTTAGGTAAAAATCAATGGTATTTCCTTTCGAATCGACAGCACGATACAGGTACATCCATTGACTTTTCACTTTGATATATGTTTCATCGACTCTCCAAGAGTCATTGGTTTGCTTGAGATGACGACGGATTCTTTTGTCTAATTCAGGACCATACTGATGAACCCAACGCATAATCGTTGTATGAGCAACGAATAAGCCCCGTTCCTCCATCATTTCCACCAAATCACGAAAGCTCAAGTTGTACCGTAGGTACCATCTTACTGTTTGTAAAATAATATCATGATGATAATGTTTCCACTTGAATAAATTTCGCTTTTCCATACTGATCACGCACCTTTTTTAGAGTAATAGTATCAGTATGTCCAAGATTTAGAGATTACCTGCAATTATCTTGAAGTTTTCGCACCAGAACCTAAAACACTTCATCGTCATCATCATAAGATAAACAAATATTTCAAAACGAGAAAATTGATATCTTCAGATTGAAAATATATAAAATTCTTGTTTTGGGGTTTTATATATTTTTTAAGTTGATGGGCATGTGGCGGTATCCCTCATAGCTACATTTTGGCTCACCCATACACATAAAGCTATTAAATCTTTTGCTTGGTACTTACTGGTTCGTTGTACAAAACCAACATCTCTAGCAAGATTCCGTAAGGTATTTGGAGATAAAAAACTTTGAATCTCTTGAGCAAATAGTTGTAATTCATCAGACACAGAAACAGACATAAAAAACGCCATCCTTTCCTATGATTCTACAGAAAGAATAGCGTATTTTTTCATTTTAGGGGGCATTTCTTTTTATTAAGTTGATAGCGATGTGGCGGGACCCCTATATGTTTTCGTTGACAAAACAGCATTGTCAAATGCAGACGAAGGCCTACGGGAAAATTTCGGCTACAGAACGAGAATAAAGTTAAAAGACGCCGTTGCGCAGAGTGGCTTGCAAGAATACGGCAAAACAACCATAAGATACTTCACATCAGACAATAAAACAGAAATTGAATTTGAATAAGCATTCCTGCGGGAGTGCTTATTTATTTTATTTGCAGGAAATTATCACCATTTGTCGAATTATATAAGCTGAAGGGTGATAGAAATGAGTCATAGAAATCTTTTTATGCTGGCAATGAATACGTAAAAACAAAAACATTCACTTATAACGGTTAATAGGAGGAATTATCATGAAAAAATTAGCTACAATTGCGTTGACTGGTGCGTTAGCTTTAGGCGGTTTAACGGTTATGAATTTAGATACACCAAAGGCACAAGCTGAGGAATGGGATGGCTGTCATTATATCTGTGGTCCTGGCGAAACAGTAAACGATGTTACGGTTAAAATACATTCTACACAAGTTACTTTTGGTAATAGCTTAATTGCAAGAATCACGAATGACCGAGCTGAAGAAATTCATTACAATGTCAGCATCGAAAAGAAAAACGGAGATAGCTGGGGAGAATTTGAAACTAATTTCAAATGGAACAATCAGTGGGTTCCAGCTGGCTCATATGATGAAATTTCAACTTTCACAGGATATGGCGATGATGTTTATGAAAATGGCACATACCGATACAAAGTTGAAGTTGTAAGCGCAGATGGTTCTATTGATACAATTTACACAGCAGGAATGACAGTTACAGGGCGATAACTCATGACTGAGCTTTATTATTTATGATTGTATCTTCGATAATATCATTGATAATTGCGTTGATATTATTATTAAAATAAGCTCTTCGGATCTTATTTTTTTTATATAAAAATTGAATATTAATATTCTATTATTGAGTTTTATCCTCTGTTCATAAACATAAGATTTTCTGGACAGATGTCTCTTAACGTACAGAAAACACTTAAGATGTGTCCGATTTGTGTCTAAACGTACAATTTTCCCGAAATGGTATGGTGAGATCATGCCCATCAACTTAAGAATTTGCTTTACCCCCAAGTGTAAAAAAAACGCCATCCTTTCCTATAAGGAAACAGAAAGAAAGCGCATTTTTTCATTTTAAGAGGTATTTTATTTTGTTTGATTGATAGTGATGTGGCGAGACCCCTACTAAAAAAAAGGATCTGATATTCATATCAGATCCTTTTTCACTATGTATAATTATTTTACTGCTACTTTTAATTCTTTTCCGGCTTTAAAAGCAGGGACTTTAGATGCAGCGATTTGCATTGCTTCACCTGTTTGTGGATTACGTCCTGTACGTGCAGATCTTTCACGCACTTCAAATGTACCAAAACCAAGAATCTGTACTTTCTCTTCATTTGCAAGCGCATTTGTTATAGCATCTAATACAGCTTGTGTTGCTGCAGCTGCATCTTTTTGTGTAAGTTCTGCTTTTTCTGCTACCATTTTTGTTAATTCGGTTTTATTCATTTTTTGCACCTCCTTGCATGTAATAAGAAATTATTATAACGTACCTACGTTTCTCATGTAAATAAAGATATATAGAAAAAGCCCTAGCAAGAGCTAGGGGCAATTCTGTGTAATAGTAGTACCAGGGAAAAGGATTTCATCACATAATTTATATTTTAACATCTAGATTAAATAATATAAAGTGATGTTTTAATTATAATTTTGTTAATGTTTTCTCATTTTCGTTATGGGGGCATTTAAGAATCTTAGCTTGATAGCAATGTGACCGTACCCCTATATCTTTTATTACTTAGTAATTTAAGATATGCGCTCTTCTTATCAAGCCCTTACGAGCTCAATGTATATTTAACATTGCGGGTGCTTTTTTCTTTGCTATATAAAAGTTATATAATAAATAAGAAATTTAACCACGCGGACAATTGTCATCCTCATATCTCATTGATTCATAATTAAAATATTTAAATAAGCACTTGTCTAATTTTCCATAACTGTTTTCTTCATCATAAGTAAAAAAATATAAGAAAATTTCATTTACATATATTTAAGAATTATATTTAGTTACAATATGAAAATGATTTTCTTGTAGTTAATTAATCCTAAATATAAATATAGGTCTATCTGTAAGAATGCACCATTCTTCTCTATTAATCTATACTTATATTTTGACTAATTTATTATGATGTAGATATTAATTTAAAGTTATTTATACAAAAGAAATAAATAGATTTTTTAGGAAGAGAAAATGATATACCATTCTGCTTTCTTAATTCACATAATTTTCAAAAATAAAATACCTGGATGTTAATATTTGTTATATAATATACTTGTCAAAGCATTACCCCTGTAGTTTCTATGATGAATCTGTAAGATGGTTTTGTTTGTCCCGTATATTCACCTTAAACTAAAAAGAACTTGTAGGAATTCTACAAGTTCTTTTTGTTCTTCGGATTGACGTACCCCTAAAGTAAAGTTTGATAATTTAAAACAAAGTCTGATCATTTATAAAAAAGTTTGATAAGAAATCCTGTGAGCTAGGATTTCTTATTTCACTAACGGAGCAGATCAGCTCAATAAGGGAATCAAAATCGACAAACTTAATTCACAGTCTCGATGTTATACAGCTGTAGAGAGATATTATAATTCATTCATGGTAAATTAGGAATAGTTTGATTTGTTTAAAACTAAGTAGAAGAATATAAAATGTATGCGATTTTTTGCCCAATCTCATATGTCTTATTCTATGGAGGAAATATGCTTAAAGATAATTTTAAAATTAGTAATATTCCCGCGGTTTTGTGGGGAGAAAAGAGTGAAAAAATTTTTATTTCAGTACATGGAAACATGTCAAATAAGGAAGATGCAGTTATTCAAATATTAGCTGAAGAAGCCAATCAAAAAGGTTATCAAGTGTTAAGCTTTGATTTACCTGAGCATGGAGAAAGAAAAAATGATAATACTCCTTGCAAAGTACAGTTTTGTGTTAATGAATTATCTATAATTATGAATTACGCAAAAGAACATTGGAAAGAAGTAAGCTTGTTTGCATGTAGTATGGGAGCTTATTTTAGCCTTTTAGCCTATCAAAATGATGTGTTAGAAAAGGCATTATTTTTATCACCAGTAGTTAATATGGAACGAATTATCGAAAATATGATGAAATGGTTTAATGTAACACCAGAGCTTTTGCAAAAAGAAATGACTATAGAGACACCTATTGGTCAAAAGTTATATTGGGATTATTTATGCTATGTAAAAGAACATCCTATTAATACATGGAATACAGATACATATATTATGTATGGAGCCAAGGATGAACTGTGCGAATTTGAAACTATTAACTATTTCACAAAAAAACATCGTTGTGAATTAGAAGTCATGGAAACAGGTGAACATTACTTTCATACTGAAGAACAGTTAAAGATATTTGAACAGTGGTTACACAAACATATCGATTAACAAATTACAATTTGGGGTAGCACCACATCCATCAACTTAAGAAAAATAAATGCCCCAGAACGAAAAAATTACTTCTCTAAGGCTAGTGATTTATAAGAATTTAGCTCATTATTTCGTTTTATGTAACTACGAATTTCTTACCTTGATGGCAATAGGAGATTTTAGTGAGAAAAAATATAAAAAGATTTCATCCGGTATGATGAAATCTTTTTATATTTTTCTTCTAATTTATTTATTAAAATTAGAATTTTTATTACTATAGAAACCTAATATGATAACAAATGGAGCTAATAGAATACTTAACCAGTGATTTAATTTATACGGTAAATTCATATCAAAAATAATGGTAGCAATCATAACAATTAGAGTTAATATAGCTAAAAGATAAGTAATTATTTTCATTAGTAATCATCCTTGTATATTAAAGTGATTATATAAAATCATTAGTATTTACATTAATATGTTTTTTTATTGAAATTGATTAGTCCCCCTGCGAACAATACAATAAAACTAATCAATACAATTAATATACTTTTTGTAGAAATAAATAATAGCCCTGTTTCACTACCTGAAGGTAACATAGCTAAAAGGGGTTGACTCCATGGATAAATTGGACCAAATCGTTCAGACTGACTAATTATCATACCAGGTATCGTTAGACCAACACATACTACCATTGGAGCAGCAAAGCTGGACCATATTGCGGAAAGCCACATTTGAAGTGCTATTAAAGGTAATGTTGTAAATATTCCACCTATTAAAGATTTGAATATATATGTTGTAGGAAAAGGGCCTGTTATCCCGCAAATAGAACCTACTATAATTATTTCTAAAAGGAATAAAAGTTGAGTAATAATTATAAAAAATAGCACAAAAATAGCTTTAGTACAGTAAAGTTGATAACGTTTTATAGGCTGAACTAGTAATTGCTTCCACCCACCATGTAAATGATCGTGACGGCAGATAAAAGCAGTAAAAATTCCAGTTAATAATGGGAGAAAGATCATAGCGTGTATTATTGAAGCAAATGAATAAATAATTTCCCAATTATTTAAAGATGCTAATGTATCACTCACTTTTAGGTAAGTTAACATCCCTGTTAAAAGGGGACTAATAAATAATAGTAGCCAGATTTTTGTCTTTTTAATCTTATGGAATTCAGCCGAAAATAATCTTAAATTTAGCATTATTTATCCACATCCCTTCTTACAAAATCAAATGTTGCTATCAAAATTAGTAAAACCCCAACTGTAGCCCCTAACAGTGTAGTTGTATTTGATTTACTTGCAAGTAAGGGTAATTTCCATATAATCCAATCTGGCAAAGATTCTGAGAATAGTGCTAATACTGTACCTAAAACCCCCACTATTAATGTGATTCCTTGATTTTTATAAACAATGGATAACCATAATTGTAATGCTAAAACTGGTAAGGCAGAAAAGTAAGGGAAAAAACTAATTTTTATTACTTTTGACCATGGAATAGAATATCCAAAATCTAATCCTATACCTAAAAAAATACTCCCTATAAAGAGAATGGAGCAAGATATAAATAATAAAATAAAACTTAATATAAATTTAGCTATAAATATTTTTCTTTTTTCTATTGGTAGTATTAAAAGGTGTTTCCAAGAAGTAGAGCTGTGTTCTAAATGGGCTATTATAGAAGTAATAATTGTAATCCCTAGTAGTATTGCTGGAAGGGAAAGAGACTGAACATTTGAAAGTAGCCCTCCCCACAAATCATTTTTATATTTTTCTATCAAGTAATCGTATCTTAAACTGAAATTTATTGCTTGAAGTACAATAACACCTATTGGGGCTATCATTATTAAAAACCAAACCCACTTACGCTTTAATTTAAGAAATTCAGATGCTAAGAGGGATTTGTACATCGTTTTGTTCCTCCTTTACGATGTTTAGGAAAATATCTTCAAGTGAATTTTTTTCTTCTTCAATACGGAATACAGATATATCATTTGCTACTAAAGCTTTCACAATCTTAGCTATAGCTGTATTATCAGTATTAGATATAACAATTTTATCCTCCTCCATCACTGACGGTATACCACTAGCAAGAATGATTTTCCATGCTTCCTTAGGTTTATTAACTAAAATCTTAATTGAATTATGTGAATGTTGTCGTAAAACTTCAATTTTATCCTGGAAAATGAGCCGTCCCTTTGAAATAATCCCAACATATGTAGCCATCTGGTCTATTTCACTTAATAAATGACTTGATACTAGTATAGTAATGCCTCTTTCCTTAGCAAGGCTCTTTATTAATTCACGCATTTCATGTATCCCTTGGGGATCAAGTCCATTTGTCGGTTCATCTAAAATTAATAATCTAGGATCACCAAGTAATGCAATGGCAAGGCCAAGACGTTGTTTCATTCCTAAAGAGTATTCTTTAACTTTTTGGTGTGCTGCATTCTGCAGTCCGACAGTTTTTAAAACAGCATGTAGTTTTTCTTTTGGTATATTTCTTAAAAGTCTATAAACTTCTAAATTTTCAATTGCGTTGAGATGTGCATAATAAGAAGGATTTTCCACTAGTGCTCCAACATCAGATAAAATAGATAAACGATTTTCATTTAAATCTTTACCGAAAATTGTAATATTGCCTTCAGTCGCTTTAATTAAGCCTAATAACATTCTAATGCTAGTTGTCTTTCCAGCACCATTGGGTCCTAAAAATCCATAAATTTCACCTTCAGGAATTTTTAGATTTACACCACTAACCACACTACTTTTTTTATATTTTTTAGTTAGATTATTTGTTTCAACAATATATTTCATATAAACACCACCTTATATTTATTATATTTCACGAAGGTTAAATTAAATTTCTAAAGAGTTTAAAAATTTTTTAATTACTGTATCTTTAAATATATAGAAATTATTATGTAGTCAAACAAAATTAAATTCCAATTAGAAGTTGAAAAAATGAGACATATTGTTTACCTAAATCATTAATTGCTCGAAAAATATCAATATTGAATTGAGAAAAAGACATTTTCAAATCCCTCCTTCTTCTTTCTTCTTTCTTCTTTCTTCTTTCTTCTTTCTTCTTTCTTCTTTCTTCTTTCTCACTATAATAAAAAAAGAAAAAGGAAAACATCGAACTTTCTTACAAACATTCGTGCATTCTTACAGTTTTGTCATTTTTCTCGTCATTTTGTAAATGTGTTCATCGCCTTGCCTTTCGCTATTTTCTTTGGAAAACATGGTGAATTACGAGAAAGAGCGCTACAAGATCACCTTCAAAGAAGTAGTGCACTAAACCTCTTAATTAATGCAATTAGTGTGTGGAATACTGTTTATTTAAGTGAAGCAATAAAAGCTTTGAAGAAAAAAGAACAATTTGATGAAGAATTATTAAAATATATTTCTCCATTAGAATGGGAACACATTAACTTTCTAGGAGAATACCGATTTAGCAAAAGAGAAATTGCACCATTAGACTCTCTACGACCACTACAGACAACTTAACAGTAAGAAGCCGATTATCTCTTAGCGTACAGGAAATCGGCTTTTTCTTTATGAAATTTTGCTTAGCGTACGAAATTCGCGTTTTGTGGTGCTACCCCACATCCAT
>NZ_NADT01000055.1:0-16335 GCF_003264205.1 Bacillus sp. SRB_8 | reverse complement strand
ATGGGAATAGATCTTGCAAATACATTTATGGACTCCGCTAATAAAATAGCAAGTCATAAGATTGATATTCCTGCTGCGGCAAGGAATATTGGTAATGTGGATTTGGGTAATGCTTTCCGTGAATTTGGAGTTACACCAGGAAAATTGGAAGAGGTTGAACAAGCTAATCGAGATACGACTAAATTCATGAATGTCACATTGGATGCTTGGCCAATTATTAATGTGCCAAAAGAAATCATCCAATTGGTACAAGGGCATGAAATGGGTGAAACAGAAAAATACAAATCATCAGATTATGTCATGGGTATCGCAACAGTATTTTCTGGTGGAACCGTAAAAACAATAAAAACTATCGGTAAGGTAGTTGGTACCGTCGAAGACATTGAAAAGAAAGCAAAAAATCTTGAGAAGGCTGCAAAAACAACCAACTTCACAAAATATCCTACAGGTTTTGATGAGGTTGCTAAGTATGTAAAGGAACATAAAAAATTACCGGATAATTATATTACGAAAGATCAAGCTGAATCACTAGGTTGGGTGAAGAAGAAAGGAAATCTGCATAAAGTAGCTCCTGGTAAAAGTATGGGTGGCGATATTTTTGCAAATAAAGAAGGCTTGTTACCGGCCGCTCCTGGTAGAACTTGGTATGAAGCGGATGTTAATTATATTTCAGGATATCGAGGTAATGATAGAATTCTCTATTCCAGTGATGGATTAGTGTATAAAACTTCAGATCATTATAAAACCCTTACCGAGATAAAATAGAGAGGACATTCATTATGGAAACGATACAATTAGATGGACGTAAATTTACTAGCAAAGAGATGCTGCATAAAATATTAAAAGATCAATTAGACTTACCTGATTATTATGGGGAGAATGCTGATGCTTTATGGGATTGTCTTACTGGATGGATTGACACTCCTGTAAAAATAGAATGGGAATTTTTTCGAGAAAGTAAAGAAATGCTAGGTTCATATGCTGATTTAATTTTAGAAACTTTTCAGGATGCACAAAAAAGAAGGCCAGATGAGTACTATATTGTTGTAAAATAACTAAAAAGAACTTAGGTAAACATAAAAAACGTAGAAATAATTATTTTCTACGTTTTTTATTGTATCAATTTGAATACTTTCCCAGAGTGGCCCCTCATACCCAGAATCGTTTCCGTACCCCTAGGTGGGCTATATGTGATTTTGCATTTGTGCATTATTAAATTATACCAAGAATTCTTAATCCTTGTGTAGTTTTCATACTAATAATTTCACGTACTATATCTGATTGATTAAACTAAATCCAACAATAAGGCCTATTCTACCATCCATCCTCTTATCCTCTAACCAAGTAAGTTATAATTTCCTTATTTATTCCTCTATCTTAGTTGGTAATTCCCTCAGGCTTTATACAATCTCATATTTCCCATCTTTTCTTCGCAATTAGTCTTGACTGAAGGTCTTGAGGGTTTTTATCATGTGGGAACGATTATGGAATACGGCTGGAAGGCAGATTTATCCCCTACTTTGAACGACTACAAAAAAGTAATCAGTCAAAATAGATGGATAAGCGTCTTTGTTTTCGCCATGCGGTCACTTATAAGGTATCCGTATGTATAGACCCTGTTCACTCAGCGATCTTCACCGCATACATCCTTTTTCTATGGCTTGTCCTTGTAATATCGTCCCTACACGACAAACTGAATGTACTCCCTAGCACCTTAATGCTAACGATAACCACCCGAACCTTTTAGAGAATCGTCCCTGGGCAAGTTCTCGCCCACCCTCATCAGAAGAACAGGATTCCAACGAGGGGTGCTGTTTTTGTAGGCGTATACTCTGTACCCCCTGCACGACCAACAGCTGGCCACGCCGTAACACGTTCCCGCTAAATGTATGGCAGCACGGAATTACGGCTTATCAGTTTTTATTTACGTGGTATCAGGCAATTCCACGCGAACAAAAAACAAAAAGGCATCTCCAATTCCTAAACAGCCTGTGCATTCACAAGACTTCTAGGTTTAGAGATGCCCGGTATATATCTTTTGGACTACAAAATAATCAAAACTAGTATTTACTAGTTGATATTTATCCAAACAATAGATAAAATGGGTATATCAAAGAAGCCTCGTGAAAAGGCATAGTTGTTTAAGGATAGTGTTGGTTCACTACTTAAACGTAAACACTGTGGGTTAATACAGTTCATTTCTAGCCAAGTGGTGGTACACTAGCTAGAAGAGTCATTCCCGCTAAAGGTTGGTAGCCGTTAGCATATGGGAGTGGCTTTTTGTTTTGTGTTCATATTCAATTGTTATATCGATCTTCATTTATTTTAAAATATCAAATTATGTTTTGTTTTGTAGAATGATGCTTGTTGTTTATTACGTTACAACAAGCTTTTTTGTTTGTAAACAGCGAAATAGCAACTTAAAACTACGCATGAGTGGAAATGTATACCTACGAAAAAGTAGAAAAGTATACTTTTCTACCATACTTTAAAATTCGGTATACTGTTTCTAACTTACGCATAAATAGAAATGTATACTTTTAACCCCATATTTATAATTCATTCCTTCTTGAAAATTGCAATTAACCCTTTATAAACGGTGTATAGAGAAATCCTCTCTAAACTACGCATGAGTAGAAATGTATACTTTTATACCTCCGAAATCACCCGTTCTACAAACTACGTATAAGTAGTAAAGTAGAAAAGTATACTAAAAAATCTTACGATTAAGTATACTTTTCTACTCTTTCGATAAATCCGTTGAAAAAACATAAACTTTTCTCGGGTATACTGTTGCGAATATTGTATGTAGATGTTACATTTTACTCAAAGGTATACTTATTCGGAGTTTCATGGAGGAATGTCGAAAATGACTAAACAAGCAACTACATATGTAATCGGTAACTTTAAAGGTGGCGTTGGGAAAACAAAAACAGCTACAATGTTGGCTTATGAAGCAGCTACAGTATTTAATGAAAAATGTCTTTTAGTGGACATGGATCCTCAGGGTAATGCAACAAGAGTTCTTGCTAAAACAGGTGACATTGAACAAATAGACAAGTCTATTACAGATGCATTTTTAAATCAAAATTTAGAGAATGAGATTATCCCAGTTATCGAGAATTTGGATATCGTTCCATCTAATACTTCATTTAGAAAGCTATCAAAAATCCTCTTTGATATGTTCCCAGAGGATGAACTTGCTCAAATTACATATTTAAAGAAATTACTAGAACCATTAAAAGATAAATATGATCGTATTTACATTGATGTACCACCAACAATCAGTGATTACTCAGATAACGCTATGATAGCAGCCGATTATTGTATCATCGTTCTACAAACACAAGAATTATCTTTAGAAGGTGCTCAAACATATATCGCTTATATGCAGTTCTTAGCAGAGACATATGATGCAGACCTACAAGTTTTAGGGATTATTCCAATGATGTTACATCAAGGAAAACGAGTGGATAATAAAGTATTACAACAAGCTCAGGAAATGTATGGCGGAAACGTTCTAGATACAATCGTGAGATATCAAGAACGCTTAAAAGTGTATGATATTGAAGGAATTCATAAAAATGTTAACGTTAGCGGTAATATTGATATGTGGGATGAAAAAGCTCATCAGCTATTCATCGATGTTCTTAGCGAACTTAATGAACATGAAAACTATTTTGCTACTATTAATGCTTAAAGAGGAGGTTCGTCATGTCTAAAGCACCATTTCAACCTATAGTCACAAAACCTGGAAACACTTTAAATGACAAAGGTGTACAGATAAAAGGAACTAACGATTTTGGCCGTAATAGTGAGCCTGTTAAAAAGCAAGTTATTAAGCCTATTATCAATAAAGCTAAAGTAACTGCTCCTGAGAAGCCAGATCAACGTTTAGTTCCATCTAAAACTGCTAAAATTTCACCTGCTGTTTTACTAAAATTAAATACCCTTAAACCATTTATAAAAGAACAAGAAAGCATGGATAAGGCATCAATTAACAGTATTATCGATATGCTTCTTGAAAGCTATGTAAATACTAAGCTAACAACAAGACAATCTGAAGGTTATAAAGGGATGTACAAGCACCTTTATGAAATGTTGGAAAAGAAATAACAAGCAAAAAGTTTTAAATAGGAGTGGTATCTGTGGAAAATAAGAATAATTCATTTGTAGTAACAGTTACGCCTATTACTGACAACTCAGATTTAAATACTAACTCAGAAAAGAAAATACAGGCGCCTGAGAAAAAGAAATTTACAAACCAACAAGGAAGTATTAAAATTCCTAGCCAATCCAAAGAAGAACTTGAAGCACTAATGAAAATCACCAACACGAAATAATTGATCTACTTATAAATCATTATGTAGAAAATGAATTAACTGCAGAACAGAAAATGAAATTTAAATTACTGACTGAAATATAAAAAAGAAGTATCCCTGTTTCTAATTAGGGGTACTTCTTTTTTTCATTATCGGGTACTGACCGCAAAATACAGAAAGTGAGTAACACCTAAAATAAATATATAGTTTCTCGCAAATATTCTATTTAGGTATCCCTAAATTTTGAAATGGATAGTTAAAATTCATAATCCATTAAATATGTTCCTGTATTTACCAATCGTTCAGGTATTGTATAAATATTAGTTGCAATTGCCCCAACAATTATAGCCATACCCCAAACAAACACTTTTTGTACTAAACTTGCCTCTGAAAAAGTAAATATAATTGCCAAAAGAAATAAAAATCCAGTAATAATATTCACTAAAAATCCCGAAATTGTTGCAAGTAATATTAAACCTTGTCCCAAAATTATTAATAAAAGACCAACAATCTTAAATATAATTTTTATTATTGCTTGAATAATAACCATATATAATTCCCCCCTCCTTCTCCCTTTTTTTGGTATCGTTTTGTATAATATTAACATAAATAAGAGTTTAATAGTAAGACTATTCTTACTATTAAACTCTCAAAAATGGAGGTTTTTAAGATTATTTAAGATGCTAAGATTCATCTGAAATTTTTATAAATTTCTTAGCGAATAAAATCCGTGTTTTGCCGTCAGTGCCTCATTATGTAACTAAAGATATATGTATCTTTCATCAAAGTAGAAAAGTAGAAATATATACTTTTCTACTTTTGCGTAATTTGTTACAAACCCTTACCATACCTGCCACCACTAGCTCATTTACATAATTCTCGATACAGGAAATCGATTTGTTAATTCTCACCTAAAGGTTATCGTCTTTTCTTTTTTCTGTCATTGCGTAACTTTTTTCGGCTGGTTTTTAGCTTTCGCCAAGCCGAACAGACCAAAAACAAGGGAAATAAAAATTAAATTAATTATAATATAATGGTACGATATGTATGTTTTAGATATTAATCTAAGGGGGGGATTTTATGAAATATTGCACTCAATGTGGGAAGGAAAATGATAGTAGCAATAAATTTTGTGGATATTGCGGAGAAGATTTTAATCATAGAACAGTTAGAGAAAATGCTATGAGTAATTCAAATTCAAATAATGATCTCAAAGCTTTTTCTTTAGTCGGATTTATAACTAGATTAGTATCTTGGTTCATTAACTTATGGGGAATTGATGGAACAAATGGAGATAGAAAGAAAATTACTAGAAAACGTTTGTTTCTAATTATAATATTTTTCATTGTTTGCAGTATTCTAGTGTATAATTTCGGATTTAATACGACAGATAGAAAAGAAGCGAAATATTTGAACTCTATTTTTGAAGAAATTAATAAGGCCGATGATTTGCTAAAACGTACAGCAAATCAAGATGGGACTGATGAAGCTTTAAAACATACAGTTAAAGAACTAAATGATATTAACGATAATATTAAAAAATTAGTTCCACCTGAAACATTACCTGTTGCAGTTATAGATAGTCAAAAGACTTTAGAAAGTGGCATAGAAAAAGTAAGCAATGGAATTCGCTATACTGATGCGGCAGAGTTACAAAGAGGACAAACTACTGTAACTATAGCAAGAGTTCTTTTTGAAGGCTATGTACAAAAGCAAAGTGATGTAAAAAAGTTAATTGATGATAAATATATTGAAAATTTTATTCTGAAAGAAAATGATAGAAGTGACAATGTAAGCAAAACTGATAAATCTCAAAAAGTAATTATTGATGAAAATTGTTATGAGGTATATGGAGAAGAGGAATGTAAGAAATTCAAAGAATATTATGAACAAGGAGAGGGACAGAACGAACCTTAAAATAAGGAATCCATTTAAGGTTCTAACGTCCTATTATCAATAACAAGGAGGAACCCCCTACTCCCATAAGGGAACCTCTTTTTTATTCTTACCAAAACTTCCACCACGGCTTTTTCTTCTCTTTCGCAGCCGCAACCTCATCCCGAAATTCTTGCATTAATCTCTTCGCTTCCTGCATCTCACGTAGCGTTTTCATAAGCGTCTCATCTCGCGCTTCCAATCGTTTTTCCACTCGCTCATTATGCGCTTCAACGCTCGCTTTGATTTCCTCGTTACTTTGCTTCGCCTGTTCACTTAATCGCTTTTCCATTGATACTATACTCTGATTCATTTCTTGCGTCATAACGCTGTATTGTTGTTGGAGTTGCTGTTGAATGTGGAATGGGATTAAACTCGTGTCCTCAGGTTCTTCTTTAATCAGATCCGGATTAACTTTTTCTATTTGCTGCGCAATCATCTTCGCTGCCTTCTCTAGCGTCATGCCGTCATGCTTACTAAGTTCAATTAACTTCTCGATAACCATAATGTCACTGTCTGTGTATTGGCGTCTGCCACGATTATCTTTCTTTACAGCAAATCCCTCACGCTGCAATACTTCCATGTACTTTCTAAGGGTGCTATCACTTATTCCTAGTCGTTTGTATACTTCACTAGCAGAATAAACAATCTCGTCCGTCATAGCGTCACAACACCTCCTAGTGAGAGTATTCAATGATGGTTAAGAAATTCCTGCAAATAAAAAACCGACTCATAAGAGTCAGTCTTTTAATCATTTTTACTTAGCGTTATCTCGTAGGTCTTTGATAGATATTGGAATAGCTCTATATAGAAATGCCGCTAATTGTTCACGCGTTACTGTACCGTCTGGATTAAAGTTATTATTACCTACACCACTAGTAATACCATTACTATATAAAATTTCTACGGCTTCATTTGCCCAGTGTCCTTGCATATCATTAAATTGATGATCAAACTTCTTGTTTAACCCAAAAGCATTTTTAAAAGTTTGAGCAAGTTCTGCTCGAGTTACGATTCCTTTTGGGTTAAAACGACCATCAAACGCATAAAAGAAAATTCCACTTTTATATCCTGCTGCAATTTCCTTTTTAAACATTGAATCATTTATATCATTGAAAGGAAGCGGCTGTGACATATCATAATCGGGAATTTTCACCGTTCTATATAAGAATGCCGCCAATTCTTCACGTGTTATTTTTTCTACAGCTCCAAAATAACCATTGTTGTATCCCGACATTATATTGTGGTCAACCATGTAGTTAATTTCATTATATGCCCAATGCCATTCAGGTACATCTATAAATTTACTAGTTTGAGCGCTCGCTGCTTGTATTCCCTGATTTGTGGTATTACCTGATGTCTCAGCCATAGAGTTATTCGCAAAAAAAGTTGTACCGAATACTGCTGCACATACACCAGAAATTATTATTTTTTCATTACTATTCTCTCCCCTTAATTTTAAACGTCAATAATACTATTCCAAAAATCATTATATAACTATTTTTAAATTAGAAAAAGAAGGAATTTAGAAATTTTTACAATAATTCATTAATATAACTATATAGCTTTAGCAATTTCAACAAGTAATCGCATAAACAACGGAATCATTTGAACCACTATATAACCAATCCCTGCCCTTGAAATAAGAGAGAATCCCCGTTCCTGGCTACCTACCATTATGAACAAACCACCGCATAACGCTACAACGGATGCTATCGGATATGACACTGCTTTAATTAAGAAGATAACCGGTTCAAATGCATTTACAATACGATTGTATAACTGGCCATCTATATAGTTTTTAATGGCCCCATCGCTTGATTGTGTATCTTTAAATACTTCGTTCACATCTGGATTATTTCCATCGGCAAAAGCGTGAGGAATATCTATAATTTGACTGAATACAATAGCACTACCTACTATTATTCCTACTCGCACCGCCACAGGTGCGTATTTTTTTGCTTTCTTTTTGAACAAGCTCCACCTTTTCTTTGCTCCATAGTTACCATCCATAAAATCTTTGATGCTCATCGTCTCAGTTGCCATATGGATCATCTCCCTGTTTTTAATGGAAATCAGTAACCGTAAATATGTTACAATCCAATCCTTCGCAAATCTTCTGGAGTTGTTTTCTGCGGTATTCCGTCGTGGTGTACCAAATAAATTTAGGTGTCTTTTCAAATACTTTGCATTCCATCAATTTACGATACTTCTGCATCTTGATCCGATTCGCGCTCATCTTCTGCTCATGATCAACCTCTACAATGTGATAACGGCTATTATCCGTAAATAGTGCGTCTGCGATTATAGAAACGATACCTTTCACATTCATCTTTACTTCCTGCTTCCACGTTTTCGGGCATTCATAAGCAATGTAAATGTCGTTCCTCATAATGTAGTGGCGAAATTGATTCGAACGCTTGAGTATCTTCTTACTCCCGATACGTTCGCGGCCTTCCTTGTTGAGATAATAAATCTTCTCTCCATCTCTAAAACTAGATACATATTCTTCAAGAGTTTTCATGACACGAGAAGCATTCCTGTCACCGCCAAGATCGTGAAGTACCTGGATTTGCTTTCTACTAAGAAAGCCGAGTTTCTTCAAGCTCAAGAGTATACTTTCCGTTCTCGCTTCCTTCATGGCTAGTTTTTGCATCTTCATGCTCCTTTCTCGCTCTGATATTGATGTGTGGCTTTATAATGTTATCAATCTGCTTATTATCGATATAAACAGTCTGTAGGACCTTTTTCTCGTTCGTTTGGTATATTGCCCTTCCTTTTATGTTGGGAAGACCCTCTGCGCCGCCCTCGTCTAGCACAGCGCGACTCCCTGCTTCTGTCTGTAATCTAAAGCAAACACGAGCACCAATGTTTTGTCGTAGTTGCGATGGTAAGGCTTCATTGGTTGGATACTGTGTCGCATATATCAAGCGAAATCCCGCTGCCCTGCCGCGACGACCTATATCAACAATAATGTCTTTGCACTCCTGATATGGCGCCATGTCGGCTGCTTCATCCACGATTACAAAGTAACGCATTGGATCACCAGCTTCTTTTATATCTTCGTATCCTTTTTCTAGTAAGTATTCGTTTCTAGCATTCAGTTTATCTTGCAATTCCCTTAGAGTCTCAAGGGCTTCCTCTGGATTCTTCGCAATTGATTCGACCTGGTTTAAGAATCTATATCGGTTAAAAGATAGACCACCCTTCAAATCGATAAGGAATAGCTTTGTATTTTCTGATTGGTTGCGTACCAGGGATGTGATTATAAGTTTTAATACATTTGATTTACCCATGTCCGTCATGCCGGCTGATATCATGTGTGATAGTTGATCAAAGTCGTGTTTTACCAATCCATCCCTCGTATAACCAATAGGGACCTCCCAACCTCTACATTGCTTCATCATGTCTTCTTCAAATTTCACAAAATCAGGAATACCTTCCTCATAAACTCGTATTTTCAACAAACCATCGTAAGACAGCTCTATTTCCTTTCTAACGAGTTTTTTCTTGTTTATGATGTTTTGTATTTGTTTTAAGATGTCTTTTCGCATACGAAGAGATTTTAAGTCTTGTAGCTTGAAATCGTAAACTTTGCTCTTGTGATTTAATCCGTCCTCTAAATGCTGCATCTTTTGTTCGAAGTCGGAGAAGCTAAGGCCGAGAGGAATCCTATATGCATATTCCATTCCCCATTCATTTCTCGTTTTACGAAGAAGCTGTATGGTTCTTGTATCTTTTCCTTCTTTTACTTTCAAACCGCAATTAGCGCAAATGCGTTGTATTTTAGAAGCATCATTTGTTGCTCCTTTTTGATGCATTTTCGCGAAAAGAATTACACCGCCAACAGCAGCTGAACTTACTAACTCAAATATCAAAGTCGAACACCACCTCTTTTTGTGTATTCTGCAAGAATAGTCCCTGAAGATTAGAAGAGATAAAATCAATTATGAATCGTTGAAAATAGTAATCTTTCGATATCTGGAGTTTTATTCTGTGAGCGAATTCTATTTCGAATAAGTGAAACGAAGTTTTAAAAAGCTATCCATTTGGAACGGTATATCGTAATCAGTTTGGTATGGTAAAAGGTATTGTGTACTGTTTGGTCTTTATGTCAGTTTTTTTCTCGTGTTTAAAAAAATGACGGAAAGGGCAAGCTATTCATGAGGTGGTAAAGGTGTTCGGATTAGGTAAAAAACGGAGTAAATTCGGTAGATGGTTAGATAAGCAAGGGATAACACAAGGGGAATTAGAGAAAGCAGCTAAGTTGAGTAGAGGTACTATTTCTAAAGTATGTAATGATAAAGAATACACACCTAAATTTTCAACCATGTCTCAAATAATAAGGGGCTTGAAGAAATTAGGTAAAAACATAAATGAAAATGATTTTTGGATGTAACTTCGTAACAAACGAGGCTATATTTATGCAAAAAAAACCACCCAAAAGGATGGCAAGTTCAAATTTAAAATAACTACTTACTCTACTTCATTTAATTACCGACTGGAATAGCTGATATATACATACCTGATAAATTGTCCCTTATGTCAATATAAAATGATCCTACCGCCGTTTCATCAAACTTTTTGATTGCAACTGGATCTATATCTCTTATTTTCAGATGCACAATTTCAGCTCATTTTTGCAAATCTGGTTAGAGAACGAAAAATAGTGAGAAGAGCATAAGGGGTTTTTGTTCCCACCGAGGGTGTGAAGCTAGGCGGAGCCTAGCAAAACGATGGGGGCAAGCAAACTCGTTGAATGTCCCGTTAATGTCCCCTTATTTCTTATTCATGTCACCATCACGTCCCGTCATTTTTTCTAAATGTCCCTATCATGTCCCCTTGTTTTTCCTCAATGTCTCCATCATGTCCCTAAGATTTTTTTCAGTTTTTATGAATTTCTTCTTCCTTTTCCTCCAATTTTTTAATCTTATCTTGTGCATTTTTTTGCTTCGTTTTAAACAGTTTTATGTTCTCCCAGACTCTTTTATTTTCGATTCTAAAGCTGAAATTTTAGATTGTGTTTCCATTTTTTCAGCTTCCGTTTGATACTTCAGTTCTTCTTGTAGTTCTTTCACTTTTTGATCTACTTGTTTCGCATTTTCTTCTTCTAACTTGATTGCTTTTCCGTAATTTGTGATCTTTTCTTTCCAATCTTTTTTATCCCTTTCAATAAAATCTTTCTCATACGATTGCTTATCTTTTGCCAATAATTCATCTTTTTCTTTGGTCGGTAAAAATGGTGTATGCCAGTTTGCTAGACGTATCTTTATCTGGCTTTTCCTCTTCATATTCTGAAGGATCTTTTGTAAATTTCCGAATGTCCATTTGTTTTTTTTACCGTTTTTATTGTAAATATCTAGCGCTACAGCTCCCCAATTCGGAGATGATTTTTGCCCCTCAATTAGGGGTATGGAAACATGCCCATCAAGCTAAGGTTGGGTATTCCATGAACTTCCGTTCTTGTTGCCTACATGCTTGATATTTTGTTTATTTGTTTTTAAAAATACGCACTCCAAATAAACCTTAATAAGGTGTATTTTTAAAGGTTATGCAGTTCTCTTATTTAGATTGGATACAGTGTACTGATAAACAACGCCTAAAATATCAAAGACTGTCTTTTTCTCATATCGATGGGATTTCCGTCCGTTTTTCTGTAAGAGGTCAAACAAACGAAGAAAAATTTTTGATACTTCTTGGGTGTCTTGTTGTATAGCTTCATATACTAAGTACAGATGATCTTGAATCATATAAATTGCTTTATATTCACTTAATTCTTTTTGCTTTTTCTGTAGTAACAGCTGTCTCATTTTGAACATAGTTGAAGAACAAAGAAAAATAGCGATTAATTGGCCATAAAGATGACATTCTAGACGTTCCCGCTTAACCTTGTGACAACGATTGATACCAAAAAGAGATTTCCATGTTTTAAATACAATCTCTATTTGCCAGCGTAGAGAGTAGATATCATGAATATGTTCCGTCGGAACAACTTCCCATGGTATGTTGGTAATATAAACATTGATTTCTGTTAAACGTTTAATGGGCATGAATGTATATATCACGAATACGTCGCTAGAAGAAGTAGAGACAAACTACGTGCATTCATTATATTCACTTCGGTGGCAGATTGGAATTTTGTTTAAAACGTGGAAGTCATTCTTTGAAATCGATGAATGCAAAAGTATAAAAAGAGAACGCCTAGAGTGCCATTTATATGGGCAACTCATCAGCATTCTCCTTTGTTCTTCTACAATGTTTCAAATGCGTCAGTTTCTGCTTGAAAAGAAAAAGCCGGAGCTGAGTGAATACAAAGCAATTTATATGATTAAAGATTACTTTCCGTTACTGTTTCAAGCGATAGCTTTTGGTACAGAAGAGCTTTTAAAAATTCTGCATCGCCTTTATCAACTACTCAAAAAGAACGGTCGTAAATGTCATAGGCATAAGAAGATGACCGTCTTTGATATTCTAGGGATTGTGTATAAAACGACATTGAAGCATAGACAAGCTGCCTAGCGAAAAAATCGCGTTTTAATAGGCTTCTTTAGCATGCCTACTTTTTTATTACTTGCTAGTTTTGAAACAAGGATCGCTTCATATCTAGTAAGTTACTTGGTTAGCTTGATGGGCATGGGGTACCGCCAGCATTTTGGAAAAAAACCACGTTAAGAGTATGCAAGATTTTATATAGTTTTTCATCTAATCCAGTAACAAACGAGAACCCTAAAACCGCGCCAAGATAGGAATGTATAAAAAAATGCATAGATCCATAGAACAAAAAAAGGCGGATTCCCTATGAAAGTAAGGGTCCGCCTTTTTCATTGCTACCGATAATAAGATGTTATGTAAACCTAATATGTATAAGATATACAAAGGAGAATCTAAATAAAACATAGAAGAGAATCACAAAAAGAGGGATACTAATGGAAAAATATTTTGAGGAAGCACATCGTTTTTGTTCTCGTAATAGAAAACGCTTAGAAAAGGATATTATATGTGGTTGTTTTTATTGTTTAAAAATTTTCAATCCAGAAGAAATTACAGAGTGGTGGGATAATGATAACACAGCAGTTTGTCCTTATTGCGGGATTGACTCTATTATAGGAGAAAGTTCTGGATTGAAAATCACAGAACTATTTTTAAGCGAAATGCACAAAAGATGGTTTTAATTAAATGAATAACAGAATCAACTTCAGATAACGAGAATTATGTAAATGAGCTGTCCAAATGGATGGCTTATTTTATTTTTTGCTTAGCGTGGGTTTTTTCCAAAATGCTGGCGGTACCCCTTAATTGTCTGTCACCATTTCCAATCTAACCCAAAAGGGCAATACAGTGCAACTTTTTTAAAAACGATACAACTTTATTTTAAACAGTACATCTTTTTTATAAACGGTACGACTTTATTTCAAATCCACAGTATGTACCATCTTACCGTTAATAAGATAACATCAGGCTGATAATGTTTCCACTTGAATACATGTTCCCTTGCCATACCAATCACACCTTTTTTAGAGTAATAGGATTTGTCCAAGTTTTAGAGATTACTTACACGTATATTAAAGTTTTTGCACCAGAACCAAGATTTGATATACCAACCTCACTACAGTTAGGAGTTGATACATATGTGGAAAAAAATTAAGAATTATAGATTGAACTTAAAAGATTTGAAGTTCATGTTATGGTTATTTGGTATTACATGTTTTATATACAGCTACAATTTCATTGTAGGACTTGCTTTTGACCACAAATTCCAAGTCTATGATTTAGGTGGTGCTATAGCGACATTCGCCGCATTTATGGATACTAAAAATAGGATTAAAAATAAAAATTATAAGACAGCGTGATATAAAAGGGATCCTTTGCGGTCTCCTTTTTTCTATTCAAAATAAAAAAGGAGCGGATTCGCTACTTTAAGGATAATCTTTTTAATTATTAAAACCACGGTTGCCATGATGGTATCACATTGCTATTAGATGGTTTCCCTTCACCATCATATCCATCTAATTTACTCACGCCAATAAAAAGCAGTTCCTCTTTATGCAAATCACTACTTGCTTCAGTTTCCATGCTTTCGAGAATAATGGTACCTTCAATTGACTTATCTTCTTGCTTTACTGCGACAACATCAACTGGTACACAGGTGTTTTTGCCCAAATCCCCGAAAAGGGGGAATTAGCTTAATTAATTAAAAAATACAACTTATGCTTATGGGAAATGTGTCAATTAAAATGTATATGTTTTGACATGCACATTTTTTAAATAATTTGCTTGCTATTCCCTCTTTTTGAGGGGATGGGCAAAAACACCCAATAAGCAATCCTACTTATTTTTAAGGCAATTAAGTAGATTTTATTTCATTAGTTTACTTTCAAATTCCCTTCAATGTTGACATTTCCCCGCTCTCCCTCAATATCCTCAAAACAGAAAGAAAAGTATACATTCAAAACACTATACATAAAAAGGTCTAGAAACCCATGAGCAAAAAAACACATCACATTGATGTTCAACACATCCGTAGTAAAGAATAGATTAAAGATATGAAATCACAAATTACTTTGAAATACATTGCTATTAATAAAGAAAAGAAAGATAATATACTTGATACCTTTTCCATCTAATACTATTAACTTTATTAAACAAAATATTATAAATGAAAAAATTAATAGCAGGAGAACATACATGGAGACAAAATTACAGCAAATTAAAATATCCTGGAAAGAATTTATTTTAGGAACATTGTTAGTCAACTTTATAGCACTAATGATTATAGGTGTTCCATTAAAAATGGCCAGTTCATTAAATTTTATTCAACAAAAATTTAACAATGATAGTCTTATCATTTTACAAAATTTTATATTTTATATTTTTTATTTATTTATATTGATTCTGTTTATATTAAAATATAAACCTTTTCAAAAAATAATTATATCTGTATTCAATATCAAACCTTTATGTTCATATCAAACATATCTATATATTTTATTAACATGTATAATCGATACCTTTACCGATAAAATAACAAACTTATATTCTAATTCTGCTGAAATCCAAGCTGAACATTTAGGAATAGGAAATTTAGATGAGCAATCACTCACTATTAATATAATGGCTATCTTATCAATTGCATTAATAGGACCAATTCAAGAAGAAATTATATATCGTGGGATTATAATTAAATTTTTTGAAACAAAATATTCATTTCTAGTGGGATTAATCCTATCTAGTTTACTATTTGGAATTGCTCATAACTATGATATCGCATTTATTATTTATGCAACAGTAGTAGGGATCATGTATTCATTACTCTACAAAAAAACAAATTCCATTTTCCCTTGCATGATAGCTCATATTACTTACAATCTTTCTACATTTTTATAGATTATACTAAATATAAGGTTACTGGATTTTAAATATATATCAGTAGTTGACATACCCCCACTAATCGGTATTCAATGTATCTAGAAAAAACCCCTTCAGTTTACTTGCTGAAGGGGTTTCGTATTTACATAATTCTCGTTATAGGAAGCTAATTTTTAATATTAGAGCAAACTCCTCCTCAAAAAGAAGAAACTCACAGCATTTCTTATGTACAACAATATGTTGCTTTATCAAACGCATCTTCAGGAATATAGACTTTATTGTCCTTGATTTTATATGGTATATCGTTTCTTTCCAGCTTATCTATGTCAACGTTTTCCGCAGTGTCGCCCCATTGTACATATTCACCGTTGTAGTTTTGACAAGCCGATAATCCCAAAATAATCACTAAACATACAAACAAGTTTCCAAAATTCTTTTTCCTCATAACACCCCTCCTCTTCCTTAATGGTATCATTTGGAAGAGGAGGGGTGTTATGAATATTGGATGTAAATTGTATTCGTGTGAGGTTAACATAACGTCTCATTATCGGTAGCAAGGAAAACGCACAAACCTTTGATACAATTGGGTTTGTGCGTTTTCTTTTTGTATTATTCTATACATCATTTTATACATTCCTATCCTGGCATGGGTTTTAAGGTCTTCATTTGTTACTGGATTAGCCGAAAAACGGTTCTGGTGCAAAAACTTAAG
>NZ_NADT01000054.1:431-714 GCF_003264205.1 Bacillus sp. SRB_8 | reverse complement strand
TACAGTCTGGTAATGATGGCAGAGAGGCCACACCCGTTCCCATACCGAACACGGAAGTTAAGCTCTCTAGCGCCGATGGTAGTTGGGACCTTGTCCCTGTGAGAGTAGGACGTTGCCAGGCAATTCGGAGGATTAGCTCAGCTGGGAGAGCACCTGCCTTACAAGCAGGGGGTCGGCGGTTCGATCCCGTCATCCTCCACCATTTAGCCGACTTAGCTCAATTGGTAGAGCAACTGACTTGTAATCAGTAGGTTGGGGGTTCAAGTCCTCTAGTCGGCACCAG
>NZ_NADT01000054.1:0-372 GCF_003264205.1 Bacillus sp. SRB_8 | reverse complement strand
AATATGCGGGTGTGGCGGAATTGGCAGACGCACTAGACTTAGGATCTAGCGCCTTTGGCGTGGGGGTTCGACTCCCTTCACCCGCACTTTTAATAAAATAACTCAAACATGTCTTGCGGAAGTAGTTCAGTGGTAGAATACAACCTTGCCAAGGTTGGGGTCGCGGGTTCGAATCCCGTCTTCCGCTCCAATTTTCAGTATGACATGCCGGGGTGGCGGAACAGGCAGACGCACAGGACTTAAAATCCTGCGGTGGGTGACCACCGTGCGGGTTCGACCCCCGCCCTCGGCACCATATGCGCCCGTAGCTCAATTGGATAGAGCGTTTGACTACGGATCAAGAGGTTAGGGGTTCGACTCCTCTCGGGCGCG
>NZ_NADT01000053.1:0-412 GCF_003264205.1 Bacillus sp. SRB_8 | reverse complement strand
GAGTAGGACGTTGCCAGGCAATATTATTCCGCAGTAGCTCAGCGGTAGAGCTATCGGCTGTTAACCGATCGGTCGTAGGTTCGATTCCTACCTGCGGAGCCATTGGAGAGCTGTCCGAGTTGGCCGAAGGAGCACGATTGGAAATCGTGTATACGTCACAAGCGTATCAAGGGTTCGAATCCCTTGCTCTCCGCCATAAGGAATTTATAATATTTGGCCCGTTGGTCAAGTGGTTAAGACACCGCCCTTTCACGGCGGTAACACGGGTTCGAATCCCGTACGGGTCACCACTTTTGGAGGATTAGCTCAGCTGGGAGAGCACCTGCCTTACAAGCAGGGGGTCGGCGGTTCGATCCCGTCATCCTCCACCATATATGTCGGAGGGGTAGCGAAGTGGCTAAACGCGGCGGAC
>NZ_NADT01000052.1:387-18817 GCF_003264205.1 Bacillus sp. SRB_8 | reverse complement strand
TACCTAAAGGGGATAATACCATCCTTGAGATTGAAATCGGCTTTTTTATTTAGGTGGACTATACAAACCATTTTTAACCATATAACATTCCATCGCTTCATTAAGCCATAACTCTTCTTCCTCTGTATAAGGAGAAGGCATCGTATTATTATATTGTTCTTCTACATTCTCTAATTTACCTAGAGAATACATTGTCTCTTCACCGACATACTTAAGAGTCGCTTTCATATGTTCATCAACCAATTTTTGCACTTCTGAATCCTCAATTTGTCTTCCAAATAACCTTTTCACTTCTTTTGCTAAACGCATAAACTCTTTATCAAGTGCTATGTCCTCTTCTTCCGGCTTATTATATAATCCATCAGCCACTTCTTTTGGTACATATTCTTCAAGCCATAAACGTTGTTCGTTTTCTTTTTGGATACTATTAATTAAGCTCATTAATATATTACTATCTACCGCTTCATCTTCCTCAAGGTATACCATTGTTCGTTCAATCGCCTTTATCGAAACTTCAAGTTGGTTTTTCTTTTCTTCAAAGGCTACTCTTTGATTTTGTAATGTTTCTTTTAAGCTTATATTCAAACTTTTCACATTGAGCATGACACGAATTTCTTCTAAACTATATCCTAATACTTTAAGACTCACTATTTTTTGGAGCGCTAATATATCTCTATCTTTATATACACGGTGTCCTGAACTTATATTTTTTTCAGGTTTAAGCAGACCAAGTTCATCGTAATACTGTAGTGTTCGTATTGATATACCTGTTCTCTTTGAAAACTCACCAATTGAATAGCCTTCCTTTTTGCTCATCCTACACTCCTCCTAACAATATGTTTACAAAAATCATACTCCCTCACGTAACTGTAGGTTCAAGCCTTTTTTCAAAAAGAATGAATCAAGTCCCTCACTGCATATATTGAACTATACCTTTTCTTAAGGAGGGCTTTCTTGATGCGTACTCCTTTATCCTTTGATAAAGACACTGCCATATTGTTAGCATCTTGCTGCGAGTTAACGTATGAACAATATAAACAAAATGGCATTTTCGAAATACCCGATGGGTTCCAATATGTACAAGGGTTTCAAGGAAAGGCCATTCAAAAGACAGAATGGTTCGGATTCATATTAGAATCTGAGGATACGATTATTGTAGCTTTTAGGGGCACACAAACAGATACAGATTGGATTATCGATTCACTCGTCAACCAAAGACCATACCCATACGCTTTAAATAGCGGAAATGTTCATAACGGCTTTCTTTCAATTTATGAATCTTGCCGGGATTCTATTATGGATATGCTCGTGTCATTACCAGCCCATAAGAAACTTCTTGCAACAGGCCATAGCTTAGGCGGCGCGCTCGCCACACTACATATACTCGATGCGCGTATCAACACCGCCTTCGCACAGTACGGTCTTTATACATTTGCCTCTCCAAAAGTTGGAGATATCGCCTTTCGAAATTATTATAAACTGCAAGTAGCTAGTAGCTTTCGTTTTGTCAATTTATTCGATGTCGTTCCTCTTCTCCCTCCAAGAAATGTCCATTTTAATGATAAAGACTGGGAATATGCACACGTCCATCACAACATGACATTTACGAAAAATACAAAATCCATTACGAATAACCATTCCATTACAACATACAAAACATGTCTGACCTCTCATTTTTAACCAGTAAACAATTGGAAATTTAATATTTGTATACTATAATAATCTATGAAATTACTTTCGGATGAGGGGACCTTACATGCTAAAATTTATCTTTGCACTTTTTCTAATTGTAATTTTTACGTTTACAGGTTTCTTTACATTTTCATACTTTGCGACAGGCGAATATGGTGGAACAGGTATCATATATACCGCTATCCCATTTCTTTCTTAAGCAAAAAAAGAAAACCGAGCTTAATGAGATTAAGCTCGGTTTTTTAAGTGATTATATTCCTCTTTTAAAAGTGAATACACTTTAGCGTCCCTATACGTATTATTCATTTTTACACTTTGTCTCCATGAATAAAAGTCCCTTCAAAAGGGACTTTCACTTAATACTGTGTAACCGCATTACCAATACTCCAAATCTCATTACTATACTGTAAAATCGTTCGATCACTCGCAAAATGACCAGACTGTGCAATATTTAAAATCGACATTTCTAACCACTTCGTTCGGTTTTCATACGCTCTACCAACAGCTTCTTGCCTTTCCGCATATGGACCAAAATCTCGCAGAACGAAGTATTCATCATTTTGAATTACAAGTGAATCATAAATCGCTTCAAATTCAGCCCCCGACTGTGCAAAGAAACCATTCGTTAACTGATCTACTACTTTTTTAATGTGCATATTGTGGTGATAATAGTCACTTGCACGATATCCACCGTTTTGGTAGTAATGAAGAACCTCATCCGCTGTTAAGCCGAAAATGAAGCAGGCATCATCACCGACCCGGTCTTTTATTTCAATATTAGCTCCATCTAACGTTCCGAGTGTAATTGCACCATTCATCATGAATTTCATGTTACCTGTTCCCGATGCTTCTTTACTTGCAGTTGAAATTTGTTCACTTACATCTGCCGCCGGGAATATATCTTCCGCTAAAGAAACTCGGTAGTTTTCTAGAAAGATAACTTTCATAAATTGACTTACGTACGGATCGGTATTCACTTTTCTTGCAAGCTCATTTATTAATTTAATAATTTTCTTCGCATAATAATAGCCAGGTGATGCTTTCGCTCCAAAAATAAAAGTACGTGGGTAAAATGAAAAACTAGTATCCTCTTTTAAACGGTTATACAAGTACAAAATATGAAGAACATTTAATAACTGTCGTTTATAAGCATGTAGCCTTTTCACTTGCACATCAAAAATAGAATTTGGATCAATAGTGATCCCCATTTTATTATGAATGCTCTCCGCTAAAATAATCTTACGCTCTTGTTTTACCCCTGCAAGCTTTTCTTGAAAACTAGTATCATGTATGAAGTTTTGCAGTGCTTGCAGCTTAATTGGCTCTTTCTTCCATTCTTCTCCAATCGCTTCCGAAATAAGATTCGTCAGCTGTGGATTCGCCTTCATTAGCCAGCGCCTATGAGCAATTCCATTCGTTTTATTATTAAACTTATCTGGATAAAATTCATAGAACAATCGCATTTCACGCTGCTTTAAAATTTCTGTATGAATTTTCGCCACACCGTTAACGCTATGGCTACCAACAATCGCTAAATGAGCCATTTTCACAAGGTCATGCGCAATAATGGCCATGTCCTCAATACGCTTCCAATCGTACGAATAACGGTCCCAAAGCTCATGACAGAAACGTTCATTAATTTCTTCAATAATCATATAAATTCTCGGTAATAACGGTTTAAAAATGCGAATTGGCCATTTCTCAAGCGCTTCTGATAACGTCGTATGATTCGTATAGGAAATCGTCTGCGTTGTTATGTGCCAAGCTTCTTCCCATGTCAATTTTTCTTCGTCTAATAAAATACGCATAAGTTCTGGAATTGCTAGAACCGGATGTGTATCGTTTATATGAATCGCGATTTTTTCATGTAACTGACGAAGACTACCGTGTCTCTCCCTATGCATACGAACGATATTTTGCAAACTTGCTGATACGAGGAAATACTGTTGTTTTAAACGAAGTATTTTCCCCTCATCATGCGTATCATCTGGATATAAAAACTCCGATACGGCCTCTGTTTCACGCTTATATTTCAAAATATCTTTACAATTTTGCGGGAAAGGAACTGGCTCCGCATTCCAAAGCCGAAGCGTATTTACAGTACTCGTTTCATACCCCACAACTGGAACGTCATATGGTACTGCCATAATAACTTCTGCATTTGTATGCCTGAACTCTAAACGTCCATCAATTTCTAGTGGTTCAACGTTTCCAAAATAACTTACTTCTACCGCTTGGTCATACCTTCTTACTTCCCAAACGTTTTCATGAAGAAGCCACTGTTCTGGAAATTCTACTTGATAGCCATCAACAATTTTTTGATCAAACAGACCATGCTTATAACGAATACCACAGCCATGTCCTGGTAAGTTTAAAGAAGCGAGTGAATCGAGAAAACAGGCTGCTAAACGTCCAAGTCCACCGTTACCAAGGCCAGCATCTGCTTCAATTTCTTCTAACTCGTGCAAAGAAATTCCAAGTTCAAAAAGTCCTTTTTCACATACATCTCGAATGCCTAAATTTAATATATTACTGCCTAGTAAACGCCCAAGTAAAAATTCAATGGATAAATAATACATTTGTTTTTGATCTCCAGAACGATACCTTTCATTCGTTGCAATCCATTGACTATTCATATACTCACGTACCATATAACCGAGCGTATTATACTGATCACGAGTTGTAGAATCTTTGAAACTTTTCCCATACATCGTTTCTAATTTCTCTAGAAAAGCGGATTTGAAGCTTTCAACATGAGTAAACATTTTTTCACCACCTCAATGTTATTCCATGAGACTTTTATACAATTTCTTGTATGCAAGAGCAGATTTCCCCCAGCTATAATCTTCAGTCATCGCTTGCTTTACAAGCTTATCCCATACCGGTTTATCTTGATAAAACTCAATTGCACGAAGAATCGTATGTAACATGTCATGCGCATTAAAATTCGTAAAGCTAAAGCCATTCCCAATTCCAGTGTCCTCATCGTAAGAATGTACAGTATCATTTAATCCGCCTGTTTCTCTTACAATTGGAATCGTGCCATATGCTAGCGCAATAAGTTGTCCAAGTCCACACGGTTCAAACAGCGATGGCATTAAAAACAAATCGCTTCCCGCGTACACTTGGTGCGCTAACGCTTCATTAAACCCAATATATACTTTTACCTTTTCTGGATACTCGTATGCCATCCATTCAAAGAACTGCTCGTATTCAGAATCGCCTGATCCTAAAATAATACATTGTACATCTTCTTCCATTATTTCACGGAATACAGTACGTACTAGATCAAGCCCCTTTTGTTTCGTTAATCGTGTTACCATCGAAATAACTGGTGTATCTTCTTTTTCTGGTAAACCAAAATAACGCTGCAATGCGCGTTTATTTTCATTCTTTTCATCTAGCGATTCTGCACTATACTGAGCCGTAATATATGGATCTGTTTCTGGATTATATACGCTCGTATCAATTCCATTTACAATGCCACTAAGCTTATCATTATATTTTCGTAGCAATCCATCTAACTTCTCACCGAAAAACTCATATTGAATCTCTTCTTTATATGTCGGGCTAACCGCTGTAATTTGGTCAGATGCGATAATACCGCCTTTCATAAAGTTCACGTTTCCATAAAACTCAAGCTGTTCACTATGAAAATATTCATGACCAAGCTCCAGTAAGTCGTACATCACTTCAGGAGGAAATACACCTTGGAACTGCAAGTTATGAATCGTATATACCGTTTTAATATGCTCATATAACGGGTTATCTTGATACTTTTCACGAAGTAAGAAATTAACCATAGCTGTATGCCAATCATGGCTATGAAGAACATCTACTTCGAAATCAAGATGCGGAATACACTCTAAAACTGCTTTTGAAAAATAAGAAAAACGCTCCCCATCATCATAATGGCCATATAGAGAATCTCTCTTAAAATAATATTCATTGTCTATTAAGTAATACGTAATCCCGTCCTGCTCACCTTTTAAAATCCCGCAATATTGATTTCTCCATCCAAGGGGAACGCTAATTACTTTATGAAGCGTACATCCTTCTCTTAACTCTTTCGGGATAAGACTGTAGTTTGGAAGTATAATGCGAACATTCACTCCTAATTTTTTTAATTCTTTTGGAAGCGCTCCTGCTACATCAGCTAGACCTCCGGATTTAATAAACGGTACACATTCTGATACTGCAAATAAAATATTCACCTGTTGTTCCACTGCACGAAAAGCGTATACATCATAAATCGCTCTTCTTACAGCTTCCTCCCTTCAAGTTTCCATATAGAGTAAAACCTTAATTAGTGGGGGTTTTCTAAATCCCCCACTAATTATGCACCTGCTATTTACGAATAACTGTTGATTGTACTATTTTGTACACTACCTTTTTCTACAACATATGGCTCATCGGCATTTCCTTTTAACACTACGCCGTCGCCAAGTTTCACATCTTTATCGATAATAACACCGTCTATTATGCAATTATCTCCAATTTGGCTCTTTTGCATAATAATACTATTACGAACAATTGAACCTTTTCCAATTTTAACAGAACGGGAGACAACACTATTTTCTACTTCACCCTCAATAATACTACCGTTTGCAATCATCGTATTTTTCACTACTGCACCCTTCATATAACGAGTTGGTGGCTCATCTTTTACTTTCGTAAAGATTGGTGCTTCTTTCTTAAATAATTGCTTCCAAATAGAAGGCTGCAAAATTTCTAGGCTATGTTTATAGTAACTTTCAATAGAATCAATAATAGCTACATATCCTGTATGTTCGTACGTAGTAATATGCAGTGATTTCCCGCTCTTTTCTCTCACTACATCAAATAAACTGTATTGCTCCACATCTTTATATGTCTCAAATAAGTCTAGCAATAATTGTTTCTTTAACACATATGTTTGAAGCGAAACCCCTTCATGACAAACTTCAGTAATATCTGCAGACGTATGTATATGTCGCTCTAACACCGCTTGAAAGTTTAACGCTGTTACAAGATGGCTATTCGTAATAACAACATATTCTTCTCTGCTTCTTAGAAAATAATCAATATGTCTTCTAAAATGTGCAAAAGATCCAAATTCGTCATGATCACATTGGCAGTTCGGTGGGAATAAAAACAGTCCATCACGCTTTCTATCTAAATCCCACTGTTTTCCTGAACCGACATGATCCATTAAAGAACGATTTTTATGACTTGTAAAAACCGCCACGCTATGAATATTAGAATTCACCATATTTGAAAGCATGAAATCAATGAGGCGGTAACGGCCTCCAAACGGTAACGCCGCTAATGAACGATGCCCTGTTACTTTCTTTAAGGAAGGAAAACTTCCCGTTGCATTAATAATTCCTAACATTTTTTCTCCCATTCATTTCATCCCCCTTTTCTATTTTCCTTCAGCAATTAGTACTACATCATCAACATTTTTTTCTGGACGAATTATTGTCCCATCTTCAATAACCATTTCCGATCCAACGATCGCTCTTTCAATCACAACATTTTTACCAATCTTTGCCCCCGGCATAACGACAGAATCGATTACCATACTACCTTCTTCCACCGTCACTCCTTGGAATAAAACAGAATGCTTCACGTCCCCTTCAATGACGCACCCTTCATTAATAAGTGACTCTTCTACTTTTGCCTGCTGTGCAATATATTGAGGTGGCTCGTTTGGATTTACAGAATAAATGCGCCAATTACGATCGTTCAAGTTCAACGATGTTTCATCGCGAAGTAAATCCATATTCGCTTCCCATAAGCTTTTCACCGTTCCAACATCTTTCCAATATCCTTCAAACGGATACGCCATCAACTTCTTCCCTTCATCTAATAAAAGCGGAAGTACATCTTTTCCGAAGTCATTACTAGATTCAGGGTTTCTTGCATCCATCTCTAAATATTCTTTTAAAATAGCCCAGTTAAAAATATAAATTCCCATTGATGCAAGATTACTTCTTGGAAATTGCGGTTTCTCCTCAAATTCAACAACTTCCATCTCTTCATTTGTATTCATGATGCCAAAGCGACTTGCTTCATCCCACGGCACTTCAATAACAGAAATCGAAACGTCCGCTTCTTTCTCAATATGGTAATCTAGCATTTTGCTGTAATCCATTTTATAAATATGATCGCCTGATAAAATAAGGACATATTCTGGTTCATACTGACTTAAATAGTTTAAGTTTTGATAAATAGCACTTGCCGTACCTGTATACCACTTCACACCTGAAGACTCCGCATAAGGAGGTAACACAGTGACTCCACCGTTTACACGATCAAGATCCCAAGCATTTCCGATTCCAATATAATTATGAAGTTCTAACGGTTGATATTGTGTTAAAATCCCCACCGTTTCAATACCGGAGTTTGCACAGTTACTTAACGTAAAATCAATAATGCGATATTTACCACCAAATGGAACAGCTGGCTTGGCTAAATTTTTTGTTAATGCACTTAAACGACTACCTTTTCCCCCTGCTAGTAACATTGCTACGCACTTTTGTTTTTGAGCCATCTTGTTTTTTGCTCCCCTTTCTCGTCTTCACTGGTCGTAATATGGATACGCCAAATGGTGGAATTGTAATTTCTACATGTGCCGCTTGATTATGATATGGCTCTAGAATCGTCTTGAGACGTTTCTTATTAACTTGCCCCGATCCGCCATATTGCGCCGAGTCACTGTTTAAAATTTCGTTATAGTACTCGAAATCTGGTACACCTACTTTATAGTTTTCATATGTAGCTTTCGTAAAATTACATACGACAACTAACGCATCTTCCTGCTTATCCCCTTGGCGGATAAACGAGAAAATACTTTGCTCATTATTATTAGCATCAATCCACTGAAATCCTTCAGGCGAGTGATCTAACTGCCAAAGTGGTTTTGAGCGCTTATACAATGCTATGAGCTCTTTAAAGTAATCATGCATATTACGATGCATTTCAAAATCATGTAAATTCCAATCTAAATCTTCAAGGTCTTTCCACTCATCAAATTGCCCGAATTCTCCACCCATAAAGAGTAATTTCTTACCTGGATGAGTAAAGAAATATCCATATAATAAACGAAGCTGAGCAAACTTATCCCAGTAATCTCCCGGCATTTTATTTAATAACGACTTTTTCCCATGAACGACTTCATCATGAGAAAGCGGCAATATGAAGTTTTCAGAGTGAGCATATATTAAAGAGAATGTCATTTTCTCATGAATGTATTTCCGGTACTCTGGCGCACATTCCATATATTTCAGCACGTCATTCATCCAACCCATATTCCATTTATAATTGAATCCAAGTCCACCCTCGTATGTTGGAGCTGTTACAAGTGGCCAAGCTGTTGAATCTTCCGCTGTCATAAGAAACTCTTCATCTTCTGCAAACACGGCTTCATTTAACTCTCGTAAGAAAGAAACGGCGTGTTCATTGCTTTGCTCTTTTCCTTCTTTATTCCAGTACAGCATATTCGCAACTGCATCTACCCTGAAACCATCAATATGGAAATACTTCATCCAAAATAACGCATTTGAAATTAAGAAATTACGTACTTCTCTCTTCCCTAAATCAAAATTAACAGTTCCCCATACAAGGTTTTCTTGTACGTCTCTATCTTTATATTCATAAGTCGGTGTCCCATCAAACAAATATAAACCGTGAGCATCTTTACAAAAATGCCCCGGTACCCAATCTAAAATGACACCGATTCCATATTTATGACATTCATCGACAAAATACATCAAATCATGTGGCGTGCCGAATCTACTTGTCGCTGCATAATATCCTGTTCCTTGATATCCCCAAGAACGATCATATGGATGCTCAACAAGCGGCATAATTTCAATATGTGTAAATTGATGTTCCACCACATACGGAATGAGCTCCTCGGCCATTTCTCTGTAAGAATACAGAGCGCCACTCTCTTTCTTTTTCCAAGAACCGAAATGTAATTCGTAAACTGTCATCGCTTCTTTATAAATCGATTTTTTCTTTCTCTTACGAATCCAGTTTTTATCATTCCATTCATATCCCTCTATATCAAAAACTACAGATGCCGTATTTGGTCTTACTTCTGCATATACTGCATAAGGATCCGCTTTTAAAATAACGTCACCGTCCATCGTTTCAATCGCATACTTATATATATCATTCTCTTCAATATGCGGTACAAACAAGGACCAAATCCCCTCTTCTGTCACTTGTAGCATCTTATGTTGCTCATAATCCCATTCATTAAAATCCCCAACAACACTCATTGCTTTCGCATGAGGAGCCCATACTGTGAATCGTACCCCTCGCATCCCATCTTCCGTCACAATATGTGCGCCAAAGATGTTATAACTGTCATAGTACTTTTCTGTATGAAACTCATCTCGTTTCACTTCTTCACAATTTATTACATCCAATATGTTCACCTCACTAAGATGACAGAATTTTTTTACTCTTTATCATTTCTGCGAAAAACTGAAATATCCTTGTTATTTTTTTAAAAATATTCGTTTTTTTCTTAAATTTCACTTAAAATGTTCACATTTTTCGTGTAAATTATCGAATTTTGACGAATATTCATTGCAAGCGCTTCATTTTCCTTACTATTTCTCGCCTTTCATTGTTGCTCAATATTTATTTTATTGGTTTCTCTCTGTATTTCACGCTCTTTCCACGTAAAATACAAACAAAATAATCTGTCATAAAAAAATGTTTCTCAACATTTTTTGTCACAAAATTTATTGAAATGTAAAATTCATAAGCATACACTCGTTCTCAATAACGAACGCCGAGCTTTCGCAACTACAATTCATACTGAAATGCTATGTTTACTTTTTTCATACTCGTTGCGACTGTTTGCTATAAAAATTAAACTAGGGGGCTTTCTTATGTCATTAAAACAAAAAATAGGAATGGGAGTTGTCACTGCATCACTAGGCTTATCACTTACATTTGGCGGTGTATTCGCCTATTTCAGTGATTCTGAAACATCTAATAATTCATTTCAAGCTGGAACATTAGATCTTTCTATTAATCCAAGTGTCATCGTTGATGTGAAAGATTTAAAACCAGGTGATTTTATTGAAAGAAACTTCAAACTTGAAAATAAAGGTTCATTGGACATTGCAAAAGTAGCACTTGAAACATCCTATGAAGTCACAGATGCAAAGAAAAATAATGATGGTGAAGATTTAGGCGATCACATCATCGTCAAATTTTTAGTGAATGATGGAAAGCCATCTAACCCTAATGATAATCATGAAATTTTGTGGGAAACAAAACTATCAGAAGTGAACTACCCACCACTTAGCATCTCTTACGAGCTTACTTGAAGTGGGGGCTTCTCGGTTAGTCGCTACTTTTGATAGCTAACGAATTTGTCCTAGGACAGCCGAGCTAACGCCCTTGTTCCAAAGGTTATTTTGTTCTATTTATGCTAGCGCTAATAGGCGTATGGCTTCTCTTTTGATATTAATAGCTGCGTTATAGTCGCGACTTATTGTTAGTCCACAAGAACACTCATACGTGCGTTCAGATAGTAGCATATCTTTTCTGTTTCCACAATTACTACACATCTTTGTAGAAGGAAACCGCTTATCTACTTTTACAAGCTGTTTTCCTTGTTCTTGTAGCTTATATGCTAAAAATGTCGTGAACATCCTCCAACCGTTATCTGCTACACTCTTACCAAAGCGAAGTGCTCGTGACATTCCTTTCATATGTAAGTCTTCGATTGCTACAACGTCAAAGTTCGTAGCTAATTCTTTAGACTTGTGATGAAGGAAATTTTTACGTTGATTGGCGACCTTTTCATGCAACTTCGCTACACAAATGCGTTGTTTATTCCAGCGCACTGAGCCTTTCACACGTCTTGCTAATACTCGTTGTGCCTTTGCTAATCTGTCTAACATCTGACGATAAAAGCGAGGATAATTGGCTTTCTCATCTTCGCTACTCACGTACAATTCAGCCATTGCAAAGTCTAATCCAACTACACTTTCTACTTCTTTTTGTACAATCTCTTTTTCATATTCAGTCAAGATGGACACATAGTATTTACCAGAGGGTGTCATCGAAATCGTACATGATTTGATGATATGGTTTGGCGGGATCTCTCTATGTTGCTTCAGTTTCACCATTTTCAATTTCGGTAATTTGATATAACCATGAAATAACATAATATTTCCGTTTACTCGATTTGTTGTATAGGATTTTCTACTCTTTTTACTTTTGAATGTAGGAAAATCACTTTGACCACTAAAAAAATTCTTATACGCAGTTTGCAAGTTTAATTGAGCGTTAGCCAATGCTAATGAATCGACTTCTTTCAACCATTCATACTTCACCTTGTATTTCGCAGGAGTAGGGAATTTTTGTTTCTTTAGCTCTTCCTTGTTCTCTTTGTATTTTTCGTATACTTTTTTCCGTTCAGCTAGCATTTTGTTATATACAAAGCGTACACACCCAAAAGTTTTACGTATCAGATTTGCTTGTTCTTCTGTTGGATACAGACGAAATTTGTACGCCTTATTATGCTTTGTCATATTAATTCATCTCACTTTTCGCCTTGATTTCCCATAAACTGTTTTACTTTATCTACGGCGAACCACCAAAGATGATAACACAACATGAACACTGAGTTAATATTATTTAATTTCATGGTTATACCAAAATTCCCCTCTTATAAGACTGATTATATCAGAGGCAAAATAAATAGGAAAACTAAATTTTTCGGACTAAATCAAACCGAAATTATCGCTAGCAACTATGGTAAAAAAGGACTATCTGTGAAAGACGGCGACCTTAACAAAGATGGCATTGTCGACGAAAAAGATATTCGTTTCGTTGAAAAGAACTTCTTGAAAAAAGGACCGGATGCATCTAAATCACAAACACCTGTTGAAAAATCAAAAAGCAGTACACTGGCAGATATTTTAAAGAAATTAGGATTAACACCTAAAAAATAATAATAAAGAGCACTCTATATAAAGTAGAGTGCTCTTTTCTATAAACGACCCTTATCCAGCAAAAGGGGTATATTGGGGATATACAAGGGAAACCGGAAAAGGAATTTATATTAAATTATATAAAAACTCAGAGGTAGGAAGCAGTTTCCCGCCTCTGAATTATTTAGCAATTATTATAGTACTGGTGCCATTGTTTCTTTTAATACTTTTACAGAATGAGCGAATTTCGCTTTTTCTTCTTCATTTAGCTCAAGTTCTACGATTTCACGTACACCTTCGCGGTTAATAACAGCTGGAACACCTACGAAAGCATCTTTCTCACCATATTGACCTTCAAGGTATGCCGATACAGTTAATACGCTGTTCTCGTTGCTTAAGATTGCTTTAGTTACACGAAGTAGTGACATACCGATTCCGTAGTAAGTTGCGCCTTTACGCTCAATAATGTGGTAAGCTGCATCGCGTACATTTTCAAAGATTTTATCTAAATCTTCTTGGTTATACTGTTCGTTGTTCGCTAAGATTGTTTCTAGTTTTTGTACACCTACAGTAGCGTGGCTCCATACTGGAAGTTCAGTGTCACCGTGCTCACCTACGATGTAAGCATGAACGTTACGTGGATCTACATCTAAGTAGTCACCTAACATGTAACGGAAACGAGCAGAGTCTAAAGTAGTACCAGAACCGATTACGCGCTCTTTCGGTAAACCAGATTCTTTCCAAGTTACGTAAGTTAAAATATCAACTGGGTTAGTTGCGATTAAGAAGATTCCATCGAATCCGCTATCCATAATACCGCGAACGATTTGTTTAAAGATCTTTGTATTTTTCTCAACTAAGTCTAAACGAGTTTCGCCTGGCTTTTGTGGTAATCCAGCAGTGATAACTACTAAATCTGCATCTTTACAATCTGCATAGCTACCGCTCCAAACTTTTGTTGGTGCTGGAGAGAATGGTACCGCATGGCTTAAGTCCATTGCTTCTCCTTCTGCTTTTGCTTCATTAACATCTACTAGTACGAATTCTTCAGCTACACCTTGGTTGATCATTGAGTAAGCGTAACTACAACCTACAGCTCCTGTTCCTACTAATACTACGCGATTGATACCTTTTTTCATGCTAATTTCCCCTTTCAATTGTTTACATCTATTTTTTATTATTGTTTAAGTAATTAATTAAAATACTAATTTAATGTTGTTTAACTTCTTTACATACATATTGTAGCACGGATTATTGTGAATTCCTTCACAAATTATGACCTATTTGTGAACTTTTTCACATAGAGTGTAAAATGATTAGATCAAGTGTGGAATCAATACCAATGAGGATGTTTTATAAAGATTGTGAATCGAAATAAACAAGTTTAATTACCACTTTAAAAATGTTTTTACCCCTCTCCATTTTTAGCAACGTACAGATAATATCGTTTCATCAATAGAAGAAATAAAAGAGTAGCCTCAAACTACTCCTCATGCGGTAACACACTATATAAACGAAACTGGGCATTTCTTCCCTGATGCCCTAAGCATATGGGAATCTATTCTACAAACCATTTTCCAAGATACAAGTAAGCAAAACGTAACATATTAAACTTCCAGCTGATCTACTATGAGAAGAATAAATACAACAACAACAATATCTACCCCAGCTAAAATACCAAAGTAAAACCCCTCAAAGTTGAAGAAAAATGCAACTGGTGGAAACAATATTGTTTCTACTCCAAATAGAATAACTACTACACCTACTCGTCTTGCTAACACCCTTTCATTCTATGGATGGAATACAGTATTATATCCTGCAATGAAAGGTGTTCTTTCTTTTTTCAATATATTACTTCCTATCCATATAAATAAACAGCCTGCTAATGCGAAAAGGAGCAAATAAATTAACATGCGCTGTATCACCTCCATTTTAGCAATTACTGTATATTAATAAAGAAATATCAGTTAAAATTATGCATTCTTTTCTAATAATAAACCATTCAATATAAGTGTTAGGCTATGCAACGCTTTAGACAGCTGTTCCTCTGCATCTTCAGAATTCGCGATCCAACAAGCAAGGTCCACTAGTCCGCCATTTATGAATCTTGCTAAAGCTTCACAGTCCGTCTTTTCAATAATACAATACTTCATTAGTTGCTGAAGTATCTCCGCCATCGTCGCTAAACATTGTGACTGTGATGATTGATAATAACTAGTTCCTAATACTGCCGGTGCATCCCGAAGTACAATTCGCTGAATTTCTGGATCAAGTGCCATCGTTAAATAAGCTCGACAGCGCCCAACAAATCCTTCCCAAGTTCCTTCCGCCTCATCTGATACTTTCCGTAATTTATTATCCATTTCCATATCAATTTCTTTTACAACTGCTTCTAGCAATCCTTTTTTATCGCCAAAATGATGATAAATTGCACCACGCGTTAAACCGACAGATGCAGTAAAATCATCCATAGATGTGTTTACATATCCAACTGTACCGAAAGCCTCTCTTGCTGCACTCAGCAATTTAGCGCGTGTTTCAATGATCATTTCTGCTCTTGTTTTTTTAACCATCTTTTCCTCCTACTTCTATTCATTCCCTTTATTCAAAATGAATCCCATTATAGTATCGTTCTCTATATAAAAGAATAACTCCTTTTAACGTTAGCTCTCCATCCAGAGATAAAACATTTCAATTGACATACGCACCGTATGTTAATATGATATTGGCATACGGTGCGTATGTCAATTTTTTCTAGCTTACAAGATAATATAACTTCTTACTTATACCCTAAATTGACTCACTGTCCCTTTTTATAGAAGGTATTAACGACACAGAGGAGGAGTTACAAGAATGAAGAATGTATATGTAAACGTCAAATACTTTGGTGATTATTATGTTTAATTCCTACCGTGAGATTTTCAGTGCTTCTGGTACAAAAGGATTCTCATTAGCAGGCTTTATAGCTCGGATGCCCATATCAATGATGGGGATTGGTATTGTTACAATGTTATCTCAGTTACGTGGTGACTATTGGCTTGCCGGAGCCGTTGCAGCCACCTTCACATTATCATCAGCTTTACTAGCTCCTCATATTTCTCGTATGGCTGATCAATTAGGGCAATCTCGTATACTTCTTCCGACTACAGGTATCAGTGTTTTCTTTACGATTCTCTTACTTCTATGTACGAAATATGAGGCTCCTTATTGGACGCTATTTCTATCCGCCTTATGTGCGGGTTGTATGCCAAACATGTCGGCCATGGTACGTGCACGTTGGACTAAACTATACCGTGGATCTCATAAATTGCATACAGCATTTTCCTTCGAATCGGTCGTCGATGAACTTTGCTTCATCATTGGTCCTGTATTATCCGTCAGTTTAAGTGTTATGTTCTTCCCAGAAGCAGGACCACTTTTATCATGTGTTTTTCTTACAATCGGGGTATGCCTATTCACCATGCAAAAAAGCACAGAACCACATGTACATCCCCACGACATTACAAACAAAGGAACAGTATTTAAAATTGGTACATTACGAGTGCTTGTATTCACACTCATCGCTATAGGTACTATATTTGGCACAATAGATGTAGTTAGTGTGGCTTTTGCTGAGCATCAAGGAAACACAGTAGCTGCTAGCTTTGTGCTTTCCGTCTATGCAATCGGTTCATGCCTAGCAGGTCTTATTTTCGGCACTCTTAAACTCAGTACTCCACCATATAATCAATTTTTAATAGCAGTCACACTATCAATGGTAACAATGCTGCCACTAGTTTTCGTAAACACTATTGCTTGGCTAGTAGTTATTGTTTTCTTTGCAGGCTTATCTGTTGCCCCTACTATGATTATTACTATGGGACTGGTGGAAAAAATCGTACCTGAATCAAAAATAACCGAAGGAATGACCTGGGCAATTACAGGACTTGGTATTGGAGTCTCTCTAGGATCAGCGGTAGCTGGTTTAGTTATTGATACTTTTGGAGCTCGCGCAGGATTTAGTGTGGCTATTATTGCAGGAGGCCTTGCCTTAACTATTGCACTTTTAGGATACAAAACTCTCCACTCCGCATATAGTCATGCTGTTATGAAACCGGATGGGCATTCCGCGGAGAGTTAAAACATATTCAAAAAATAGGATTACCTCTTCTTATGTATAAGAAGAGGTAATCCCATTTAAATTAATATAACTTTTTTGTATCGTATCTTGAACGATATCCTCTGCTTCTGCTGGTGTTACTCCAATTTTAAGCAAATATCTATAAATACTTTTTGATGTTTCTATAATGACCTTTTCATACTCCATCGCTCTCTCCTTTCTATTAGTTAGACGGTTCAAATAGAAAAAAGTATACAAAAATCTATAAAAAAAAGCAGACTATCAAAAGTCCACTTTTATACAACAAAAAAGAGATAGCAGATTATGCTATCTCTTTTAGTATGACCCGTACGGGATTCGAACCCGTGTTACCGCCGTGAAAGGGCGGTGTCTTAACCACTTGACCAACGGGCCAAAATCTGGCAGAGAAGAAGGGATTCGAACCCTCGCACCGCGTTCGCGATCTACTCCCTTAGCAGGGGAGCCCCTTGAGCCACTTGGGTACTTCTCTATAATATGGCTCCGCAGGTAGGACTCGAACCTACGACCGATCGGTTAACAGCCGATAGCTCTACCACTGAGCTACTGCGGAATAATTATGGTGGGCCTAAATGGACTCGAACCATCGACCTCACGCTTATCAGGCGTGCGCTCTAACCAGCTGAGCTATAGGCCCATAAAAAGCGGGTGAAGAGAATCGAACTCTCGACCAGAGCTTGGAAGGCTCTTGTTTTACCACTAAACTACACCCGCATTAAATTAAAAATGGTGAGCCATGAAGGATTCGAACCTTCGACCCTCTGATTAAAAGTCAGATGCTCTACCAACTGAGCTAATGGCTCATTTTGAAAGTGGTGCCGGCTAGAGGACTTGAACCCCCAACCTACTGATTACAAGTCAGTTGCTCTACCAATTGAGCTAAGCCGGCTTGCTATTTCAAAATGGTGGCTCGGGACGGAATCGAACCGCCGACACGAGGATTTTCAGTCCTCTGCTCTACCGACTGAGCTACCGAGCCTTTATTAAAAAAATGGCGGTCCCGACCGGGGTCGAACCGGCGATCTCCTGCGTGACAGGCAGGCATGTTAACCACTACACCACGGGACCATTTGGTTGCGGGGACAGGATTTGAACCTGCGACCTTCGGGTTATGAGCCCGACGAGCTACCGTACTGCTCCACCCCGCGATGATATAATATTTAATTTAGAAAAAATGGAGGAGGTAGAGGGATTCGAACCCCCGCGCGACTCTCGCCGCCTGTCGGTTTTCAAGACCGATCCCTTCAGCCGAACTTGGGTATACCTCCGAGATATGAACTTTGAGTGGTGGACCTTGTAGGACTCGAACCTACGACCGGACGGTTATGAGCCGTCTGCTCTAACCAGCTGAGCTAAAGGTCCTTTATGGTAGCGGCGGAGGGGATCGAACCCCCGACCTCACGGGTATGAACCGTACGCTCTAGCCAGCTGAGCTACACCGCCATAAGTTATATTCAAATAAGTGGAGCCTAGCGGGATCGAACCGCTGACCTCCTGCGTGCAAGGCAGGCGCTCTCCCAGCTGAGCTAAGGCCCCATATTTTGAAAATATCGGGAAGACAGGATTTGAACCTGCGACCCCCTGGTCCCAAACCAGGTGCTCTACCAAGCTGAGCCACTTCCCGTTAATAAAAAACGCGCCCGAGAGGAGT
>NZ_NADT01000052.1:0-148 GCF_003264205.1 Bacillus sp. SRB_8 | reverse complement strand
AATTCCGCCACACCCGCATATTATAATTTAAAAAGAAAAAATGGGGCGACTGATGGGAATTGAACCCACGAGTGCCGGAGCCACAATCCGGTGCGTTAACCACTTCGCCACAACCGCCATGATTTTCTGGTGCCGACTAGAGGACTTG
>NZ_NADT01000051.1:0-31544 GCF_003264205.1 Bacillus sp. SRB_8 | reverse complement strand
GATGGATGTGTGGTGCTACCCCATGGCCGTCAACCTAACAAAAATAAACTACCCCAGAACGATAAAATTGACCAACTTGTGCAAAATTTTATCGTTGTGGGGTAATTCTAAATTCTTAAGTTGATGGGCATGTATGGTGACCCCTGATTACAGATTTGGTATTACAGATTCTATCCTGGTTAGCGGAAGAAGAAAGAACAAAAATCAAAACAAGACAACGAGAAGGAATTGATTTTGCAAAAAAACAGGGGAAATATTTTGGAAGGCCAAGAGCGGAAATAACAAATGAGTTCATTCAAGCATATCAAGAATGGAAAGAGAAAAAAATTACTGCTGTAGAAGCAATGAAACGAAGTAGTATGTCTAATACCACTTTCTATCGAATTGTAAAACGATATGAACAAGGGGAAAGATAGTATGAAGAGGGGAAGAGGAAATTTTAAAGATTTATAATCAAGGAAAATATGTCTCTGATTTGCAGCTAAAAAAGATCCTAACCTTAGCTTTATGGCGATATTGCCGTGCCCCAAAAGGACTAGATTTGTAAAATAAAAGTGGGTCCAAGTAGCTGATTGAATGAAACAAAAACGCCAATTCCATACTGGAGTTGGCGTTTTTGTTTTGAATGAGTAGCGTATTTTTGTCACATACAAGCAATGAAAATTGTCTTGAATAAATAATAGCATAATTATAGATAAAGGGAAATTCAGATTTGTTAGAGTATAAATTGGGGAAATCTTAATTTGGTTTTATATTTGAGAGTATTACAAGTTTCAGCAAAGATATAGATGGTTTTAATAAAACTCATGGTAAACCATTTCAATTTTTTACTCAACGACTCCTGAATTTTCAATATTAACGATGTATTTCACTCTTACTGGTACGGTTTGATATATTTTTTCCCACTCTTTTAACTTAAATGGTTTATACTGTTGTTTAAATTTGGAGCCTAAACCGAGTGGATCTACATTTAGATTTTGTATTTTTTTTATTAGCTTGTTACTTTCTGTATTAAGTTGCTTTTCTATGTTCTTTGTTATTACCTCGACATTCTTTTTATCTTCTAAATTTATCTTTTTTGAGATTTCTTGCAGACGAGCATCCATTTTAACTTGAATATAAAAAGATGGTTTTCCATTTTTAATCTGAACATGATAGGAAGGAATGGAACGGATATTGTTAATTAATACATAACCGCCATGGGTTTTGAATTCCTGGGAATTTAATCTATGTTTTTCAAGCAATCCTCTAAAAATAAACATATCTTTTTGTTCCACTTTCCCTACATATTTTTCTTCATTGAAAAGAGCCATGCCTTTAATTTCTATTTTGTCTTTTTGTTTTTTTAATATCGGCATAAAAGTATCTTGTCCTACTTCATAATAGCGATAGAGTTAAGATGTAAATTATCATATGGTAATGAACCTGTTTCCATATTGTGTTCCAACAAATTTTTTATATAAATTGCAACATTAAAGTTATTTTTGTATTTTCCAGATAATAGCTCATATCCATCACCTTCTAGTATTCCTAGATATATTGTATGTCCTATGCTACTATCTCGTAGAAGTGTATCATACGCTACTGTTATATCTTTTTTCGCTAATTTTTCTGTAAAAAGAGCAACACGTAATTGTCCATTGGCAAACGATTGTGCAGATTCGAAAGAAGCTTTTTCTCTTCCTTGTTTTACTGTGTTTCCAATGTTCTCAAATACTTGGACTTTATGCCCTTTTTCTTGAATAGGACAGACAATCGATGTTTTTATCTTATCTTTTGCTGTATCGTATACAACTCCTTGAATTAATTGAACATCATCAATAATATACTTTTGCAAGCATCCTGTCATAAATGCTAACGAAATACCAAATAGTAAAATTTGTTTTTGAGTAAATTTGTTCATATTCTCTCCATCCAGTCACAAACCAAATTGGAAAGTAACGTATTCTAAATTTCGTTTGTTAATGGTATAAATTGTTAAATTTTAGATTTTAATTGTTTGTGGTATTTTTCCGAAATAATCATCATTATATTCATGTTTTTATTAAAACTACCGATAATGAGACGTTATGTTAACCTAGCGTGTATATGGTATTCAAAATAGATTTCTGATTTTCCTTTTCCATCCATGATACAATTTATTAAATAATTTACTTGTTATACCTTGGAATATGGAAGGAGTTAAATCTGAATGAAAAAGGTTTTAGAACGTGAGGAATTTGTTGATATAGGTGGTTTTCAATTATATACAAAAATATTTGGAAGTGATAAAGGAACTCCAACCGTAGTAATGGACGCAGGTTATGGTGATTACTCTAAAGCTTGGAATGAAATAGTATCACAAATTGCAGAATTCACAAAAGTTCTGGTCTATGATAGAGCTGGTTTAGGAAAGAGTGATTCTAGTCCGAACAATAGAGTTAGTTCTGAGATGGTAAAAGAGCTAAGAACATTACTAAAAAAATTACAATTAACGCCTCCTTATATTTTTGTGGGGCATTCCTTTGGTGGAGTAAATGTTCGTTTATACGCATCTTTATATCCAAGCGAGGTAGCAGGGCTAATACTTGTGGATTCAACCCCAGAAGACTACAGAGAACGATTTCTTCCCATCATGCCTTCAGATTTCCAAGAAGCTTATAATAAACAATTTATTTATGAAGGTACATACGATCAATTTATGAAGAGTCTAGAAGAAGTACGATTACACAGAAAAACACTTATAGATAAAAACGTTATTATTCTTTCTGCAGGAAAAAAAGCTTTTTATTCCACTGATGCACAAAACTTATGGTTGCATATGCAAAAGGAATTATTGGATTTATCAACTAATAGTTCCTTAGTTATAGCACCTAACAGTGGACACTATATCCAAAAGGATGAGCCACAATATGTAATAAATGCGGTCAAAAAGGTTCTTCAGATCTTATAATTAACTTCCGAGTTCGGTAATTATGTAAATAAGCTGTCCATATGGACAGCTTATTATATTTTTTGCTTAGCGTGGTTTTTTCCAAAATGCTGGTGGTACCCCTTTATAACCTTATTAAAGAAAAGAACCTATTACTTTAAGTAAACCATTTCACAATCTTAATTATAACAATTCCTTATTTTTTTTATAGGAACACTTTAAAGAAATAAAGCTAGAAAAAAACATCACTATGCTAACACTTAATAAAAAACCTAAAATTTCTAACCATTCATTGGAATTGTTAGGTATCTTAATAAAAGTCATATATACTGACATAAAAATAAAAACAAAAGTAACTGTTCTAATAAAAATAACCCTTAACTCTTTAATATAGGCCTTTTCCGTTGAAATATCTGTATATTCAATACCGGACATTATATACCTTCCAAATACATAAAAGAGGAATATAGCAATGGAGCACAATAATACAATTTCTACACTTATATTAAAATACTTGTTACTAATAATCATTGCAATAAGAAAAAGAAAAAGAAATATTCCACCTTCAGAGAAAAAATACAACATCTTTTTTTCCTTATATTCATCATCTGGTATTAAAAAAGATATCCAAGATTTCATTAATTCTCTACCTCCCAAAATAAATCATCTAAAGTTTTATTAAGTACTTTTGCTATTGCAACACAAAGTTGAAGACTCGGATTATATTCTCCTTTCTCAATCAGTCCAATTGTCTGTCTAGTTACACCTATTTTTCTTGCTAATTGTTCTTGGGTCATTGAAGTTTTAATCCGAGTTATTTTCACATTATTTTTCATTATCCCACCCTACTCTAATGTAATATATAAGTTACATATGTAACTTATATATTACATTAGATATAATAAAAAATCAAAATCATCTTTAATTAAACTGATCAATTGTTTAAAAATAAATTTTTTATAATAGTGTAATTCTAAAGTATAAAAATGTTTTATCATGCTATTCTCCCATGTTTTTGGGTGTGAGTGCTGGCTGGGGGTTTGGGGGCTAGCCCCCAGTAATTTAACGTAACTTTATATATAGCTTAAGTGAAATTCTTGAACGATGGATCATGGCGGTTCGGCGGATATAATTGCTAGTCCAAGTCGAGCAACTTAATCCTTGTTTTTGGTCTGTTCGGCTTGGCGACATACCAACCCCCGCCGAATTTCTCTATGCAATGGAGGAAAGGTGGAGATTTTTTGAGTGATTTTCTCAAAAAATACTACCTGCCCATTGCATAGAGAAAAGCCCTTTTAATTTTTATAAAATAATAGAATAGAAGGGACAAGCCGGGTTGAACCGTTGGTATGACTGGGTTTCTAGGGAGACACTATAATTTGTGGGATTATAAATTTAAAAATTAGTGAAAAATATTGCACTTAAAAAATAGGAGTTAACTGCGAATAGTCGTGATTATGTGAACGAAAATTCCCTTCAGATTTTCTGAAGGGAATTTTCTAGATTTCTAGATACATGGACTACTGATAAGTGGGGTTATGTAAACTTTTAATATGGTTTTTAATCTTTGGACAGGATTAAAATTGTTAAATAAAAATTATTTATACAAACTAATCCCTTATCTATAATAGATAAGGGATTAGTTTAATTTTGTTGTATGGTGTAAACAAAATTGAGTGTCATAATATATGGTAACATGGATATTTATGTGTTTTTTAAATTTTATTTATTCTAAACAAACAAAAAGAACTAGTATTATACTAGTTCTTTTTGTTTGTAGATCCATATTTAAGTAGTAGGGTACTACATATAAATCAATACAATATTAGAAGTAAAAGGATACCAACCTTTGTACAGATTAATTATAGCATAAATTTTCAGAAAAAATATATTTATTAGTTGGTTATTTATTCCTTATTTTATCGTGTTTTGAATGTATACTTTTGTCAGTGGTTTTGGGGAAAATGAGTAAGTTGTAATGAAGTTAATAAAACCAAAGATTTGAATGTAAACTAATATTCAAAAGTTTACATTGGAACTTATAATTGAAATCCAACATATAATGCCATGAACATTTAAAATATAGTCTTGGTCGGAGCAAAAAGAAAAACCACAGCGATCGTTGTGGTTTTTCTTTTTGAATTGATGTCAATATTACAACTTGTTTTTAGTAGTTTGCTGTTTTTATACTTTTTTAAAATTCATTTTCACTATATGAACATTAAACACATTTTAAAATTTGCACCTTATTTAGCAGTGTGAAATGACTTTGCATTAGATAGTAGCCATATGTAATGAACGTATTTGTTTTCAAACTCTTCTAGAATTTGTTTCTATCATTTCCAACGTACCGTTTGGTAGTGAGAAACATAAGAAAGTTCTAGAGAAGGGTAAAGATGATAAGTGTGAATTTTACAGGTATGAACTGCTTATCATATTTAGACATTCAATTAATGTTCAAAAAATATGTGGGGTGATTACAATGAGAAAGAAAAAAACTAGCAAATCAAGTAAGAATTTTAGCAGAATGAGAGAAAGGAAGGTAAGGGACAAGAGGGATGATGTAAATAAATCTAGGGTTTCAATCAAGCTTGGAAATAATAGCTCACTTGAGTGGGAAAAATGGACAATATGTACTGAAGTCTTGTTTATTCAATGCTTCAGTACATATTGTCATGCAAGTAGTAATTACGTTAATGAAATATTTTCTATTAAGTTAAAAAAAGAACTCTTCGCATTATATTTAGGTTAGGTAAGTGAAACAGTTGAAATTAAAAGGACCACACATATTAAACATGTCTAATATGTGTGGTCCTTGTTTAGTTAAAATAATGATTTAGACTAAACATCATTGGTTTAATTGTATTTATCTATTCTTATGTTTTAAATTTAATAAAATAAAGATGTAGACTGTTGACTAAATTTCATTTTATACAAAGATTTTTTATTGTTAAAAATTTCTATTTATTCAGAGTCCAAATATTCCATAAAACCCCTCATATAATTTAAGTACAAAACTTCACAAATTAAAAATTATATATGTGTTTTGAGTTTGTATAGAAAGTCAAAAGCGAACTTTTCCTTTTCCTTGTATTTTTCAATATTTTCGGGTAAGTAACAATGATGTTTATTAAGTATATTTGTTTCTAGATATTCAATCGTTTCCAGTAAGGATTGTCCCCTGAGTGATCCAGTGATTAAAGATTTAACAATTAAAAATGTCTCTCCACCCTCAAGTAAATGTGCATCGTGGAGAATTTTAGCTTCTAGGCTTTCTGGTTTTCCATCCTTTTGAGAACCGTCTGCTACTTCTAGAATTCGTTTTATTTTTTCTCCACTAAACCCAATACCCTTAAGAAATTCTTCAATACTTATTCTTATCTCTTCTTCATATATTACTCCGTGAAAATATGCGCCATATTTAAGTAAATCCTCATCTACTTTATTTTTATATATTTTAGCCATTTCTAGAGATAAATTTAAAATTCTTTTTATATGTTCAACATTGTGCATTATATCTTTTTGAGCATAGTAAGGTAATATGAAATCTTCAATTAATTGAATAGTGTCCAATTTCAACAGCTCCTTTATTTTTAATAAATGTATTTGATTTCCTCCCACATTATAGATCCGTTTTCTTTAATTGAATAAACAAAAAACCGACAATAGTATACCAATCCTTTCTCAATTAAATCAAATATTAATACATCTGTAGAGTGATAATAAAGTTGTTTAATTCGCTATAATAAAGCAAGAGCCTTACTACATATCAAATGTAATAAGGCTTTAAAAAAGTTGTTTAAAACTGAATTGATCTAAAAGAATATTGTTACTTAAAATGATAATAAAGTTGTTTAATTTTTTTCAACTAAAGCACCTGTTACTTTAAGTACAACATTTCACAATCTTACACATTGATGTTAATCACATTTCTTTCAGAAAGGGGAATTATAGGTTAATTTGCGCCCCTGTTAGATAATGGGGGGCTGTTCATGTAGTCGTGGCTTCGCCACTCCTGCAAAGACGTTTCGTTTATATAAACGGCTATTCAACAAACTGGAATTTGGCGAACACGGATTATGCTTATACTATTCGCCTGTTCTTTTTGTCGTATATCACAACGGTTACAATTGAAACAAGAACAATCACAGCATTTGCGGCAATGGTTCCCGCCCAAGTCATAGTCATGGTGCCGAAGATGGGGGATGCCGCATTGAACATGGTGTGGAATAATACGCACATAAACACACGGCCTTTTCCTGATATTTTGTAGATTGCCCCGTTGAAAAACCGAAACGCAATGAGTTGAACTGCAAACATCCAAAAGTTAATGAGTCCCTCTCCGTGATTCGTCCCCGGAATGAAGAAGAGAGGGATATGCCATAAAATCCAAATGATTCCAACAAAAACAGAAGACAAAACAAAACCGTATTTTTTGTCAAGCTCAGGCTGCAATATGTACATCCAGCCAGCTTCCTCCAAGCCACCGATAATAAGATTACCGAGCAGGGAAAGGAAGAACGTATAAAATGGAAGCACCATTTCCGTGTGGCCTGAAACTGCAATATGTATCAAAAAATACAGTGCAAGTCCTGCAACAACGAACAAATAGAGAGATATGCTATTTTTGGCATAAAAAACAGTTCTCAACCATTCCTTGAAACCTGCTATTTTGTTATTTTTCTTCAGAACGATATATGAAGCAATAGCGGGCGACAAAATATAGATTGCAAAGGGGATATTCATCCCGAATTGCTGTAACGAGTGAACCCAATTGTGAACCGAATATCCGAATTTCCCAAGAGCAATCAAAGCACCTGACACAAGATAGGCTATGCAAAATGTCAGCATCGTAAATTGTACTGTGATTTTTTTGTCTGTCATGATTTCTTCACCTCACATTTTAAATGTATACATTAAATTTTAACGGATGGACGCTTTGACTTTTATCACCTAATGTTTGCTTTCTGCCAATTCAAAGTTGCGCTCCGCACAAAATATAAATAATCTCCATTACAAATTCTAATTTATCGACTTGTTTCTAAGCCCCAATTATGGCACTATTTCGTGGTACAGTTATTTTTCCGGTACTTCATTAGCTCATGCTTTATCAAGTAGTTAAGCATTACTTCCCAACTTATTAAACTACTTTATTATCACTCTACAACATCAAAAACTTCCTATAGTTAAATAAAAATATCCGTTCTATAAACAGCTTTATTATCACTGCACAGAAGAAGAATTATATCATCTTAAAATATTCCGTAAGTTTTTTGTTTTCTTTTTCGCGTAATCGTTTATTCTCCTCCTCTAATTGCTTATTTTTTTTTTCTAACTTTTCAATTCTTCTTTTGAGAGAAGCGATTACGGCATTTTGATTGTTCTCATCTCGTTTAATTCGAGAGTCTACAAATGTCTTTTCTTGTTGATTTCGTAAGAAATTGATACGCTCTTTGAGCTCATTATGGTTATAAAGCGTTGCTTTGCTCACCCCAGCTTCTGCTGCCACGCTATTAAAGTTAATTGCCTTAGAGCTCTTGGTTAGACGTTTAATCGCTTCCTCAACCTTGGCTATAGTTGTCTGTTTCCTTTTTTCGTGTAGCTGCCTCAGTTGCTCCTCACGGTCGAAATTAGCCACGCTTAACACCTTCCCTTTTCTTACGTTCTAATTGTCTCTTCATCCGGTCAAATCGTCCAAAAATGACATTTCCACCCTTGATTGTTTCATAAATGTTTTGGTATCTCTCCAAGTTCTTTTCGTTTGCTTTAACCATATCTTCGCGACCATATTCTTTTGAGGCTTCAATCCACTTTGTCGTCGTTTCTATGAGAAGCTCATACTTTTTAACATCAAAACTCGTCATACCTACAGCTAAATCAAAACAAGGCTTTCCATCGTTTGCTGTGAGACAAGGGGGTTCTGCTGATAATGGACAGTTTCCATTCACTCTGGCGCGACAAGTCCCGTAAGGGTTGTCCAATGCGTTTAACTTTTCGTCTTTCCACATCATATCCATGATGTCTTCAGGGATGTCTTCAGCTTCTGAGACCTGATGAATTTCCCCATTTAGGTCAAAGCTAAATACACCTTGCTTAATAACCTTCTCGAACTCCTTGCGTTTCGTATCATCCAATAAACGGGCATATCGCATCGTCATTTCAGGAGAAGCATGAGCCAATAGCCCCTGCACAGTTAAAATATCAGCTCCACCATTTAACATTTTCACCGCATAAGTGTGTCTAAATTGGTGTGATTTGAAGTGGAAGACGTTGCCTATTTCGTCAGTAATGTTCTTTTCGATTGCTAGTTCGTTAAGTTTGCTTTGCACCCATCCTTGTGAAAATGGTTTCCCCTTACGGGAACCATTGTACCGAACAAAAATATATTTATCAGGGTTGTTATCCTCATTGCTGAGTTCCTTGGAGTTGTGTATTAAAACGGCTATCATATTGGCTAATTGGTCGTCAATCGGAATTTTATGACCTTTTACATATGTTTTTTCAATATCGGTTTGAATAGAATATTTGCCATTTAGCTGAACCAAACAGTCCTGTGTTAATCCTAATGTATCGCTGATACGCAATCCAGTTTTAAAAGCAACCCACACGATAGGTTGTACGTCTGGATGAAGGTCGCTAATGTTTTCAAATAACTGCTCCAATACATGTTCAGGAATGTAATCAATATCGTCATCTGATTTCTTATCAAGACGTGGATAGTCCTCAGAGTAAAGTAATTTTGCAGTTGATTTCTCAGGTGCTATACTGTAATCAAAACGTTGGGTATCTTTCAAAAATGTATTAACACGTTTTAGGTTATCAAATATGTGTTGTTTTGGATTAGCATTTTTATTTTTCAAATTATTTCGGGCATAATGACGAAGAAACTCCAAATACTTTTCGATATGCTGTCTTGTAAGACCATTTAAATCATTCCATTCAGGCTCTAGCTCACTAATGAAATTTAAAAACTTAGGAACATTTCTTAAATATTCACGAGCTGATGACCACGAAAATTTTCCACCACCAAGTAATCTAGTTTTGATATATTTTTTTAAATACTGTTTAAAAACAGCGTTTTGAATACTTGTGAAGTCAAGAAAATAATGCGTTACCGATGCATTATATGTCACCCCATATTTGTCATATAACACCCTAACATTCCATCTATCTTTCTCCCATTCTTCACGATCATCTGTTATATTGAATAATTTTCCATACAGGGAACGAAAGAAGTTCGCTGTAGTTGTTTTAACTTCGAGTTCACCATATTGGATACTTTTCTTTGTTTGGGTTGTTTTTACACCTTTGTTGTTCAACCACAAAATCCACTGTTTCTCAGTCTTTTCAGCATCTAATTCAAGGAGAGAATGGAGGTGGGAATGCTTTTCGTTAAGAAATAAAACTAATTTGTTTATGGATGTTTTGTAGCCATAAACAAGGCTGTAAAAACTCGGTTCATCGTTAAACAACTTATGATAGAAAACAAATTTAAGTTCTAAGCCAATGGTATAATTTTCGATACAGAACTTTATATTTTTAGTTGTTCCTTTGTATTTATTGAATTGCTCTTCAAAATTAGGAATTTGACCAATATCGTTAACGTTCCAAACGTCATTGACTAAAAAGTAATCATCTTTCACAAGTCTTCTTTTTACCGTGCCATCACTGGACACATCTTTAACCTCGTAAGAGGAGAGGGTGGAGGTAATTAAGTTCCAATATTCGCTTTGTGGGAGTGAATTATTTGCTATGATTTTATCCAATGACTTTCCTCCTAAAATGCCAATCTCGTTTAAAAAGGAACTGCTTCATCAGGAATACCTGATTGAAAGTCTTCCTCTTTGTTCTCTTTTCTTCGCCCAATCTCAAAGGCAGGAGAAGCCTTCTCCCAATCCTTGCGGATATCATCTTCGGAAGGGTGGACGTATAAGTTCATTGTTGTCTGTATTTGTGCATGACCTAGGCGCTCTTGCACCATCTTAATGTTTTTCGTTTGAAGGTAATAAATCGTTCCGTGAGTGTGTCGGAACATATGCGGAGTAATATGTATGCCTGTTCTCTTCTCAACCTCTTTGAAGGTCGCATAGACATCAGAATAGGTAAGGGGCTTCCCGGCATTCTTCCCCCAAATTTTCACAAACACAAAGTTATGGTCTGGATTATATTCATCAAGCACTTCGTACAAATAATCGTCGTATAAATCCATGAGTCCTTGAGAGATATCTATTCTTCTCTCTCCGGTCTTCAATTTACCTCCGTTTGGTAGTTCCCCTCTATCTATCAGTTGGATTTTGTGTTTTCTTTGTTTGACATCAAATTGAAAGTCTTCGAGAAACAGGGAGAGAACCTCTCCAATACGCAATCCACTTTCAAAAAGCAACCGCACCAGAAATTTATCCCTAATGTTCGTTGTAGATTGATAGATTAAATTAATTTGTTCTTTTGTAAATACTCTTACTCTTTCTCTCGGTTCATCTAATTTAAGGACGTTTTTAGATATTGGTTTCCCTTCATTTACGTGATGTAAGAAACCCTTGTACCCATTTCCACCAGCGCCAATGAACATCTTCTTCATAAGCTTTTCCACAAGATCTGAGTCAACTAAATCATTTCGGTATAGGTAATCATAAAAGGATGTCACGACCGTAAGGTAATTGTTTACTGTGCTTTCCCTGCGTTTAGCTTTTGTTGTTTTATGAGGTACAACATTATTGTTTTCGTAAGGGTTTCTAAGCCAAACAACAAAGTTAGATAGTCTCTGAAAGTTGATTTCTTGATAACCAATCTTTACTTGTTCCAGATATGTAAAGTAATGTTTTAAAGCCGTACAGTAAGTCTTTAAAGTATTGCTGCTACTCTCCCTGTTATGAAGGTATTTCATATACTTTGCAACAGGTTCAACAGGTAACCCATTTGTGTCCAGTAGAAGGTAGGCTTTTGTATTGTCAACAGATATCTCTTCCACTCTCATAAGAATACTCTCCCGTTAATCATTATTTTTAATAGTAGTTCTACCCATAGAGCCTACCGTCATTGTTGTTTTTAAGGTCCTCGCACCGAGGCTCTGTCCTCCTCCCAAAACCAAACAAACATTTCTAATTATATATCCATATTATACTCATTAAACCGAATATTCAATCTTCATTTATTTCATTCGTTATGTAAATAAAAAAGGATAATCAGCCCTCATAATGGACTAACTATCCTACACATTATTACCTTAATTTAATATATAGGGTTCTTTTATATTCACTAATTTATTGGGGATTTTATATAATAGAAGAAATAATAAATTTTAAAGGGGAAGGTGAACGTTTATGTTTGTAGAAGATAGGGTCGTTGATTCAAATATAGAAAACAATGCTAAGTTGTGGCGTTTTATGGATTTTACTAAATTAGTTAGTATATTATCCACCAATTCATTATATTTTCGTAGATCGGATAAATTTAAAGATGTATTTGAAGGGCGTATATTCGGTTTAGAAGAAAATCATAGACGTTTAGAGAGCATGGAAATTAGCGGGGATAGAGATGAAGTAATAAAAAGAAGTGAAAGTTATTTGAAAGATACACTTGAGTTATCGGATTAAGAAAGAGAACATGTTTTTATAAATTGTTGGCACTTGAATGAATATGAATCTGCTGCAATGTGGGATTTATATGCTGAGAGTGGTCAAGGGGTAGCCATTCAAACTACTTTTGGAAGAATGAAACAGAGCTTATTGAATTGTGAGAAGGATATACATATCGGAAAAGTGAAATACATAGACCATAAATTGGAAAGGAATTTTCATGGAGATACGCTTCGTCCATTCTATACAAAGAGACTATCATTTAAACACGAGGAAGAGGTTAGGTTAGTCTATGAAGCTCTTGATGATAGAGAAATCTCATTGGATATATTAAAATATCGTAATGTTTTTGGAGTAAAGATGAAAGTGAATCTTTTTGAGTTAATTGAACGTGTTTATGTTTCTCCTGATGCAGAACCTTGGTTTGTAGATATAGTGAAAGTGATACTTGAAAAATTCAATATAGATGTAGAGGTTATTCATTCAGATTTGTATGAAATAAATTAGAGTATCCATATGGGAAATTATTATCTATTTAGAAATAAAAGGAGCAAATTAATTTGCTCCTTTTTCACTTGAATTCTACATGGAATTTAGTGTCAATGATTCCAAAAGCAACTTTACACGGAAATGGGTTTTTTCCTCTTGAAGCAGCATGCATACAAGAAATTACCCAATATTCCAGTTCTAAAGGTAAGCGGTATATTTGAATGCTACCATCATCGTTTTTTATTGATACGATCGGTGCATTTACCCTAGTTGTAGCGAAACCGTCCGTTGTTATCATTCCTACCGCATCATTAATATGAAAACCAGCGTTAAAAACATCATAAATCATTCCGTTTTTTTCATTAATAATCATAGGTATATTTAAATGGGGATAGTTATTTATATCGTTATGAATAACCGTTCTTGCTGTATTCCTTCTTAGCTGATTCCCTTGCATTTTATACACTCCTTTATAACAATTCAAACCTGAACACTTAAATCTATTCTATTTTACGTCTATTATATTAGAAAATCGTAGTGTTATCTTATTATAAAAAGCATCGGTACATATAACAGCACTGTTTTGCTGGTCAATACCAACTACAGTCATATAGCTAGAGAGTAAATAACCATCTTCGTAATATGTAATTAGTATTTCTTCTTCAGATAATAAGGAACATAACAACATGTTCTCGATCAGTTCTTTTTCTTCAGCGGTTAAGATCGGCCGAGTTACTTTGTTTTTCTCCTTGATGATTTCACGAATACCAACAAACTGTTCAGGCATTGCTGCAAACGGAGTGAATTTCACCATTCCTCTTCCTTTTGGCATATTAGCGTTAATCATGATTTGTGTCCTCCAATTAGTGTATTTCTGTGTCTAGCTGTAGCGCTATGCGTGTAGGAAATCCCTCGTAAAATACTGTTCCTCCCAAACTTTGTGCGTATTTCATCCATTACTTTTGTTAACTTCACTTCTTGTTCTCGTTTCGTGACATTATCAAAAAGAGAAATTTGTTCTTCCCCTTCTTGAATTAGGTTTGTTAAGGATATGTTTATGCTGCGAATGGGTTCGCCAGTATATTGTTGATGTAAAAAGTATGTACAGATATGATAAATATCCATCGTTAGATTTGTTGGGCGGTTTAAAGTATGTGTTTTTCTAATGCCACCTGTATAACTCTTGCTATAACCGACAGAAAAATGAACGGTTTGGGCAAGTTTGTTTTGTCTTCTAAGTCGATAATAAACTTCTTCTATATGCTCCAGTAGAATAATCGGAAATTCTTCTATTGTGTAGTCACGCATTAAAATTTGGCTTTTCCCAATAGAAGTTGTGGCTGGAACATATTTTTCTGAAATGCGACTAAAGTCGATTCCGTGGCTATGTAAGTGTAATTCTTCTCCAATCTTGCCGAAACTCTGTTTTAAGTATTTAAGGGGATAATTCGCTAAATCTCCAATAGAGTATATTCCCTTTCTATTTAACTTTTCTTCTGTTTTATATGATATGCCCCAAAATTTATTAAGGGGTCGTATGCTCCATAGTTTTGCAGGTACATCCTCGTACTTCCAAAATGCAATCCCGTCTTTGTTCTTCTTAGCAACAATGTCTAAAGCAATCTTACTCATGAGTGGGTTAGGAGCAATTCCGATAGTACATTCAACTCGTGTATGATTGTATATTTCCCGTTTAAATTTCATAGCGAATTCGTATGGATCTGGGGCGAATAAATGGATGCTATCTGTAATGTCCATAAAAAATTCGTCTATGCTGTATTGGTGAAAATCTTCAATAGGAACGTATTGTAGAGCTAATTTCGTTATGTAATTTGAGCATTTTATATAAGTTCCCATGATTGGGTTTACCACAAGAATGTCTTTACGCCGTGGTATTTCGTACAACCTTGCCATTTTCTTAACACCTAATGCCTTTAATGGTGGTGTTGCAGCCAAAACAATAGAGCCATTTCTGTTCACATCTCCTACTACAGCTAATTTGGTATGTAGTGGGTCTAATCCCATCTTGATGCAACTAACTGAAGCATAAAAGCTTCGAAGATCTACACATAAAACAATTCGATTCGGCAAAATTGAGTAGTCATACACCTTTACGCCTCCTTAACAACAAGAACATCTGTTCTTATTATACACGAATGTACGTTCTCTTATGAAGGGGTTTTTATAAAAAAATAAAACTGACTCTAGTTAGCCAGTTTTTACATATCCCAAAAGTCGGTAGATTTAACGTTTGGTTTTATTTGCCTAATAACTTTTAAAATCTTTTTCATTACAGTTGGACTAGGTATGTATTCTTTATCATTGCACGCCTTTGAAACTGTAGGACGACTTAATTTCGCGGTCTTTTCTAAATCATTTTGGGTGAAGCCATTCTGATCTAAAAAATCACCTAATTTCGTTCGATTTTTCCCTCCGAATTTCCAAAACACTTAAATCCCTCCTGAACCTATTTTCAACATTGTGGACATAAATGTAAAAAACTATTCGCATAGACGGCAAAAGTTTTTTACATAATGTACAAGCTGTCCACAATATGATGTATCAAAGCAGCTACCACGGTATTTATTAAGGTAGAAGAATACGAGGTTACCAAAGTAAGTTGCGAATGATTACCACAGTATTTATCAAGATTTCTACCAAGGTAAAACTACCACGGTATTAAGTAGATGAAGCTATGTAATATCTACATTCTAAATTCTGTTTATAAAGGGGGCATTTAAATGCGTGCTAGGAAAGAAACAATTCCTTTTCGCAAGTTTATGGATCGGTCATACAAAGATAAAGAAAAGAAAATTCGTAAATACAATTCATTAAGTCCTTTCGCATTCCTTCATATGTCGGATCAGGTATTACATACTTACATTGCATTAGGAGTTATGGGAACGATTTTAATCGGAGCAGTTATGTTAGAACAATACTTGGTGCGACATGACTATATATCAGCAGCTAAATTTGTAAGTGAAGGTATTTATCACGGAACGCGAATTGGTGGAGTTTGTTTGATTGGATATGTATTTGTTCGTATCGTAATCATGTTTTAAGGAGGGAAGAGAGTAATGGGGATTATAAAGGAGTGGGTTCGTACGCAAAGGTTAAGGAATCAGCTTATGGAGGTGTTCGGAAAAGCAGGTTTATATACGGAACATCAAACGCGTGGGGGAAAAGTGCCTATTTATCCAAAGGTACATAATGTTTCTTCTTCAGCAGAAAGCGTGAGGTATGTTTTTACCATACCAAACGGATTAGATCCACAGAAGATTGAAAAGAAGTGGTTTTGTTTTCAGCAAATATTAGGACCGAATATTACGATTGAAGGGGATGTGAAAAAGTTTGTACTACATGTATTCCGTTCAGATGCTGGATTAAAACCATACAATTACTGTTATAAAGAATGGCAGCCCTTATTAAAAGGGTACCGTCTTCCTGTTGTGGTTGGCCGGGATCAATTTGGAAAAACGATTACGTACGATATGGTTGATTCCAATACACCACACTTATTAATAGCAGGGGAAACGGGAAGCGGGAAAAGTAGTATGGTACGTGTTGTACTATCCACACTCATTCAATATATGTCTCCTGATACGTTGCATTTGTATCTTGGAGATTTAAAAAACTCTGAATTTCATTTCTTGCGAAGAGTGAAGCATGTAAAAGAAGTTTGTATGGAAGAAATTGAAATGAAAATAATGCTTCAAAAGGTGTGGAAGGTAATTAGAGAACGAAGAAAACTTATGGAAGAATATGAGGTTGATCATATTGATGCGTACAACAAATTAAATCCTGATCATCAAAAACCATATATTCTACTTGCTATCGATGAAGTGGCTATGCTTAAAGATGAAAAAGAGTGTATGACTACAATTGAAAAGATTTCAGCAGTCGGTCGATCACTTGGAGTTTTTCTTATGCTTAGTATGCAGCGGCCAGATGCGAAAGTGTTAGATGGTAAGTTAAAACTAAATATGACCGTTAGAATCGGCTTTAAATGTGATAGTGCAATTAATAGTAATATTATGGGCACTCCTGGTTCAGAGCATTTAGAGCAATCTGGCCAAATGATTTTGAAACGAAATGGATTAAAGAAAGTGCAAGCTCCTTATTTGGAATTAAGTAAGGCGAAACAAATTGTTGAACCATATCGCATGCCTAAAGAGGAGAAAATACTCCAGAATTCATCGCAAGAAGAAATTCCGTTATTTGGGGTGTTAGATGATGAAGAGTAGAGATAAAGGAATTTTGAATGATTTGAATCGATTTAGATGCATGTCCCGTGACGATATTATTGACTTGCATTTTCAAGGCTTAAAGAATGCGGTAACTTGCTGTAATACGGTTATGAAACGATTAAGAAGAGATGGCCATGTTGATGCTAACGTATTGCAGCACCCATACATTTATTTTCCGCAGCCAAGTTCTATCAGAAAGACAAGTCAAAAAACCCCTCATTTCCTTGGCATTGTGGACGTATACAAACAACTTGTCTATTACGAAAATCCTAAACTATTCAAAGTGGAACCAAAGTATGGTAAAGCATTTATGGAACCAGATGTCTTTACCATATGGCGTAAATCCCCATTTTTTATTGAAGTTCAAAATTCGGTTTATAGTAAAAAGATAATGCAAGAAAAGATAAACAGATATGAGTTATACTTTCATAGCCAAGAATGGCACAATGAATCTTGGCAACCTAAAGGTTCTAAATTCTTTCCTTCAATTCTTATAATCACTGACAAACATTACGACATTCATTCTCCTCATTTGCGTATATTCCAGGCGAATTCTATAAAAAATTTTATGAACAATTTAACAATGAAATCATAAAGAAAGCCTGCATAATGCAGAGCTTTTTTCTTTTCGATAATGTATTAAACCGTGTGTGATGCTGATTGTTAGAAGGCGTTAATGAGGGGAGTAAATTTGAAACAAACCATGGAATAGTAAAAAACATGAAGAAGAAAATAATCCTTCAAATGATTTTCAATGGTTAAGCGAATATTTCATTGTACAGCGCCTAAGGGGATAGTATCTCATTTGTAAATATTTATGTAGGTGATTTTATTATCTTACGAAAATGTAATGTGGACGTCATGTTTTTGAATTTCTCTTCAAACGAAAACAGATTAAGATATACAGTATAATAGAGAATCAAAAAGGTCAACAACATGAAAAGATATATTGCACTTTTTAGTATTTTAGTTGTATTTGCAAGCTTATTAGTTGGTTGTGATCTCAACCGTATGGATAAAGATGAATATTACGTTCAAATTACAATGGATGGAAAAGAGGGAGTTTTAAAATCTATTGATGGCGAAGTGATAGGAAAGGAGTATGAATATACATTATCGGGTTTTGATAAGGAAGGTAAAGAAAAGGAGTTAGAATTTACTGTGCAAAAGAATCTTCGTAAAGAAGCATTCCTACGTGTATATCACTCAGATAAAAAAGGTGTAACAGCTTGGGAAGAAGTGCAGAAAGACGAGCTTCCTACGAAAGTGGAAGGAAAATTAGGTGTGAAATAATCAGTTATTTGTGATGGTAGATTCTCCTACGTGGAGGGTTCGCCGTTTTTTCTTATATTTTATCTCTTAGTTTTCTATATAAAGTATATTAAAAAGATAGGGTAAATCTTCTTCTAAAATGATACCTCCAAAATTAATAACTTGTACGATAACCTCTCAATTATCACTAAATCCATTCATATCAACAAGTTGTCCCACATATTCGTTTGTACCAATACCTTTTTAATGTAAGCATAAAAAATGCCCTTTATCTTATCTTTATCTTATCTTTACCTTATCTTTAAATTTTTATATTAAACTTTAAACCTTAAAGTATTAATGTTTAAGTCTAAAAAGGAGCGGGAGATAGATGTTAATTACATATTTTGTAAATGACCAATTACCTTTGAAAAATAGAATTTCTTATACGAGGAGGAATATATGAAGAATACGAGTAAAATACGAATTATTATATTATTCTTTATTAGTATTTTAGGTTTAGGAACAATGCTTGGAATACTATACCTTAATCATAAAACCAATATTCAACAAAATAAAGCGCTTGCGACCGAAAAACGTGTTTTGCAATATGAGCTCACCTTGAAAAAAGAATTAGAAAAATATAATTTAGGAGAGAAAACAGCAGTTTTATTAGGAATTATGTACCAAGAGAGTAGAGGTGAGGGAAACGACCCTATGCAGTCTTCTGAATCACTGGGATTAAAGCCAAATGAAATTCAAGAGACAAGCTTGAGCATTAAACAAGGGGTAAAACACTTTGCTCAAATGTACAAATATGGAACGGAAAAAGATGTTAGCATGGAGACAATTATTCAAAGCTATAATATGGGACCAGGGTATATTGATTTTATTGCCAGTCAAGAAGTTAAACAACACTCGGAAGATTCGGCTAAAAAGTTTTCTAAGATGAAGGTTGATCAAAATCCAGCGATGTACACTTGTGGTGGAAATAAAAATAATTTTAGGTATCCATATTGTTATGGTGATTTCACATATGCCACAAAGGTAAATAAAAAAACAAAACTTATCGAAGAACTTCTTCGAAATGTACATAACTCTTCTAAATAAGTCGCAGAATGAAATATAATGATTCCGTCAGCTCTTAACAATAATATCTAAGAAAAAAACTACTTTTTTCTTAATTCACATAATTTTCAAAATTAAAATCTACGGATGTTAATATTTGTTATATAATGTATTTGTCAAAGCATTACCCCTGTAGTTTCTATGATGAATCTGTAAGATAGTTTGTTTGCCCCGTATATTCATCTTAAACTAAAAAGAACTTGTAGAGATTCCTACAAGTTCTTTTTGTTTTAAGGGCTATATGTGGATTTAAAATATGATTACAATTTTTTGAGGGGGGAAAAGTACATGTTTGTAAAAGCAGATAGATTATTAATACGAAAATTTGAGTTCAGAGATTGGCAAGCTGTCCATGAGTATACATCAGATATCAATGTTATGAAATACATACCAGAAGGGGTTTTTACTGAAGAAGATACAAGGAACTTTGTGAATGAAAACATCGGTAAAAACGATAAGAATTTTCCTGTGGTATTAATAGATGAAGATATCCTGATTGGTCATATAGTTTTTCATAAATATTTTGGTGAGCATACTTATGAGATTGGTTGGGTGTTCAATCCCAAATACTTCAATAAAGGATATGCTTCTGAAGCGGCACAAGCTACATTGAAATATGGCTTTAAGGAAATGAAATTACATAGGATTATTGCTACATGTCAGCCACAAAATATCCCATCTTATCGAGTGATGGAGAAGATTGGAATGAGAAGAGAAGGCTATTTTAGGAAGTGTATACCACATGGGAATGAATGGTGGGATGAATATTATTACGCTATTTTAGAAGAAGAGTAGTGTCTCAGAACGCATTATTTAAATTGAAACTCCTATCTCTAAAGAGGCAAGTTGACTAACGTTAGTAGGAGTCTTGTTACCAAAGGCGAAGTTCATTTCTGCTATCGCTGACATGCAAGACCGTGGTGTCCCATTACCACTCTCGTGATTGACTCTATGGATTCTCAAAATATAGAATATTATAAATATATTATGTTAAAATGTGTATAACTATAAATTATTAAATAAATTGGAGAATACTAGAATGAAAGTACAATTACTAAGAATAGGGATATTGGCTTGCTTCATGATATTTTGTTGGTCCTATGAAGATGTCTCTGCTGCATCTACGTGTGAGCCATATGGTGAAATTAAGCCGAACCAAAATCCCTCTCGTCAGCACATAAATTGCCTACTAACGAACGCAGCATTAAAAGAAAATGTTCCTCCTGAAGTTGTAAAAGCTGTAGCTACACAAGAAAGTGGATGGAAACAATTTGATGGAAACGGCCAACCAATCATAGCACAAGATGGTGGAATTGGGATTATACAAATTACCAATCAACCTCAGTTCGATCAACAAAAGTTAAAATATGATATTAATTATAATATTGAAGCAGGTGTTAAAGTTCTTCGTAGCATGTATCAGCGAACAGATATACCTAAGGTAACAGCTGCTGGACCAGAAGTAATCGAAAACTGGTACTTCTCCGTTATGGCTTATAATGGAACAAAACCTGCAAACAGTCCTTTGTATAAAGCTACCGGTCAAAAAAATTTAAATGCTTACCAAGAAAAAGTGTTTTCTATTCTAGAACAATACAGTTTTTTAAATGATACAAAATTGGGGCAGTTTCCTTTCAGTACAGCTGATTTCGAATATGATCCTAACACGAGCACAAATATTGTATTTAAAAAGAAGGCGTACATACTCACAAATCTACATTCTTCTATCTATTACCTAAAAACAGGTGATCAAGTACTTGTAACAAGAGATGGAGTAAATTTAAGATCTAAACCTACTTCCGCTTCAAGTGGGAAACCGTTAAGTAAAAATACGAACTTGATTATTCAAGGAAACGCTGCATATGATGAATCTGTAGATAGTAGCAATCAGTTTGTATGGTATCCAGCTAAAACTGCAGATCAAAAACTAGTAGGTTATATTTCTTCTGCATATATTATGAAAAAAGTATAATTTAACGAATTCCTCGAAAGAATTCTCCTTCCTCAAGCGCGTGAAGGGCGTAGCCCGGCGGTAGGTGGGAGATGAATTTCGGTTTGGCGTAGCTAAAAGGCTTTGCTTTTTATTTCGACTCTGATATAATCAGTCTTATAAAGTGTAAAGGTTGGTATATAAATGAAATTAGATAGCAATAATCATTCAGTGTTCTTGTTGTATTATCATCTTGTGTTGGTTGTAAAATACAGAAGAAATGTGTTTGATGATGATATGTCAGATTATGCAAAAGACATGTTTGTCAGGTTATCCGAGAATTACAACATAACACTGGTAGAGTGGAATCATGATGTTGACCATGTACATATCTTGTTCAAGGCACATCCGAATACAGAAATGACAAAATTCATTAATGCTTATAAAAGTGCAAGCTCTCGACTCATTAAAAGAGATTTTCCACAAGTAAAAAAGAAACTTTGGAAAGAGATGTTTTGGTCAAGAAGTTTTTGCTTACTAACTACTGGTGGTTCACCAATAGACGTGGTAATGAAGTATATTGAAAATCAAGGTGAAAAGTGAGGTGAAATGATATGACAAAGCATAATAAAGCATATAAATTTCGTTTGTATCCAACAGAAGAACAAGCATACCTTATGCGTAAAACCTTCGGTTGTGTACGTTTCGTTTATAACAGAATGTTAGCAGAACGTAAAGAAGCGTACGAAAAATACAAAGATGACAAGGAACAACTAAAGAAACAAAAGCTTCCAACTCCTGCGAAATACAAAGCAGAATTTGAGTGGTTAAAAGAAGTTGATTCATTAGCTTTGGCAAATGCTCAACTAAACTTGCAAACTGCCTATAAGAATTTCTTTAGTGGTCAAAATGACTTCCCAACATTCAAAAGTAAAAAAGACAGAAAGTCTTATACAACGAATGTAGTAAACGGAAATATTATGTTACTTACTGGTCATATCAAATTGCCAAAACTGAAAATGGTACGTATCAAACAGCATAGAGAGATACCACAAGATTATATGATCAAGTCATGTACGATTTCTATGACACCTACTGGTAAATACTATGTGTCCATCTTGACTGAACACGAAAAAGAGATTGTACAAAAAGAAGTAGAAACAGTTGTTGGATTAGACTTTGCGATGGATGGATTATATGTTAGTTCTGAGGGTGAGAAAGCCAATTATCCTAAGTTCTATCGTAAAATGTTAGACCGATTAGCAAAGGCACAACGAGTATTAGCAAGACGCAATAAAGGTTCTGAGCGTTGGAATAAACAACGTATTCGTGTAGCTAAGTTACATGAGAAAGTAGCTAACCAACGTAAGAATTTCCTTCATCATGAGTCTAAAGAGTTGGCTACTAATTTTGATGTTGTAGCTATTGAAGACCTAAACATGAAAGGAATGTCGCAAGCACTTCATTTTGGAAAAAGCGTCGCTGACAATAGTTGGGGAATGTTCACTTCTTTTTTAGCTTATAAACTATACGAACAAGGAAAACAACTTATGAAAATAGACAAATGGTTTCCTTCTACAAAAACATGTAGCAGTTGTGGAAATGTAAAAAATATGTCATTGTCTGAACGAGTATATTCTTGTATATGCGGTGTAAATCTCGATAGAGATTATAACGCATCTATCAATATCAAAAATGAAGCAATACGCCTATTAGCGTTAGCATAAATAGTAATAAAATAACCTTTGGAACAAGGGAGTTAGCTCGGCTGTCTTAGGACGAATTCGTTAGCTATCAAAAGTAACGACTAACCGAGAAGCCCCCACTTCAAACAGTCCGTTAGGACGTTAAGTGGCGGGTAGTTCACGGATGGTAATTTATTTGGTGCAGAATATGTTGGTCAAGATAAGGAAATGTATTCAGTTATTCCTGTTGGATGGGATGTAAACAATAATCGTTGGGATGAGGAGAAAAACGTAGGCGTGCGATCTAGTGAGAGTAAGTCAAACAATCACAAGTCTCAAAGGAACGAAGGCAAGAATGTTGAAGCCAATGATAAGCCCGCATCTAGTACAGCAGGTGTAAAGGCAAATAAAAAGCCCGAAGAAGTTACTACCAACCATAAACCTAATAATAACGAAGTTGAACAACAACGTAAGGAAGTAGAAGAATATAAGCCGAGTGATGCAGACATGGAACGCATTAAACGACAAGAAGACCGTTGGAATACGCCATCAGGTGGTGTTGGTGCTACATGGCAAGAAGAAATGGAAGAGATGAAAAAACAAAAATAAAATAATGTATATACCTATTATCCGGATTAAGTGAATTTAAAGCGGGAAATTTATTTGATTTACTAACTCTTAATAAGAGTGGAAGATTATCACAAGGTAAAGTAATTGTTGCTTTAAAATACGTGGTGATAATTTATAACAAAGTCTGATGATTAATAGAAATACTTGATAAAAACCCTTATTAATTTTTAAGTTAATAGGGATTTTTATCGATCTTATTTTCAAAAAATGCTCTTTAGACTTGCCTATAAATCAAATTTTATTCTTAACTAATACTACGGTTTAGAAATCATAAAAGTTAATTTATTTCTAAATTTAATTGGCTACAATTAAATTTCTTGTCTTATCGATATGATTAAGTAACATACTATACTCTTCTTCATACATAGCTAAACGTTGCGAAAGAGAGTGATTCTCTGCTTCTAAATATTCAATTTGATTTTGTAAAGTTGTCAATTCATCCATTTCTTTATAATTTTGTAGAAATGAAATAATGTCATCTAATGTAATAGATAAAGAGTTTGTTTCTTTTTTTTGTTGGGAGGGAGAAATGTTATTTTCCACCTTTCGATTTTGTTTTGCCTGTTGTATTTCTTCTTCGTATTGTTTTCGCAAGTATGAGTTCCAACGAAATCCACAAGCAGCAGGAGTTCTGGCTAATGGTTTAGCCGCTTCTTTAAATGCAGCTAACTGTGTTCCGCCGTTACGAATATTTTGAAGCACTATTGTTGCGAGAAGTAAATCGTTATCGTTAGTCCAGGAATCTTGTCTTGAAATTACCACTTTTCCATCCCCCTTATATGCTTTTTATTATATATATGCAAGTACTTAATATGATAGAAGCTCAGCTTCCCTTAAAAAAATTAGAAGTAAGTTGATAGAAGTATGTATTATTTATAATGCAAAAATGCATATAAGGTTGACTGTTCACTCTAGATGTAACTATAATGGTTACAGATTTGTAACTGAATTAATAGATTTGATGGCATGAATTAGTTGTATTAGTGATGTATAAGCGAATATTAAAAAATGAATAGAGTTGAGAATATAACCCTACATTTAAGACGTTTGTATAAGAAAAGAAGTTAGGTAATATACATTTTTTTATAATTATATATAAATTAAAAGAGGTGCACATTTTGAAAATTTTTAAGGGAATTCTAGTTTCTTCAATTGCGTTAACAGCATTTAATGGGGTGGGCGGACTACTCCCAAGTGAAAAATCAGAAATTGCCTACGCAGCTAGTTACGATTATTCAAATAAGCAATTGAATTCTATTGTACATAAGCAAGTTACTAAACAATTAATTTTGAAATTTAAAAATGAAGCAAATTTGCCATATCAGGATGGGATAGAAAAATTCATTAAAGAAGAAAAACAAGACCCTGAATTAATTGGAATTTTAGCCGAATATCCAAATGTAACTATAAATCGACTTTTTAGTTCTTTAAATCCTAAAGAAATTAAAAATCTAGGTAAAGAAATAAAAGACTCTGATCATATTTCTTCTAATTTGCTAAACTATTATATTGTAGAAACCCAAGGTGATATTGATGTACAAGCATTGCTTGTAGAATTTGAGAAATCATCTCTTGTTGAAACGGCATATTTACAGGAAGAAGAAGCTCCACCTGAAGAGCGTTTATCCAATTTATCAGTTAATCCATATGATGAGCCTAGACTTACAAGGCAAGGTTACCTTGAACCAGCACCATTGGGAATCAATGCACCTTATGCCTGGAGTATAAAAGGTGGAGATGGAAAAGGAACAACTTTTGTAGATATGGAGTATGGCTGGTTATTTAGTCATGAAGATTTAGTGAATCAGAAGATCGAATTGATGTCCGGACAGAACAAGAGTGAACATCATGATCATGGTACCTCAGTCTTAGGAATTGTTTCTGCAGAAGATAATAACATAGGTGGAATTGGGATTGCACCAAAAGCTAAGGTAAAGGTTGTATCTCAGATTAGAGACAACGGTAGGTATAATACAGCTGATGCTATATTAAGTGCAGTTAACAATATGCAAGCTGGAGATATCCTTTTATTAGAAGCCCAAGCAACTTACGATGGATATGGAGATAAGAACTATCTTCCTGTAGAAGTAAAACCGGATATATTTGATGCAATTCGTATAGGAGCAAATAAGGGAATTATTATTATTGAAGCAGGTGCAAACGGCGGAAATGATTTGGATCAATTTAGAGACCGTAATGGTAAACAAGTTTTAAATCGTAATAGTCCTGATTTTAAAGATTCAGGGGCAATTATAGTTGGGGCAGCTTCTGCAAGGGTCCCTCATAAACGTTCATATTTCTCTAATTACGGTAGTAGAGTGGATGTTTATGGATGGGGAAATGCAGTAGACACAACAGATGCAAAACCAAGTGAATTTATGACAAATCTATATACATTTAGCTTTAGCGGAACGTCTAGTGCATCACCTATTATTGCTGGTGCTGCTGCATCAATTCAAGGAATTGCAAAAAATAGTCAGGGGAAAGTATATACACCGAGCCAGCTAAGGGATATTTTAAGTGATTCTAGTACTGGAACGAAATCTAATGATCCAACTTCTGATAAAATTGGTGTTTTACCTGACTTAAAAGCCATTTTATCTAAACTTGGTTTTTCACCAAACTTAAGTAATGATTCTTCCATTGTATTTCCTGAGGAACAAGAAATAAATAAAGGAAATGAAGGATCTACTATTACATTCCCAAAAGAGGATTCCGCTAATAGTGAAGGGAACTCTAGTTTCATTTTCCCAGAATAATTGTAGAGATATCTTTTATTTAGTATGAAAGACTTTTATATAAATAGTTGTTTATAATACTAGTCAGATAGGCTCTTATGTGTAATAGCATAAGAGCCTATCTGTTGTACTTTTAACCATATGAGGAGGAAAGTACTTCTGGATATATTTTTAGTGTAGTGAAGTGTCTTATATCTACATTTATATAATATTCAGTGTAGCCTCATTATAAATTTAGAAATGAACTATTTTTCAATTATATGCATAACGGCAATTGGTGGTAATAGTGAAGTCCAACCAACTGCATAAACGTTTAATTTTTTAACTAATTTGTAGTTTTCGCTATTTGAAATAGGTAATCCATTGTAATAGAAATTGCTGTATAGAGTGATGGAAACGAATATGTTTAAATAATTAGATAGAAAGAGGGGCTTATGTTAAGGATTACTTAAAGATAAGCCCTTTCTTTTTTTATTATTTCCTGACATTCATCCCAAAATTCTAAACGATGTGAAAGTAGGGGTAGTTCAAGATAATTTGTATTTAATTTTTGACAATTTTAATAAATTAATTTTTACTATCGTATGAATTAGGATAAATTATTAAAAGTTATGTTTATTACTTAACATTTTGTTTTACTTGATCTTTTAATTCATTAAGGGTCTTACCGCTAATATTGTCAGTAATAGTTTCATGTATTTCATTTTTCAATACAATTGTTTTACCTGCAATTTCTGCCTTGGAAGACATCTTACTTTCATTAATAGTTTCTATGTTTGTTTGAAGGTCAGCTTTGTTATTTTCATCAAAAGTAATTGCAAATGGTTCAATTGCTCCGTAGTAGTTTCCAAATAATTGATCTTTCTTTAAAAACATCATATATTTTTTATTAACTTTAGGTTCGATATATAAAGGATCCTTATTTTGAACCTCTTTAGTAGTTACCTTAGTAGCTTGTTTTGTAACTGTGCCATCTGGTGCAACAACTGCATTAGAATCTTCAAGCTTAACTGTTTCAGCAAAACGATGATTGATTTTTATTTGTTTATTTTCATTAACACCTTTAATTGTTTCGGAAATATTGAAATTATATAGATGTCCTTCAACATAATTTTCTGTATCCTCTTCCGATGGATTATTTGGATTACGTGCCATATTCCACTTAGAGTCAAGACCTCCATATTCACCAATTACAACTAGATCGGCTTCATTAATCATTTGATTTAAATCACTTGTAGCAGGGAAATCTTTACTGAGAATGACAGTTTCAGCATTCTTATCTTCGCCAGCAATATTGGAGAAGTGACTATTATATGCTGAATATCCTCCGAAACCAATCACTGCAGCTAAAGGAATTGCAATTACTAAATTTTTTGCTTTTTTATTTAACATTAAGAAATCATCTCCTTTTTCTGTTAATAGATTGCATTTACACCATTCTTATCGTCAGTTTGAGGAACATGCATAGTAGTACGATTACGATTGCTGTTCATAATTGAAGTGCCACTGTTGTGACCTATTCCTATTGCATGACCAAACTCATGTACTCCTGTACTTTTAGCAACATTAGATTTTGTAATATTTGTATTCCCTGCATTAATATCACCAGCGAATTTCGTTACTTTTTTAGTGGATGTATTATAAGTTGTGTTCATTCTTCCATAATAAGTAGAGGAACTTTCAAACCAAGAGTTTAATTTGTTCACAGAAGAAGAAGAAACTGTAAAGTTAATACGAGAAGCAGTGTACCAGGCTGAATCTGCAGCTTGCCAACCGGATTTAATGATACTGGAGCCATCGTCTAATCTGTCTCCCCACTTATATGTAGCTGATTTTGAAGGTAGCTTCCATCCTTCTTTTACATAAGCTTCTGAAACTCCAACGCTGGAAAAGACAAACACACTACCTAATAAAAATGCAGTAATCCCTTTTCTAAAATTCATATTATCCCTCCAAAGATTATTTTTAACAAGAGAATTATAGCATCATTATCTTGTTTTGGATTAATATTTTTTAAAAACTCAGAATATTTATGTTGAGAAAATGGTATAAAATATCTTTTAAGGAGACGTTATTATAATGTATAAACATAAAGTAATGAAATGGAGTCTATGTTTATTAATATTTACTTTTTTAATTATTATTGGTAAAACAATTTGGTCAAATACAGACATAGCAGAAGTGTCTAATGTTTCATCGAATTCTGAAACTATAGTTTTAAGTAAAACATTCAAAACTACAAATCATTTAAGTGAAATGGTGGAAGAAGCAGATGTAATTGTACTAGGTAAATATGACGGTTTACACTCTAAATGGAATATGGCAAACAATTCATCATATGAGATTCAAGGTGAAGATATCGAAGGCCATCTGTTTAATTTTCATGTCAAAGAAATCTTAAAAGGGGACTCTGTAGAGAATAAAATTTTAATAAATCATAGATACTCAGAAAGCCTCGTATTAGAGGAAAGTAATGAAGTTATTGATGACAATGGAATAATTCTGAAAGGTGCTACGAAATTGTTTACAAAAAAAGTGAAAAATATAGATCCATTGTATATAAAACCTAAATCTGGTGACACATATATAGTTTTTTTAAAAGAGAATAGTAAACTTGGACATTTTTATCCAGCTTTAGAACCTTTTATGATTCAGTTTGATTTAAGGGATATTGCGCAACTAAAAAGCAATTTAATAGATTGGGATAAAAATAAAAATAAATATAAATTTGAGGTAAAGGTTAAAGAGAAAACTTTTTATATTGAAAATGAAATAGATTCAACCATCAAAGATAATATTAGTGGAAAAAAATTAAAGGATATTAAGGATTTTGTGAAGAGGTCTTCAAAAATGAAATAACATTTTCACAGGCTATAAATCTACCCTGCATTAAAGGATAGAATTTGCGTAGATTTAAAATAATAAATTGCATTATGAAAAGAAAAGAGCTCAAAAAAAGAGTCTAATCTTTTTTTGAGTTTTCTTTTGCATTCTTTATGCAGAATATGAATTAAGAAGATGTCTTATTTGTTCAATAAAATAATGATGGTGTATATTATTTTTTCATACTCGACTAGCCATAATAGCTTCTTTCATTGAAGAAGAAAGGAAAGAAGCAAGTGACATAACATCTATATCATTTTTAATTTCATTTTTTTCGATTCCTTCTTTAATAAGAGATTACAGGCTACAAGTTGATAGAAAAGCCGAAAAACGCCAAAGGTAAGTATGTAGAAGGAGGAACGGAGGTCATTTACGTATATGAAAAGGTGGAAGAGCTGAATGTCCCAATGGATTAGAAAGACTCAGCTAATCCTAAGTAACCATTAAAGGATGAGGATCTGAAAAAAGAAAAGCCTATATTACGAAAATGTAATGTTAATGGATTTTGGTAGTAAGAAGATTAGGATATAATTTTTGTGAGAAGAAATATGAGGTGAATAATATGAAACGAATAATGCTTATGTTTAGTGTTTTTGTGATGTTTACTGTGTTTTTATCGGGGTGTAACTTAAATCGACTTGGTACAGATAAATATTATGTTCAAATTACTAAGAATGGCGAACAATTAAAAGAGAAAAATGTTAATGGTGATACGACTTACCAATATAAATTGTCTGGAATTGATAAGGACGGTAAGGAAAAAGAAATGGAGTTTACAGCATTAAAAAATCTTCGTAAAGAAGCATTTTTACTTATATATTACTCTGAGGAAAAAGGTGTGAAATCTTGGGAAGAGGTTAAGAAAGATGAACTCCCTACAAAAGTAAAAGAGAAATTAAAGGTGAATTAACATATAAAATACTGACAGTTATTGTCAGTGTTTTACAGGGATAAGCACGTAATTTTGAGGTGCTTAAGTACTAAGAAGGTTTAAATTTGTTTATGTAATTGTTGTAGATTAATGGATTTCGTAATGGTTATGATATAATAAAATTCAAGTATAATAAGGGGGATTAATTAAATGATTTTTCAAAGCATGATAACAGCTATTATAGAAAAATTACAAGAGACGGTGAATCCCTATTGGATAATTGTATTTGGATCAACGGCTGAGAACAGAGAACGGGAAGACAGTGATATTGATATAGCTTATTTAAGTGACACAACTTTAGGGAACTATGAACGTTTTTTATTAGCACAGGAGTTAGCTAACATTGTTCATAGAGATGTTGATTTAGTTGATTTATCTGAAGCTTCTACAGTTTTTCAAGCTCAGATTATACATACAGGAAAGACAATATTTTGTTCTGATGAAGAACGGAAAATCATTTTTGAAATGAAAACTTTAAAAATGTATTCAAAATTGAATGAGGAACGCAAGATAGTATTCGATGATATAAAGAAAAGAGGGTCTATATATGAAGAATGAGGTTATTTTAAATAAAATTTCCACAATAGAGCGCTGTATAAAAAGAATCCAAGATGTATATGGAAATGACCCTGAAAATTTGGAGGATTACACAAAGCAAGATTCAATAATATTGAATATACAAAGAGCTTGTGAAGCGAGTATTGATTTAGCAATGCATATTGTTGCTGGGAAAAAATTAGGACTACCCCAATCTAGTCGAGAGGCTTTTGATTTATTGGTTACAGCAGGATTACTTAGCGCAGAGCTAGCAAATAAGTTAAAGGCGATGGTGGGATTTCGTAATATTGCTGTTCATGATTATCAAAGTGTAAATTTAGATATTGTTCGTCAAATTATTGAAAAACATTTAACTGATTTTAAACTATTTACGAAAGAAGTTATGGGGATATTGGAATTTTAAGCGAAAGAACAGAATAATAGAGCTAAGAAAGTAAGCAATCCTGAGAGCCACGAATTAGCTATTGATAGTAATGTTAAGAAAACGCTATATACAATTTTATACCTTACAATTTCAAAACCAAAAAGCAATGAAACTTATATGTAGAATAAAAAAGGGATCTATTTAGTGGTCTTATCCCTGTCAAG
>NZ_NADT01000050.1:0-37296 GCF_003264205.1 Bacillus sp. SRB_8 | reverse complement strand
CCATGATTCGGGGTACAGTTCACTGATGCAAGAAGGTTTCTTTTTTAGCTTACACTTGTACATATAGCAATATTGTCTTATCATTTTATATAGAGTAAGATTTTGTAACGGAAAGGAATTGTATATGAATAAGCAAAGAATTTATAGTATAGTAGCAATCCTTCTATTTGTTGTAGGTGGTGTATTAATCGGAAAGCCATTTTATGATGGATATAATGCAGAGAAGAAGCAGACAGCGAATGTACAAGCTGTTCAAAAGATGGAATATGAAAAGCATGATACAGAATTTGTAGATGCTTCAAAAATTAATCAACCAGACTTGGCAGAAGTAGCGAGTGCATCGTTAGATAAAAAACAAGTAATCGGTCGTATTTCAATTCCGAGCATCTCATTAGAACTTCCTGTTTTAAAAGCGTCGACTGAAAAGAATTTATTATCAGGTGCGGCAACTGTAAGAGAAAATCAAGTAATGGGACAAGGGAATTATGCACTTGCAGGGCATAATATGTCAAAAAAAGGTGTTTTATTTAGTGATGTATCAACTTTAAAGAAGAACGATAAAATTTATTTGTATGACAATGCAAATGAGTATGAGTATACTGTTACCGGTGTATCTGAAGTGACTCCTGATAAATGGGAAGTTGTAGAGGATCATGGGAAAGATGAGATAACACTTATTACATGTGTATCTGTTAAGGATAATTCTAAGCGTTTTGTTATTACGGGTGATTTAGTAGGAACAAAGGCTAAGAAATAAAGAAAAAAGAAGGTTCACTCTTTAAAGAGTGAACCTTCTTTTTTTATCCAATGTTGAGAAATAAAAGAATATTTCAGTTGGTATTTAAATATTTTTCTATTTTTATATAATAAAGTAATGATTCAAGATTTTGGGAGGAACAAAAGTGAAACAGCAAGTAAAAAAACTTCTTTTAACAACAAGTGTAGCGTTATTGGTAGCGCCAATTTCTGCTTATGCACATCCAGGACGTACAGATGCTAATGGTGGACATACGTGTCGTACAAATTGTGAAAAATGGGGATTGCAGTACGGGGAATATCATTATCACAATAAACCAGCTTCTAATAGTGGTACAACGAGTCCAGCTCCTAGCCAAAATAATAATGGTGCTGTAAGCAGAGAAACAAGCAGAAGCACAGCGTAAGGCTGAGGCAGAGAAACAAAGAGCTGCAGAAGAACAACGTAAAGCAGAAGAAGAGAGACAACGTGCTGCAGAAGAACAGCGCAAAGTAGAGGAAGAGAGACAGCGTGCTGCAGAAGAACAACGTAAAGCAGAAGAAGCACGTAAGGCAGAGGAAGCGCAGCGTAAAGCTGAGGCTGAAAAGGGACAAGCTGAAGGTCAAAAAAGTGGAGAGACAGATTTTAAAGCAGGAAAGAATAATGCAGAAGGACATGTAGCTGGAAAGTCAGACGCATATAAACAAGCATTTACAACTGCGTATGCTGCGGCATGGTCTTTAGAAGAACAGAAAAAAGCACATTTTGAAAAAGGTAAAGAGCAAGGGTTAACACAAGAAGCAATGGACGATAGTCAAATTACTCCTGAGTTTAAGGGGAACTTTGCAGAAGGTTTCCAAGTAGGGAATAAAGAGAGAACAGCAAAAATTGAAAAAGAACAAGCAGAACTCGGTGAAAAGGCTGGTAAAGAATTAGCTGAAAAGAAACCTGGAAATACTGAAAAGGATACATATGTGAAAGTATATGAAACCGCGTATGAAAAGGGATATAAGTCTGCTAAAAAGGCAGCGGAAATTCGAGAAGAAGGATATAAAAAAGGAGACAGCTGGCTTTCGTTCTTCTATAAGAGTTTCGTGCCAAGTGAATATAAAGAACATAAAGGCTTGTATGAACAAGCAATAGAAAAGGGAAAGAAAGCGTAAAAAAAGATGAGGAATTTTCCTCATCTTTTTTTAATCCATCCATTTCACTAATTTCTTAGAAATTGATAATAAAACACAACCTAAAACGATCGCCACAGCGCCAATAACTGTGAATACTTCAGCATATCCAAGTGAAGTTGTGAAGCTTGCAAGCTGTCCGCCTAAAATATTAGCAATACCTGAGCTTGCTAACCATACGCCCATTAATAAAGAGGCTAGTTTTACTGGAGCGAGAGCACTAACCATTGATAGCCCGACAGGTGATAAGAATAGCTCACCTAACGTATGGAAAAGATACGTAAAGACGATAAATAGTAAGTTTGCTTTTTCTGTAATGTTATGTTCGTCACTGCCTGTTTTTAATGTAGCGATAACAAGAACAATATAACCGATACCGAGTAAGATCATACCAAGTCCCATTTTTGTTGGGATTTTCATGTCACCATTTTTTCTAGTTGCCAGTTTCGCCCATAATGCTGAAATAGCTGGTGCAAGTAAAATAATAAATAACGGATTGACCGATTGGAACCAAGATGTTGGAACTTCCCATCCGAACACAGAGCGGTCTACAAATTTGTTTGTATATAATGTTAACGAACTACCAGCTTGTTCAAATCCAGCCCAGAAGAAGACAACAAAGCATGTTAAAATGACGATAACTGTTGTACGTTGTTTTTCTTTTTTTGTTAACGGTGTATTTCCTATTGTTTGTTGTCCAGCATCCGTTTGCAAATCGCGAGTTGGTTTTTTACCGATATCACCAAGGAAGCGATTTGATAGTGTTGTAAATAAAATTTGTCCAATGATCATTCCGATTGAAGCGGCTAAGAAACCGTAACGGAATCCGAAATGAACAACACCGTCCACTGTTGTTTTAAATAAATTTTCTGATAAAAACCCGCAAACGAGTGGAGCTAAAAATGAACCGACGTTAATACCCATATAGAAAATTGTAAATGCACTATCACGTTTTGGATCGTGCTCTTCGTATAATTCTCCAACAAGTGTAGAGATATTCGGTTTGAAGAATCCATTACCGATAATAATAAGCGCTAATCCGAGGTATAGACCGACTTGGTTTTGCAAGGCAAATAGTGTAAGGTTACCGATTGCCATTGTTATACCACCAATTGTGATGGCTTTTCGTTTGCCTAGAAAACGGTCCGTTAAGTATCCACCGATCAATGGTGTGAAATAACAAGCACCAGTATAAAATCCGTAAATAGAGAGTGCCCAAGCGGGACTAAACCCAAGACCACCACTTACTAAAGCTGTTGTTAAATATAATGTTAATAATCCTCGTAATCCATAGTAACTAAATCTTTCCCACATTTCTGTAAAGAAGAGTAAGTATAAACCTGGAGGATGTTTCTTTTTTCTTTGTTGTTCTCTTTCTAGTTGTATCGCTGATTCCATAATATTTTCCTCCTGACACAAGCAAAAAACAAAGTTAATAGTATTGTATGATTAATATTTTACTTTATTAACTATTATAAGTCAATAAAGGTTGATTTTTCAGAAGAAATTTGAAAAGGGAAATAGCTATAGAATGGGTGTTTCTTTTGTGATAGACTATGGACTATGTTTTCTTTGTAAGGAAGCGGATTACCGCATTTTTTTATTTGTGGAATTGATTTCATGTAAGGTGAAATTGAAGAAGGAGAAAGAAATGAAATTGTTACAGAAAAAAGAAATTTTGCTTATTAGTCTTATGTTATTCTCTATGTTCTTTGGGGCCGGAAATCTTATATTTCCACCTTTCCTTGGATATGAAGCAGGAGAACATGTATGGATTGCATTGTTAGGTTTTATTATATCAGCAACAGGGCTTCCTATATTAGGTGTTATCGCTATTGCGAAAGCAGGGAGTTTTCAAACGTTAGCGGGCAGGGTTCATTCTTCATTTGCAATTATTTTTCCGTGTATTGTGTACTTATTTATTGGACCAGGTCTTGGTATACCACGTGCAGGAAGTTTAGCTTTTGAAATGGGGCCAGGCCAGTTGTTCCCAGAAGCGGGTAGCGTAGTTTTGTTATTGTACACGGCTATTTTCTTTAGTATTGTTTACTGGTTAAGTTTATCACCGTCTAAATTAATGGGCTTGTTTGGAAAGGTGTTAACGCCTTTATTATTATGTATGATTGCTATTATATTTATAAAAAGTATGTTTACATCAGTAGGCGGTGTGAAAGAGCCTTCAGGAAATTATGGACAAGCTCCTATGTTCCAAGGATTTTTAGATGGATATTTAACGATGGATGCGTTAGCAGCTTTAATATTTGGGATTGTTATTGCAAATGCTCTGCGTGCAAAAGGTGTAGCGGATGATAAAGGTTTAGCAAAATATATGAGTATTGCTGGTATTGGAGCAGGGCTTTTATTATCTATTATTTATGTCATTCTTGGATATGTTGGTTCAATTAGTGGTTCATTGGGTACATTTGATAACGGTGCGAAAGTGTTAGCACAAGTTATGATTACATTATTTGGACAAGGTGGGTTAGTTTTATTAGGTCTTATTTTTACTGTCGCTTGTCTATGCGTTTCCATCGGACTTGTTACGTCTTGTAGTCAATTTTTCACAAGTGTATTTCCGAAAGTATCTTATAAAGTTTGGGCATTTATATTAAGTTTTGTTAGTATGGTTTTAGCTAATTTAGGATTAACGCAAATTTTAAAAGTATCGGTACCGATTCTTGGATTTATTTATCCAGTTGCACTAACGCTTATTATTTTAGGGTTATTCCATAAGTATATTGGAAAGTATGTATACGTATATTCGGTAACGATTGGACTCGTAGCGGTATTTAGTGCGATTGATATTTTAAACAAAAGTGTATTGATGAATAAATGGACACCACTACTAAAAATGCTTCCGTTTTATTCAGAAGGTGTAGGTTGGATTGTTCCGGCATTTGTAGGTGTCTGCCTCGGTGTAATTGTTAGTATTGCTATAAATAAGAATAAATAAGTAAGAGGTGTTTTCCTATTTCGGAAAACACCTTTCTTTTTTTGGAAAAATAGTATTGAAAATGAATAGACTAAGAGTATGATAAAGATAATTGGTAATATATAGGTTTTACATGAATGATGAGGGGGGAGCATATGAAGGAGGATTTGAATAAGAAAATAGAAGCACTCGAAACGGCAATTGAAACGATGCAAGAGGCACTTTATGAATTGAAAGCGAAACAAAGAAAAATAGAAGTAGATAAAGTTCAACAAAATGTTAATAAGGAAAAGAAAGAATATATTGAAGCGGTAAGTAATGAAAAGTTACAAGAAGATGTAGTTAAGACGAGGAAGTCCATGCAAGAGCCAGAGGTGAAACAAGTAGATATATCTGCATTTAAACCAGAACCATTTAATATTATAAAGTTTTGTCAAACGTGGTTACCACGCATATTTGTCGGTATTATGCTACTTGGCGTTATTTGGTTATTCAAAGCAGGGGTAGATGCCGGATTATTGACACCAGCGATACGAGTTGTGTTTGGTATAGTACTATCTGCCGGTTTGTATTACGTAGGAGATATACAAATTAAAAGAGAGCGGCAAGCGTTAGGGTTAGTATTAGCTGGAGGAAGTATTACGGGAATTGTTTTAACAACGTTTGCGGCACATTATTTATATGAGTTTATTCCTGCAAGTATTGCGTTTGTTTGCAACATTATATGGGTTGTTTTAGGGATTTATTTAGCGAAAAGATATAGATCGGAATATCTCGCTATTTTCGTGGCGGTGGGAGCATTTTTTGTTCCTTTCTTGTTAAATAGTACGACTCCTAATACGTATATTTTCTTTAGTTATGAGACGATATTAACAATTAGCCTATTATGGTATGCATTGAGAAACCTTTATAAGTACTTGTATATGATTTCTTATGTTGTTGCGGCAATTGTCCTATTTGTCTTCTTTGTTGTTATGTCAATATTAGTAGAGAATGTGCAAGTACAGTTAACAGTTGTATACGGTGCAATTCATTTACTATTATTTTGGCATATGTTTTCGGAGAGAAGGTTTATACAAGAAGCACGATTGGCGATATTTAGTGCGAATGCAGTTTTCTTTATTTTAGCCATTTCTCAAATTCCTGAATTTACAACGTGGGGATTAGTTATAAGTGCATTTGTGCATGCTGTTATGTTTGTACTTGAATATAGGAAGAATAAACATTCGGTATTTTCAAATCTAATATTTGGCTTTGCAATGGGATCATTTAGTTTAGCGATTTTATACGAGTATAGTTTGGTGAATGCAGCGATCGTATTATTGTTACAAGGTTTCCTCAGTATGGTTACTGCTATTAAAGTAAAGCAAAATATTAAATTGTATGTAAGTGCAACGATTTATGCTATTGGAATGGTGCAGACGATTTTTAGCCCGTTTGATCATTTCATTTCGGCAGGATTTGTCGCTCATATTATTTTGATAGGAACGTTCTATTATTGCATGAGACAAGCGAAAGAAGTGTTAGCGAGTTTTGGTAAATATGTGTACTCTATAGCGCTCTACTCGTTAATGGTAATTGTATTTATTACAATTACTAGAATCGGTGAAGTTCTTTCTACAGATGGAAGTATAATTAGCGTATCTGTATCGTTATTATGGATGGTATATGCGTTATTTGCAGTTTGGTTTGGCCGTTATAGACAGATGAACGAAATATTATATGCTGGCTTAGTCGTATTAGTAGTAACAGTAGGGAAGTTATTCCTTCTCGACTTACCAGAGGTGTCGATGATGATCAGGGCGGTGTTATTCTTAATTGTTGGTAGTATAGGTATCGTTATTTCAAGAATGTTTTTCTCAAAAGAAGAGAAGTGAGAAGAAGGCAATCCCTTTACGGATTGCCTTTTCTTTTACTTTACTTTTTACCAATCGTTACAGCCTCATTATATTTAGCTGTTGTGTTTTGTCTTAGGCGAAGTGTTGCTTGTCCAGTTGTATTTGGATCCAGTTGTACGTTCACAATTTTTTCAGCAGATCCTTGGTTATTTGTTATGAAAGAGAATGTACTGCTATATCCGAAAGAAGACGGCCAAGTGCCATTTGTATTTTGAACTTTTGCCACCTGTGTTCCGCCAGTTGTGAAGATACCTAAAGAATAATTATTGTATGTTGTATTTGGTAATAAGTTATTTACTTGAATCTTCATTTGGAACACTTCATTGTTTGGTAGAATGCTAGGGTGAGTAATTACGTAATCACTCGTTGTCACTGCGCCGTTATAGCCGTATGAACCTGGTTTGAAAGTATTGGTATTGAACCACTGGTAACCTTGACTTGGTGCGCTCCAAGGTTCTGGTTGTGGTTCTGTTGATAAGCTTGGTTGTTCAAATGTTTGTAGAGCTGTAGGTGCATCAAGCTGTAAACCACTCACTTGATCTAAGCTTGTAAATGTTTCTTGCTTCGCTAACCAATTCACGATGTTTTCTAATAGAACAGCATCGTTTTCTTCTTTATAACCATCATAAGTTTTCTTTGATTGACCTGAATCTTCGCGAACATATTTTGGCGTAGCATCTTCAACAGGAGAAGAATCACCAATAAAGGCTGCTTTTCCAAGGCCAACTTTCGAAATAGCAGCATAAGGCCCCTCTGCAGCGCCACCACCGTTATAAACGCCGCTATCAACAGCGTTATTCCATTTTGATGGATTTTCTGGAAGATATACAAGGCCTTTCGCTAGTTTTGGATTTGTAATCGCAAGAGTAGAGCCGGCATGCATTGCTACAGATGAAACGCCAGTTGTAATTCCGAATGATTGCGCAGGTGAGACAATATTTTTAGCTGAAACATCACCAAGTGCATTGTAACGGAAGCGAATACCGAAATTATTGGATAGCCAATCAGAGCTTTCTACTCCTTGCATAGCTTGTGAAGTTGTTTCTTCATTAGACATTCCCTTTGCTGGATTATCCCATGCCCCGCGTCTATATCCATTGAACACTTCTGAGGAGTCCCAGCGGTTTTTATTACGATCTGCATTATAATGATCGGCAATGAAGAAAATGCTGCCGCCATTTTTCACGTATTGTAACATTGCGTCTTGTTCAGATTTTTTGTAAGGAATATTTGCCTCTGGAACGATAAACACGTTGTAATTTTTTAAGTCGTCGTATGTAATAGGTGTTGATTTACGAAGTTCTTTTACATGATATCCGTTCTGGGCAATGCCGTTTCCGAAATCAGAAAAACCGCCATCAATAACCCAATCAGCTGTCCCGGCAGTTTGACCGTGCGTATTATCAAATAATACTTTCTTCCCATTGTTTTGATTTACAACCTTTGCAGCAATTTCAGGAGCTGGGTCTACAGAGCTTTCGGCATAAGTAGACGGTATGAACGAACTCCCCATACTAAGTGTAATTGCTGTTGCTAAAGAAAATGTAATCCATTTTTTATTCTTCATAGAAGAATCCCCCTAATAATAAATATATGTGCTTTAATAATGTAATTTATTTTTCTGAAAAAATAAAGACAGAAAACGTAAAAAATATTAAAAAATTGTAAAAATAAAGTGAATTTTGTTGAGAAATATTTATATAGACAATAAAAAATCCCTTCCAATTAATAAGGAAGGGATAGCTTGTTTAACTAATCTTTGAATTAGGTGTTTCATCGATCTTATGAAACCCTTTCATGTAATACACGATAGCTAAGCCGATAAGCCAAATTGGGCCAATGATTAATGCAATTCGTGTATCTTCTGAATACGCCATAATACCTAGTACAAGTGCAAGGAAGCCAAGTGAGAAGTAAGAGCTTAATGGATGTAAAGGCATTTTATACGTTAGCTTGTCTTTTTTCTCAGTTGATAATCCTTTACGGAATTTAATTTGAGCGACTAATATAATACCCCAAGTCCAAATTGCCCCGAAAGTTGAAATACTAGTTAACCATGTAAATACTTTTGCAGGCACAAGGTAGTTTAATATAACACCAACAAGTAAAACGATAGCCGTTGCTACAATTCCTTGACTCGGAATACCGTTTTTATTTAAACGACCGAATCTTTCAGGAGCTTTCTTTTGTTGTGCCAAAGTAAATAGCATACGCCCTGTACTAAATAAACCACCGTTACAAGAAGAAAGTGCAGCTGTTAATACAACAAAGTTAATAATACCTGCTGCTTTTGCAATGCCGATTTGTTGGAATGTTAATACGAATGGACTTCCTTTCTCGCCAAGTTCGTTCCATGGATAAATTGCCATCATAACGAATAATGCCCCGACGTAAAAGATTAGGATTCTCCAAAATACGTTATCGATAGCTTTTGCGAGTGTTTTCTTCGGGTTTTGAGCTTCACCAGCTGTAACACCAATTAGTTCAACGCCTAAATAAGCGAATAATACCATTTGTAAGGAAAGCAATAATCCAGAGAAGCCATTTGGGAACCAGCCCCCATGTTCCCAAAGATTTGAAATACCAGTTGCAACGCCGCCATTTCCAAATCCGAATAGAATAATACCAAAGCCAATCACTATCATACAGATAATTGTGACAATTTTAATGAGAGCAAACCAAAACTCAAGTTCTCCAAATACTTTTACTGATAAGAAGTTGAAAGCGCTCATTAATAATAGAGCGAGTAGTGCCCAAGTCCAGCGCGGGATATCTGGGAACCAGTACTGCATGTAAATTCCAGCCGCCGTAATTTCAGCCATACAAGTAACAACCCATAAGAACCAGTAGTTCCAACCAGTAATATAGCCAGCAAGTGGGCCGATATAATCATTAGCATATTTACTAAAAGAGCCGGCAACCGGTTGTTCAATTGCCATTTCTCCGAGCGCTCGCATAATGAAAAAAATAACGAGTCCAGCGATCATATAACCTAGTAAGATGGAAGGACCAGCTAGTTTAATAGCAGAAGCAGATCCTAAAAATAGCCCAACGCCAATAGCCGAACCGAGTGACATTAAAGTAATATGTCGTTCTTTTAAACCTCGATTTAAAGTTCCAGATTTGTTTGTGTGCTGCATAAGAAGAATCCCCCTTGTAGAATGAGCTACCTAAATATTTAACTATTTCAAATTATAAAACATTTCTATCTGTTATGCTACAAAAATAATCAAAATGAACTGTACTACATCTGAACTTGTCAGACTTAAACTTAAAATTCTCACTATTAGAGAATATATTGACTCTTCTTTTTATTGATTGTTAAGATTAAGTATTATATTTTCTCACATACTAGTAAGAAAAGAATGTGTGATAATAATTCAGGTGTAGGAAGGGTACATAGCCATGTTTCAATTACAAAAATATAACACTTCTGTGAAGCAAGAGCTTTTAGCGGGCATCACAACTTTTTTTACATTTGCGTATATTCTTGTCATCAATCCGAAAATATTATCTGATGCAGGTGTACCATTTGATCAAGCGTTTACGGCAACTATTATTGCGACAGTTATTGGGACGCTATGTATGGCGTTTTTAGCTAACTATCCAATTGTTATTGCTCCAGCTATGGGGATGAATGCATATTTTGCTTATTCTGTCGTTCAACAGGCAGAGGGGATTACGTATATCATTGCGTTTTCGGCAGTATTTGTAACAGGTATCATTTTTCTTTTATTATCTTTCACTTCATTTAGGCAAAAGCTAATTATCGCAATTCCTGACAGTTTAAAACATGCAATTGCAGGTGGAATTGGACTATTTATTGCTTTTATTGGATTACGTCTATCTGGAATTATCGTGGATCATCCTTCTAACTTAGTTACGATTGGTGATTTTCATTCTCCAGCCGTTATTTTAACTTTAATTGGTTTAATTTTAGCGGCAGTATTAATGGTATTACGTGTGAGTGGTGCATTATTTATTAGTATGATTGTGACAGGAATTATCGCCTTCTTTACGGGGCAACTGAAGTTTGAGGATAAAATTGTAGCGATGCCTCATTTACCAGAGGGTATTATCGTTTCAAATCCAATCAATGCTTTTTCAGATGTAATTCAGTATGGATTATATGGTGTTGTATTTTCATTTTTACTTGTACTTTTATTTGATACGACAGGTGCATTACTCGGTTTAATTAAACAAGCTGGTTTAATTACAGATAATACAGAGAAACGTTTTGGCAAAGCGTTTATTGCAGATGCGATTGGCGGAACGACAGGTTCTATCTTCGGAACAAGCCCAACAGCAGCAACGATTGAATCGTCAGCTGGTATTGCTGCAGGTGGTAAAACTGGATTAACAGGTATTGTAGTTGTTGGTCTAACGATTATAACGGCATTTTTCAGCCCTGTTATCGCGTCGTTATCAAGTGTAGCTGCTATTACAGCTCCTTCATTAATTATTGTAGGTAGTTTAATGGCACAAAGCATTCGTGATATTAATTGGAATGAATTTGAAGATGCATTACCAGCATTTTTAATTTTCGTTGGTATTCCGTTAACGTCTAGTATTGCAAATGGAATTGCAATTGGATTTTTAGTGTATCCAGTATTAAAAATTGTGAAGGGGAAAGGGATGGAAGTACATCCGTTACTATATTTATTTACAATTTTATTTGGATGTCATTTATTCTTATAGTATAGAGATAGGAAAGGGGGCTTCTTATGAGAGGCTCCTTTTTTGTGTATAATAAAGTGAAAAAAACAAATCAATTACGTAAAATATAAATTACTTAATGGAATATATATGTTACAATAAAGGCAGAGGAGGAACATGAATGGCTGTAAGTAAAATAAAAGTCGCACGTGTTCAGTTAGATTTAACACAACAACAATTAGCAGAAAAAGTAGGCGTCACAAGGCAAACAATTAGTTTAATTGAGAAGGGGAAATACAATCCATCTTTAGATTTATGTTTGAAAATTTGTTATGCAGTAGATAAAACATTGAATGATTTGTTTTGGGAGGAAAAGGAGTGATAGGGTGAAAATCGTGAAAGATGAACGTTTAATGATTGAGGGATTAAAACATATTAGATTGGCTTTCATCTTACAAAATGTCGTCATACTAGGCATTGTTTTTTACCGTTACGTCTTGCAAGGGGCAGGGTATGAAAGTGTTTCGGATTTATTAATGGTATTTATGGGCGGGATAATAGTTATTAACTTTTTAAACTTAAAAAATTCGGTGGAAGTGTATGAGCATACAGGGGGAGTATCTCGTAGTTATTTCATGAAACTATTATTAATTCCAGTAGGGATTGTTATTGGGATTTTAGCTATTTGTATCATTGTAACACCGGATATTTCGATAAAGGAAATTGGTATAACAGGACTTATTATGTTTGCTTGTTTTTTAATTCCTAGTTTGTTTATATACATATATATGAAAAAAATAAAAAGTGAAGATGAAATATAAGAAAAGCTTTCCCGTATTGCGGAAAGCTTTTCTTATATCTTTTTATACAATACTTTATGAAGGCCAATCGATTCAATTTCAAAGATTTCACCATATTCATGGAAGCCTAAGCGCTTGTAATAGTCAGTTACAGTAATTCGGCCATTACACCATAAAATATTTGCTTTACTCTCTTGCAAGACTTGTTCCGCTTTTTGAATTAAGGATCTTCCAGCGTGTTTGTTTCGAAAGTTAGGTAATGTTGCTATTCTACGTAGTCGGAAGAGTATTTACAATCTGTTAATAGCTGGTTGGAGCGCAAAATTTTTTGACGTAATACGTAAGTTTCAGATGTATCAATATATTTCACGCTAACCATATTAACATCTTTTCTTATAATCCTTTTTCTGTTAGTTGTATAAAGAAATAGGCAGGTGCAGCGAAAAGTCCGAGTATGCTAGCAGTTCCGATAAGGAGCGAAAGCAAAAGACAAGTGTATTTGACGCCATTTGATTTTTTCCAGCCGTAACTACAAATTTCAATGCTAACACCGATGAGAATAATGGCAACGAGTACTTCCGCTAATAATAATAGAGCTAAAGTTACAATAGACATAATGTGATCCATCCCCATAATATGTGATAGTAACATTTTACCATATGGAATGGAAAAAAATGCCCCTCATTTATGTGAGGGGCGTTTTTCTACTCTAATATGTTTTTCATTGTATCAATATGTTCTTTTGAACCCGTTACAAGTAAAGTATCGCCATGCTGTAACTTCGTATCACCATGTGGTATTAATGCTTTATTACCACGGTAAATTTGAATGACCAGTACATCACCTAAAAATGGAAGGCGACGAAGTGCTAAGCCGTTATATTTATTACTTCGTAGTTCAACCTCACGCACCGTTTCATTTGCTGTTGTAATCAAGCGAACGAGACTCGGTTTATCAATAAGTGCACGTAATAAAATACGTGTAGAGTTAATAGTCGAGAATACAGCGATATGTTCTTGAGTCGCTTTTTCTTGTAGAAGGGGATCTTCTACACTTGCGATGACGTGTTCAACACCTAATTCTTTTGCGTGTTCTGCTAATAATAAGTTTTGTTCATCATCACTTGTCGCAACAACAACACGGTCTGCTTCGAAAGCTTTTTGCTCCATTAAAGATTGAATAGTAATCTCATCTAATTTTACAATAGGGAAGTCATGAGATTTCGCTTCCTCATCATTTATTTTATTATGACGTATCATATATAGTGTTACGTCATAATCTTCGCGTTTTAAATCAAGTGATAACGGAAGGGTAATTCTGCTTGCACCAATAATAGATACTTTCGGTTTTGGTGTTTCCACTTTTGGAAACATCTTTTTAAATAATATAGGTGCAAAAATACAAGTAATAACTGCACTTAAAATAAGAGATGCTGATAAACTTGGGCTAATGATGCCTAGCTTTTCACCAATTTGTGCAGCCGCAATAACTAAAGAAAGTGTTGATGTTAACAAAATAGCACTTCCGAGTACGATATTGCGTGGGTACCATTTTCGTAAGACGAGTGATGGTAACAGTTTTGAAATAAAGAGTCCCACAATTAGAATTGGGATCATTAGCATACTAGAAGGCTCTTTAAAAATAGACCATACTTCTAGATTTACACCAACCATTACGAAGAAAATAGGAATGAAGAAGCCATATCCAATGGAATCAAGTTTTTCAACCATATCTTCATTTGGTGATAATAAAGATACGAGTACACCTGCTAAAAAGGCTCCCAAAATATTTTCTGCCCCAACAGATTCAGATAATCCAACTAATATTAAAATGAGTGCAAAAACAGCTCGTGTATCAATTTGTACACTACCGGCTTTTAAGCTTTCTAGGTATGGAATATTTTTAAAACGTCTTGCGACAAAGTAAATTACAATACCAGCACCGAATAGAAGAAGTAGAAGCCACATACTTTGGCCACTTTCGGAATTTAATCCGACGAATACAGCGAGTAAAATCATTGTAACTAAGTCTGCAATAACAGCGACTAATAAAATGATTTGCCCGATTGCGGTTTTTCCTAAGTTATTTTCTTTCAATGTTGGTACGACAACACCTAAAGAAATAGTTGAAATAATTAAAGTCATGAACATTGCATTGTCTACGAATCCTAGCCATACGAATAGTAATGATAGGGCATAAGATAAAATGAAAATAAACAAGAAGATAATGCTTGCTGCTTGAAATGTGTTCGGTTCGTTTGTCGTATTCTTTTTCCCTTTTTGTTTAAAGATCGAAAAGTCAATTTCTAAACCACTTAAAAACATTAGGAAGATAAACCCTAGTGTTGATAAGACTTGAAGCCACATGTCTGGCTCAATGATGTTAAATCCACTTTTTCCTACAAAGATTCCTGCGATAATTTCTGCAACAACGACAGGAAGTGCTTTTAATTTAAAGCGCTGTAACAAAAGGGGAACGAAAAACGCGATTGCGACGACAACCATAAGTGATAGAACAGAAGAATGATGTTCCATTGCGTTCTCTCCCTTCAAATAAATATAGTAACTATTTAGCCATATAATAGGAAGAAAAGCAACGGATATGGTTTCGATTTCATAAAGAAAGAGTTTTCTTAACATTTGTCATAATAAGTATATTTTGCATGATTTTGTTGTTAATTCCGTAATGTGGATGTAATAGGGGAGGGGATAAAGTGAAACTTTAATCAGTGGGGGTCTTACTGCTCGTTAATGGGGGATAAAAAAAGACTGCTGAGGAATCCCAGCAGTCTTTTCATGCAAATTACATTGAGAAGAAGATCCATACAGTAAGACCAACTGTTGCAGCTGCAACGAAGAAACTGTATATCATTGTAAGAACTTGAATTCTTCCTTCTCCTTCTTTTAAGTGCATGAACATAATTAATTGTAATAACGCTTGCGCAACTGCCATTATGATGATAGTTGTTAATATCGTTGAAAGTGGCAGGTTTGTGTAAAGTGCCACGTATAACGCTAGAAACGTTAGTGCAAGCGATAAAATAAATCCGAAAACGTGTGACCATGGGAATCCGCTATGCCCATGCCCGTTTGCTTGGTTGTTATTTTGACCCATTTACGCCACCATCCCGTTCAAGTAAACTAGTGTGTAAATAAAGACCCAAACAAGATCAAGGAAATGCCAGTATAAGCTGATAATAAATACTTTACGAGCTGTAACTGGTGTTAAACCTCGTTTTAAAATTTGGATAATAACACAAGTTGCCCAGATGATACCACCTGTTACGTGGGCACCATGCGTTCCAAGAAGAACGAAGAATGCCGATAAGAAAGCACTTGTTTGAATCGTTGCACCTTCACCAACGTACAAAATGAATTCTTCAATTTCAAAGAATAGGAAGCCTGCACCTAAAAGTAAAGTCAGGATAAACCAAGCTAACATTCCTTTTTGATTGTGTTTACGCATTTCGTGAATTGCGATCCCACATGTAAAGCTACTTGTTAAAAGTAACAGTGTTTGAATTAAAAGTGTTTTAACTTCAAACAATTGCGCTGGTGTTGGGCCATCAGCCGTACGACCAGCAAGGACTAGATAAGAGGCGAAAAGTGTTGCGAACAGCATAATTTCAGCCCCAAGAAAAATCCAGAATCCTAGGATATTCAATCTGCTTTGCTCGGATTGATATTCCAAAGGTAAGCTTTTATCTAAAGCCGCCATGTCATTTCACCTCTCATGCTATATGTTCTGTTTCTTTAATTTCATCAACGCTTACGTAGTAGCCATCATCATAATCGAATGAACGATAGATTAAGCAACCTAAAATACCAATACCACCGATTGCTGCAATCCAGAACCAGCTAAATACTAATGCAAAACCTGCAAGACCGAAGAATAAAGACGCAATAATAGGCACACCAGAATTACTTGGCATGTGAATTGGTTTTAATTCATCTGCTGTTGGTGTAATTGTTTCTCCACGTTTTTTCATGAACCAGAAAGCATCAGCTTCTTTAATTTCAGGAAGTTTCGCGAAGTTATAATGTTGTACAGGAGATTGAGTTGCCCATTCAAGTGTACGGCCGTCCCATGGATCTCCAGTTGTGTCACGCTCACCGTGACGTGCACTCCAAATTACGTTATAGCAAAGGATTAGGAAGCCAATAGCCATCATTACAGCACCAACAGATGCGATTTGGTTTAGCCAGCCCCATCCAAGACTTTCAGAGTAAGTGTACATACGACGAGTCATACCGTCTAAACCTAAGAAGTACATTGGGAAGAAACAGATGTTAAATCCGCTCATAAAGATCCAGAATGTCCATTTACCTAGGCGTTCATTTAACATATGACCTGTCATTTTTGGATACCAGTATGTGAATCCAGCAAGCATAGCGAATACTGTACCTGCGATTAATACGTAGTGGAAGTGAGCAATTAGGAAGTAGCTGTTATGGTATTGATAATCAGCTGCTGCCATTCCAAGCATAACCCCTGTAACTCCACCAACTACGAAGTTTGGAATAAATGCCAATGACCAAAGCATTGGAACTGTAAAACGAATACGTCCTTTATACAGTGTAAACAACCAGTTAAAGATCTTAACACCGGTTGGAATCGAAATCGCCATTGTCGAAATCGAGAAGAATGAGTTAACCGCTGGACCTGCACCCATAGTGAAGAAATGGTGAAGCCATACGACGAAACTTAGTAAAGAAATTGCAACCATCGAGTACACCATCGCACTGTAACCGAATAGACGTTTACGTGAGAATGTACTAATGATTTCAGAGAAAATACCGAATGCCGGTAAAATAACAATATATACTTCAGGGTGACCCCATACCCAGAATAGGTTGGCCCATAACATTGGCATACCGCCGCTCGCCATCGTAAAGAAGTGAGCATCGAATAGACGGTCAAATGTCATTAATGCAAGAGCAACTGTTAATACTGGGAAAGCGAAAATAATGATAATTGTTGTAATTAAGATTGACCAAGTAAACATTGGCATTCTCATTAATTTCATACCAGGTGTACGCATTTTTAAGATAGTAACAAGGAAGTTAATACCCGTCATCAGCGTACCGAGACCTGAAATCTGTAATGCAATTGCGTAGTAGTTATTTCCTACACCAGAAGTAAACTCTGTACCTGCCATTGGGAAGTAAGAAGTCCACCCAGCGTCTGGAGAACCACCGATTACGAAAGCGATGTTGAATAACATTGCTCCGACAAAGAATAACCAGAAACTTAAAGCATTTAAGAACGGATATGCAACGTCACGAGCACCAATTTGTAATGGTACTACAAGGTTCATTAATCCCATAACGAATGGCATTGCCATGAAAAGAATCATTACCGTACCATGTGTTGTAAAGATTCCGTTATAGTGTTCAGCGTTTAAATAAGTTGTTTCCGGGAATGTTAACTGGGCACGAATCATTAAACCATCCATACCACCACGGAATAACATTATAACGGCAGAGATAATATACATGGTCCCTATTTTTTTATGGTCAACAGTTGTCAACCACTCATCCCAAAGCCATCTCCATTTTTTGTACTTTGTTAGTACGAAAAGAATCGCTAATGTCACAAGAACGATAGAAGCGTCAGCTCCGTAAATAATCGGGTCACCTGTGACAAAAAATTCATCAAGCTTCACTGTGTTCACTCCAATCTGTTGGAATAATAGCTATTATTTTTTGTTTTTGTAGTAGTTGTAATCACAATATTCAAGTGATTTTGGATCTACATAACTTAAGTGGTGACTAGAGAACGTCATACGCCCCACTACACCAGGTTTAATAATTTCGTTATATTTCTTTTCTGATAATTTAGGGGCAGTTTCTTGTACTTCTTTTACCCACTTATCATATTTCTCTTTAGTTTTTGCTTCAACTTCGAATTCCATGTGAGTAAATCCTTCACCAGAGAAGTTCGAGCTACGACCTAGGTAAGAACCTGGTTTGTCAGCTTGTAAATATAAGTCCATGATCATGCCATCCATTGTATACTTCATACCACCAAGTTCTGGTACCCAGAAAGCATTCATTGGACCTACAGAAGTCAGTTTAAATTGAATTGGTACACCAGCTGGGATGTTTAAATAGTTAACGGTTTCAATTTTTTCCTCCGGGTAACTAAATAACCATTTCCAGTTTGCAGATGTAACATAAATTTCAACTGGTTTAATATGTTTGGACTCTTGCGGAACCTCTTCCGAAGCATAAGTTGCTTTAACTGTTGGAATCGATAATGCGATAACGATAATAACAGGAATAATTGTCCAAATGATTTCTAATAATGTGTTACCATGTTGATCAGGTGGCTCATAGTCCATATTCTCTGGTTTTTCACGATAACGAATCAAGATGACTGTAAACAAGATGAATACAATTGCGATAATTAATGACATAAGCAAGAATGACCAAACAATTAAATCATACTGTGCTTTTGCAACAGGTCCTTGCGGATTTAATACTGCGAGTTTTTTATCACAGCCACCGAGGAACAGAAGTAATGATAACGGAAGAAGCGAAGCCAACTTCCAAAATGCTTTCTTTAGTTGCACGATTGAAAATCTCCTTTCTCCTTGGATTGAAACTATGCCAATAAAACAATATAAACCTATTAATTTATAGATGGCAATAGTTTTTGTTATATTGTTAAAAAATAGACACAAATGCACGCTTTTTAAGGTGAATATCATTTGTAACTTGATAACATTGTAAACTATTTTCCAGATAAAAACGTGATTGTGGGAATTTTAAGATAAATAAAGTTATACCAACATACCCAATAAATAGAAAAAAATTATCTTATCATAAGGAAAAATACTGAATTTTTAATATATTCAGTTTGTTGCCTAGGTTATATTTCTTTTTTGCTCAAATGTGACAACTTTCCGAAACTTTAACTCGGTATAAAATGTAACAAATGATCATAAATGGAACCCAGCAATAAAGAGCAATTCTCTGATCTGGAATGAAAGCTAAACTAACAAATGTAAGGAAATTGAGTGAGAAAGCTACGATTGGAACTATTGGATAAAGTGGTGTGCGGTATTTTAATTCTGCTTGTTCTACTTGTTGATTCATATGTCCCTCCCCCCATATTTTTTTGTATGTTTTAACTAGATTTTATTCGGTGCTTTTAATCATTAGTGGGGGTGAAAAACATACTTGGTTTATTTTGTTGTGAACTGAGTATGTAAAGGGAAAACTAACTATGACTAAATACCTTAGAATGTTTATTAACCTAGTGAAGGAAACGTGATTCTTTCACTGGGTTAATAATTTTGTTTTTTAGTAAAAAATTCTGAAAAATTATATTTTTTTCTTTCTATTTCGAACAATCGGAATTTTAAAAAGGTATTTGTGAATAATAATTCACAGAATCTTTCTAGCAAACTAGTAAGAAGAAAGGTACAATGATAGGAGTTGTGCCTTTAAAATAATTGATATAATGGAGTTTGGTTTATGATGAAAAAGTTAAAATATATTTTTATTTTCGGTATTATATTTGCTGTCGTGTTCTTTTTCGAGAAAGATAAAATTATGAAAAAGGCACAAGAATTTCGGTTAGACCTGTTCTCTGAGATGAAAGAAAGTGCAATGATTACAGAGGTTCCGTTTATTAGACAGTTACCTGAATTACCTAGAGGTTGTGAAGTGACAAGTTTAACTATGCTACTACAACATAAAGGTGTACAAGTAGATAAGATGCAACTTGCTAGTGAAATTCATCGCGTTCCATTTAAACAAGATGGTTTGCATGGAAATCCGTATGAGGGATTCGTTGGAAATATTTACACGAAAGCTGAGCCGGGATACGGTGTATATAATCAACCGATTTTTAATTTAGCAGAAAAGTATGTTCCTGAAAAAGTAATTAATTTAACAGGTAGAGACGTGCAAGATCTATATAAAGTAATTAGTTCTGGTTCTCCAGTATGGGTAATTATTAATACAACGTTTAAACCATTAGCCGAAAGTAGTTTTGAAACATGGAATACGAGTTCAGGTAAAGTGAAAATTACATATTATGAGCATAGTGTTGTAGTAATTGGATATGATCAAAACTTTGTATACGTAAATGATCCTCTTGCAAACAATCCACGAAAAGCTGTTCCTCGTGCTGAATTTGAAAAGGCATGGGAGCAAATGGGGAAACAAGCAATTACTATTTTATAAAATGAAAAGTCATCTTGAGATGGCTTTTTCTTTTTGAATATTCATTATAGAAAATTCTGAAAATTCTTTCAGAAGTTAACGATTCACGCTATAATAACATTTAACTTGGTAAAGAAGGGGAGAAGAGAAATGGATGTCGCAAAGGAACTTGTTTTATCAAAGAATCAGTTGATTGAGTGGAGAAGGCATTTTCATAAGTATCCAGAGTTATCTTTTCAAGAGGAAAAAACATCTCAATTTGTATTCGACATACTTCGGGAAATCCCGTATTTAGAAGTCTCAAGGCCTACTAAATATAGTGTAATGGCAAGGTTAATCGGTAGGCAGCCTGGTAAAACTATCGCGGTTCGTGCTGATATGGATGCTCTTCCTATTCATGAAGAAAATAAGTTTGATTTTATTTCTATATATCCAGGTGTGATGCATGCGTGTGGTCACGATGGTCACATGGCAATATTGCTTGGTGTAGTACATAAGTTGGTAGAGGAAAGAGAGAAAGTTAAAGGAGAGATTCGCTTTTTATTTCAACATGCAGAAGAAAACTTTCCAGGCGGTGCAGAGGAAATGGTCGCAGCGGGAGTGATGACAGGTGTGGATTACATTATTGGTGCTCATCTTTGGGCGTCATTAGAGGTTGGAAAAGTAGGTGTAATTTATGGTCCTGCGATGGCGGCGCCGGACGTTTTTAAAATTACGATAGAGGGAAAAGGTGGGCATGCTGGAATTCCGCATGAAACAGTTGATAGTATCGCCATTGGTGCGCAAGTAGTTTCGCAAATTCAGCAAATTGTATCTCGCCTCACGAATCCGTTAGATTCTCTCGTAGTATCTGTTACGCAATTTCATTCTGGGACAACTCATAATGTTATCCCGGAACAAGCGGAGATTGAAGGGACAGTGAGAAGTTTAAGGCATGAATTAAGAGAAGAAACAAAGAAGAAGCTTGAAAGGATTGTAAAACATATTACAGAATCCTACGGTGCTAAGTATACATTTTCTTATGAATATGGATATCGCCCAGTTGTGAACGATTATGAAGTTACAGAGCTTATTGAACATACAGCATTACAGCTGTATGGAAGAGAAAGAGTTGTTCGTTTACAGCCAACGATGGCAGGGGAGGATTTTTCAGCATTTTTACAAAAGGCACCAGGGACGTTCTTTTTTATAGGGGCAGGAAATGAAGAGAAGGGAATTATATATCCGCATCATCACCCTCGTTTTACAATTGACGAAGACGCATTACCAATTGGAGTGGAAGTCTTTGTATCATCCATTATGAATTTTATAAGTAAAGGAGAATGAGATGAAAAAAATACACGTGCTAGCACTTATTCCAGTTCTTTGTTTAGTAGTTGGACCAGTATTTGCAAATTCGGTCACTCCTTACGTATGGGGGATGCCATTTTTATTATTTTGGGTACTATTATCAGTGCTCATTACGTCTCTTTGTATGGGTCTTGTGTACGTATTCGATCCTGCTAATAAGGGGGACGTAAAATGACTGCATTATTTATCATTATTATATTTTTGTTTCTCGCACTATTTTTAGGAATTCGGGCACAACATGGAAAAGATATGAATTTAGAACAATGGTCAGTTGGAGGAAGAGGATTTGGAACTATTTTCGTTTTTCTCCTTATGGCAGGGGAAATTTATACGACGTTCACATTTTTAGGAGGAAGTGGCTGGGCTTATAGTAAAGGAGCTCCTACATTTTATATTTTAGGGTATGGTGCATTAGCTTATATTTTATCGTATTTCTTATTGCCTCCAATTTGGAAATATGCAAAAGAACATAACCTCATTTCACAATCAGATTTCTTTGCGAAGAAATACAAGAGTAAGACGCTTGGGGTAATTGTTTCAATTATTGGTGTTATTTCGATTATCCCGTATCTTGTTTTGCAATTAAAGGGATTAGGAATTATCGTTTCGGAAGCTTCCTATGGAAGAGTGACACCTGTTATTGCGGTATGGATTGGTGCTATTGTTATAACTATTTATGTAATGGTTTCAGGTATACATGGATCGGCTTGGACAGCTGCTTTGAAGGACATTATGATACTATTTATCGTTATGTTTTTAGGTATATATTTACCGTATCACTATTACGGAGGATTTCAACCGATGTTTGAAGCTGTAGAAGCTGCAAAACCAGGTTTTTTATCTTTACCTGAAAAGGGAATGAGTATTTCTTGGTTTGTTTCTACTATTATATTAACGGCTCTCGGTTTTTATATGTGGCCTCATACATTTGCCTCAGCTTTCTCAGCGAAAAGTGAAAAAGTATTTAGGAAAAATGCAGCAATTATGCCTCTCTATTCTTTAGTTTTGCTTTTTGTGTTCTTTGCAGGTTTTGCTGCTATCTTGCAAGTTCCAGGGTTAAAGGGAGCGGATGTAGATCTTTCATTATTCCGTCTGGCTCTTCAAACGTTTGATCCATGGTTTATTGGTATTATTGGTAGTGCAGGAGTGTTAACGGCATTAGTTCCAGGTTCCATGCTTGTTATGGCGGCATCTACGTTGTTAGCAAAAAATATTTACCGAACAATGGTGCCATCTGCTTCAGATAGACAAGTTGCAAAAGTAGCTAAGTTATTTGTACCTGTTGTAACGCTTGTTGCAGTATTGTTTACATTTAAAGGAGGAGAAACGATAGGGGCTCTTCTTTTAATGGGGTACAGTATAGTTACGCAACTTTTCCCTGCACTTGTATGTAGTTTGTTTCCACGGCAGATTATTACGAAGCAAGGTGCGATTGCGGGGATGGGGATTGGGTTGTTAATTGTCGCATATATTACCTTATCTGGTTCAACTATAGCTACGATGTTTCCGAGTTTTCCGCAATATATAAAAGATTTAAATGTAGGTATAGTCGCATTGTTAATGAATATGATTGTGATGTTTATCGTTAGTGGATTCACGAAAAGTGTATCTATAAAGACAGACAATATAATAGTAGAAAAGTAACCCGCGTGTTAGAGCTATCTTCGAAAAAAGATAGCTCTTTTTTTGTATATATTTTCTTCTATTAGCGGAATCTAACTAAAAACTTGTTGAAAAGGAAGTTAGGTGGGGAAATTGTTAGAGCTAAAAGGTAACTTGTTTGAAGTTATGAAGGAAATTAGAGATGAGTTAGGTTCACCTAATGATTTAACAATTAGAGAAGTTGCTCTTGCTGGTAGCATTACACGTTGTGCGGTTGTTTTTTTATGTGGATTGACAGATAAGGATAATGTTTATAAATATGTAGTTCGTACACTTCAGTATGAAGAAATACCAAATGAAGCAGCTGTGGTTCAGACATTATTGGATCGTTTAATTTCTATTGCAGAAGTCGGTATGAAGACAACTTTTCCAGATATTATAAATGCGGTTTTAGCAGGAGATACAGTCATATTAATTGATAATATTCAAACGGCTATTGTTGTTAACAGTAGGGCTTGGGAGAAAAGAAGTTTAGAACCACCTGTAACAGAAGATTTAATACGTGGGCCTAGGATTGGATTAAATGAAGATATTAATGTGAATAAAATGCTAATTCGCCGTGGTTTACGTGATCCGAAGTTACGATTTCAATCTTATATTATGGGGAAGCGATCGCAGAAAGAAGTAACCCTAATATATATAGAAGATATTATTAACCCTTACATCGTAAAAGAGCTAGATCGGCGTCTTCAATCAATAGTGACAGATATTATTTTTGAGACGGGTACGATTGAGCAATTAATTCAAGATAATAATTTGTCACCATTTCCGCAGTTTTTAAATACGGAGAGGCCTGATAATATTGTGGCCTCATTAGCGAAAGGAAAGGCGGCTATTTTAGTCGACGGATCACCGTTTGCTCTTATAGCTCCACTAGTATTTGTTGATATTTTTCAATCTGTGGAAGATCATTATGAGCGTTGGATAATTGGGACGTTATTAAGGGTTTTACGTATGGGATCAGGTATTGCTGCTGTTTTATTACCTGCCATGTACGTAGCGCTTGTATCGTATCATCAAGGGCTTATCCCATCTAAACTAGCTTATTCTATTGCGGGAGCGAGAGAAGGGGTGCCATTTCCGGCATATATAGAAACGTTAATGATGGCATTAACGATGGAGTTAATACGAGAAGCAGGAATTAGATTGCCAAAACCGATGGGACAAACAATTGGGATTGTAGGCGGTCTTGTAATTGGAGAAGCGGCGGTGAATGCAGGGATTGTAAATCCGTTCTTAGTTATTATTATTGCAGTTACTGCAATTGCTACATTTTCACTGCCTGTATATAGCATTACAATTACGTTTCGGATTTTACTTTTTGTCTTTGTGTTAGCGGCGACTGCTTTTGGATTGTACGGAATCATTTTAGCTCTTATTGCACTTGCGGTTCATATTACAAATTTAAAGAGTGTTGGGGTTCCGTATACAACACCTATTGCTCCTGCTTTTTATAAAGATTGGGAAGAAGAATTGGTTCGCCTACCAAAATCAATGTTAAAAGAGAGACCGGAATATTTACAAACAAAAGATTCTACAATACGTCCAAAGGAGCGAAAATAATTGAAACCATTTGAGTATGGCGATGAAGAGATTGGATCTCGGGAAATTGGCTTTGCGGTATCGTCAACCATTATTGGTATAGGGGCATTGTCTATGCCGAGAGATATTGCCGATCAAACTTTATTTTCGGACGGTTGGATTATTTTACTTTTGGGTGGATTGATATGTGCGGTTTTAGGTTGGTTTGTAACGAGGGTAGCTATTTTATTCCCAAAACAAAACTTTGTTCAATATACAAGTGCGCATTTGACGAAACCTGTTGCGTACACAATTAGTAGCATTTTAGTATTAACGTTTGCAGCTTTGACAGCATATGAATCGCGAATGATTGCGGTTATTTCACAAACATATTTATTTAGTGATACACCAATACAGCTATTGTCTTTCTTCTTCTTATTAGTTGTTATTTATGGAGTAGCAGGATCGAGAGCGGCTTTATTAAGGTTAAATGTTCTATTCTTACCAATTGTTTTAATTGCGATAGTGCTTCTTTCTTTATTGAATGTGAACTTAATGGAAATAGATAATTTACTACCGGCTTTTCAAACGAATGTCAGTCAGTATGCTGTAGGAGTTAAGAATTCTATTTTTACATTCATCGGATTTGAGGTAGCTCTGTTTTATGCTGTGTTGTTGAACGATAAGACAGCGAAAAAAGCGCCAATGGCAGTTGCAAAAGCGGTGATAGTAAACGTGTTGTCATACATTTTAATTTATGTAACTTGTATTAGTGTTTTTACGTATATGACAACACGTGGATTGACATATCCAACAATTGAATTAGGGAAAGAAATTGAAATTGGTGGAGGGTTTTTAGAAAGATTTGATGCGATTTTTTTTACTACTTGGATTATTACTATTTATAACACTACAGCAATGTATTATGACGTCGCATCTTTATTATTTTGTGCTATGTTTCCGAAAGTGAAGAAACATATTTTCATTTTTGTAAGTGCCCCGATTATTTTTATGGTGAATATGATACCTAGTAATTCGAAAGAATTGTCAAATTACGGGACTTATTTAGCTTGGATAGATATGGGGTTTGTCGTGCTAGCGCCTTTGTTAGTTTTTATTGTATATAAAATAAAAAGAAGGAATGGTAGAAATGAAACACCTTCTTAAAATTATAATGGTTATGGTTTTAGCTGGATCTATCAGTGGGTGCTCTGAGTTAGAAGAAATAGAAGAAAGAGGATTTGTAGTAGGTGCAGCTTACGATATTGTAAAGGCAAAGAAAGCACATCCAATTATGAAAGGGACGTATCAGATGGTACTTCCCAGTAAGTTAGCGCAGCAAGGTGGCCAAGGCGGTGGAGATAGTGAAAATTATATTAATGTTAGTGCGAAAGCAGATAGTGTCTTTGAGCAAATACGAATTATCGCCAAAAAAATTAGTCGTTCATTATTCTTTCCGCACATACAAGTGATAATTTTTTCTAAAGATTTATTATCGAATCCATATGTTTTACAAAATACGTTAGATGTATATATTCGCGATCATGAGATGAGAAGAAATATTCGTTTGTTTGTTTCTAAGAAAAATGCAGAAGCTATTTTAAAACAAAGTGCAAAGCCTGAAAATTTACCAGCGCAATACATTGATATGTTAGCTGAGCATCCTCCGAAAAATGCTCAAATGATCGAGGCTGCAAGAATTGGTGAGGTACAGCAAAAAATGATTGCTAACCAAAGTTTCGTATTACCTATTCTCGAACTAACAAAACAAGGGGTACAAATGAATGGGGCAGCGCTGTTTCGTGGGAAAGATAATAAGTGTGTAGGCAGTTTAAGTGGAGAACAAACATTAGGAATGAATTATATAATAGGTAAAAAAATTGGAGGTTTTTTTACTATCCGCAAAAAAGACCAGCTTATTACATATGAAATTCATAAGATGCACCGAAAGATTAAAGTATCTACGGAAAATGCTACAAAACCAAAGTTTAATATTCACTTATCTCTGGAAGGTACATTGGCTGAGTTGCACTTTAGTGATCATAAAAAGGTTTTGAATGAAAAGCGTTTAGAGAAGGATATTTCAGAGGAAATGGAGAAACGCATCCAAAAATCGATTAAGCTTGTTCAAAAAAAATATAAGGTAGATGTATTAGCATTAGGGGAAGTATATAAGCGACATAATTATAAAGAGTGGAAAAAGATAAGTAAGAATTGGGATCAAGGCGAAAATTACTTTAGTAATGCTGAAATTACTGTTCATGTTCATCCAACAATTGCACATTCAGGTTCAGCTTTACCGAAGAGAGTGAAATAAGGTGACGGAAGTTGTTTACTGGATTGGGAATTAGTTGCACTATATTAATGGCGGTTCTTCCAGGGACTATATATTTTATTCATAAAAAACTTACAACGTATGGTGCCCAGCCGTGGAAAAAGGATGCGCAAAAAAAGAAACCTGAATAAGTTTCAGGTTTCTTTTTTGCACAAAGCATATGTTGAAGGGGGATACCTTCTATGTATACTTTGCTTATACAAGCCCTAACCAATGTACCAATTGTGTAGAGAGGAATGTAACAACAATGGCGATAACGGTAGGGATTGCAAACGATAAGAATGTCCACTTTGCACTTTTTGTTTCTTTATATATGTTAACCAGTGTTGTTCCACATGGGAAATGAAGAAGTGAGAACAACATTGTGTTTAACGCTGTTAACCAAGTCCAACCATGCTCTAAAAATAGATTTTTAATTTGATTAAAATCATCTATTTCAGTTAAAGCGCCAGTTGATAAGTAAGACATTAATAAAATTGGAATAACAATTTCATTAGCTGGTAGTCCAAGAATAAACGCTGCTAGAATAAATCCGTCAAGTCCTAACATTTTAGCAAATGGATCTAAGAAGTTCACAAAATGCATAAGTAAGCTCGTGTCACCGACGAAAATATTAGCGAGTATCCAAGTTAATACAGCGGCAGGTGCAGCTACAATTACAGCTCGTTTTAAAACATATATTGATTTATCGAGCGTTGAACGCACAATTGTATTCCAAATTTTTGGTTTACGGTATGGTGGTAACTCTAACGTATAGTGAGTTGGAACACCTTTAAGCGCGGTTTTTGATAAAACCCAAGAAACAGTTAACGTTACAATAACACCAATTACGACCATTCCAACGACAACGCCGGCAGTAACAAGTGTTTGCATGCTACCTGTATATCCAGCAGCCATAAATAATGAAGCCATTAAGATTAATGTAGGCCAGCGTCCATTACATGGGACGAAGTTGTTTGTTAAAATGGCAAGCATACGCTCACGTGGTGATTCGATAATACGTGTTGACATAATAGCGGCAGCGTTACATCCAAACCCCATTGCCATAGTTAAAGATTGTTTCCCATGCGCACCAGAGCGTTTAAATAAACGATCCATGTTAAACGCAACGCGTGGTAAATATCCATAGTTTTCTAATAGGGCAAACATAGGGAAGAAGATTGCCATAGGTGGTAACATAACGCTAATAACGGCTCCGGTACCACGGAATAAACCAAGTATTAAAACGCCATGTAGCCATTCTGGTGCATGCATTGCTTGGAACCAAGATGTTAAATATCCTTCGACCCAGCCGAAAAATTCAGCAATCATCTCGGATGGCACGTTAGCACCGGCGATTGTAAGATAAAAAATAATAGATAAAATACCGAGCATAATTGGAAATCCCCAAATAGGAGAAGTGAAAATCTTATCTAATCTTTCTGAACGATATAATTTATCAGTATTCGTATATTGGACAGCTTCTTTACATATACTTGCGGAGGTTCGATAAATATCTCCGACAATATCATCTCGTATGTCCTCTTTTGAAAGTGTTTGTGCATGTTGAACAATATAGTCCAGCGGAAGAGCTTTACTGGCTGAGTGAGATTCCATTTATTACGACCTCCCTTACAAGTGGTTCGTTATGATGTTTTTGAAGTGCAGTTAAGAAATTTTTATCTCCATCTAAAATACGTAACGCAATCCAACGTGCTGGATACGTATTGCCGAACACTTTATAAATTTGTGGTTCTAATTCTTGAATCATATTTTCAATTTTTTCATTATAAGTAATTTTAATTGGTGTTGGAATGAGTTTTTTAGTTGCTACTTTAGCAATGACGCTTAGTAAATGTCCGATACCAACTCGGTTTCGGGCTGAAATTTTAACTACCGGTACACCAAGTGATTTTGCTAATTTCTTTTCGTCAATAATGATTCCTTTTTTCTCCGCTTCATCAATTAAGTTAATACAAATGACCACATCGTTTGTCATTTCCATTACTTGGAGTGCTAAATTTAAATTTCTCTCCATTGCAGTTGCGTCTATAACAACTACAGTTACTTCTGGTTTTTCAAATATAATATAATCTCGTGCGACTTCTTCATCTGCCGAATTTGAATACAGTGAGTAAGTTCCAGGTAAATCTATTATTGTATATATATTTCCGCTATGCTCATATTCCCCTTCAGCTTTTAAAACAGTTTTCCCCGTCCAGTTTCCAGTATGTTGTTTTAAGCCTGTTAAAGTATTAAATAATGTACTTTTCCCGGTATTCGGGTTACCAGCTAACGCAATGCGATGGTTACTCATCTGAAATCATCTCCTATTAATATCCCGAAAATAAGGGAGCTTTCTTCACTACGCAGTGCAATAGTTGTGTTGCTTACTTGATAAGCGACTGGGTCTCCAAGTGGGCTGCGTTGTAATACTTTAATTATCGCTCCAGGAAAAAAGCCTAAATCTAATAAACGTCGTTTCATAGTTCCTTCTAATTGTATCTTCTCAATTTGTACAAATTCCCCTGTTCTGAATTCGGAAAGGGGTTTAGTATTAGCCGATACCATAAAAGTTACCTCATCTCTATATTTTTAGTTTTAGTTTAAAAAGTTTCCTTAGGTAAACTTTTTGATACTAATATAGTAGACTACATTTAATGATGCTGTCAATTAGTACTTTAAAAATATTCAAATATTTTTAGAATTGTTCCAATTTATTTAGTTGTACCGAAAAATATTACTGGAATTCTTCTTAAAGTAAGAGTGTAAAAGCTTAAAAATATAGGGGAATTGTAAATGTAGTTTTAACCTAAAGGGAAAAATACAGAAAATCATTTACATTGAATTTACATTGTTAAGATTAAATTTACAATACTACGTGTTTAGTGTGGGTTTTGTTGGCTTTTTCAACTGTAAATGTTGGAATGTCTAGCTTTTAGGGGATGTTATCTCTATTTACTTAAACTTAAAAATTGCTTAACACTCACATAATATTGTTGTCCTACAATGAATTTGTGTTCGAAAGAAGATGAATTCGAAAAGTGATAATCCAAATGGGGGTACAAGACATGGTTATGAAAAAGGGTATTAAATTTTCTTTAGCGGCTTTAGTTGTTGCAGGTGCATTAGTTGGATGTGGAAAAGCAGAAAGTACGGATAATAAGGAAGCTGCTAAAGGTAGCGATGCAAAACAAGAATTATCAGGTACGATTGCAGCGGCTGGCTCTACAGCTCTTCAACCTCTTGCGGAGGAAGCTGGAAAGAAATTCATGGAGAAAAATTCAAAAGTTTCTATTCAAGTTCAAGGTGGCGGTAGTGGAACTGGGATCAACCAAGTAGCATCTGGTGCGGTACAAATTGGTAACTCAGATGTTCCAGCTGGAGATAAAATAAAAGATGCTGAAAAAGCAAAAGAATTAGTAGATAACAAAGTTGCGGGTATCGCATTCGCACTTGTCGTAAATAAAGATGTAAAAGTTGATAACTTAACAGTAAAACAAGTGCAAGATATCTTCACTGGAAAAGTAACGAACTGGAAAGAAGTAGGCGGAAAAGATGAAAAAATCAATGTAATTAACCGACCGGCTTCATCTGGTACACGTGCTACTTTTGAAAAGACAGTGATGAAAGACGCTAAAATTAATGATGGAACTGGTACAACACAAGATTCTAACGGTGCTGTAGAGCAAGCGATTAACTCTACTCCAGGTTCAATCAGCTATTTAGCAATGTCTTACATGGTAGGCGATAAAAAAGGTGCATTGCAAACTGTGAAAATTGATGGTGCTGAACCGAAAGTTGAAAACATCTCTGCTGGTAAATATCCATTCTGGTCTTACGAGTACATGGTAACTAAAGGTGAGGCAAAAGAAGCGACAAAAGCTTACATTGACTATGTAAAAGGTAAAGATTTCGAAAAACAAGTAGAAGATATGGGTTACATCCCAATGTCTAAATTAAATAAGTAATAAAATTTTGTGGGGCTGGCTGCAAGGCCAGTCCTGTTCATTTCAATCTATGAAGTGGGGTCTGTCCTGTGATGAAGGGGAAAAAACAAATTAATTACGTAAAGAGTGAATATATAGGTAGATCACTTGTTACGTTTTGCGGTATCTTTATTGTTTTTATTACATTAGCTATTATTGCGTTTATTTGCGGCAAAGGAATTCAATCTTTCACGCAAAGTGGTATCTCATTTTCTGAGGTGTTAACTTCGACAAAATGGAATCCAAATGCTGATCAAGGTACGTATGGTGCTGTAATCTTTATTGTCGGTTCGACACTTGTGTCGTTAGGTGCTGTAGTCATTAGTGCACCAATTGCTATAGCTCTTGCTATATTCATGAATTTAATTTCGCCGAAGTTTGGCAATAAAGTATTAAAGCCTGTTTTAGAATTATTAGTTGGTATTCCATCAGTTGTATACGGATTATTAGGGGTTACGATCTTGGTTCCTCTATTACGTGATTCGTTCGGTGGAGTGGGCTTTAGTTTAATTGCGGGTATTATTGTCCTGAGTATTATGATTTTACCTACTATTGCTAGTATTGCCTCTGATGCAATACGCTCTGTTCCGTTTGATTACTTGGAAGCTTCTTACGGTCTAGGATCGACGAAATGGCAAGCGATTAGCCGAGTTATTGTTCCTGCTGCAAAACAAGGGATTTTAACAGGTATAGTTTTAGGGTTAGCGCGTGCTTTTGGTGAAGCGTTAGCGGTTCAAATGGTAATCGGGAACACGATTAAATTACCGGAAGGAATATATAGTCCAACAGCAACGTTAACAGGTATTCTGACAATGGATATGACGAATACATTGAACGGAACAGCTTGGAACAACGCGCTATGGACGTTAGCGATGATTTTACTTGTTATTTCATTCCTGTTTATTTTAGTAATTCGAGCGATTGGTCAAAGAGGTGAGCGATAATAATGAATGCAAGAACGGTAAATAAAGTTTGGACAGGTATCTTTTATGGGGTTGCAGCTTTAGTTGTAGCTTTGCTGGCTTTTTTAATGTACGAAATTCTGCAAAAGGGATGGGGATTTTGGGATCCTAGTTTCTTATTCGGAGAACCAAGCAATACAAGAGCTGGTGGGGGAATTGGTCCACAGTTATTCAATTCTTTCTACATGCTTGTTATAACACTTATTATATCTATTCCTCTTGGACTAGGGGCTGGAATATATTTAGCGGAGTATGCAAAACAAGGTCGTTTTTTAAGTTTTGTTCGTTTATGTATTGAAACAATGGCGTCTTTACCTTCTATTGTTGTTGGACTATTTGGCTTATTAGTATTTGTTACCATGACAGGCTGGGGATATACAGTAATGGGTGGAGCTCTTGCTTTAACTATTTTGAATTTGCCTGGTTTAACACGTGTTTGTGAAAATGCGATTTCTGAAGTTCCTCATAATGTAAAAGAGGCGAGTCTTGGACTAGGTGCAACGAAATGGCAAACGATTGCCCGCATCATTATCCCGTCTTCGTTACCACAAATCATTACAGGTATTATTTTGGCGGCAGGCCGTATATTCGGTGAAGCTGCGGCGTTAATTTATACAGCGGGTTTAACATCACCTATTTTAAATTCAGCAGCGGACTTCTCGAGCCCCTCGCATCCTTTAAATCCATTTAGACCAGCTGAAACGTTAGCTGTTCACATTTGGAAATTAAACTCTGAAGGGATTATCCCAGATGCGAAGTTAATTGCAACGAAATCTGCAGCTGTATTAATTATTATGGTATTACTCTTTAATATCATTTCTCGTTTCGTAGCATCTGTATTACACAAGCGTTTTACAGGAGCGAAAAAAAGTCGTAAAACGACGAAGAAGGTAAAAGCAGCATAAATTGAAGGTAAGAACTCTCTGTTTATAAACAGGGAGTTTTTTTCGGTCATTTTGATGTTAGCAGGTGCAGTTATTGTAGATCATGATGTCGTGAAATCAGCATTATTAAAATCATTAACGGCAAAGGGGATTGAATCAACAGTTGTTGCGGGAGTCTCCTATGATATTGAGTGGGAACTGATAGGTTTTTTGTTGGAACAAGAACATAGTGTTATATTAGATAGTCCATGACTCTATGATGGGATGGTTGAAAAAGGAATAGGTTTATGTCGGAAGTATGGTGCTACATATAAACATATTGAATGTTATCTTAATAATATAGAAGAAATTAATCGTAGGTTACAAACACGTGAACATAAGATAAGTCAGTAGAATCAGAAGTAGCGTTTGAAAAAAAGTGGCTAGATGGCAGTAAAAGGATTTTAAATGATGAATATCTTCTTGTAGATTCTGGTAAGTCGCTAGAGCGATATACGAAAAATGTGCTAGATTATATCAATAGGTAGGGAATTCTAAAAGGCGTTATCTTCAATTATGAAGATAACGCCTTTTAGTTTAAATATCAGGTGTTTCTGTAGAAGTACTTATTTTTCTGCGGGAGCGTCTTTTTCTCCCGATTTTATCTAATAGTTCATACATAACGGGAACGACTACTAATGTAAGAACGGTTGAAACTGCCAAACCACCGATTACAACGACGGCCAGACTTTTGGATACCATACTTCCAGCTTGAGATTGACCGAATAGGAGTGGTAGCATAGCGACGATTGTTGTTATAGCTGTCATAATAATTGGGCGTAATCTAGTAGATCCTGCTTCTAGTAAGGCTTCTCTTGTTTCCATACCGTTTTCCCGATTTTGTTGCACTCTTTCTATTAATACAATAGCATTTGTAACGACAATTCCGATTAACATTAATGCGCCGATCAATGAATTTACATCAACAGGTGTTCTTGAAATGATTAATCCTAAAATACCACCGACAGCAGCTAATGGTAAAGAGAATAAAATCGCGAAAGGAGCACGTGCTTGCCCGAATGTGATAACCATAATTAAATATACAATCCCGATTGCGATCCCCATAATTTTGAATAAATCTGTGAAGTTCTCTTGCATAGATTCAGTAGCGCCTGCGACATTTACTTTTGCTCCGTTAGGTAAATCTAAGTCGGCTATCGCCTTGTTTACTTCTGCGCTTACTTTGCTTAAATCTTCACTTGAAGCTTCTGCGGTAATTTGAATCGTTTCTTTCCCATCTTTATGGAAGATTTCCGTTTGAAGTTGTTTTTCTGAAATAGTTGCAATGTCTTTTAAAGGAATTGGTCCGTTAATAGGTGATAGTATGTTTGTGTTTAAAATATCTTCTTGTTTGTTAATGGATGCCTTTTTATGTTCTATCATAATAGTTGTTTTTTCATTATTGATTGAGATTTCCCCCATAGGAGATTTCTTCATAAGGAATGATACTTGTTGTGCTACTAATTCTGGTGTTAAACCGTGTTGTTCCGCTTTTGTTTGATCGATATGAATTTGCCATTCTTTTTTAGAGTCTTCTATATTTGTTTTTACTTTAGAGAGATCGTCCATACCTTTTAGTTTTGTTTCGACGATGTTAGCGGCCTTTTTTAAATTTGTTTCGTTAGTAGCGGTTACGTTAAATTGTAAGTTGTTTCCGCCTCCAGAGTCAGAGTAACTCGTTTTTATATAATCAAGTTCAGCTGGTTCAAAAGTATTATGATCCTTTTTTAATTCTTTAATATATTGGTCGATATTAGATCCTTTTTTAAAGACTACAAATATAGTTGCAAGATTGTTTTGAGTTGTCTGTCCCCATTGTGCATCTTCTGCGCTAGATCCCATTCGCAAAATAACATCTGTTACATCAGAATTAGAGAGGAGTTTCTTTTCGAAATCAAAGGCTTTTTGTTTTTTAGCTTCAGAATCATAATCACCTGGAAATGTCATGTTAACGGAAAGCATTGTATCGTCTTCAGACTTTATGTTCGCTTTCGGAAGTAGTATGTAGGCTGCAATTGATCCTGCAAATAATAAAAAAGAAGTGAGTAGAATGATAAACTTATGAGAAAGAGCCCACTTTAATGTAGTGACATATCGCGGTGAAGAATGTGAATTGCGACGTTTTGTTTTTTTGAGCAGTAAAAAAGCCATAAGTGGAACGACTGTTAATGCCACAATTAAGGAAGAAAGTATAGAATACACAACTGCTAACACCATAGGTAACATTAGTTTTCCGATTACTCCCGATACGAGACCGATAGGTAAAAAAACGGCGACTGTCGTTAAAGTAGAAGAGGTAATTGCGACGGCGACCTCTTTTGTTGCATCGAGAATAATATCTTTAGAGAAAGATTCTTTTTGTAAACGACGGAAAATATTCTCGATGACAACGATACTATCATCGACGAGACGTCCAACTGCAACGGCTAAGCCACCAAGAGTTAGAATGTTAAGTGTGATGTTAGATTGATGGAGTAAAAATAGTGTTAATAAAATAGATAATGGAATACTAACGACAGCGATGAGTGTTGTTCGGAAGCTGCGTAAAAAGATTAAGATAATGAGAGTTGCAGCAATTGCCCCAAGGATTACTTCTTTTCCCATACTAGTAACAGCATTTTCAACTTGCTCATGAGTTGAAGCTAAAAGTTTAATAGAGAATTGATCTTTATATTGCTTGCTTATATCTTTAATCTTTTTATCAATCTCTTTTCCGATTGCAACCGCATTTTTACTCGGCTCTTTCATGATGATTAATCCTGTTCCTTCTTCCCCGTTTATGTGCGAGATTGTATCGTAATGTTGTTTTAATTCAATTTGAGCAACATCTTGTAATTTTACTTGAGGTGTAACGGTGATATTTTTTATGTCATTTACATTTTTTATATCCCCGATGACACGAAGATTGTATTCTGCCTTATTAACGGTAATTGCTCCGGCTGGAGTGGAAGTTTCTTTTCCTTGTAAAACTGTTAATACTTGCTGTGATGTTACGTTTTTATCTTTTAGTTGGTTAGGATCAAGTACGATGGATAATTCGGAAGTTGATTTTCCGAAAAACATAACATTGGCAACACCATCAATGCTTTCGAGTTGTGGTACGATTTCTTTCTCAATTTGTTTTTCGTCAGCTTTTGAAAATCCGTTTTGCTTCTGGATGGTAATTTGAGCGAGTGGAATCATAGAAGTGTTTAATTGGCTAACAACAGGTTTAGTTACATCTTTAGGTAATTTAATCGTATTAATTGTTTTTTCGACTTCGCGTGCCGCGTCTTTCATATTTGCCTTGGATGTATATGCAATGTCGATGCGTGATAATCCCTCATGTGTGGAAGAAGTGATGCCATCGATATGTTCTAAATTACGAAATTGTTTTTCAAGGGGGTCAGTTACGTCCTTGGTCATCGTTTCAGCATCGAGCCCTTGAGATAATGTCGTAACAGTTATTGCAGGGTTATCGATGCTTGGTAAAAATTCCATAGGTAATTTAGAGCCGGAATAAACACCGAGTATGGAAATGAGAAAAACCATGATAATAATAGCGGCTCGGTTTTTTAATGAAAATTTTGTTAACCTATCCATAAAATAATTCCTCCATTAGTTTATTTATAGTTTTGTGGGCACTTTCTTACTATATAACAAAAATTGGATATCTTTCATTAATTAAATGTAAAAAAATTCTAACAATAATCTTAATTTAATATTTCGAGGGGAAGTTTGTTATTTGTGGAAGCAAAATTCCTGATTGGAGAGAAAAATCAGGAATTAAAGTTTTGCTCTAGTATAGTGGCCACGTTTTTTGTTACTCTACATTTAAATGATTATTTGTCCTTCTTAAGCAGAACTATGGTAATTATAAAATAAAAAAAGAAGAAGACTAAAGGTTAGGAAGTTATTGTGAAATACTGCCTGGTTGATGATAGTGTATAGTAACTTGTATACAATCAAAATGAATGTTTTAGTAGAAAGGATAAGGGTTCTTTCTATAGAAGAAAGTAGGATAGATAACTTTTTGTATTTTTTTATAAAAAATACTTGTTATTTAAAAACCATGATGGTATATTAATAAACGTCGCTGATGCGGAAACGCAGAAAACGACAAAAAAGAAATTCAAAACATAGTTGACATCGAAAAATGAAGATGTTAATATGATGAAGTCGCTTTTGAAGCGGCAGACAAGTTCTTTGAAAACTGAAC
>NZ_NADT01000005.1:0-158325 GCF_003264205.1 Bacillus sp. SRB_8 | reverse complement strand
CCATTTTATAGGGTACAGTTCACAGCAAGAAGGTTTCTTTTTTAGACTAATTTATTTCTGTACAGGGATACGTAAAAGACTGTCATTTGAATAAAAAGCATGAAAAATAAAATATATAATGGATATCCAGGAATATATAAATTAGCTACAGGAGAAAGTGTTAAAAATCCAATAGCAATAACTATTCCATACCAAAATGAAATAAATGTTGTCCGGCATGCCTTTTGTGTAATTGCTTTTTCTCGCTCGTCTTCTTGTGGAAATAATAACGGGTACATCCAATAAGAAAGAGCTTTATGTTTCTTCTTTTGAACTTTATAAAAAATCGTCGTTATAATAGCTACAATTGTTAACAATCCTAATGGCATCATGTTGATTGTTACTTCAAACGGTAATTTCTCAGTTTCAATAATATTTGCCAGCTCTATCCAAGCATAATAGAGCTCAATAAACGCCCAAAAAGCTATCACAAATCTCAGCACATTTAAGATATAAGAAACCCCAATTCTATTCATTCTCTTCCCCCTCCTTATTTAAAACAAATACATCTTCCATCTTTAACTCGAATACATCACAAATCGTCAATGCTAGTAACAATGAAGGAACGTAATCCCCTTTTTCAATTGCAGCGATCGTTTGTCTCGTCACTCCTACCTTTTCTGCTAATACACTTTGCGTAAAATTAAAACGAGCTCTTAATTCCTTCACCTTATTACAAATGGTCAAATTTACCACCTCTTACCATCATTGTATGCTGTCCTTAACAAAATGTAAACTCAACTTAACATTATTTTTACGAAAAAATCCAACTTTACGTTTTGTAAAGTTGGATTACGTTTTAGTTTAAAATTGTAACTTTAACATTTTTTCTGCCCCAATTACTAGACGAAGCTTTATCCGGCATTAAAACATCGATTTTGTGACCTTTAATCGCGCCACCAGTATCTGCTGCAATTGCAATTCCATAGCCTTCAACATTTACAGTAGATCCTAATGGAATAACAGATGGATCCACCGCAATTAATTTCATTCCTGGGTTTGCAGTTAAGTTATAAGGCTTACCACCCGGTCCCCATGCAGAATATACTTGTTGACCTGCTGCATAACCATTTTCAGATGGATCTGCTGTATAAGCTGTTGCGTGTACATACATTTCTTTTCCGCCAGCAGTTACTTTAGGCTGTTCAGGCTCTACTTTCGAACTATTATTAGCAACTGGTTCAGCTGGTTTATTAGCTTTTTCTTGCTTTTGCTTTTCAGCAACTTCCGCTTGCGCTTTCGCTAAAGCTTCTTGCTCAGCCTTTGCAGCTGCTTCCGCTTTTGCACGCTCTTCCGCTGCAATTCTTGCTGCTTCTTGTTCACGAGCGATTGTTTCTTGTACTGCCTTCATATTTGATTCAATTTTAGCCTTTTCTTCTGCTGCTAAATTAAGTTGGCTTGCAACCTGATTATATTTAGCTTGAACTGTTTGTAAGTTATCTTGACGTTTTTTCAAGTTATCTTGCAAATCAGCTTGTGCTTTTGCTAATTTTTGTTTATCTACTACTAAAGATGCTTCTTTTTCATCAATCTCTTTTTTATCTTCTTCAATTTGACGAAGATCTTGTTCTTGTAGACGTAAAATTTCTTTATCTGCTTCTAGAATAGTCGTAACTGCGTTCATACGTTGTATGAAATCTGCAAAGTTTTTTGATTCTACAACAACTTCTACTACTAAACTCGTATTTGAGCTATTTTGAACAGAAACCATACGTTTTTTCATAATATCCTTACGAGCAAGGACTTTATCTTCTAAAACGACAATTTCGTTCTTTTTTTGTTCAATCTGCTTATGTGTTTCATCGATTTTACGTTGAATAGCAGCTTGATCCTCTTTATTTTTTGCAATTGTATTATTTAAATTATGTAGTTCATTTTCGATACCTTTAATTTCTTTACTAACAGCTTGCTTCTCTTGCTCTTTCTTCTGCATATCTGCATCGTTTTGCTGCAATTGCTGTTGCATGTTGTTAAGTTTCTCGTCGTTTGACTCTGCTTTTACAGCGACTGTACTAGAAAGAACGATAATTCCTGCTAATACTAGACTACTGATTCGCTTAAAATAGTTCATAATCCGACTCCCTTCTTATACAGTTATACATGATTTATTTTACAGTTTGTTTACAGAACCATTAAATACAGTTTATTTTTCATGACAAAAAAAGAGAATTGTGAACAAAATGTAATAGATTCTTAAACATTTAACAATTCCTATATTTAAAAATTATAAAAGATGCTAAAATCCAAATATAGAGAAATTAAAAATCCTAAAGGCGGTTGAATTAAATAAAATGTTTACTCAAAAGAAATCACTCCAACATAAAATTGATCAACTAGAAACTCATATACATGAACTAGAAGCAGAATTAAAACAAAAAGATGTGGAAAAACAAGAAATTATATCTTCTATCCATAATCGTGTAAAAAGCGTTATGCAAGAGCACGAACTTGTAAATAGCCAACATCATACACTCCAAAACTTAATTCAACAATTGAACGCATGCTTTGAAAATGTTTCTACGCGTACTACACATTCCAACGAATTAAATAACGAAATGCTACAAAAAGAGCAAAACTTAATTCAATCTATTGAAGAAATTATCGATTGCTCTAATGAAGGAAAAGAATCCGTTCATCGCTTACTCATTGTAATTAATAGATTAGGTGAACAATCTCAACGTACTTCTAATAGTATGAATCATTTAAGCGAACGCTCTAAAGAAATTGAACAAATTGTAGAAGTGATTCAAAACATTGCAGCACAAACAAATTTACTAGCGTTGAATGCAAGTATTGAAGCTGCACGTGCTGGAGAGCATGGAAAAGGATTCGCTGTTGTTGCCAATGAAGTAAGAAAACTAGCAGAAAGCACAGCGGAGAGTACAAAAAACATTGGCAATTTAACGAAAAAAATCCAAGAGGAAATTGAAAAAGCGTACGAAAATACAAAAGATAATTTACATTTAGTTGATGAAGGTGTAGAAATGAGCGCCGATACTAACGCTAGAATTGAAAATATTTTAATAATGATTCAAACGTTACAAAGTGGCGCTACAAATGTTATTAAAGCTATCGAAAACCAAAAATCTTGTAATGATGATATATTACGAGAATTTGCAAATACACAGCAAATGTTCCAAAAATTAAATACTACTATTATGAATCACATTCATGATGCTGAAAAAGTCGATGTTCAATTATCAAAAAGTCTTCAAGAAACAGTAGCTTCTCATTAATAATAAAAATCCCTTATACCGGTATAAGGGATTTTTATTATATTTCGAATATTTATTTCTTCTCAATATTCATCCTCTCTTTTGCTATAATGGAAAAGTTGTTTCTTTCGACTAATAAACAAGGAGGTTATTATGGAACAATTTTACTACATTTTAAAATATTTAATTCTTGGTCTGTTCCAAGGGCTAACAGAGCCAATTCCGATTTCTTCAAGCGGTCACCTCGTTTTAGCACAGCATTTGCTAGGACTAAAAATAGAAGGGTTTAGCTTCGAACTACTTGTTAATTCAGCTTCATTATTAGCTGTATTACTTATTTATAGAAATGATTTAATTCGTCTAACGAAGAATGGTCTATCTTATATATTTACAAGAGCAGAAGACGCAAAATCAGATTTCTTTTTTATTATTTACCTTGTTATTGCAACCATTCCAGCAGGTGTAATTGGAGTTTTATTTAAAGATTATATCGACCAATATTTAAAAGGTGTTAAAATGGTTGGGATTTCCCTTCTTATTACTGCTATCGGCCTTTGGATTATTCGAAACTTGCGTGGGCGTAAAAATGATGGCGACCTTTCTATGAAAGATGCAATCATTATTGGCCTAGCACAAGCTTGCGCACTAATTCCTGGTATAAGCAGATCAGGTGCTACAATCGTAGCAGCAATGTTACTTGGCATGAAGCAAGAAACAGCTCTTCGTTTCTCATTCTTACTATACATCCCTGTTAGCTTAGGGGGTTTATTGTTAAGTATTACAGACATTGCAAACGATCCAAATTTAGATACATTATTTGTACCTTATATTGTTGCTTTCATCGCAACATTTGTCATGACATATATTTCATTAAAATGGTTTATGAACATTATGGCAAAAGGAAATTTAAAATATTTCTCTTTCTACTGTATTATCGTAGGTGTGCTAACTATCATTTTCTTATAAAGTGAAACTTTAATCAGTGGGGTTTTGTTCATCCCCCACTGATTATTAGCCCACACCAATCGGGCGTTTACTGCCCACAAATAGCGGGATAAAAAACCTCTTACTGCCCCATACAGTAAGAGGTTTTCCTTATGCATAAACTTTCTTTTCCTGACAATACAAGCGAATAACATGTGTATTTTTTTGAAATAAATCATGTGTTAAGCGAATAATAATAAAATTTCGTTTTGTATTATCATCATGAACAAAAATCTGTTCCCCCTCCTGAAAACGCCATGTGCTTTCAAAAGTTGTAATATGATCCCCGCTTACCGAAAAAAGCTCATATCGCATGTCTTGTACCCTCTCTCAACTTGTATAATCATAATATCTTTATATTAAACTTATTATAAATTAATCTATTTAAAATTTGTAATTTTTTCTATTTCGAGCTATTTCAACTTTGTTTTACATTCTTTTAAGCGCTATAATGATAAACGAAATTTCATTGAAAGGAGCTTCATTTTGACTGCATATTTATTTCCAGTAAAAACAGCATTTATTTTATTTCCTATTTTAGCAATGTTTCTCTTAATTCCTTTTTTAATATTTAATTATCGAAAATACGGTTATTTAAATAAATGGCGCTCATTTATTTTATACTCATTATTACTTTACTTATTAAATGCCTATTTTCTTGTTATTTTGCCGTTACCACAAACGTATGATACTTGTAGCCTACAACCCGCTAATACACAGCATATGCAACTCTCACCATTTTATTTCATACAAGAGATTAGTAATCATACATCGGCAATTTTAACGAAACCTACTACTTATTTCTTGTTATTAAAAGAGTCTGCATTTTTACAAGTTGCTTTTAACGTTCTATTAACCGTTCCATTCGGTATTTACTTACGTTATTATTTCCGACGTAGCTTCTTCCAAACAGTGTGCATTTCTTTTTGCCTTTCACTGTTCTTTGAATTAACACAAGTAACTGGATTATATGGTATTTATAATTGTGCATATCGCTTATTCGATATCGACGATCTGTTTTTAAACACACTAGGCGGCGTAATCGGTTTTATCATTGCACCAATATTTACGCACTTCCTGCCAAAAACAAGCGAATTAGATAGTCATATTGATTTGGAAACGAAACCAGTCGGATTCGTTCGTCGTCTCCTCGCTATGCAAATTGATTGGATTTTCTTATCTATCGTTGTACCTTTCATTAAAAACAAAGGAAACTCACTATTTATTTCTAACATCCAATCTTATACAAATGTATACGAACTCCTTTTCATTACATGTTCAATCTTAATTTACTTTATTATCATCCCATATTTTACAAATGGAAGAACAATAGGGAAAGCGTTGCTTCGTATTTACATTAAAGGACAAGCAGAGCGTATTACACTAAAAGAATTATTCATTCGTTACGGTATATTCTATTTCATTTTAGGTGGAATCAATTACATTCTTTCTAGTAGCTCTATTTTAAATCATACAGAGCCTTTAGTATTACTAGTTATACTGTTATTCCAATTTGTAATTAACGGGCTATTTATTATTCATGTTTTATTACATGTATTTAGCAGTGATAAATTACTATTTTACGAGCGTATTAGTCATACAAGAAATGCAATTACACTTAAAAAAGCTGACAAATACTAATTTGTCAGCTTTTTTTCATAATCGTAAATAACTTTTCTATATAAGGGCTTAAAAATACTCCTGTTTCATCTAGTGACTTCCTCACTTTTAGAAACGAATGCAATTCTGGATATATATTTTGCAATTTTTCGTACGTTAACGTATGCATTTTCCCCCAATGTGGGCGCCCTTCATACTTTAGAAAAATTTTCTCCACTTCACCAAAATAAGCGGCATACTTCATACCTTTATACATATGAACAGCTATATACGCTGAATCTCTTCCATATGCTGGACTGAGCCATATATCATCACCTCTCACGTAGCGGCATTCAATCGGGAAGTGCACCTTATACTTTTTCTTTTCAATAAGATTTGAAATTTCTTCTACAACAGCCCTCATATACTTTGAAGGGACACTGTACTCCATTTCATAAAATGGAACTGTACGTGATGTAGCGAACACTTCATAGCTTGGTCCAATTATTTTCGTGTTCGGTACAGCCTTAGCTGATAATCGGCTTACTCCTTTACTTATAGAAGGAAACCATTTACACCCTTTAGATAATAAAGAGAACATCCTATTTTCAAGTAACTCCACCTTTAGTTTATGCCATTTCAAATCACTTTCTTTACTCGTTGTTTCGTTTGTAAATTTCACTTGTACTTCATCTGAATAAGGAAAAACGAAAAATTCAAAATGACGATTCTTCTTATATTCTTCTAGTTTGTTCATTACAGTAGACAATGATTGTTTTTCACTTTCATAAACAAGCGAATACGCTGGGATAACCTTCAATTTTATCTTTACAATGATACCTAGCATTCCAAGCGACAACTGAAATGCTTTCCAATATTCAGCGTTCTCGGCTTCTGAACAAACTATACTCTCACCTGTTGATAAAACTGCCGTGATCTCTATAACTTGTGTTGATAAACTCCCAAATGTAACACCCGTCCCATGAGTCCCCGTACTAATCGCTCCTGCAATAGATTGTGAATCAATATCCCCTAAATTTTCTTGCGCATAACCTTTTTCCTGAAGTAACTTCCCTAAATCATGTAGCTTTGTTCCCGCCCATACTTCGGCAACCTTCTTCTCTGCATCAATATTCACAATGCCCTTCAATTCATCTAAAGAAACTAAAATTTCTTCCGTTTGCACAAGAGGTGTAAACGAATGCCCTGAACCGACAACACGAATTTTCTTTCCCTTTTTTCGTGCGAGCCCTACAACTTCTACCACATCTTGTATACTTTTTGGATACATCGTATAATACGGCGTTCCTTCTACATTCCCTGTCCAATTTCTCCATTTTTGTCCCTTTATAGAAAGCATCGTCCATCCCCCCGATATGTTGAATACTCCCCAGCAATCTCTCCTTTTTTAACGCGATACAAAACAGGAAAGCGTTCACATAACTCTCCAGCTTTACTATGGCGAAACAAGATAGAATCTCCTATATCCACTCGTTCCTCACCGTTATAAAAAATTGGCGTTTGCACTTCACCAGCACCTTCTAACGCTAATAGTCTTGCACCACCCGGCCTCCAAATCTCAGGCTCTTTATCTTTACCAACTGCGCCTGAAGCAATATATCCACCACCGAGGCAAGTATAAATAAACGGAGCTGGTTTACGCACAACGGGTAAAGCAAATCCGACAGCTGGCTGAAATTGTACTTCTTTATAATAATCAAATAGTTTCGGGGAATAAAAAGCAGAACCTATTGTAATCTCTGAAACTGAGTTATCTTGCTCAGTTGTTTTTATACTTCCTGTTCCTCCCCCATTTACAAATCTTAGTTTAATACCAAGGTTTTGTATTTCTTTTACGATACGTCCCCTTCTTTCTTTAACCTCTAATACTGATTTCTTCTTTAAATACGAAACCACTTTACTTTTCATCCATTGATTCGGTATATGATCCCCCACCCCAGCAATTTGAGCCTCATATCCCATTACACCGTCTAGTATTAAATGTGATGAGCCCTTCACCTTTCCTACTATTTTTAAAGCACTCTGCACATCTTTTACCGGTGATCTTTTTACACCAAAATGAAATTTTAAAAAACGACTACTCATATCAATATCCAAACAAACGCGAAAACAACCTTTAGATTTCTCAGCAATTTTTTCAAGATAAACAATATGTTCTTCACAATCCACCATACAAGTTATACTGAGCCCTTGCTTTGTTAGCAAACTAATTTCATATAAAGCTCTTTCATCATAAGCAGGATATCCGAGCAATAAATCATTAAATCCTTGTTCAATTAAAAACAAAGCTTCTCTAGGAGAAAAACACATAATACCTTGAAACCGATCATTTGCAGCCAAAATCTTTTTCATAATTGGGACAGAGCGTAATGATTTACTCGCTATACGAATCTTCTTATCTCCACTTAACTCTATAATCGATTGAATATTTCTCTCTAAAGCCACTTCATCTAAAAATGCACACGGTAATGGAACTTCCTTAAAAATTCCTCTATCCACATTTTTCTCTCCTCTTCTATATATGTCTTATACATATTGGAAAGAAAAAATGATTTTCCTGTTTGCAAATCAAAAAAGTTTCTTCTTCACGAAGAAACTTTTTTGACTACTTCATAGAAATAGTCGCCTCTACTGGATAATGATCGGAGTAATCATTATACGTATATTTTTGGAACCATGAAGTAACAGACCATTCTGGAGATTTCGGTTGTAAAACGTTATTCTCTATATATGATGGATTCGCATGATCCTTACTTGCAATAATATAGTCCAAATACTCGGCCGGGCTATCGGGGAAGTTATATTTCGCAATACTGTTTGTCGTCGCATCCCAAGTTGCAGTATGTCCAGTATAAGATGGAATAGAAGCGTGCAATGTTTTGAACATGGATGCGTACTCTGAGTCACTATTATTCTCAGCATTTATTTTATTCACATTCATATCACCACCAATTAACACATACTCGTTATTTGATATATTTTTATTTTTAATAAACTCTTGAATTTCTTGTAGCTGTTTTGTACGTACAGATGCTGGCGAAGTTTGTCCACACATATTATCTTCAGCTTGTAAATGTGTCCCAATTACATGAACGAAACGATCATTTTTCTTAACTTTTGTGTATACAAATCCTTTATTTGATAAGTTATCTGGCCCACATCCTTTTTCAAATACATATTGAATCTTTTCAATGATTGGCCATTTACTTACAATAGCTACACCGCCATCTTCAGGGGTCGAAGATGAATAGTTACCTAATGTTTTATCCCATTCGTTTCCGTTACTACGACCTAATACTGCCGTTTGATTTGGATATTCTTTCTTCAAATTTCCTAATAAGCGATTTGAAGCGTTATTATCAAATACTTCATTTAATATAACAACATCTTGATTTTTCATATAATCCGCTGCCCCAATTAAATCAGCACGCTCATTTTGTCCCCAGTTCGGATATAAGCTCGTTGATAGCATGTACACATTATGCGTCATCACTTTTAAAGTATTATTTTGATTTGTAGACGTTTCTGCTTGAACCGAAGATCCACTATATAAAGCTCCTAAACCAATCCCAAAGCTAAGTACCCCTTTTAGCAATTTACTTTTCACGTTTCATACCTCCATGTACTGTGTAGTGATAAAAAGGCCAAATACTCTATTCTGAGATTTGACCTTTTTCAAATATTTAACGATTTCCGTACGTATCAAACCAAAGCTGAATGTATCCAGCAGTAACACGTTGTGCATCCATTAATCGCGTACCTGTCATTGGTGTAACTTCAGCGCGCCATTTATCTGCATATTCTTGTGATACAGCTGCTTTCACGAACCAATCTTTCGTATTATCATTTACAATGCCAGAGTAATCTTGTTTCGCAGCTACTGCCGCTCCATGAATCCAATCTTCTGGATTTGTACCTTTCCAGTTCCAATATCCATTTCCATCCGTTACTTTATAATTATCTTTTATCGTATCTACAAAGTTTTCATATTTAGAATGGAATCCTTGTGGATACGAAAGATTTGTAAAGTTTGCCGCATGCATCGGTTGATTTACATCTCCTAAATAATGAAGAGATAATCCTAAATAGAAGAATGCTTGTTTCATATCTTTATTTTTGTATGACTCACCAGCTAGTTTGAAATATTTAGCACCTGTTTCCTTTGCCTGTTTTGCAAATGGAATATACGTTTTTCCGTTGTCTGGATCATAGAAGTGTGAAGCAAATGTGCTATTATCATAATAAGGATTTTCATAGTCAGCAGCATAAATACCGTTCTCTAACTCCGTACGCCATTCATTTAATAGTGCAACTTGATCTTGTTTTACAAGTGTTGTATTACGAGACATAATATCCATTGCACGGTTTACAATCCATAAATGAGAGTTTACGCCTTCTTTATGCTTATCTTCAGCAGACCAGCGGTGAACTATATTTATTCTACTTCCCCCATCATTTTCATGAGCAAATGCAACACTTTGTAACGGAGCTACTAATGTAATAGCTGCTGCTAAAGCAAGTACTTTCTTTTTCATATAAAATCCTCCATTTTTTAATTGAATTATTGTAAACTTTTTGTTAGGATCCTATGATGTCGTCTGGTTAACCTATGACTAGAATATCCCACCTTTCACGAAATTTCTATCACTAAATTAAAATATACAAATGTTCATATCATTATAACTTTATACATAGTGAATATAATGAATGAATGCACTTATATTGTAATAAATTATTATTAAGCTACTACAAATGATTGTCTAAACTAATGTAAAAAAAGAGTAAAGCATCCACATGCTTTACTCTTTTTTTCTATTCGATAATATACTTGGCAGTTGTACATTAACTGCCAACTTATGAATAAATCCAAACACTAATCCAATCCCAATAAATATGTATAAGATTGTAAATACCTTTCCGAAATCAGTTTGCGGACTAAAATTCCCATCACCGACAGTCGTCAACGTGACCACACTAAAATATAAAGCATCAAGAGGACGTAATCCTTCAACTGTACTATAAAAAATCGTACCAGATGTTAATGTTAAAAATGTTAATACGAATAATACTTGAAATTCTTTATCTTTCCACGCTCGTAAACAAGCTTTTAACATCCGTTTCAATGTCAACATAAATGAAAGCATTAGACTTCCCCTTCCAAACAAAATACCTTTAGTTAAAGGAAAGTCTATCACCTTTCTGTATAGAAAAAAAGTAGCCCTCTTCTATTTCTAGAAAAGGGCTACTTTTTACTATTCTCTATTATTTAGGTGAAACAAGAATTTTCACTTGTGTTTTATCTTTTACAAGTGCTTCAAATCCTTCTTCAACAACTTGATCTACTGTGATTTTTTTCGTAATTAATTTCTCTGCTTGAATTTGGCCAGAGCTAATTAATTTAATAACAGCTGGGAAGATATGACGGTATCCAAGAATACCGATAACTTCTTTTTCTTTTAGTACAAGATTGTTTGGCGTAATTGTCGCATCTTTTTCCCACACACTAACAATTACAGTTTGTCCTTCAAAACTTGTACTTTCAATCGCTTGACGAAGTACTACTTCGACACCTGTTACTTCAAAGCTCACATTTACACCTAAACCATTTGTTAAGTTACGAATTTCTGCTAGTACATCTTGAGTTGCTGGATTTAATACGTAATCAGCACCTGCTAATTTAGCTAGCTCTTGACGTTCTTTAGAAAGTTCCACTGCGATAACAGGAGTTGCTCCTGCTGCTTTTGCTGCTTGGATTACAAGAAGTCCAATCGGACCACAACCAAATACCGCTACAGCTTCTCCTTCTTTTAATTTACTTTGACGTACTGCATGAACTGCTACTGCTGCTGGTTCTACAAGTGCACCTTGTTCATACGTCATTTCATCAGGAATATGGTGGACCATATCTTCTGGTACTACTGTATATTCAGAGAAACCGCCGCCGTCTCCGCCAAGACCGTGGAAAACAAGTTGTTCACAAACATTGTAATGTCCATGTTTACAAGCTTCACATTTACCACAAGAATAAATTGGTTCTACAACGACGCGATCTCCCACTTTATGAGAAGTAACGCCTTCACCGATTTCAACTACCTCACCACTAAACTCATGACCTAAAATAACCGGTGCTTTTACGTGTGTTAATGGGTGCTCTTCTGTTGGAATAAAAATAGGTCCTGCTAAATATTCATGCAAGTCTGTTCCGCAGATACCACACCATTTCACTTTAATCTTAACTGCTCCTGGTCTTACAGTTGGTTCTGGTACTTCTTCTACTCGTACATCGCGTTGATTATGCCAAAGTAATGCTTTCATTTTATACATCCCTCTCTACGTATATACTTAACCTGGTGAAGTTTACAAATCTATTATAATACTTCTATCCATATATTTCAAAAAAACAATCTCATTCCCACTAAATTTTAACAAATAACGTTCAATATTTTGTCACTTTGTACTTTTTTCCACATCTGTTAATGCTAATTTCATTGCGGTTGAAATTAGCATTATGCCATAATAGCAGAGGAGAGGTGAATATTGCTTGAAATATTTTATTTACTTTATTGTTATCGTAGCGTTTTTAGATACATTTTCACAATTACCTATTATGAGTACTTTCGCTCAAAGTCTTGGAGGAACCCCTCTTGTTATCGGGCTAGTTATCGGTATGTACTCATTCGCTAATATGATCGGTAATATTATCGCTGGAGCCGCTGTCGATAAATTTGGTGCAAAAAAAATCCTTTATATAAGCATGGGAATTACGAGTTTCATAGTCTTGTTATACACCGTTGTTCAAAGTGGTGAACAACTATTAGTTGTGCGCTTTATGCACGGTTTTAGTGACGGATTTTTAATTCCTGCTGCCTTTACGTTTTTATCAAAGCAAACGAATTCAGCAAGGCAAGGTAAAGCAATGGCTCTATCTGGTGCCGCTGTTGGAACAGCTGCAATCGTAGGACCTGCTTTCAGCGGCATTATGAAAGCAACAGCTGGTATAGAGTGGGTGTTCATTACTATTTCTATTTTAATGGTCCTTGGTACAATCGTATCTCTATTCTTCTTACCAAATAACGTATCAAGAAAAGATACATCAAGAACACAAATGATGAACAAAGAAGATATGATTGAACTATTGAAATCAGAACCGTTATTACAAGCATATATTGGTGCTTTCACACTAATGTTTTCACAAGGGATTGTCACTTATATGTTACCAGTGAAAGTTGAGGCATTAGCGCTTAAAGCATCTACAACAGGCATGATGTTAAGTGTATTCGGAATTACCGCTATCCTCTTCTTCTTGCTACCAACAAACCGTATTTACGATCGATTTAATCGTTCAAAACTCATGCTAATTGGGATTGCAGTAATGGCATTCGCGTTATCTTTACTTGGATTATTCGCAACAAAAGGTATGCTCTTTATCGTTATGATGATTTATGGCATTGGATTCGCTATCCTTTTCCCATCGATAAATGCATTACTTGTTGAAAATACGACAGATGATAAGCGTGGAAAAGCATTCGGATTGTTTTATGCTTTCTTCTCATTAGGAGTTGTTGCTGGCTCCTTTACAGTCGGAGCAATCGGGGCATCGCCTAGCGTCAGCTTCGTTATCGGAACTGCATTCTTGTTAACATTTGCTGGAATGATTTTTGTAAGAAGCAAAGTAAAAAAGACAATGATGGGTTAATTCCATCATTGTCTTTTTTTAAAATGCATATTGATATAATCCGTAATATAATGGCAGCGTTGGGATAATACCAATTAATTTGAATATAAAAGGTAGCGGGTCATCCTTCTCTTCATATAAACGTAAAACAAAAACGGCACTCAAAGTCCAAATAACACTAAACAGGAAGATGCATTTCCAAACGAGTGGGGTTACTATCTCTACATCAAAGACAAAACCAAATAGCCCAATCCACGTGATTATAGTCACCACAAAATCAAACTTTTGAATTAGTGTTTGAAACATGCCTCTTACTAGCGAAGTTATAGTTAATATCGCTATAATTACTAAATAAACTTTCCACAACATAATGATAAGCTCCTATTCAACTTTTGACTTTCAACAAGCCGTATTTAATAAACAATATGGCATTATATTTTTCATAAAGATAATACAACGGATAACAAAATAAGAAGAAAATAAGTACAGTTGGTACATCATCTATAATAGAAAAATATTTTACTAGTAATTCCTTAATACTCTCTCCAATCATAATAAACAGTGGAATTATACAAATTGCCGCTAATATTAAACATGGTGTGATCCTCATTTCTTTTAATTTCACCTTACAGTGTGGACACCTGAATGAAAAAGGATGCGGGAGATCAATAATATGTTGTGCAGTAATATTCCCTTCACACTGTGGACATTCAATTATTTCTTTCATTTAGTTCACTCCTTTCTATCCATAAAAAAGAGCCCTATCGAATAGAGCTCTTTGATTGCCGAATATATCACTTTTGTGTATAGCCAAATAACAATGTAAATAAATTAAACTGTAAAGGCAATACTACATTTCTTCTTCTACAAAGAAAGTGTATAAATACCGACGATACTTCGACAATTTCCTCGGAAATATTTCCTTTACCCACATAATTTGATACACTACATATGAACAGACAATTGTATTACATAAGCTAAAATAATAACTTAATGTACAAATTAAAAAGCACACTCTTCATATGAAGAATGTGCTTTTATGTTATTAACGTTTAATCCAAACAGCGCCTGCCGATTTATCCTCTGCCTGTCCAACAACTTGGAATTTAAGTCCAAGGTTTGGAACTTTTCTTCCCGCGTCTGCAATTTGTTTGTTACTATATACTTTTGAATCATCAAAAGTTGTAACACCTTGTAATCCAGAATAGTTAAACTGTCCACGTGTTAATGAATTTGCACTCCATGCGGGTGTTTGATCAAATGAAAAGGCAGCGTCTGCAATTTGCATGCCTGTATTACCATACGCTGGTTTCCCGTTTAAATTACCAACAAACGCTTCTGGATGAGAGTCTACAACACCAAGGAAGCCTTCACCTGGATGTACCCCAACCCAGTTATCTTTGAAACTATCATCTGCATACCAAACGACAAGACCAGTATTATACACCGGACCTTTTCCTGCTTTTAATCCATTATCTGATCCAGCATAGTTTCTCCACTCTAAATAATAATAATGTTGTTTCTTCTCTGTCCCATCAGAAACAACGAATCCATTTAACTGCATTTTAGATGTTCCTTCTGCATCATCAGAAAATACTACTTGTCCATCAACTGTTACATTTACATTATCCATCGCGAAACCTTTATATGTTACAGCTGGATCTGTAATATAGTCGAATTGTAGTTTCACTTTCTTCCCTTTAAATTGACTTAAATCGTATGATTTATCAATCCATTTTCCATCTGTCGTGTCTTTATCTCCTTGTACTACTTTTTCTCCAACTCTATCAATTAACGTCTTCGTTCCATCTTCTGTTACAGCATGTACTTCGATGAAATCACACTCTGCTTCTAACTCATAATTTGCTTTATAATCGAATTTTGCATTTGTTCCTTTTGTTAAATCAAAGAATGGTGTTTCTAATGTTGTATGCATATCATCTCCTCTTGTACTATAATATGCATGCTTTCCAAACTCCGGTTTAATTGTTTCAACACTTTTACCTGGTAAGTTAACACGTACAACGCCTGGACGATTGGATTTCGTAACACTTTGATCAATATATGTAGGAACTCCTACACCACGCTTAATTTTATCGTAATCTACTTCTAAAATTTTTGCCCAGTTACCACCCATATTTTTTTGTAAGAAATCTTTATTTTGTGGTGAGAAACTAGTTGGCTCTGTTCCTGCGATTTTTCCTGTCCAGCTACCTCCACTCATTAATGACCACGCTTCAACAGGTGAACCAGTTCCAGTATATTTCGTGTCATATTCATCCGGTAAGCCAAGGTCATGTCCAAATTCATGCGCAAATACACCTACTGCTCCATCTTCTGGTTCAATTGTGTAATCATGCGCTGCTACTTTTCCACCAAAGTAATCTACATTTGATTTTGTACCTTCAATCGCTACTGGATCTATTGCTAATTTTGAACGATGTGACCAAATTGCATCATCACCTAATTTACCGCCACCAGCTTCTTGACCAACACCAGCATGGATTACCATTAAATGATCAATTACACCATCAGGTTCATTTGGATTTCCATCACCATTTGTATCATATCTATCAAATTGATCAAATTGAGATAAATCTAACCCTTTCTCAGCAGCTGCATGTAAAGCTTCTTTCACTAAATCACGTGCGCCTTTTGGTCCTTTATTATCGTGACCACTACTACCATCAGCACCGTAGTCAGACGCTTTCCCTGGCACAGTTAGCCATTCGGTTACATATCCATCCGTCGTATAACTACCGCCAGACTGCTCTTCATAATATTGTTTAAACGTTTTTACTTTCGAACCATCAAATAGCTTGTACGGCTCATTACCAAATAACATTTTTTGATAATGTTCTCTACTAAAGTCTTTCGAATACATATACCCTGGAGTTTGATCAATATTATTATGTTTATAATCACTAAATTCAACGAGTAATACTAATACTTTATCATTTCGAACCGGTCCATTATATGGCGCTTGCTTTGCTTTAGAAGTTGGAACTTGCCCATTCAATTGATTTTTATTTGGTTCCGGTTTTTGCTCAGGGCTAACATTTTTTTCAGGTTTCTTTACCTTCTCCTTTTCTTCCATTTTTTTCTCTTTTACTTTTTTCACAAAATCGGATGCCTCTTTAGCAGTATCCGCTGGAAGAATTTCTTTATTTGCCTGATCCCCTTGTTTCTTTTCAATATATTGCTCTACGGCCTTTTTTGTCTCTTCTTTAGACGATGCTGGATTAATTGTTCCTCTTTCTTTCAGCGCTTCCGCTAAACGATCTTCTTGAATTAAGTTATGATCAATTGGCGTTGTAGACACACTTTCTTTTGCTGACGTTTCTGCATATGCTAACGGAGCACTCATTACAGCTGAGCATCCGATGAGTGTTGCGATCGTTAATGATGACAACACTTTAAATGGCGCTTTTTTTCTCATTTTAATCATCCCCTTGTATCAATCTTAAACTTCAGATAAAAATATGTAATCCATCCTCCCTTGTATAATAAAAGACATGATTCTATAAGAAATAAGCTTTCTGTTATAGAATCATGCCCTCCAGTTTTCTGGTCAGACCCTCTATCTTTTTATGTCGAAATGTGAAAAATAAAGAGTGATTTGTATATATTAAATAGCTTATATTAAAAATTTAAAAGACAATATGCACAATTGCATGAAAATTCTTTCAAACGAAAAAAGAACCCAAGTTAATTAAACTTGGGTTCTCCATTTCGTATTATTTCTCTTGTGTTTTTTCCCAATCAGCTAAGAATTTCTCAATTCCTTGATCTGTTAATGGATGCTTCACTAATGAAGCGATTACGTTTGCTGGGATTGTTGCAATATGTGAACCGTTTAATGCTGCTTCTGTTACGTGAACACTATGCCGTACAGATGCTGCAATGATTTCTGTTTCAATGCCGTGAATTGCAAAGATTTCTGCGATTTGGCGAATTAAGTCCATACCGTTATGACCGATATCATCTAGGCGACCTAAGAACGGTGAAACGTATGTCGCACCAGCGCGAGCTGCAAGTAATGCTTGCACTGCTGAGAATACTAATGTAACGTTTGTACGAATTCCTAAATCTGAGAATGCTTTTACTGCTTTTAAGCCTTCTGTTGTCATTGGAACTTTTACAACAACATTTGGAGCGATTTTTGCTAACTCTTTTCCTTCTTCAATCATTTTGTCAGCTTCTAAGCTAATTACTTCTGCGCTTACAGGTCCTTCAATAAAGCTGCAAATTTCACGAATACGCTCATGGAAATCTACGCCTTCTTTTGCTACAAGTGATGGGTTTGTCGTTACTCCAGCTACTACGCCTAATGCATTTGCCTCTTTAATTTCGTTAATGTTTGCTGTATCAATAAAAAATTTCATTTGTTATTCTTCCTTCCTAATTTTCGTTTTATATTTATTTATTTTTTCTTAATAAGCTCTAATTCAATCGGAATAAATTTGTCCACTTTTTTACCTTGTGTTATCTCTTTTGCTGTTTCCATCGCCTTCTCTCCGATTAATTCCGGTTTTTGAGCGACTGTTGCTGCCATACGCCCATCTTTAACCGCTTTTACAGCATCATCCGTTGCATCAAATCCAACAACGACTACATCCGTTTTACCAGCAGATTTTAATGCCTCAATTGCGCCTAATGCCATTTCATCATTATGAGCAAATACCGCTTTAATATCGCTATTTGCTTGCAAAATATTTTCCATAACGGATAACCCTTTTGCACGATCGAAATCAGCTGCTTGTTTTGCTACTACTTTTAAAGACTTATCAGCTACGTTATGGAATCCTTTCCCACGCTCACGAGCAGCAGACGATCCAGGTATTCCTTCTAACTCAGCGACATTTGTTCCTTCACCAACTACTTCCCGAATGTAATCACTAGCCATTTGACCACCTTCTACATTGTTGGAAGCTATGTGAGAAACAACTTTACCTGAATTTGCAACTCTGTCTACTGTAATAACAGGAACATTGGCTGCATTGGCTGCACTTACCGCTGAAGCAACAGCATCTGAGTCGGTTGGATTAATAACAATTACATCGACACCTTTTTGAATTAAATCTTCAACATCGTTTGTTTGCTTCGCTGCATCATTTTGTGCATCAACAGCAATTAATTCAATGCCGCTATCTTTTGCTTTCTTTTCTGCACCTTTTTTCAACGTGACGAAAAATGGATTATTTAAAGTTGAAACAGAAAATCCAACTTTAATAGTTTTATTTCGACCTTTATCGCTAGAATCCTTTGCCCATTCTGGTGGTTCCATTGAACAACCAGCAGTAACTACCATGATGCATGCAACGAGTATCAGTAACCATTTTTTCATGAATTGCCCCTCCATTACGCTTCTTTTCGACGATCAATTAGTACAGCTAGTAAGATTACAAGTCCTTTTACAACTTGTTGGAAGAAAGAAGATACACCTAATAAATTTAAACCGTTATTTAGTACACCAATAATAAGCACACCGATGAATGTACCAACAATCCATCCTCTTCCACCTGAAAGACTCGTTCCTCCTAACACAACTGCAGCAATTGCATCCAATTCGTAAGAAGTACCAGCAGTCGGCTGTGCAGAATCTAACCTTGATGTTAAGACAATACCTGCAAGCGCTGCCAAAATTCCGGAAAGACCGTAAATCATTACTTTAATTCTCGTAACATTAATACCTGATAAAGCTGCCGCTTCTTCATTTCCACCAATCGCAAACGTACGGCGACCAAACGTTGTTTTCTTTAAAATAAAGTACAGTACTGCAAAAGCGATCATCATTGTAACGGCTGGCACAGGAATACCAAGGAAATAACCACGGCCAAACATTTGGAACATTAAATGATCACCAAGACCAGTGATCGGACGTCCGTCCATATAAACAAGCGTCAACCCGCGAAAAATAGTCATTGTTGCTAAAGTTGCAATAAACGGAGCTACTTTTCCCTTCGCAATAATGATACCGTTTACAATCCCCATTGCAAGACCTGCTAATAATCCAACTGCCATTGCAAGGAACGGATCCATGCCACTTGCCATCATTCCGGCAACAAGTGCACTTGATAATGCTAAAATAGAACCTACCGATAAGTCAATACCCCCTGTTAAAATAACGAAGGTCATTCCAAATGCAATGAGTGCATTAATCGATACTTGGCGCAGTATATTAAATAAATTTGGAATTTCAATAAATGCTGGATTTAAAGCTGTAATTACTACGATAATTAATACTAATCCAATTAAAGAACCAAGTTGTTGTAATACATTCCCCTTCTTAGCCATATCTTACTCTCCCCCTGTAGCTAGTGCCATAATAGACTCTTGCGATGCCTGATCTTTCTCTAAAATACCACCGATTTTCCCTTCATGAATGACGAGAACTCGATCACTCATTCCTAAAACTTCTGGAAGCTCAGACGATACCATAATAACGGCATCTCCTTGCTCGGTAAGCTTATTCATAATAGAGTAAATTTCTTTTTTAGCCCCAACATCTACACCTCTCGTTGGTTCATCTACAATGAGTAACTGCGGATGAATACCTAACCATTTTGCAATTACAATCTTTTGCTGATTTCCACCAGAAAGAGATTTTACAGCTTGCTCTCCGTTTGCTGCTTTCACATTAAGAAGCTTCATCATATCCTCTGTAAATTGCTGTTCTAAACCTTTATTAACAACGCTTCCCTTTGAAAGACTTTCTAAATTTGGTAAAGCTAAATTTTCACGAATCGAAAAATCTAACACAAGCCCTTCAGATTTTCTATCCTCTGTAATAAAGGCAATTCGTTGTCTAATCGCATCAATTGGACTATCAATTTTTACTTCTTGTCCATTCATGAAAATTTTTCCTGAATCGAGCGGTTCATATCCAAATATTGCTTTCATAATATCCGTGCGACCAGCTCCCATCAAGCCCGCAACAACAAGGATTTCACCTTTTCTAACTTGAAACGAAACATTTTCAAATTTCCCCTTTTTCGTTCCGTTTCGCATTTCAAAAATCACTTCGCCAATTTGACTATTTCGTTCTGGATAACGTTCACCAATACTGCGGCCCACCATCATGCTAACTACTTCATCAAATGACGTTTCTGGAATTAATCTTTTCCCTACATATTCTCCATCACGCAAAATCGTAATAGCATCACATATTGAAAAAATTTCTTCCATCCGGTGTGAAATATAAACGAATGAAACGCCCTCTTTACGCAATTTATTAATAACAATAAACAGAGTTTCAATTTCGCGATCTGTTAATGCTGCTGTAGGTTCATCCATAATAATAACGCTCGCCTTTGTCATTAATGCTTTAGCAATTTCAATAATTTGCTGTTGTCCAACTGATAATTCACCTGCTAGCATAGCACCTCTCACATGTAGGCCAAGATCTGCTAATTGTTGCTGGGCAATCGCATTCATTTGACGCGTACGTAAAATGCCCGTTTTCCCATACATTAACTCTTTTCCAAGAAACATATTTTCAGCTACCGTTAAATTCGGTAATATGTTCAACTCTTGATGGATAAATGCAATACCATACTCTTCAGCTTCTTTCGCATTTTTAAAAGTTCGTTCTTTCCCATCAATCATGACTGTTCCACTGTCTTTTTTATATACACCTGTTAAAATCTTCATGAGCGTCGATTTCCCCGCTCCATTTTCCCCCATCAATGCATGGACTTCTCCTGTTTCAATCATAAACTGTGCGTTTTTTAGAACAGGATTACCACTGAACGCTTTTGAAATGTTCTTCATTTCAATATGCATTCTCATCACATCCCTTTATTAAAAAATCACGCCTGCATGTAAAATAACATTCGCATAAGGCGTTGCTTCTCCTGTACGAATAATCGCCTTCGCTCTCTTTGTATGCTCTTTAAATTCCTTATGAGACACATATTCAAATGCTGGCTCTATTAATCGCATCTCAACTTCTTTATTTACCTCTGCATTATTTATAATAACTTCTTCTGCTAACATCACTTTTTCAATTGCCATATCATCAGCAACTACTTGTAATACGTCTAAAAAGCTAGGCTTTCCGATTTCAACTGCTAAATCAATTCGTTTTACTCCATCAGGAATAGGTAACCCACAATCAGCAATTACAATCGTATCTGTATGTCCAAGTGAAGCAAGGACCGCCGCAATTTCACTATTTAATACACCGTGTTTTTTCATCCGACAATCACCTGTACTTCACGTACTCTATCTCTCGTTGGCATACCGCCCTGTGCCCCAAGTTTCGTTACAGAAAGACCACCAGCAATGTTCGCAAAACGAATTGCTTTTTGAAGTATTTCTCCTTCAGAAAGTGCAACTGCTAGCGCGCCGTTAAATGTATCACCAGCTCCAGTCGTATCCACTACGTCTACAGCAATACTTGGAACTTGAACAACTTCCGTTCCGTTATGGAAACGAACACCGTTAGACCCTTCCGTCATCAATAGCTTATTTGGATATTTCGCAAGTAACTCTTCAATTGGTGATGTGAAATCATTTAATACGATGCGACATTCATGTTCATTCGGCGTAATATAAGTCGCTTTTTCTAAAATATCTTCTGATAAGATTTGTGCTGGAGCCGGATTCAACATAACTGGAATGTTATGTTCCTCACAAATAGCCAGAACGTATTTTACTGTTTCAAGCGGAATCTCTAGTTGAAGAACAACCATATCTGCTTTTACAAGAAGGTCTTTTGAACGATCTACAACCGACTCATTTACAAGAGCATTTGCTCCTTGTACGACAACAATACTGTTATCCTCTTCTGCTAAAACGATATGAGCGATTCCTGTCGTCCTATCTGTAACCGGTACCACATAGTCGATAAAAATGCGTTCGTTCTCCAAATTTTTTCTAACTACTGTTCCGTAATCATCATTTCCTACTGCACCAACCATCGCTACATTTGCTCCTAATCTAGCTGCAGCAACTGCTTGGTTGGCCCCTTTTCCTCCTGGTATCGTATGAAACGCTTCACCAATTACTGTTTCTCCTGCTTTCGGCCGTATTTTTGAAACAGCCACTAAGTCCATTGAAATGCTACCTACTACTGCAATATTTGGCATCTGTCTCATCTCCTTACTTCGTTGTATTTCGTTCTATAATTTCAATCGGTAAACGATAGTGTTTCTCTTCTAATGGATTTCCTTCCATCTGCTCTAACAACAATTCTGTTGCAATTTTCCCCATTTCATAAATTGGCTGTGCAACAGTCGTAATAGATGGATACATCATTTCAGTTAAAGAAATTCCATCGAATCCAATAATTTGTAAATCGTTTGGAATAGAAATTCCCTTTTGAAGTGCAGCCTTTACAATACCAATTGCAATTAAATCATTCCCAGCAACAATTCCATCAATATGCTTATATTCTTCTAATAATTCCACCGCTACCCGTTCACTATTAGCTGGATCGAATGTACTCTCTGCAATCATATAAGAAAGATTATTTTGCGTAATAACGTCTACGAAACCTTCAAAACGTTCATTAGCTGTGCTCACATCACGCGGTCCACGAATATGTGCAATATGTTTACACCCTTTGTCTATTAATAACTTTGTCGCCGCCTGACTCCCTGCATAGTTATCTGCATATACAGTAGGAATGCGCTCATTAAACATACGGTCAATCGCAACAACTGGAATAGACAAATTCATGTAATTAACACTATTTTGTGGATTCGTTGCTACAATAAATCCGTCCACATTATTTTGTCTAAGCACATCAATGTATTGCTTCTCTTTTTCTAAATTTTCATCAGAGTTACAAAGTACAACTGTGTAACCTTGCTTATGTGCTACATCTTCTACGGCACGTGCAACTTCTGGAAAGAATGGATTCACGATATTTGGAACAACTAATCCAATTAAACGAGATTTTTTATTGTATAAAGAACGTGCTACTGTACTAGGTTTATAATCTAGCATTTCAATTGCTCGCTCTACTTTTTTTAATGTATCCTCATGAACATATCCATTTTTATTTAACACTCTGGAAACGGTCGCAACAGATACCCCTGCTAATTTTGCAACGTCTTTAATCGTACTCATTCTCTTTTCTCCTCATTTCATGTAACCGTTTACAGAAAATAATATAACGCATTTATAAAAATACGTCAATCATTTCTCACTAAAAAGCTTTTAAGGTTATACTCAAAAAAGCATCGCCATAAGGCGATGCTTTTTTATTACGAATATGATACAGTTTTTTCCTTTTCTTCTACAGCAGGCTCTTCAGCACCTTTTTTACGATCAGACAGTTTAATTTTCTGTAAGAAAATCGTAAAGATAGCACCTACTACGATAAATACCAATCCTGTTAAGAATACAGTATGAAGTGAGTCCACTAAAGAGCTTTTCAAAATTGGTACGATGCTATTAGAAAATGCTTCTGGCATTTGTTTTAATGCCTCTGGACTAAATAGCATAGAATATAAACTTTGTGGATCTGTATGAATCATATCTTTAAATTTTGTTACCATTTGTCCCGCTTCTTTTGGGAATGTGTCTAATACAGGTACTAATTTATTTGTTAACGTTGTACCTGAAGTGTTATTCATAATTGATCCTAAAATTGTAATACCGAATGTTCCACCGATTTGACGGAAGAATTGACTTGATGATGTTACAACGCCAAGATCTTTTTTCGGGAAGCTTTCTTGTAATGCTAATGTTAATATCGGCATAACAAGACCCATTCCTAAACCGATAACCATCATATAAGAAGTAGCAGTAAGCTTAGTTGTGTGCATATCCATCGTTGTTAATAACCAGAAACCACTAGCCATAATAAGCATCCCTGTAATAATTTGTGGTTTCACACCAATTTTTAATACAAGCTGACCACCAATAATACTCATAACGATCATTGTAATCATCATCGGTGTCATAATCGTTCCTGATTCAGCAGCACTTACGCCTACAATTCCTTGCATAAAGAACGGTACGAACATAATTGCTCCAAACATTCCGATACTCATAAAGAAACCAATCGCATTCAGTAGTGTAAATGTGCGGTTTTTAAAGAAGTGCATCGGTAAAATTGGTTCTTCAGCCTTCGTTTCAACGATAACAAAGCTAACAATACCAATGGCAGCTAGTGCAAATAACCCGATAATTTGCCAAGAACCCCATGCATAATCTTTTCCGCCAAACGTTAACGCAAGTAATAAACTTACAACACCGAGAATCATCGTGAAGATTCCAGCGATATCAATTTTAATTGGTCCTGTTTGTTTATGTGCTTTTAATCCCATTGCAATGAAGATTGTCGCTAAAATACCAACTGGTAAGTTAATATAGAATACCCATCTCCAGTTCACTGCGTCTACAATCCAACCACCAACTTGTGGTCCAATTACAGAGGCAAGACCGTATAGAGCTCCAAAAATACCTTGCCATTTAGCACGTTCTTTTCCCGTGAACATATCTCCGATAATAATCATAGCCATTGGCATCATAATACCGCCACCAAGACCTTGAATACCACGGAAAATAATTAATTCTGTCATACCGTTTGCCATACCACATAACGCTGAACCAACCATAAAGATAATTAATCCTGCTATATATACGTTACGACGCCCAAGTAAATCCGCTAATTTACCTGCAATCGGTACAACCGTTGTTGATGTTAACATGTAAGCTGTTGTTAACCATGTCATTAAACTTAATCCACCTAGTTCACCGACGATACGCGGCATTGCTGTACCAACGATTGTTCCGTCCAATGCAGCAAATAGCATTGCGATTACTAAACCGATTAACAACAACTTTCTATTCTGATTTTCTTGTTGCTCCATGTAATCTCCTCAATTCCTCTTAGTTTTTCTCTTTTTTCTCTTTTTTCTCTGGTTTCCCGCAAATAATTGTTTCTAGCTTTTCAAAGAGGCGCAACAAATCTTCCCTCTCTTGTAATTCTAAGTGGGAGAAGTATTTTGCAATATGCTCATTACGAGCCGCCATCGCTTCTTCTACTGTAGCTTTCCCCTTCTTCGTTAGCTCAATGACAACAACGCGGCGATCATTATCGTCGTGATAGCGCTCTACTAACCCATGATCAATTAAACGATCAGTCATTACTGTAATCGCACTCGGTTTCACGTACATTTTCTCCGCCAATTGTGTCGCTCTTGAAGCTCCGTAATGATCTAAAATCTTTAAAATATAAAACTGCGGTGGTGTAAGTCCTGATGCTTGCATTTGTTCTAATAGCTCTGTTTGCATTTTCTTTCCTATAGCGAATGTAAGAGCTTGAATCTTATCAATATGAGTCATATCATTTGGCATGTTATCCACCTCTTATTTAAGCAATAAAATATTTAACGTATTTAAATATTAATCCCACAAACAAAATACGTCAACAACTTTCTTTATAAAAACGTTTACATTCTTGTCACAAAGTTGTATAATTTTCGTCGAAGTTAATATTGACAGTCACGGAGAATCGGAGTATATGGCTATGAATCATAAAAAAGGGAACTTTTTTATATTTCATAGCCTTTTTGTATTCTCTGTCTTAAAACGCTTCCAATTAATTAGGGGAGGATTTTCATTTTATGTTTTTCACACAATTATTTAAACCTGCGCCCCACGCAGAACGCTTACCAGCTGATCGCACTGATAGCGAATACCGCAAATTGCGTTTGCAAGTATTCTTAGGCATCTTCATCGGTTATGCGGGTTACTACTTTGTTCGAAAAAACTTTTCACTCGCAATGCCATACTTAATCGAACAAGGCTTTAGTAAAGGGGAACTTGGGGTTATCCTTTCAGCAGTATCTATCGCTTACGGATTAAGTAAATTTCTTATGGGTATCGTATCCGATCGTTGTAATCCTCGCTACTTTTTAGCAGCTGGGCTATTTTTATCCGGTATCATTAATATTATTTTCGGCTCATTTTCTTTCATTACAACGAGCATTATACTTATGTTTGTACTTCAGTTTTTAAATGGATGGGTACAAGGTATGGGATGGCCTCCTTGTGGTCGTACGATGGTTCACTGGTTCTCCGTTAGTGAACGTGGTACAAAAATGTCTATTTGGAACGTCGCTCATAATGTCGGCGGCGCGCTTATGCCTTCTCTCATTACATTAGGCTTATATTTCTTTGCAAATGACTGGAAAAGTATATTTTACTTCCCAGGTATTCTTTCAATTTTAGTGGGGATTTATGTATTAATTACGATGAGAGATACACCTCAATCTTGCGGATTACCTTCTATTGAAGAACATACTGGGGAATATCCATCAGATGAAAAAGTAGCGGACCGTGAACGCGAACTTTCGGTAAAGGAAATTTTATTTAAATACGTATTAAACAATAAGTTTTTATGGTACATCGCTATCGCTAACGTTTTTGTTTATTTCGTTCGTTACGGCGTTGTAGATTGGGCTCCTACTTATTTAGTTGAAGAAAAAAGCTTTACTCATAGTAGCTCACGTACAGCTTATGCTCTATATGAATGGGCTGGTATTCCAGGTACGCTTCTTTGCGGATGGATGAGTGATAAACTATTTAAAGGACGCCGTGCACCTGCTGGTATTTTATTTATGGTCGGTGTATTTATCGCAGTTCTTGTTTACTGGCTAAACCCTCCTGGTAATCCAATGGTTGATAGCATCGCACTTGTCGCAATTGGATTTTTAATTTACGGACCTGTTATGTTAATTGGCCTACACGCTCTTGACTTAGCACCAAAGAAAGCTGCTGGAACTGCCGCTGGGTTAACTGGGTTCTTCGGTTACCTAGGGGGAGCTACTTTTGCTAGCGCAGCTATGGGCTTTATTGTAGATGGATTCGGATGGGACGGCGGATTCATTTTGCTCCTTGCTTCTTGTGTGCTTGCAATGTTCTTCCTTGCTCTTACTTTAAATACAGGATCTACAAAACAAACACAAGCTTAAACACTAATATTATACTTACAAAAAAAGAGAGACAGTTCTTTCCAGAACGCCTCTCTTTTTTCTACATATAGTACTTTTTTATTACAAATAATTTATCAATCCAACCCATAATTGTGAGCGTTTTAAAAGGGTTTTTATCCTTATATTACTGCATCTCATCTCTATATAAAAAGATTTTTGAATATTTACTCTTGTCAAACATTGTCACTTTATATTAAAATAGCAACAACATACTAAATATTTAGTCTTTTCAGAAAAGATGGAGGGATAACCATGAAGAATCCACTTCTTCGCATTGAAAACTTACAGACTTCCTTTCGCATACAAGATCAATATCATGCAGCAGTTGATAACGTTTCGTTAACTGTCCATGAAAATGAAATTGTCGCGATAGTTGGTGAATCAGGTTGCGGAAAAAGTGCACTTGCCCTTTCTATTATGCGATTGCATAATGAAGCAAATACAAAATTACAAGGGCAGCTTAACTATAGAGATAAGGATTTACTAACTATGTCAGCCGCAGAGATGAATAAAGTACGCGGATCAAACATCGGTATGATTTTCCAAGAACCTCTTACAGCACTCGATCCTCTCATGACAGTTGGAAAACAAATCGAAGAAAACTTAGACTACCACACAAGCCTTTCAAAAGTTGAAAAAAAAGAACGCACCTTAGAACTACTTCATCAAGTTGGTATTCCAAAACCAGAACTTACATATAAACAATACCCACACGAATTATCTGGCGGAATGAGACAAAGAATTGTTATCGCAATTGCAATTGCTTGTAACCCAGCACTCATTATTGCGGATGAGCCAACAACGGCTCTTGACGTAACCATCCAAGCACAAATTTTAGACTTACTAAAATCTATTCAAGAACAAACGAAAATGGGCATCATTTTAATTACACATGATTTAAGCGTTGTTGCCGAAACAGCTGATCGTATTGTCGTTATGTATGCAGGACAAGTTGTAGAAACAGGAACAGTAGAAGAGATTTTTAATAACCCGCTTCACCCATATACTCGTTCTCTATTAAACTCAATTCCATCTGCGTATGCTGAAAAAGAAAAATTGCATGTAATTCAAGGCGTGGTTCCTTCGTTAGCGAAGCTTCCTCGCACAGGTTGTCGCTTCCAAGCTCGAATTCCATGGATTAGACCTGATCAACACGAGGAAAATCCAATTTTACATGAAGTAAAACCAGACCATTGGGTACGTTGTACTTGCTATAAGCATTTCAACTTCCAACATAAGAAAGGAGATGACGTAACTCATGGCACTGCTTAAAGTAGAAGATTTAAAAGTACATTTTCCAATTAAAGGTGGCTTCTTCGGCCGCACATTAGATTACGTGCGTGCTGTCGATGGTGTAAGTTTTGAATTACAACCGGGTGAAACATATGGGATCGTTGGTGAATCCGGAAGCGGCAAATCAACAACGGGTAAAGCAATTATGCATTTAACGAAAGCAACAGAGGGTAGCATTCATTTTAATAATAGAGATTTAACAAAATTAAGTCGCTCGGAGCTACGTGAACAACGAAAAGATATTCAAATGATTTTCCAAGATCCGTATTCATCATTAAATCCGAAGAAACGTGTTCTCGACATTATTGCTGAGCCTCTTCGAAATTTTGAGAAGCTCTCACCTGATGAAGAACGTAGAGCAGTTCAAGAATATCTTGATAAAGTTGGTCTAAATCCAGAGTCAATTTATAAATACCCACATGAATTTTCCGGTGGGCAAAGGCAGCGAATTGGTATTGCACGCGCTCTTACATTAAAACCGAAGCTTATTATTGCTGATGAGCCAGTATCTGCGCTCGACGTCTCTGTACAAGCACAAGTATTAAACTTCTTGCAAGATTTACAAGCTGAGCTCGGACTAACATACTTATTCATTAGTCATGATTTAGGTGTAATTCGTCATATGTGTGATCGTATCGGTGTTATGTATCGCGGACGCATTGTCGAAGAAGCAACTAGTGCAGAAATTTATAGTAATCCGCAACATATTTATACGAAGCGCCTAATATCTGCAATTCCTGATATTCGTCCTGAAAACAGAGAGAGACAGCGTAAGCTCCGTCAACAAGTAAGCTCTGAATACGAGAAATCATACGAAAATTATTTCAATGAAAACGGTCGGGCTTATGACTTAAAAGCAATCTCGCCAACGCACCGGGTGGCATTACCATAAGGGAGTGATAAAACATGTGGAAGTTTATATTACGGAGATTTTTAGTGATGATCCCGCAATTATTCGTGTTAAGTGTACTTGTCTTTCTACTAGCTAAGGCAATGCCAGGCGATGCCTTAACTGGCAAAGCAATGAATCCAAAAGCGGATCCAAAAGTGATTGAAGAACAGCGAGAAAAGCTTGGATTAAATGACCCAGTTACAACACAATATGTTCGCTGGATTAAAAATGCAGCCCAAGGTGACTTTGGTATTTCCTATGCACATAAAATGAAAGTAACCGATTTAATTGGAGAACGACTTGGAAACACAGTATCTTTAGCACTTGTCATTCTTATTCTTACTTATTTAATTGCCATACCACTCGGAGTTATAAGTGGGCGTTGGAATGATACCTGGGCTGATCGACTCATTACCCTTTACAACTATCTAGGTTTTGCTACACCACTATTTATATTTGCACTAGTTATGCTCTTCCTATTCGGATTTAAGTTTGCAATATTCCCAACCGGCGGTAGCGTAGATCCTCAAGTTGCAACAGGTACATTTGCTTACTATTTAAGCAAATTGAATCACATGCTACTACCAGCTTTATCCGGGGCATTAATCGCAACAGTTGGTACTGTTCAATATTTACGAAGCGAAATTATTGATACGAAACATAAAGATTTTGTTCGTACAGTAAGAGCAAAAGGTGTTCCAGAATCAAAAATCTATTCTAGACATATTTTACGAAATTCATTCTTACCAATTGCAGCCTTCTTAGGCTATGAAATTACAGGATTAGTTGGCGGTGCCATCTTTTTAGAAAGTATTTTTAGCTATCCAGGAATTGGACAACTATTTATACAATCTATCTCTCAACGTGATTTTAGTGTAATAACTACACTCGTTATGTTTACTGGATTTGCAACGTTACTTGGAACTCTCCTTTCAGATATTATTCTAAGCATCGTCGATCCACGTATTCGTATTGATTAAAGAAAGGAGATGACGTTATGTTAGCAAACCCTGAAAAACAAACTGAAGTTATTCATTACGAAAAAAGCCCTTCTGGTTTCTCTATTATGTGGCGAGAACTTCGTAAAGATAAATTAGCAATGTTTTCACTTATTTTCCTAGCAATCTTATTAGTAGCAGTCTACGCAACATCTTTTATTATGAAACAAGAAGATATTGTACGAGTTGATTTATTCGCTATTTATGCTCCTCCCTCTGCTGAACATTGGTTAGGAACAGATTACGGAGGACGCGATATTTTCGGTCAACTTATTATTGGTACACGTAACTCCTTTACAATTGGATTAGCAATTACTATTCTTTCTTGTTTAATTGGTCTTTCAATTGGATTAATTGCCGGGTATTTTGGAGGAGCTATTGATAATATCATTATGCGCATTATCGACTTTGTTATGGTTTTACCATTTTTAATGCTTGTAATTGTATTTATTACACTTGTTCCTACATTCAATATCTTTACTTTCATTTTAATTATGAGCGTGTTCTTATGGACAGGAAAGGCCAGATTAATTCGCTCAAAAGTATTAACTGAAAAAGAACTAGATTATGTCTCTGCATCTAAAACTTTAGGAACACCAAACTGGAAAATCATTCTTTTCCAAGTACTACCTAACTTAAGCTCAATTATCATTGTTAGTGTTACATTAAATCTTGCTGGAAACATCGGTATTGAATCTGGTCTAACTTTCTTAGGATTTGGTCTACCAGAAAGTACACCAAGCCTTGGTACACTTGTTAGTTATGCTAGAAATCCAGATGTATTACAAGAGAAATGGTGGATTTGGTTACCCGCATCAATCATGATTTTAGCATTGATGCTGTGTATAAATTTTATTGGTCAAGCGCTACGTCGTTCGGCCGACGCAAGACAAAGAAAAGGATAAGGGGTGGAAGAAATGACAAATAAGCCAAAATTTTTCAAAGTATTAAGTACACTTGCGGTTTCAACATTACTACTTTCAGCATGTGGGGGCAGTGGTGGTAGTGAAAAAACGAGCAGCACAAAAAAAGTAGATACAAATAAATTTAGTGCATCTGTTAAAAATGATAAAAAGGAAATTAAAGATGGTTCATTAACATATGGTCTTGTTTCTAACACACCATTTGAAGGACTTTTGAACTTCGCTGTATATGAAGGAGATCCTGATAACCAGGTCATTACAATTTTCGATGAATCTTTATTATCAAATGACGAAAACTGGGAATACACGAATGATGGTGCTGCTACATATGAAATTTCTAAAGATAAAAAGACAATTACACTTAAAATTAAAGATAATGTAAAATGGCATGATGGAAACCCTGTTACTGCTGAGGATTTAGAATACTCTTATCTAGTGATTGGTAACAAACAATATGCCGGTTCTCGCTATGACACTCAAATGCAAATGATTGAAGGTATGGAAGATTACCATAATGGAAAAGCCGAAAAAATTTCAGGTATAAAGGTAACGGATCCAAAAACAATTTCGATTACGTTTAAAGAACCGAATCCTTCAGTGAAAACTGGGCTTTGGACATACCCTCTTCATAAGAAATACTTAGGAGATGTACCAATCGATAAATTAGCAGAATCTGATAAAATCCGTAAAAACCCAATTGGTTTCGGACCTTTTAAAGTGAAGAAAATTACGCCAGGTGAAGCTGTTGAATTTGAACGTTTTGATGATTATTATGGTGGAAAACCAAAACTGAAAAGTATGGTTTTAAAAGTTGTTAACCCTTCCGTTGTTAACGCGTCCTTAAAAAATGGTGATATTGACATTGCTGAAGTAAGTGCAGATCAGTATCCAAATGTAAGTACATTAAAAAATGCACAATTAGTCGGTAAAACTGATTTATACTATAGCTATATCGGTTTTAAATTAGGCCATATGGATAAAGAAAAAGAAGAAGTAGTAATGGATAAGGAGAAATTTAAAGATGTTCGTGTACGTCAAGCAATGGCGTATGCTATCGATCGAAAAGAAATTGGTGAAAAATTATATCACGGCCTACGTTATCCGGCTAACTCACCAATCCCACCATCTCTACCAAAATATCATAACAATAAAGCTGGTGCCTATGATAAAGATATAGAGAAAGCTAAAAAATTATTAGATGAAGCTGGCTATAAAGATACGAACGGAGATGGATTCCGTGAAGATCCGAATGGTAAAGAATTTAAAGCTAATTTCTTATCAATGAGTGGTAGCGATGTAAGTGAACCACTTGCAAAATTCTTTATTCAATCTTGGAAAGACATCGGCCTAAAAGTAGAGCTTCTTGATGGTCGCTTACATGAATTTAACTCATTCTACGATATGATTAAAAAAGATGATCCAAAAGTTGATCTTTTCGCGGCAGCTTGGGGAACTGGATCTGACCCAGATCCTTCTGGTATTTGGGCTAAAGATGCAGCGTTCAATTACCCACGTTGGGCTACTGACAAAAACACAGAATTATTAAAACAAGGTATTTCTCCAGAAGCTGCTGATGAAAAGTACCGTAAAGATGTCTACGATAAATGGCAAAAATTAGTTCATGACGAAGTACCATTAATTCCACTTCATTATAAATTTGACTTAAAAGGTGTAAATAATCGCGTAAAAGATTATAAATATACACCAGAAGATCAATACAAGTGGGGTAAAGTTAGCGTAACAAGCGATAAAGCAGAAACAGAGAAATAAGAAAATAGCTCCTAGCACTAAGATACATGCTAGGAGCTATTTTTTATTTATAATACTTCTCTTGCTATTAATAACAACCAATTCCTTCCCTACTCTAAAATTAAAAGATTTGATGAACCATCTTTATTAAAATAGCTAACGTAACAGATGCAGCAAATCCACCTAAACAAATTAAGCTTACCCCTTGACTATATGATAAATTTTGCAATGATTTCATTACTTCCATCCTCCCTATCTCCCCTTTGATACTCTTATTTTACCAATGGGAAAAATTTCATAACATCGATTTTTCTGACAACAAACTTACAAATTTGTAAGTTAACGATTTCCCTTTAAACTTATATCTAGTATTTCCATAATCTCCCCCTCTATACATCAAAAAAGACCTCGAATTATATCAAGGTCCTGCTTACACTACATAATATCTCACTCAACTTATTTTATCCTGCTATTCGCCGGGCAGTAAGACCCCCACTGATTAAAGCTTCACTTTATAATCATAACCGGGCATTTCACACGCTTTGCTATTTTATGACTTACACTACCAAGCACCATCTCTTGCAGTGTATTTAGCCCTCTACTCCCAGCAATAATAAGATCTATATCTCCTGTATTTACATATTGAACAATCGTATCTCCTGGATCGCCATGTAGAATCGTAATTTTGTAGGAAATGTTCTCTTTCTTTAATAAACCCTCAATCTCTTTTAATTTATCTTTTCGACTAGCTGATATTGTTTCTAAATCCGTTTGTCCTTGTATAATATCTGACTTTGCCGTTCTATTATCTACTACGTACACAACTTCAACATGTGTTTCTTCGTTAAATTTCGCAATATATGTTGCATGCTCGGCTGCTCGAAGTGCATGTTCAGAACCATCGCATGCTAATAAAATTTGTTTGTACATATGCTGAATCCCCTTTTCGTTATCCTACCCGTATTATATAATAAAGCCCCCTAAAAAGGAGGCTTCTAACTAGCAATTCTCTTATTATAAGTAGCTAAATTCGCAACGAGCTTCGAGCTACGTTCATTTAACCCTGTGATCCTTACTTTCACACCGTTCTGTTCATACTTCATTATAACTTTATCAATTGCCGCTACTGCTGAATCATCCCATACGTGTGCGTTAGTAAAGTTCATCTCAATTTCTTTCACATCTTCATTGTATGAAAAAGCATTTATATACTCTGCCGTAGATGCGAAGAATAGTTGGCCGTGAATTTCGTATATTTTCTTATTTTCAATATACAAATGTTTCACGTGAATCTTTGCCATATTGAATGCAAATAAAACTGCACTAATTATCGTTCCGATAATTACACCTAATCCTAAATTATGTGTAATTAGGACAATCACAACTGTTACGATCATAACAAATGCGTTTCCTTTTGGTACTTTATGAATCGTCGCTACAGAGTTCCAATCAAACGTCCCAATCGAAACCATAATCATAACTGCAACTAAAGCTGCCATCGGAATATGAACAACGTAATCACCTAAAACAAATAGCAATACGATTAAAAAACCACCGGCTACAAACGTCGATAATCTCCCGCGACCACCTGATTTAATGTTAATAACAGATTGTCCAATCATTGCACATCCTGCCATTCCTCCGAAGAAACCAGCAACAACGTTCGCAATCCCTTGTCCACGTGCCTCTTTATGCTTATTACTTTCCGTATGTGTCATATCGTCTAAAACCGACGCCGTTAATAATGACTCTAGTAAACCTATAACCGCTAGCATAACTGAATACGGTAAAATAATTGCTAATGTCTCAAGTGTAAATGGAACATCAGGAATACTAAAGAACGGTAATTCTTTCGGTAAGCTTCCCATATCCCCTACTGTTTTTAACTGTAATCCGCTCATAAGTGCAATGCTTGTCACAATAATAATTGAAATAAGTGTAGACGGAACAGCCGTCGTAATACGTGGAAATAAATATATAATTGCAAGTCCTAATGCGACAAGTGCATACATTTGCCAAGTTGCATTTTTAAAATGCGGCAATTGCGCTGTAAAAACTAAAATTCCAAGTGAATTTAAAAAACCACTCATAACGGATTTAGGAACAAACTTCATAAATGAACTCAGCTTGAACACTCCAAAAATAATTTGAACAATACCTGTTACTATTGTCACAGCAAATAAATATTGCAAACCGTGATCCTTCACAAGAGTGACCATTAATAATGCCATCGCACCCGTTGCCGCCGAGATCATCCCTGGTCTTCCGCCGACAAACGAAATTGTAACCGCAATACAAAAGGCCGCGTACAATCCAACCGTCGGATCTACACCTGCAATAACAGAAAAAGCTATCGCTTCAGGAATTAATGCTAAAGCAACAACAACCCCCGATAGCACGTCCCCTCTCATATTTGAGAACCATTCATTTTTTATAGTTTGAAACAAAGTAACACTCCTCCACTCTTTTATCATTTGATTTTCTCCATAAGAAAATCAAGGCCGACTGCACGAAGGCTATTATATAACGAGCAAAGGATGTTGTGCTATGTAAAAGTTTCCTAAAGAAAAGACGCTACCTTAGCAGCGTCTTTTCTCATTTCATTAATGTCCACCGTGACCTTGACCACTTTCCTGAACAATTTCTAACCTCTCATCCAATATACCTTGTGTTTCAAATGAAACATCACTACTACTTCCTAATAGGAAACCATGGTTATATGGTCCAAGTGTTGGATCATCTTTAAACTTCGGCTGAATAGTAGCAAGGAAGTCATAAACTGGTTGTGAAGCTTTTCCTTCCTCAAGCAAAACAACAGGGGCATGTTTACCCATATGTGAAAACGGTGCTCCCGCAATTGCTAAGTCTGGTGTTTTGCTTGAAACAAATGACAAACCGTGACCTGGTTTTGTGAATCCCCAGCCAAATTTCGTTTTTTCATCTTTAAATTTCGCAAATGCAACCGAATTTTCTGTTGGAGTCTCCCCACTAATACGCGTTACTTTCCCGTATTTACTTAACTCTTTTTCTACTTCTTTCGAAACGATTTTTTCTGGTCCTAACACATATATATTCGCTTTATCTTTTCTCGTCTTTAATGCCTCTATTGTCGCTTCTGGCACTTTATTTTTTTCAGTATATAGAAGAGGTTCTGGCATATGAGAAATCCAATTTACAGCTGGTGTTGTATATAAACGTCCTTCTTCTTCAGACGAACCGATAATAACGCTATTTGGATAATTTCCTGTTATATCGGCATATTCTTTATCAACATCTTTAGCAAATTTAGCTGGGTCCGTTTCTTTTATTTGCTTTACTTTATATTCTTTTAATTGCTCTAGGCTAGATGCCCCTATATCCCCCATCACCATAATTTGCGTTCCATCTTTCGTTCCGAGCGGATTTAATCGTTTTATTTCTTTTAACGTCATTTCGGGTACCTTTTCTTTTTCTATAAATAAAATCGGTCCGTTATTCGGGTGATGAATAAGATCCGCACTTGCAATACCTAATTGCCACTCGCTTACTGGCACTAAAATAATAGCGCCTGGCTGATTCTCTTTATGCGTTGCTGGCCATATCGTTTGCGAAGTTAATACTGCCATTTGCAGAGGATCATTTGTATTTAATCTCGTTACATTTTTTAAACTTGTCGTTAATAAATCATTCGATGCACCTTGATTCATTTTTTTCGGCGCAGTTACCTCCTGATTCATTTTCATTTCCTTTTGCTCTGTTTTCTTCTCTCCTGTAGATTCATGATTTTTATGATCTGTACTCGTTTGTCCGCATGCCGCAAGACCGACTGCTGCAATTATTGTTATCCCCAAAATTCGGGTCATCTTTTTCACTATATCGCCTCCGTATTATTCGTTTTCGAGCCAATATTATTACCTAAAATGGAATTTCAACTTTACAATAACAAGCAATTCTGAAGAAATTATGCAGATGCATTATAATCTGCACCATTTCTTCATGATTTTGACTTACAATTTAAGTAATAACTACAAATGCGGAGGTACTCTATGATCGATATACTACTCGTAGATGATGAACCGAGAATGCTTGAATTATTAACGCTTTATCTTACTCCAATCGGATATAACTGCGTATGTGCAGTATCCGGAGAAGAAGCTATTTCACATATAGAAAATCGAAACTTCAAATTTGTTTTACTCGATATTATGATGCCAAAGATGGATGGGTGGGAAACTTGCAAAAGAATTCGATCATTTAGTAACGTTCCTATCATTATGGTAACTGCTCGTGATCAAACGGTAGATGTCGTTCAAGGGTTAAAACTTGGAGCAGATGATTACGTGACGAAACCATTCCACGAAGAGGAGCTCTTCGCAAGAATTGAAGCTGTTTTACGCCGAACCAATCAACATGCACAAATCCAATATCACGGCATTTTATGGGATGAGGCCAAGCATTTCATTTCTGTCCATAATGAAGAACTTCTTCTCACCCCAATCGAATTCTCTTTACTCGGATTATTTTTACGTCATGTGAACTACGTATTAAGCCGTGATCAGCTCATTGAACGAATTTGGGGATTAAATACAAATACAGAAGATAGAACAGTCGATTCACATATTCGTAATTTACGTGATAAATTACGAAAAGTAAATTTCCCCATTGATCACCATTTAAAAACTGTTTACGGAGTAGGATATCGATGGATTGATATTGAAAACTAAGGAGCAAAACGATGAAGCGAATTTCTATTCAACTCGGATTTTATTTTCTAATTGTTACACTTTTAATCGAAAGTGTTCTATTTGTCTTGCTCTATTATAGCCTTGTAAACAATAGAGTGAATGAAGAAATGACTGCTTTATTAAAGCGTGGAAATAGTCACCGAGATGTCCTTGAAAAATATTTTGACAGGCAAACAATCTCCCATGTTGCTTTAATGGAATCCGAAGCTGAAACAACTGTTATTATTACAAATGCAAATAAGGAAATACTAGCTAAATCCAATGAAATAAATACTACTATAAAAAAACATATTGAAGGAATGCAAACACGAACAGATCATGATGGAGCAATTATAGAGAATCATTGGAAAACATCTAATTATATATGTACAGTTAGCCCAATTGTAGTGGCAGGAAAAACGGAAGGCTATGTATATATGTTTCTCGGGACGGAATCAATCGAAGAAATGGTTAACGGGCTCACACGGCAATTCATTATCGCTGGAGTCATTACTTTCCTATTAACAGCCATCACCATTTTTCTATTATCACGTTTGTTAACAAAACCATTGTTACACATGAAACAAGCGACTGAAAAAATGAGTAAGGGCGATTTATCCGTTTCATTAACAACTACTCGAAATGACGAAATTGGTGAACTAGCACAATCTATCCAAACTCTCGCAAATGATTTACATTATATGAAAACGGAGCGAAGTGAATTTCTAGCAAGTGTTGCTCACGAATTACGAACACCATTAACGTACGTAAGAGGTTATGCTGACATTGCATCAAAAGAAAACACACCCCCAGAGCAACGTTTACGATACTTATCCATTATAAAAGACGAGTCTGATTATATTACAAACTTAGTCCAAGATTTATTTTCACTCGCTCAAATGGAAAAGCATAACTTTTTCATTCAAGTACAGGAAGTGCATTTACACACCTTCCTTACTCGCATCACTGAAAAAATAAATGTGATGTACGGAGAAAAACAAATTAAAGTTGTTTTCACATGTCCTTCCTCACTCTTAGTAAAGCTAGATGAGCAACGCTTTGAACAAGTTATGGCTAACATTTTAAATAACGCGTATAGACATTCAAAAGAACATTCTCATATAAATATTTCTGTTACAGAAGAACATAAACGTATTTCCATTACAATTGAAGATGAAGGCGAAGGTATTCCGCCTGAAGACCTCCCTCACATTTTCGATCGCTTTTACCGTGTTGATAAAGCGCGCTCTAGAGCTACAGGAGGCACTGGTTTAGGGCTCTCCATCGTAAAAGAAATCGTAGAACTACACGGCGGGAATATTACTGTCACAAGTGAAATTGATCACGGATCTTGCTTTACAATTTCATTGCCATCTATATAGAAACACGACTATCATCAATAGTCGTGTTTTCTTATCCTTTAGGACTTTACTTTATAATATAAATTTACGAATTGCCCAAAACGTTTCGTATCCGTTAAAGTTAAATTAATTTCCGGGTTCTTTTCTTTAAATAACGGAACTCCAGAACCTAATATGTGAGGTGTAATCGTAACAACATATTCATCAATTAAATTATTCTTAAAGAACTCTCTCAGTAGACTCCCGCCACCGACCATCCATATTTTAGATCCTTCCTGCTCTTTCAACCTTTTTGTAAACTCTAATACATCTTCATTTACAAACTCTACATGTTCGTTTGAACCTTTTTCTGAATTAGAAAAAACATAACATTTTTTATCTAGGTACGGGAATGTTTCCGTATGCTCTACCACATAATCGTACGTTCTCTTTCCCATAATTATCGTATCAATTGTTTCGTACATTTCTGTATAACCGTTGTCTCCCTCACCTTCTGTTTCCATTAACCACTCTAAATCATCATCTTCTTTCGCGATAAATCCATCTAAGCTCGCTGCAATAAATAAAACAATTTCACGTGACATATCTTTTCCTCCTTACAGCTTCTCTTGATAAAATCATCTTATAAGCACTATACTAACCATAAAACATGACAACTTATGTCATGTTAAAAAAGAAAAAGGTGATATCCTTGTCAAAAGCAAAACGTTTACTAGACATTCTTATATTTGCTTCTACGAAAAAAACATTTACAGCTCAAGAAATAGCTGATGAATTTAATATTTCCGTTCGTACGGTCCATAGATATATTTTAGATTTAAGTGATATGGGATTACCCATTTACGCTGAACAAGGTCGTAATGGGGGATATAAAGTATTAACAAGCAGCATGCTTCCCCCCATTTTATTTACCGAAGAAGAAGCGGTCTCCATCTTTTTTGCTTTCCAATCTTTAGGCTACTATCGTAACTTGCCTTTTAATACAGAAATCAATTCTGTTACTCATAAACTGTATAGCTCTCTACAAAATGATGCGAAAGCTAAAGTTGATAAAATACGTTCTTATATCGCTTTTTGGAATCCGAAGAGAACAATTGAGACAACTTTTTTAAACGAAGTATTAACAGCGGCTATTGAAAATAAAAACTTACACTTTCAATACGAGTCTAAATCGGGGATTAAAACAAAACATGTTCATCCTATCGGTGTATATGCCCACGATGGTTTATGGTACTTGCCATCCTATGACTATAGTCGAAACAAAGTATTACTGTATCGCGTGGATCGTATTCTTTCCATATTATCGACCGAAGAAAATAAAGATAAGTTTATGAATTTAGAAGAATGGTTCGCCTCTAACTCTAACGTAATAAACATTCCTACTCGGTTACATGTTTTACTAACGACAGAGGGTGTGCGCCAATGCAAAAGCGTTCCTTACCTTGAAGAATTCGTTGTAGTAGACGAAGATGGGACAGGATATATAAATTCAACAATTGATAAAGGTGAAATTAACTTTATTACTCCTTTATTTTATAGACTTGGAAAAGATGCAAGAGTTTTAGAACCGAAAGAATTGATAAATGGTTTACGTATACGTGCAAAAGAGGTTTTACATATGTATGAAGACGAAAAAAGCTGCTAAATATAAGCAGCTTTTTGTGTATTTGTTCCTATTGTTTTGACTGTTGACGAATATCAATCCACCAACGATATGACGCATTCATATTTTCAGTACTTCCATTCCCTCTGTAATGAAAAGCATCAAGGAAAATTGAATCTAGTTTATCCTCATCCACAAAATAACCCAAGTTAACTTTCATCGTTTGGCCAGGTCGGATACTGCCAATATTGTAAAAGCTTTTTCCATCTCCATGAGGTTCTAAATAATCGACTTCGCCCGTCATAATACGCGTTGCGTCCATTCCCTCTTCTTTAGCGTAGTTCCATGCATTTCCTTCAAATTTAAGCTGTTTTATGGATGGAGTCATATAGATTTCTTCTGTCACCTGTTTACCTATATTTTTCACTGTTGTTGTCAGGTAGACAAATTTAACATTAACTAATTTCGAATCTACTAATGTATCAATTGAATCTTTACCATTCCCTAATTTATATACATCCCGTCTGTACGATAGCAATTTTCCCGTCTGATCTAAAGCCTTCTTCTTGCTTAATATCCCTAAGCCAAGTTCATTAAAGTTCTCTTGTTTAAAATCTTTAATCGAATCAAAAACTTCAACTTTTTCTATCACATATTCAATTTGGCTGTTATCCATAGATATCGTTACTGGAACCTTTTGTCCTATGTGAAATAGTCGTTTACTATCTTTTTTCAAAGGAATCACCTTAGTTTTTTTAGGTTCATCCGCTTCACTAAAATACTTTTTATCATAATCTGTTATATGTGCTGCCTTTTCTTTTGACGTAGGCTCAAGTGAAATGTTCCCTAACACATCCATCATTTGTTCTTCATTTACATCTGATCCAATAAAACTTTCTAACATAATCCCTTCTTTCTCAAAAAAGAGAAAGACCTTCCTATCAAACATTACATTGTTGTTTCCAGTTTCTTTATGAACAATTACTGCTTTCCTGCCATTTATCTCTTTTTCTTCATAGCTTTTTGAATATAAAGTTTGAAAGTCCGCATTTCCCCCCACTCTCCAAAGAGCGAATGAAAATCCACCCATTGCGTCGTTATCTTTAAATGAATATTTCATAGCAGAGTCATCAATTGCTTCCATATTTTCTGGTAATTTATCGATTTTCAACTTATACCACTTATCAGCCTTTTTCGAGCCCTTGTTTGTTACCGAAACATTTACTTCGTAATTTTGTTTTTGGACAATCATATTGTAGACTTTTACTGCACCAAAAACAGTTGTAGGCATGCCAATCAATAAGCAAGCAGCAGCGATTAACATACGATGTCTTTTACGCTTTGTCTGTGGTTGCTCGCCTTTCAGCTTCATTTCCTCCATAAACAATTTCTTTTTGCGCGTATATGTATGTGAAAATTCATGTTGTTCATCCAGTTTATCAAAATCATCTAAAGCAATTTTTTCAGCAAGGTCATACATTTCTTTGGAGTTCTTTGAATTCGTCATTTTGTATACCTCCTATAATACTTTGTACTCGTTTTCGAGCGCGCTCAAATTGCTTGCGGACATTAGCCTCTGTTATCCCCATTACACTTGAAATTTCTTGATACGTTAAGTTATAGAAGACTTTGTACTTAAACACTTGTCTGTTAGATTCATTTAGCTCTTTTAGCAATGTATCAATCTGAACCTCAGACATTAGACGTTTTTCCCACTCTTCAATATTTTCATCTACTACGTCTGTTGATTCTCGTTGATATTCTTCTAAAAATGTTTCATGTCGTTTATTTTTCCGGTAGCTATCAATCGCTTTGTTTTTCGCAATCCTCAAAATATACCGTTTAAGCTCTTCAGTGTTCAAACTATGAAGCTTTTTCAAATTTTTATAAAGAGTAATAAACGTCTCTTGAACTGCATCTTCAGCCTGCTGAATATTATTTAAAATAGAATAAGCTACATAATAAATTTTTTGCTCATACAACTCGTATAGCTCTTCCATCTTTTCGTAATCTTTGTTTGTAACTTTCATATAATTCCTCCTCTCATTCTATATAACGAATGAGCGATATACTTTGTGACACTGCAGAATTCTTTAATAGAGAAAATTGAATAATAGAATAAATAAAAGCCCAATTTCTCTATTTTAACTGAGAAATTGGGCTTTTTAATATTAGAATTTTCCTGACTGTCCCCTTAAGAAAACCCCTCTTACGCCTTTTCGCTATGTATTATTTTCTCTATTGCTTCTTTTAATAAATTCTTTGTCTCTTCAAAGTTATGATTCTGCTGTTCTCCTGGCTGCACCGTATAAAACTCAGCAAACGAACGCTCTTTATATCTCGGCACAACATGCATGTGATAATGAGTTAACTCGTTAAAGATTCCACCATTTTGATAAAGTGAAACTTTAATCAGTGGGGGTTTTGTTCATCCCCACTGATTATTAGTTGAACCAATCGGGCTTTTACGGGCAGTTGGATTCCCAACTAACTTCTTTGTTTTCACTGAATTTTGAGGTAGGGGATCTTACTGCCCCGTTAATGCGGGGCAAATTGTAACTCCGTCTGGTTTATATAATAACTTAATAGCCTTTGAAATAAGCTTAGAAGCATCCATAATCGCTTTTGCTACACAATCATCTAATTCGTCCACTTCTACAACATGCTGCTTTGGAACGATTAAAGTATGCCCTGTATAGAAAGGCGCATGATCTAAAAAACAAGTTACATAATTATCTTCATACACTTTATATATAATTTCTTCTTCATTTGCTAATTTACAACCTAAACATTCCATCATTCTTCCCCCTCTGCCAAAAACATAAAAACGTGAGCGCCCTATTCTCACGTTTTTATGTTTCACTTTACTAATTCAATTGTTTCTGTAACTTTTATACTATCCTTTACAGATTGAACAATTGTGCAATTTTTCACTGCAAGTTGCAGCGCCTTGTCTAATTGTTCTTCTGTAATGTTTTGCGCTTTAATTTTATAGTGCAAATGAACACTTTCAACTGGTTTTGATAAAGCTTCACTTCTACCAATTTCAGTTTCAATTGTAAACGTATCGTATGTAATACGTTTCTTTTCTAAAATTGTTCGGAAGACAATTGCACTACATCCTGCGATAGAAGACACGAGTAATTGTAACGGTGAATATCCGTTTTCTTTTCCAATCGCTAATTGACCATACGATAAATCCGCCTGTATATCATCGTGTTTGATTGTTAGTTTCATTTGGTGTCTCCATCTCCACTTTCATCGGTTTCTGCCGTTTCTTATTTATATAATAATATATGTAGCAGAAAATGATAAATGGAATACCACAATATAACGCCATTCGTTGTTCTGGAATAAACGCTAAACTAATAACAACGATGCTATTTGTAATTAAAGCTAAAATTGGAACAAGCGGGTATAGTGGTGTTCTATACTTTAAGTCCTCTAATTTTCCTCCGCCTTTTAAATACTGACTTCTAAAGCGAAGTTGTGATAAAGCAATAATGATCCAACTTGAAACAGCCGATAAACCAGCTATAGATAATAAATACATATATACTGTATCTTCTGCAAGGAAACTTGTTAATAAAGATAACGCCGCTACAGCAATCGTTACGACTAACGCTGTAATCGGAATACCACGTTTATTTACTTTCTTGAAAGAAGTTGGTGCCATTCCTTCATTTGCAAGTGACCATAGTATACGCGTTGCTGCATATAACCCTGAGTTCGCTACAGATAGAAGAGCTGTAATAATAACGAAGTTCATAATATCAGCTGCATATGGAATACCGATTTTATCAAATACAACTACGAATGGGCTTTCAATTATCCCTGCTTCTTTCCAAGAAATTAACCCTACTAAAATTGTCATTGTTAAAATGAAGAATAACATAATGCGCCATACTGTATTACGAATCGCACGTGGAATTGTTTTTTCAGGATTCTGACTCTCTCCTGCTGCAATCCCGATTAACTCTGTTCCTTGGAAGGAAAAGTTAACTGTAATCATCGTAAGAAGCACTGCAGCTAGTCCATTTGGGAATAGCCCACCATCACTTACAAAGTTAGAGAAAAGAGGCGCTGCTTCTTTTCCATCGTATGGTAAGAATCCTAGTAATGCGCTACCACCAAGTAGAATGAATGCAATAATTGTAACTACTTTAATACTAGAGAACCAAAACTCTAATTCAGCATAACTCTTCGCTGATATTGCATTTGAAGCATATAAAATAACTCCGAATACGAGACACCATACCCAAACATCAACATTCGGAAACCATCTTTTCATCATTAAACCGATCGATGTTAATTCTAATCCTACTGTTACTGCCCATCCAATCCAGTATAGCCAACCGATCATAAATCCAGTTCCTGGTCCAATAAACTTCGTCGCATACTTTTGGAAAGATCCTGAAACTGGCATTGCTACCGTTAGCTCTCCAAGACAAAGCATTGTTAAATACATAATAAATCCGCCCACTAAATATGAAAGGATGGCTCCCCCTGGTCCAGCCTGATTAATGGTGTAACCTGAACCTAGAAAAAAACCAGTTCCGATTACACCACCTAGTGCGATCATAAATAAATGTCTACTCTTCATCGTACGATGTAATTGCTCATTCGTTGTTTGCTGCATCTTAATCCTCCCCCTACAAGTACCCCTATCTCTTTTTAAAATTTTCTGATAATAAAAATATACACGAAAGCGATTACAATTTCTATATAAAATTAAAACTTTTCTGATAAAACAATATAAAAATTCAACTATTAAGAGCTCGAGATACTAATTTGAGGCAAAAAAGGATTTATAAGGAAAAAACTCTTACATTTTTTGTAAGAGTTAACGTATTTCTAATCTTCTAGATAAAATTGATAAACCGTAGTTTACAACAAAATACATACAAGCTACTACTATAAACGTTGGAATCATATAATTTACATTCTGCCCGCTAATAATTTGAGCATTATGCATAAGCTCTGGCAGTGATATACCAACTGCTAATGATGTATCTTTCAGCAATGAAATAAACTGACTGACAAGCGGCGGGACCATTCTTCTTAATGCTTGTGGTAAAATGATATGCCACAGTGCTTGAACATACGTTAATCCTGAAGATCTTGCGGCCTCAATCTGTCCTTTTTCAATCGATAATAGACCACTTCGAACAATTTCAGATATCATTGCTGCTTCAAATATTGTTAAAGCAACAATTACAGCTGTTATAATCTCTAATTTCAAGCCTGCTTCTGGAAGCGCAAAATATGTGAAAAATATAATTAAAAGTAGTGGTAAGTTTCGAATCACTTCAACGATAATTCCTAATACTTGTGAGACGACAGGTATTTTCATGTAGCGCAATATCCCTATTACACTACCAATAATAAAGCTAAGTACAATTGCTACGAGCGCTACCTCTAACGTTATGAGTAATCCTTTTAATAAAAAGAGGATATGATCACCTGTTATCGCTCCTTTAAAATCCATTTATACCGCCTCCTTTGCCAAGCGTTTTTCTAAATAACGCACTAGCATACTTAGCGGTATTGTTAATATTAAATAAAACATCCCGACAAATATATATACATCAAACGTAACGAACGTCTTCGTTGAAATTAAGTCCCCTTGATACATTAAATCCGTTCCAGCAATAATTCCGAGTATTGAAGAGTTTTTTACTAAATTGAGAAATTGATTTCCTAGAGGAGGAATGACGATTTTCATCGCTTGAGGTAAGACGACATGATACATCGCTTGCGTATAAGTTAATCCTGAAGAACGTGCTGCTTCCATTTGACCTTTCGCGACTGATAAAATACCAGCACGAATTACTTCCGCAATAAAAGCCGCTGTATAAACTGTAAGCGCAACTGTCCCTGCTACAAAACCGTTGAAAGTAATTCCTATTACAGGCAAAGCAAAATAGAAAATGAATGCAATTAATACGAGTGGAATATTTCTAACAAACTCTACATAGGCAGAGCCAATCCAATTCAAAATACGAATAGGTGAAATTCGCATCACTGCCATAACAATTCCTAAAACAAAACTTCCTATTAGCGCAACTACACTAGACATAACCGTATATTTAAATCCTTCTAAATACATATCAATGTTATTCGTTAATATAGAAAAATCAGGCACATATTCTCCCCTCTTTCTTTACAAGAAGAGGATGAGTACTCTCATCCTCTCACTCTTACTATTTATCACGAGAAATAAAGTTTCATTTTACTTCTCTTGTTTTTGACCAATCCATTTTTCATACAATTTATCGTATTCTCCATTCGCTTTCATATCTTTTAATAAACTATTAATCTCTTTCGTTAAATCGTCTGCACCTTTTTGTACTGCGATTCCATACGGTTCATCCGTGAAAATTTTCCCTACAACTTCATAATTAGAATCTTGTTTTGCCATTCCGTAAAGAATCGCATTATCTGTCGTTAATACATCGCCTTTACCTGCTTTTAACGCTGTAAATGCCTCACTGTAATTTTCAAATTCTAATACAGTCGATTCTGGTGATTTTTGACGAATATTATTTGTAGACGTTGAACCTTTTACCGCTAACACTTTAACGCCTTGTTTCACATCATCAATACTTTTAATATCGCTTCCTTTTTTCACAAGTAACGATTGCCCTGCTTTAAAATATACATCTGAAAAATCTACTTCTTTTTTACGTTCTTCCGTAATTGTCATTGTCGCGATAATTGCATCAATATCACCATTTTTCAGTAGTGGAATACGCGTTTTAGACGTTACTTCTTTTAATTCTAATTTCTTTTCATCTCCAAGGATTTTTTTCGCAAGCGCCTTTGCGATATCAACATCAAACCCTTCTACCTGTCCTGTCGAAGGATTTTTCAAGCCAAATAAGTTCGTATCATTCTTCACCCCAACTACTAGTTTCCCGCGCTTTTTAATTTGCTCAACAGCCCCGCCTTGTTTCGTATTCGTTTCTTTCGTCTCATCTTTTTTACTTCCGCATCCAGCAACGACAAGTACGAATAAACATGAAAATACGATTAACGTAAACAACTTTTTCATTTTAAGCATAAAACTCCCCCTTTAATGATTTAACACTCTTCTTAAAAATAGACGAGCTCTTTCTTGTTCAGGACTTGCAAAAAATTGCGCCGGTGTTGTATCTTCGATAATTTGACCGTCATCCATAAATAAAATTCTATCTGCTACCTCACGTGCAAATCCCATCTCATGTGTGACGACGACCATCGTCATTCCTTCTTTAGCCAGCGCTTTCATAACATCAAGCACCTCTCCGATCATCTCTGGATCAAGAGCGGACGTAGGCTCATCAAATAGCATAATTTCCGGCTGCATTGCGAGCCCCCTAGCGATCGCTACCCTTTGCTGTTGACCTCCGGATAATTGATGAGGATATACACCTGCCTTCTCCGGGATTCCTACTTTCTCTAAATAAACCATCGCTGTTTTTTCTGCTTCTTCTTTTGAAGTTTTATTTACTTTAATTGGTGCTAGTGTAATATTTTGCAGAACTGTTTTATGTGGGTATAAGTAAAAATGCTGGAAGACCATACCAATATTTCGGCGTAATTCATTCATATCTGTTTTTTTATTGTGTACGTCTGTATTTTGTACGATTAATTCTCCATCGGTAATCGCCTCTAACTGATTTATACACCGAAGCAATGTACTTTTTCCTGATCCTGAAGGACCAACAACTACTACCACTTCACCTTTTTTCACTTGCACATTAATATTTTTCAAAACTTGGAAGTTACCATAATATTTATTTACATTACGAAACTCTATCACCATACTCCCCCCTCCCCTAAACAAAGCATGTACATTCTTTTTATATTCAAAAATAGGCAAAAAAATAACTTTCATCTTCATTTTGTCCATAAAAAAGAGCAAAGGGATTTCCCTTTGCTCCTTCATTTCTATTCTCTTAAGATACTTCTTCTTTCTTGTCTTTCCCGTATTCATGCTCCCAGAAATCAGCATTTTTAATTCCTAGTTTCTGCGGATCGAACACTGGATCTTTTCCTTCTTTTTTCTGCTTTTCATAATCCTTTAATGCGATCAATGCCGGTTTTTGTAATAATAGAATCGCAATAATGTTAACCCATGCCATAATTCCTACACCAATATCCCCTAAAGCCCATGCTGTTTCTGCTGTTTTTACACAACCGTAGAATACAACTCCTAAGAATACAAACTTTAGTACGATAGACATCCAAGGACGGTCTTTATCACGATTTAAGTAAGCTATATTCGTTTCTGCAATGTAGTAATAAGCCATAATTGTTGTAAATGCGAAGAATAGTAAAGAGATTGCTACGAAACCGTTTCCAAATCCAGGGAAAACAGATTCTACTGCTGCCTGTGTATAACCAGGACCTGGCTGTGCACCATTTAATTTATTGACGATAAAGTTTTTTCCGCTTGCATCAAATACGTTATACATGCCTGTAATAATCATCATAAATGCTGTTGCTGAACAAACAAATAATGTATCAATGTAAACGGAAAATGCTTGTACTAACCCTTGTTTAGCTGGATGCGATACTTCAGCAGCTGCTGCTGCATGGGCCCCAGTTCCTTGCCCTGCTTCGTTTGAATAAATACCACGTTTTACACCCCAAGAAATTGCTAAACCAATAATCCCGCCAAAAGCTGCTTCTAATGCAAATGCACTTTTTAAAATTAACATGAAAGCGTCTGGTAATTTTTCAATATTCATAGCTACAATTACACAAGCTACTAAAATATAGCCAAGTGCCATAAACGGTACTACAACTTGCGCTACGTTAACAATTCGCTTAACTCCACCAAAAATAATAAGTGCTAATGCCGCTACTAATACCGCCCCTGATACAGAAGTATTAATACCAAAAGCTGTTTCTAGACTTACAGCAATACTATTCGCTTGAACACCTGGAAGCAGCATTCCTGTTGCAAGAATTGTCGCTGCGACGAACACTAATGCGTACCATTTAACACCTAGTCCTTTTTCAATGTAATAAGCAGGACCACCGCGGAATTGCCCTTGATGCTTCGTCTTATATATTTGTGCAAGCGTCGATTCTACATATGCAGAACCAGCTCCTAGAAAGGCTACCGCCCACATCCAAAATACAGCGCCTGGACCACCAAAGGCAACAGCCGTTGCAACACCGGCAATATTTCCGGTTCCAACGCGCCCTGATAACGAAAGTGCTAACGCTTGGAACGAAGAAACACCCGCATCCGATTTTTCCCCTTGAAATGTAAGTTTCACCATTTCTCCTACATGTCTTACTTGTAAAAACCTCGTTCGAATGGAAAAATATAACCCTACTCCTAAACATAAATAGACAAGTGCTGGACTCCAAACAATATTATTTATCCAACTTACGATAGCTTCCAACTTTCCCCCTCCTTCTTTATAAAGAATATTCAGAATATATATAAAATTATAAGTGTATACCGAATCTATAACAATATTATTTTAATAAAGTAAACATATTTTTGTATAAAAAAACAAAGTATATATTTATTTTATATACTTTGTTCCCTTATCTCTGTATTATATATTCACTATTGCCTCTTGCTTTATAATTCTTTCATACAACTCATCTGATAACTTTTGAAAATCCTCTGGCATATCTTTCCCCTTAAATTTCTTTTGAATCGTACCGTATAGGCCTATATCACGTAACCGTAAAAATAACGGTAACGATTCATACCAACTATCCGCCAGCCTGTGCTCATATTCGTACCCCTTTCTTAACACTTGTAACTGTTTACGAGCAAATTCCGTCTTTTTCTCCAATGTCCACGGTGTAAAAAGAACAGAGTAATAAAGAACCATTGCCAAATCATGAATGAAGTAATTATAGGCAGCGTCATCAAAATCAAAGATTGTTAGCCCTTTTCCATCATAATGAAAATTACCTGGATGAATATCGCCATGCATAAGGCCAAACGTTTCTCTTTCGATTGGAAGAGCCTTTATTTCATCCATTAATACAGTGGCAATCCCTTTCACCTTCTCATCTTCTAATCCATTAACAATGCTACTTTCATCCTCTTCCCACGTATCACGGTAGTCTGTTTTAGGATAATCCATTGTAAGGCGGTGTAGTTGTCCAATCGCTTTTCCCCACGCTTCAAAGTAAGCATCTCCCCAATAAGGCGATTCTTCTCCTTTTACTTGCTCACCTTGTGCATATGTAAATAAAGACGCGAAAAAGAAAGTGCCATCTTCCGCTCCAATTTCTTCTACAAGGTTTTGAGATATTGAATTACGAGGTCCCGCCACTTTTGCCCCATGCTCTGCAACATACCGTAAAAAATCTAGTTCGGCCTCTACCTCTTTTTTAGACCGATGAGAAGAATGGGTTAAGCGTAATACGTAATCTTCATTATTTTTACCCTTCGCCTTAAAAATATAATTTTCAAAATCACCAAGTGGCTTTTCTTCCACCGTTACATGATATGCCTTTGCTGCTCTTGCTAAAATTTCATTCGTAAAAACATGTTCTACCGCTATTTCCATTTGTATCCCTCCTATATATCTTCTTAATTCGACATAAATGTAAGAAGTACTGCTATGAAATTAAATAGTGCGTGTGCAATCATAGCCGATAAAATAGAATTTGTTTTTTCATATAACCACGCGAATACTACACCGCTTAAAAAATTCACCGGTAATGTGTTATATGTTGGAATATGAACAACGGTAAATATTATTGAACTTATAATCACCCCGCCCAATATGCCATATCTATCACGAAAAAACGTATAAAAAACACCTCTATATAAAATTTCTTCATAGATTGGTGATATAACTGCTGCTCCAATTACCGCGATACAGAACGCATATATTGATTTATCATTTTGGATCGTCTCCGTTTTACTATTTTCGAAAGAAATCCCCAGTTTCTCCATTATCATTAATACTCCAACACTCACTACAATCAAAGAAATAACCGCTACAAATGTCCACAATAAATCTTTCCATGAAAGCTTCCGAATTCCAATATCTTTCCACGACAGTTTATATCTTTTTATGCAAAAAAGATAAACTAAAAATGTAAATATCACTGCCATTATAAGTCCCATTAATACTCCAGCATATAATGAGTTCCCTATTATTTTTAAAGCATAATCATAAAAAAGAGATTCAACCATTACTGGTACAATCAGAAATACAAAAACAAATAAATATAAAATTTCTTTCCATCCCCACATACATTTTAAAGTCATCTACACCATCCCCCTATATCCTATTTTCTTTAGTATAAAAGATGACGTAACGTAACTTTCAAGCTACTTTTTTTCAAATAATCTAAGTATAATTTTCTCACAAAATAAAAAAAGGTTGATTCACTCAATCAACCTTTACACTATTAAAAATTCTATTCCTCAATTCTTCATCAATTCATTCTCATATATAATATTTATCTTTATTTCTCTTCACCTTTTGTCTGCATTGAGTTGAAGGTCCAATTTAAATTCAATGAATCTCCTTGAAATACATTTTGCTCTTCATCGTTATCTACAAATGTGAACATTACGTAGAAAGTATCATCATCACCAGGAGCAAGTCCATTTCCTTCTCGGTCTACAACACCTTTTTGTACAAGATCAGGAATACTTCCGTTTTGCGTAGCTACCTTTAATTCAGATAATGTAGTAGACCAAATTGGAACCTCATTTTTATCCAAATTCCACAAGAAATCAACACGGATATGATCACCAAAATCAGCATTTCCATTATCTCCTTTAGCATCGATTACACTGTAATCTGTCAGAAGTTTCACATCTCCTATTGCTAAGGTTCCTTTGTTTACTAATTGAAAACCACGCTCCATTTCATCGCCCGGTTTAATATTGTCGACATTAATAACAACTTCAGGATTAACACTCAAATCTAAAGTACCGGCTGCAAACTTGTTTTGTGATACTTCCTTATCACTAAAATACGCATATGTTCCCCCACTAATTAAAGATAAGCCAAGCGCTGCAGTTACAACACCCATACCAAGTTTTTTCTTAATACTCATTTCACAAGTCCCCCTATTTTTAAAGTTTAAACTACAAACCTTATTTCCAGCCCACAAACAATAATAATTAAGCAACTACCTTGTCCCACAACGAAAGCGAACTAACTTTAAACTAGTTACTTCATGTACCCAAACGACTATTACTTTTAAAATAACCGGTAATGTTACCGTAAATCATTACCGGTTATTTGTTAGCCAATCTCATTTAATTTTATATTCATTGTCTTATTGCTTTATTTACTCTAGAAGTTTGTCCACTTATTTTTTGGGTTCTAAACCAATAGAACGTAAGATTTTATCTAACGTCACTGGCCCTACATTTTCTTTCGGCTTCTGATTTTCTTTAGCATCTCGACCCTTTTTCAAGAAATTCTTCTCGATAAAACGAATATCTGTTTCATTTACAACACCATCTTGATTGACATCTCCATCTTTTGCAGCCACTTTTCCTTTTTCATATGAAAGAGCTGCTATTCTAGCATCTTGAATATCCACCATTTTATCGCCGTTTACATCACCTGCAAGGTTGTCATCCATATCGGCTCTAAAGTTTTGTCCCACTAATTCTCCATCTTGCATTTTCCCTATTTTTGTAGTTAATTTACTATTTAAATGACCCGGCATTTCTACGAAAATATCATATTCTTTATCGCTTACAGGAACACTATGAATTTCAAATTGCCCATTATCATTAACCGTTCCTGTATATTTCTTTCCATCCTTGCCAACTGCGTAAACTTTTGCTCCTAGTTTTGTGTAATCATTCTTACCTAAATACCCCTCTTCATTCAAGAAAGCTTCTGGACCAATATATCCTGTAACTGTTGAATGCTTCGAAACAATAGCAAAAGATTTATCTTTAAACACAGGAATCTCAGTACCTTCTGATGCACCAGCTTTTGTATAAGAGAACTTATCTGCTCCAAATGCAGTTAAATTATTAAAATATTCATCGCTCGTCATTTCGAATGTAACATCTAAAAATGGTGTATCTCCATCTAATCCTTTAAATTCTTTTCCTTCCAATGATGCGCCAACTTTCACCTTGTTTTCCCAAGTTCCTTCTGTATTTATAGCCGGATCTTCTAATGTCAAGTTTAATCCATGTTGTTTTGCATATTCCGTAAGCGCTGAATTTGGTTTCACATCTGTAAATTTAAATAGCTGCTTATCATAAGGGATTTCAAATGTACCTGCCGTAAGTTGTTTTACATTATTGAGATTTAAAGTTAACGTAATTTTTTCTCCTAATTTTATTTTATCTTTGTCATAACTTGGAACAGCGTATTCTGTCCCTTCTTTTACAAAGACGTAATCTTTATATCCAGTTGCCATATTCCCTGCAGTTGCGAGGTCATATCCAAATAATTTTAAATTTAACGGTTCATTTATTTCTTCTGGAAGTACTCCAAATTTAAAGTCACCATTGGCCTGAATTGTATTCAGCCAACCTGATGGAAAGGCCGAGTTCTGATAATATACAATTTGATTAGCTTTTTGGTCATACTGCAGGCCTTTTGCCTTTAATGCATCCACTGTAGAATCATAAACATTACCATGCACCCATAATGCCCGCTGGCCATCTTCTTCTTTGAACATAGAATCATTTACTTCATGAATACCAGGTTGTACATCCGTAAATTTCATTTCAGGTATGACATTATCAATGATAATGCTATCGCCTTTTGTATAAGATTTCCCTTCTTTATCATATCCAACGAAGTTCAATTCGTAATCTCCATCAGGCAACATAACAGGTTTATCCCCAATTGGATGGGCAGGATCTCCTGTGAACGGAAATACATATCCTCCCATACCAGAAAACATCATATATTCAACATTCGGTGTTAGACTGCTTGCATTCAGTGTACCAACGATTCCTAATGCCTTTCCTGTTTTTCGATCCTTCACAACCGCATCAATAGTTTCAAGAGGGCTATTCAATTTAAATGCCAACGGCGAACTTGGTCTTTCCATAAATGGATGGAATTTTGATGCATCTGTTGCCATTGCGTCTCTCAGCAAATCTACAGACTCAATCCCTTTTTCTGTGAATTTAACTGCAAATGGCACTTGATATACTTCTTTTTCATTTTTTTTATTTGAAATATGAATATATCCCTCATATCTACCAAATTCAGCGTTTTCTGGAATGATAATTCCAGGGCTAATTTCCCCTGATGTACTAGGAGCTACTTTAATAGAATCTTGTACGTTCAGCTTCACACCATTCTTCGCTGCATCTTGCACACCTACACTTGTTGGTGAAAACTCTACTTCTAATTTAAACTCTTTCTCGTCTGTTTTATTGCTGTTCTTAATTAAGACTTTTCGACTATCTTTAATAGGTCCATTTCCCAATTGGTTTTTATACCCGAATGCAATAGACCCTGTTTTTTCTTCAATTTCTACTTCTTCATCATTTACAACGTTTGATGTTTTATCGATAACCTCGATAGCTGTATCTGCATGAACTGCACGATACGCATCAATTCGGCCTGATCCTACCTCAAATACAGAGCGTGCCTCTTTTAAGTCAACTGCAGTATTCATAAGCGCTTCTTTTACTTCAAACGGACTATAGTTTGGATGTTCTTGTAAAATGAGTGCCGCCACCCCCGCTGTATGAGGAGTTGCCATAGATGTACCTGACATACGTCCATACGCTACCGGATAATTTTCTCCATCCTTTGGATCATTAATATATTCAGGAACAGTTGAGAAAATAGAAACACCTGGCGCTACAATATCCGGCTTAATATCATCTGTTTTACTTGCAGGACCGCGAGAGCTGAAATCAGCTAAGTGATCTCCTTCTGTTTTTGTGTTACTCAGTTCTCCAAATGTTAAAGAGACATCTCCTTGGACAGCTTTTGCTTGCAATTTCTCACCATCTGCCTTTGTTAAGCGGAACGATGGAATAGATGAAGTACTTTCCCCAAGGTAACTTGTAATTTCACCATCTACATTGTTATATACAATTACCGCCTTTGCACCTGCTTCCTTAGCATTTTTAATTTTTTCATCGAATGTAATCTCACCGCGCTGGATGAGCGCTAACTTTCCTTGTACATCTTTCCCTTTAAAATCATCTATTTTCCCAAGACCTGTATATACAACAGATAATGATTGACCTTTCAAATCTTCAATCTTATCAGTAAAGCTTTTTCCAAGTAGCATCATTTTATCCACATGTAAATCAGCTGCATCGGCGGAAAATGTCGGGATAGTCATCGCAGCGTCACTTGCTCCAACTGTAATTGGAAGTGCTGCTGCACTAGGTGATCCAAGGGTACCTTCTTCTGGACCACTATTACCTGCCGCTACTACTGTAACAACACCAGCTAACATCGCATTGTTTACTGCAATAGAAGTAGGATATAAAGGATCATTAATAGACGCACCTAATGATAAATTGATAACGTCCATATCGTCTTTCACTGCTTTATCAATCGCAGCAAGAATACCGCTTGTTTGTCCACTTCCATATGGACCTAATACACGATATGAATATAAATCTACATCCGGAGCGACTCCCATAACTGCATAATCCACACTATTCTTTTTGTCTGCAGCAATTGTCCCAGCTACATGAGTACCGTGGGATGTATAGTATGCACTTCCATCATAAATTTCAGGATATCCTCCAGAATTTTGCCAATCCTTATACGTTGTCTCCATTGGATCAGCATCATTATTAACAAAATCCCATCCTTTTATTGAGTTCGGATCTATTTTGCTTGCATCTTCACCTTGCTTTGCACGATACCCTTTATAAGCATCTTTTAAATCAGGGTGGTTATAATCAATACCTGTGTCCAGTACACCTACCTTAATTCCTTTTCCTGTTATTTTTTCATCATGCAGCTTGTCCACACCAATTTGTGGTACACTATCTGCCATTTTGGGTTCGGCAGCCGTCTTAGCTGTTTCTTTCGGTAAATCAATTTTGACCTCACTATCTTCCCATACGCGCTTAACAATACCAGTGCGAACTAAGTCTTCAATCATATTCGCAGGTAACGAAATCGCTACACCATTAAAAGCATTCTTATATTCTCTTGTTATTTTGGCAGATTTAAAATTCGTCCCTTTATCTTTATTCTTTTGAAGCTGCTCAAACTCTGATTTAAATTCTTTATGAGATGCTTCTACCTTTTGTTCCGCAGTTGAAAGGGCTATTTTTTTCCCCTTAGCTGCCTGTTTTAACATCTCGATTTTGCTAGGTGCTTGCTTAAACTCTACAATCACATTCACATTATCAGGACTTGCTGTATTGATGCCTGGTGAAATAACAAAACCTGGTTTTGTATCTAACGTTTTTAAGGCATTACGTTGTTCCTTTGTAAGACCTTTCAATATAGCATTTGCATCATCAATCCCAGTTAAAGTAGTTGTATTTACCTCTTCGGCCAATACGTTATATGGAATTCCTTGAGACATTAACATACCAACAGTTAGCGTTCCGATAAGTATTTTTCCGAATTTCCCCTTCTTCATAGCGCATCTCCTTATTATTAAAATTATTTTTTCTAAAATAAATCCTCTGATCTCCTATTTAGCATTGGCAATTCTATCAACCTTAAATCTATTTAAAACAATCGAGAATCTCCAACACTACTAATCTTCTTTCTATAAAAGCCCCCATAAATTGTTTCCAACTACAACGATTTACAACATGAATTATTAGTAGCGTTAAGCAATAATTCTATTTTTATTATTTCACATTTTGATTTTTCTGAATATTGAACAAAAGGAGTAATTTTTTTCTAATGATTCTATGCCCAAATAGTACAAAAGAACTACCTTGCCCTTTATTCTTTGTAATATAGAATAAAGAAACACGCTAGTTCTTTTAAGCATCTCTTATTTAATCCAACGGAACCAATTGATTTCGAACAGCATAAATCACTGCTTGTGAACGACTTTTCACATTGAGTTTTTTAAAAATTTTATTGATGTGAATTTTAACTGTTTTATCACTAATATATAGAGCTTCAGCAATTTCTTTATTACTAAGTCCTTTTACTAATTCAAAAAGAACTTCCTTTTCACGTTCCGTCAGTTCATTTTCATTTGATTCTAATTTCATTTTTTGCTGATGATATGTAATTAATTTTTTAGTCATACGCGGATGAATAACTGAATCGCCTCGATATAACATTCGAATTGCTGCTATTACCTGCTCCGATGATGAATCCTTCAATAAATAACCATCAGCACCAGCCTGAAGTGCATCCATTAAATACTCATCATGTTCATACATTGTAAACACAAGCACTCGGCAATTTGGATAATTTTTTTTTACTAACTCTGTGGCTTCAATCCCATTTTTCCCTGGAAGATTAATATCCATCAAAATACAATCTGGTCTGCATTCTTCTACTTTTCCCAATACTCCGTCCCCAGAGCTAGCTTCTCCAACCACTTTCATATCAGATTCATCCTCTAGTATGCTCCGAATTGCGTCTCGTAAAAAAGCATGATCATCCACTACTAATATTTTAATCATTTTACGCACCCCTTGTTTGTGAATCTGGAATTAATAGTGTAATTTCTGTCCCTTTCCCTACAGAACTATCAATCTGTAAAGTAGCCCCTAATTGTTCAGCTTGTTCATTCATATGTAATATACCATAATGTGGCTCATTCTTCGTTTTAACCATAGACTCAAATAGTGAAAAGCCGACTCCATTATCCTTAACCCTTAAAAGCACGTGCTCACTTTGATAGCTAAGTAAAACATCAGTCTTTTCTGCTTGTGCATGTTTTACAATGTTTTGCAAACTCTCTTGTAATGTATCAAAAATAACTCTTTCTTTTGAAAAGCTGAGTGCACGTGCATGACCTCTTTCATGATATGTAATATCTAGTTCATATTCTTGTTTTAAAGATTTTATTTTACTTGCTATCGCCTGCTTAAGCCCTAATTGTTGTGTCGGATATGGTTTTAAAGCATAAATAGAATAACGAACTTCTCCTAGGCTTCCTCTTAAATCTTTTATACTTTTCTCTACTATTTGCTGCATATCTATTGGTTTATCACGGTATTTTTTCTGCGCGGATTCTAGTTGGTATATCACCCCGGCCAATGTTTGTGCAATACCATCGTGAATTTCGCGTGCGATTCTATTTCTTTCTTCTAAAATCATTCTTTTTTCCTGTTCAGAAATCAATATTCTTGTTTTAACTACGTTAGCTAATTGGTTAGAAAACGTAGCTAACGACTGTACATCTTCCGGAAAAAAACCCGCAGTTCTACTTTTCCCTGCAACAAACATTCCGACTAGTTCATCATTTACAATAAGAGGAAAATATACAAGCGAGCGTATGACGCTATCAAATATTTCATCTCCAGGAGCCGTACCAGTTTTCCAATCATGAAACACAAGATTTTTAGAGATTCCCTCAAACGCCTTGGATATTTCTGAATGATCAGAAATATCCAGACGAACTTTCCCATCTTTTAATAGAAGATTCCAGTTCCCATCATCTTTTGTCCATATTACATATGCTTGTATGCCAAAAAAGCCTTTAAGCGCTTGTTTAATATGTTTCAAGTTTCCTCCGGTTAGTCCACGACTAATTTCTGTCGTAATAAGAAACAGCTCATATAATCGTTCCTTCTCCATCCTTATCCGTACAGAAAAAGAACTAATAACTGAAATTGCTACAAGTGGAAAAAAGAAAAACAGTACTGTAATCTCGTTTATTTCCACACTATATGTACTAATTAATACATGCATCAGGGCCGCATAAGAGAAACCAAAAGTTTCGCAAAGAAATACCGTTACAGTTTTTTTATACCACTGATAGATTGAATATGGCTGCGGAAGAATTATCATTAACAAATCGTAAAAGCGGTTGTTGAAGAAGCCAAAAAACACGCAAAATAACAACAAAGATATTAAATTTTCATATAGAACTGACATATCTATCTTGTTAATTAATAAAGACATACATTTATTTGAAAACCATTCGGCCAAGATCAAACTAAGCGCATGCTGAGTACTATTAAATAACATTCTTTGTATCGGTGAACGACGATGCAGGTGAATAATTAGCGTTACGAGTACAATAGCAATAATAGTCATATGGATTCCAAACTGCCAACTCATAGCGTAAATTATCGGAAAGGTAAGCGAGCTAGTTCCTCTCCAAAATCGTACAGGAAAATACTCTGCAATCCCCATAAATATTAATAACAATATTAATATCGTTGGATAAGAAGGGATTTTAATATCAAGTAAAGATATGGTTATAGTAATCAAGCCAAGAAAAGAAATAAAATAAAGATAAGAACTAGCAATCTTTTCTCTCATAAAGATAGAATTTACATCCTTCAAAACAACCCCTTCTTTCTTTATAAAACTTCATTTTCTCTATTATCCAACAAAAAACCGGCACTGGCAAAATGGAAAAACCTCCACTAGCCAATCACCGGCTGTGTACTACACCTAAAAAGGCAAGACACAATATTAGTATAAATCGATTCTCATAAATTTCCTATTCATCAAACGATGTAATTATGCATACCGCTAGGCTTATCCTCTATAGTACAAAAGATATATATTAATATCGCTAATCTAATATACGCTTTCTTTCCATCCCCTATATCCTATTTTCTTTAGTATAAAAGATGACGTAACGTAACCTTCAAGCTACTTTTTTCAAATAGTCCAAGCATAATTTTCTCACAAACAACAAAAATTAACAGAAACAATTTCAATGTAAAGGAGATGGAAATTATGGCCGAACAGAAAAATTCACAACAAGATAATAAAAAAAAGCATATGTTTCCATCACTTCCGGAAAATATTAATTACATTGAAAATAAGCTCTGTCATTCAGATGATATAAAAAAATTAGATGTCCCTTTCCAAAATGGAAAAGGAACAATCTTATATATCGAATCTTTATAGGTAGAAATCTTATCGCTTATCATCCAGAGTTATGGAAGAAAAAGAATTGGAATAAAGATTATGCAAAGGTAAAATTTAAACCGGAAGTAGAAGTAAAGATTTTATATAGTGGCGTCTTAAAATAAAAGGTTGGACGCCCGCCGGCATCCAACCTTTTATTTCATATAACGATATACAATTGACTCATACGGTCTTAAGTTAAGATTGGTAATATCTTTACTTGAATCTTTGTAATTTGATAATAATACTTCTTGTTTCATACCATCTAATTGAACATGAACTGGTACAGAATACGTTATTTCTTCTCCATAGAAGTTATTTATAACAAGTAATACTTCATTATTTACAGTACGTGTATACGCCCAAATGCTAGGATGATTTCCATCTAAAATAGCATATTTCCCTTCTGTAAGGACATCGTATTTTTTTCTAAGTTCAATTAGCTTTTTATAATGATAAAATACAGATTCTCTATCTTCTAATGCCTTCTCTACGTTTATTTCTTTAAAGTTTTCAGCCACAGAAATCCAAGGTGTACTTGTTGTAAAACCACTATTCACCTCTTCATTCCACTGCATCGGAGTACGGGAATTGTCACGAGATTTTTGTTTTAAAATCCCGATAATCTCTTTTTTTGATAATCCTTCTTCTAGCTTTATATCATATATATTTAACGATTCTACATCACGATATTGCTCGATGGACTCGAATTTAGGATTCGTCATACCGATTTCTTCACCTTGGTAAATGTAAGGCGTTCCTTGCAACATATGCATAGCTGTCGCTAACATTTTCGCAGATTCATTCCGGTACTTCTCATCATCACCAAACCGTGAAACGATACGAGGCTGGTCATGATTACACCAGAATAACGCATTCCATCCTCCGCCCTTTTGCATTTCAATTTGCCAATTAGACATAATTTCTTTTAATTTAATGAAATCAAAATCAGCTTTCGTCCACTTATCACCATTCGGATAATCTACTTTTAAATGATGGAAACTAAACGTCATGCTTAGTTCATTGCGCTCAGGATTCGAATATTTAATACAATTATCAATTGTCGTAGATGACATTTCTCCAACTGTAATTACATCTTTCCCTTCAAAAACATTTTGGCTCATCTCTTGTAAATATTCATGGACGCGTGGACCATCTGTGTAATATTTACGCCCATCACTTGTAGCCGTGGTGCCTTCATCACTTAAAAATCTTTGATCTTTTGAAATTAAGTTAATAACATCAAGGCGGAATCCTTTTACACCTTTCTCCAACCAAAAGCGCATCATATCGTACACTTCTTCACGAAGCTTTTCATTTTCCCAGTTTAAATCAGCTTGCGTCTCATCAAATAGATGTAAAAAATATTGCCCTGTTTTCTCATCATATTTCCAAGCAGATCCTCCAAATTTAGACTGCCAATTATTCTTTTCATCACGCCAAATATAATAATTTCGATACGGACTATTCTTATCTTCTTTTGCTTCTTTAAACCACTTATGCTCCGTTGAACTATGATTTACAACGATATCAAGCATGATTTCAATGTCACGTACTTTCGCTTCTTTTAAAAGCTCTTCAAACTCTTCCATCGTCCCGTAAGATGGATCAATGCTGTAATAATCACTTACATCGTATCCATTGTCATTTTGTGGTGATCGGTATATCGGTGTTAACCAAATATAATCCACTCCAAGTTCCTTTAAATAATCTAATTTCTCTGTAACTCCCTTTATATCACCGGTTTCTTTATTATAGTAACTGTTAAAGCTCTTCGGATAAATTTGATAGACTACACTTTTATGCCAATCTTTCATGCTTAATTTCCTCCTACTTCTGTTTTACTCGTTTCGCAAATAACCATGTTAATGTAAATGGAATTACTACTGCGATTATCATCCCTACAATAAACATTGGAATCGATTTCGGAATGATAGAAATAAATGCTGGCAATCCGCCAATTCCGATTGCTGGTGCTAATACACCATTTAATGTAATAAATATCGCTGCTATAGCAGACCCAATAATCGCTGCATAGAACGGGAATTTATTTCTTAAATTCACACCGAACATCGCTGGCTCTGTAATACCGAAGTACGCTGAGATTGCTGATGTTGATGCCATACTTTTATCATTTTGATTTTTAGAAATCCAGAACATCGCTAGTGCCGCACTACCTTGTGCAATGTTAGAAAGAGCAATCATCGGCCAAATAAATGTACCGCCGTGCTGTGCAATTAGCTGTAAATCAATTGCAATAAACATATGATGCATTCCTGTAATTACGAGCGGTGCATATAATGCTCCAAATAATACTGCTCCAAGTACTGGTACCGTTTCATATACGCCAACTAATCCAGCCGTTAATAAATCGCCAATATGACGTGTAACTGGACCGATAATTCCTAACGCTAACACACCCGTTACAACGATTGTTGTAATTGGTACAACTAATAATTGAATTGCGTTTGGCACATGTTTCTTTAAGAAGATTTCAACTTTACTTAATACGAATGCTGCTACTAAAATGGGTAAAATTTGACCTTGATACCCTACCTTTTCAATTTGGAATAGCCCTAAAATATCGAAGTACTCAATCTTTTGTCCCTCTAAACCAGTCGCTGCTTTTCCATAATCCCACGCGTTTAATAAGGCCGGATGCACAAGCATTAATCCCATAACAATCCCTAGTATTGGACTACCACCAAAGCGCTTCGTTGCTGACCAACCAACAAGTGCCGGTAAGAATACGAATGCTGTATTGGCCATCATATTAATTAAATCCCAAAGCCCACCTAAGTTCGGATATACTTCTAATAAATTTTTCCCATCAAAAAATAAGTCCTTTGCCCCTAACAGGTTATTAATCCCCATTAGTAAACCTGCCGTAATAATTGCTGGCAAAATCGGCATAAATACATCTGAAAATACTTTTACAAACTTTTGAACTGGATTTAATTTTTTATCCCCTGAACCTTTTACGTCAGCTACTGTCGATTCTTTCATACCTGCAAGCGTTATCAATTCAGCGTACACTCGATCGACATCACCTGGACCAATTACAATTTGAAATACCCCAGCGTTATGAAACGCTCCCTTTACTAATGAAACAGACTGTAATTTATCATTATCTATTTTATTTTCATCTTTTAAAGCGATACGTAGCCTCGTTACACAGTGCGCAGCTTGTTCAATATTGTCTTTCCCACCAATATACTGCAACACTTCTTTTGCTGTTTTACGATAGTCTTTCCCCATATTCCCGTCCCTCTTTTCTTTTTTTGATACCGTTTACACTTACATATTAACTCGTATATATAAGTTAGTCAACACTCATATATATAAGTTGGTGATTTTTTATAAATAAAGAGATGGAACGATTATTTCGCTCCATCTCTTTATTTTCTTCGCGCCACATCCGAAAAGTGAAAAATATCTAAACGGTGACGTGATTCCGTATATTCGAACTGACTCCCATCGTATAAATGAGTAAAGTTTTTTACAACGACAACATAGTCTGTTCCATTTAAATCCAAATACTTTCGGTCATCCTCTGTACATGGTTGCACTTCAATTACCCGCTGTGAATAGCTAATATGTAGCCCTAATTCTTTCTCAATGTATTTATAAATCGATGCAGTTGCAATTTCTCTCGTTAATCCTGGAATATATTCCGATACAAAATGGTTTATATCTAAAATTACTTTTTCTCCATCAATATTTCGTACACGTTTAATATGATTTATTTCCGTTTTTTCTTTCACGTTTAATAACTTTGCTACATCTTGTGTCGCTTTCATTTTCTCTATTTCCACGACTTCTGTAATACAATGACGTCCTAAACGTTCATTTTCTTCTTGAAAACTTACAATACCACCAAAGTTAAATTCAATGTTTTTGCGCTTTAATACAAAAACACCTTTTCCGTGTATTTTTTGAACATATCCACGCTCTTGCAATAAATCTACAGCTTTTCTTACAGTACCCCTACTTGCCTCATACTGCTTCATTAATTCCGTTTCTGATGGGATTTTACATCCTTCTTTTAATTGTTTATTATCAATAGACTTGCTGATTTCTGTATAAATTTGTTCATACTTACTCATCATCTACAATAGCCCCTTGTCACCTTCTAGTTCTATATATATTATACCACGCTATACTCTTCTGCCAATCTCTCACTTATTTTCCAGTACAAGAAAACTATAGGTAAATATTTAGTCTCTAAAACGTATTTTTATAAATTTTTCTTTTCATTCAAAAAAACATGTAGTATACTAACTTCAAAATCAGAGGAGAAAGGGAGCAAAGAACTATGCTTACTTATACAACTGTAGTTACATTTGCACAAAAACATCATCATCATACTTAACCCTTGAAACCTAGCGGAAAAATTACGCGTAGGTACAAGGGTTATTCCCGTTGTACCTACGCTTTGGCAAAGAGCCATGTAGGTATTTTTTATCTACATGGCTCTTTTTTTATTGCCAAAAATGCTAGTAAAAAATGATGTTTAAGCAAAACTTACTACAAAGGAGTTAACAAAAATGGAAACGAAAAAATGGGGATTATGGATTTTAACAGCTTTTGTTATCGGGAATATGGTTGGCGGTGGCGTATTTATGCTCCCAGCAAATTTAGCACACGTATCAGGTCCAATGGGATCTACACTGGCATGGAGTATTACAGGACTTGGTGTATTTATGATTGCACTCGTATTTGGAAATTTAGCAATTCGTAAACCAGAATTAAAAGCAGGACCACAAAGTTACGCCCAAGCAATGTTTACTTCTCAAAAGACAGGTAAAGTTGCAGGATATAGTATGGCTTGGGGATACTGGGCTGCTAACTGGGCTGCTACAGCATCTGTAATTATTTCCTTTGCAGGATATTTATCAACATTCTTCCCAGTTTTACAAAGTAAGCAAATTCTCTTTTCAACAAACGGATTTTCATTAGAACTTGGAAAAGCTTTAACCTTCATAGTATGTAGTATGATGCTATGGGGAATTCAATATATTCTTTCTCAAAATATTGATAGAGCCGGAAATATGAACCTTCTTGCAACAATCGCAAAAATCATCGGATTTACAATGTTTATTGTAATCACATTATTCATTTTCAATGCCTCTAATTTCGGGGACGGTCAAACATTTATGAATGAAGCCGGACAACCTATTTCGTTGGGTGGACAAATAAATTCCGCTGCTATTGCAACACTTTGGGCGTTTATCGGTATTGAGTCAGCAGTTATGCTCTCTAACCGTGCAAAATCTCAGCACGATGTTAAGAAAGCTACGATTTTCGGATTAATCATCGCTCTTCTTATTTACATGGCAATTACTCTACTAACAATGGGCGCTCTTCCACAAGACGCTTTAAAAGAGTCTCAAAAACCATTAGTAGATGCATTAAATTTAGCAATTGGTACTAAAGGTGCTTATATAATGGCCTTACTTGCACTCGTATCTTTATTCGGCTCTACTGTAGGATGGATCGTTGTTAGCTCAGAAGTACCTTACCAGGCTGCTAAAAATGGACTTTTCCCTAAGTTTTTCAGTAAAACAAATAAAAAAGGTAGTCCTTCAAAATCATTATTTATTACAAATGTGATGACGCAAATTTTCTTATTCTCAACGATTTCTGGTACTGTTTCAGAAGCATATAATTTCGCTATTGTTGTAGCGACATTAGCATATTTAATCCCGTACCTTGTTTCTACCTTGTATCAGTTAAAATTAGTTATTACGGGGGAAACGTATGATATAATGCCGGGATCTCGAATAAAAGATGGAATCATTACTGCATTAGCATTTTTATATTCCATATGGGTTATTAAAACGGGAACTGCTGATTTAAAAACATTCTTCTTAGGCATTGGTTTGTTTGTATTAGGTCTTATTCTTTATCCAGTTTTAATGAAAGATTCACAAAAAAAACAATAAAAAAGAGAAGCTTTTCGCTTCTCTTTTTTTATTAAAAATCAGTTAATAACTTTTCTTTTAGTTCCCCTATATCTAACGGTTTCGCATAATAAAAACCTTGTACAAAGTCGCAACTCATTGATTTTAATAAACTTTCTTGTTCTACCGTTTCTACCCCTTCAGCAACCACTAATAAAATTACGATCAATTTTCACAATATCAAGTGGTAGTTGTTTTAAATAATATAATGAGGAATACCCTGTTCCGAAATCGTCTAAAGCGATTAAAATTCCCATACTTCTTAATTCTTGTAATGTAGCAATAATATAATCAAAATGACGTACAGCTATACTTTCTGTTATTTCTAATATTAAACGATTTGGCGGAAACCCTGTTCGCTTCAATATACTACGAACAGATAAAATAAATCGCTTTTGCATCAATTGTTGTATTGATAAATTAACAGATAACTTCAGTCCCTCTTGATAATCTGGTAAAGTTTTAAACAGTCGACATGACTTTTCTAGTACCCAGTCTCCTAGTTTTATAATAAGTCCACACTCTTCAGCTACAGGGATAAATTCACTTGGTGAAATAGGACCTTCTTCTGTCTTACAGCGTACTAAAGCCTCAATACCAGTACATTTCTTTGTTTTCAAATCAATAATGGGTTGTAATGCCACTTTTAATTCTTCGTCACGAATCGCTTTTTGCAAAGCAAATTCTATTTTCATTCTACGGTTTATTTTCGCACGTAATTCATCTGTAAAGAAGCACGCCGCATTTCTTCCTTGCTCTTTCGCACTATACATGGCTAAATCCGAATTTTTTAATAACGTTTCAACGTCTTTTCCATCTTGCGGATAGGAACAAAGTCCTAGACTAGCTGAAATATATACTTCATGACCTTCAAGCATAAATGGCGCTTGAAAGCATGATAACACGGATGTCGCTAACTGCCTCATCTCATCATGTGTATGAGTTTTTGTTAACAGCACAAATTCGTCGCCACCAAGCCTAGCCAGAACATCTTTCTCTCCTAGCACATAATGCAACCGTGAAGCAACTTCGCTTAAAAGTAAATCTCCTATCATATGACCTAACGTATCATTCACTAATTTAAAACGATCTAAATCAAAGTAAATCATGCCAAACTCTATTTTCTCTGCAATCATCTTATTTACAGTCGTAATTAACTGTAAACGGTTCGGTAAACTTGTTAACGCATCATGATAAGCAAGTTCCCTATAACGACTTTCGCTTAATCGTAATCTTTGTTCTGCTTCTTTCCTACTACTTATATCATTTCGAATTGCAATAAATTGATAAGGTTCTCCCTTTTCATTTAAAAATGGAACAATTGTTGTTTTAACCCAATAATACGTACCATCTTTTGCTTGATTTCGAATTTCCCCTGTCCAGACTTTTCCACTCAAAATACGCTTCCATAGGATTTGAAAAAATGCTTTCGGATGATATCCGGAATTTAAAATACGGTGATCTTTTCCTATTAACTCTTCTCTTTTATATTTTGAGATTTTACAAAATTTATCATTCACATATGTAATAAGACCATTTCGGTCTGTAATAGCAACAATTGAAGACTCATCTAATGCTAATTTTAAATCTTGCAATGAAGAGTCATATAATGCATGACCTCTTTGTTCTAGCATGCGCACCTCTCCTTGCTTCCTATCTGACTAAAACACAACTCGTTTCTCTTCATAGAAATAGAGATATTTCATTTTCTAACAATACGCCTTTACATAAAATGAAACTTTAATCAGTGGGGGGTTGTCCATCCCCCACTGATTATTAGCCTTCACCAATCGGGCTTTTATCTCCCACCTAACTTCCTCACATTCACCGAATTTTGAGGTGGGAGTCTTACTGCCCGTTAATGCGGGATAAATCACAATTTTTTTCTAAATAGGCCGATTAAAATAACATAATATTATTTATAAAAAAAAGCAATATGGTGCTGTTTTAATTATAGTAGAAGCTTCTCATCTCTCTACTTATCTAAGCTTATTATACAGTATTCTCTTACATTCTTTGAATTTGTAAAGTGACAATTTCATCACTATTCGCCTCTGCTCCCTACTAATACGACCTCACACCTAACCTCATTTATTTCATTAAATGTTAAGATGTAAATCTAACTGCCGATACATAATGAAATAGAGATTAACATACAAAATGCAACGATTCACGAATAATAATATAAAGTGAAACTTTAATCAGTGGGGGTTTTGTTCATCCCAACTGATCACCAATCGGGCTTTTACGGGTAGCAGGGCTTCCACCTAACTTCTTTGTTCCAGCTGAATATTGAGGTGGGGGTTTTACTGCCCACAAATAGCGGGATAAAGCCAAAATTTTCATTTAACATATTGAATTATAATAACAAAATATTAAAATATTTTCACCTTGTTTTTGGAAATATTTTATAAATAAATTATTAAACTAAAAAAGAGGATATCCTCTTTTTTAGTTTAATACTGATATGGTATTTGCTGATAACCCGGGTATGGCATTGGATATGGTGCTGGGTATGTTACTGGGTACGGTGCTGGATAGTAGCCTCCACCTGCCGCACCCGTTAATGCGCCAGCTGTAAGCCCACCTAACATGCCTCCAGCAAAACTTCCTGGAAAGAATCCTCCACCCCACGAGCCGCCACCCCAGCCGCCGCCGTGATGATGGTGGTGATGATCATAATGATTGTGTCCTCCATGGTGATTATGCCCGCCATTATGATGGTGTCCTCCATGATTATGACGATAATACAATCCGTTATTTTCTATATAATTCATTATTCCCCTCTCCTTTCCATTTTCTCACCTTAATAAGAATCCGCGTAATATGGATAACCATATCCTGTGCTTCATAATGTACCTGCTACAAATCCAGGAAAGAAACCTCATTCCCTTTTCTATATAAGGGGCAAGGTTTTTGTTCCCCCTACACTGATCATTAACCAGCAAATAGCGGGATAACAACGTAACAATATACTGTATGTAGGACAAATGCGGAAAGTATAGGACAAATGTCTATATTTTGTAAAAAAAACAAAACACTTTATAATAAGGATGTCAGATTATATCTTCTATTTAAGAAGTCTATATTTAAGAAAGATTAGAGGAATTATATAGAAATGAAGAAACCTATCGTTCAATTATTATTAATATTTACAATCGTATCTATCGTTCTTTTCCTATTAAATACATCGGTTATTTCGTTATATACGTTTGTTGGTGCTCTATGGTCCATCACAATCGTAGGAATTTCATTCGTTATTTTTATCGAAAATAGATCACCCCAAAGCACTTTAGCGTGGTTTTTAGTATTAGCACTTCTTCCTGTTGTAGGTGTACTTTTATACTCTATTTTCGGGCGTAGCCGTTGGAGAAGAAAAAAACATCTTCATCGTTCAGAAGAACAAAGAAAGTTATTCCGCGAAATATTAGAAGGAAGACGACTAGAATTATCACTCACAGTCCCATTACATGAACGTTCTATACATTTAACAGAAGTCGTACAAAAATTCGGAGGCGGGCCTGCCGCAGATAGAACGACAACAAAACTTTTAACAAACGGTGATCAAACCTTTTCAGAAATTTTGAACGCAATCGAGAATGCAAAACATCACATACATATTCAATACTATATTTATAAATCTGATGAGATTGGTACAAAAGTACGAGATGCTTTAATACAAAAAGCAAAAGATGGTGTTATTGTACGCTTCCTTTATGATGGACTCGGAAGTAATACGTTAAGACGACGATTTTTACAACCTATGAAAAAAGCTGGAATTGAAATTGTCGAATTTGACCCTATTTTTTCAGCTTGGTTACTCGAGACCGTTAATTATCGTAATCACCGTAAAATCGTCATTGTAGATGGAGAAATTGGTTTTACCGGAGGGCTCAACGTCGGTGATGAATATCTTGGTCGCTCAAAAAAATTCCCTGTTTGGCGTGATAGTCATTTAAAAATAGAAGGAAAAGCATTGTATAAATTACAAGCCATCTTTCTAGAAGATTGGCTTTATGCGTCTAGTGGATTGAATACTTATTCTTGGGATCAATTTATGAATAGACACTACTTCCCAGGAAAAGAAATTCCGGATGCAGAAGGTGCGGTGCAAATTGTAGCAAGTGGACCAAGCTCAGATGATAAAAGTATTCGTAATACATTACTAGCTGTTATGGGCTCAGCCAAAAAATCTATTTGGATCGCTACACCATACTTTATTCCGGATCAAGAAACTTTAACATTATTACGCTTAAGTGCAATATCTGGAATAGATGTACGCATTTTATATCCTGGTAAGAGTGATAGTATTATTAGCGATCAAGCATCTCAATCCTATTTCACTCCACTTTTAAAAGCTGGTGCTTCTATTTACAGTTATAAAGATGGATTTATGCACGCAAAGATTGTACTCGTTGACGATAAAATTGCAACAATCGGAACAGCAAATATGGATGTACGTAGCTTTGAATTGAATTATGAAATTATTAGCGTACTATATGAATCAGAAACCGTTCATGATATTAAACGCGATTTTGAAGAAGACTTTAAACACTCCACTGAAATTAAATGGAACTCGTTCCAAAAAAGAAGTATCAAAAAACGAATATTAGAGTCCTTTATGCGACTCATTTCTCCTTTACTATAAGCAATCAATGTGATATTGATTGCTTTTTCTTTTATATTTCCCCCTTCTCCTTTTCTTTGCATACCATATTAAAACAAGTTATCATAAGATGTATTACTTTATGAAAATAATGTTAGGTGGGAAATACATGTTAGAACAATTTCATATACATTCTGATTTAAAACAGCAGCTTTCTACAATTCATGAAAAGAATAAACAAGAAGCTGGTGAAAATGCACATTTAATTGGCAAGAAAATATATAAAGCATCTGATAACAGCATTATTGAAGATGCCATTACAGCACTTTTACTTGGTAAAAACATTCTATTAAAAGGACCAACTGGTAGTGGTAAAACAGTACTAGCGGAAACTCTTTCTTCTTTATTCCAAAAACCAATGCATAGCATTAACTGTTCTGTCGACTTAGATGTAGAAGGTATTTTAGGATACAACACATTACAAACAAAAGACGGCGCATCTGAAGTTACGTTCGTTAACGGTCCTCTTATGAAGGCAATGAAAAACGGTCATTTCCTTTATATTGATGAAATCAATATGGCAAAACCTGAAACGTTACCACTTCTTCATGGTGCGTTAGATTACCGTAAAATGATTACAAACCCATTTACACAAGAAGTTGTATACGGTGATGACGAATATCGCGTAATTGCTGCGATTAACGAAGGTTATGTTGGGACAAGTGAACTAAACGAAGCGTTAAAAAACCGTTTCGTTATTATTGAAGTTCCTTACATTCAAGGTGATACATTAAAAGAACTATTACTATCTGAATCAAAATTAAATGATGTTGCAACAATTGAAAAGTTCGTTGCATTCGCAAGCGATCTTATGCCTTTAGCTCGTGATGGGCGCGTAAGTGAAGAAGCAGCTAGTATTCGTGGCATTATCGATGCATGTGATTTAGGTGTATATATTCCTGTTATGCGTGCAATTGAACGTAGTATTATCGCAAAATTAAACGATGAAACAGAACAAATGACTGTCCGTGAATTAGCAGAAAGTTATTTCTTTGAGGGATAATTCATGAGACAAATTTTTAGTGACAAAAAAATTGATGCGTCGCTGTTTCTACAAATGGAAAACTTAATGTATGCTCTTTTAAAAGAAGACGATGCCTATCTTGAGTATGGCTATAAAGCATACTACGACGAAATTGAAAAAAAGGTTGTCATTAGTCACTTTTGGGATGATCGAAAAGAAGAGGATACAGTAATCGGATTAAAAAGCGAAGTGTTCTTAAAGGCACTTGGTAATAAACATTACTCGGACATGACTTTAATTCGTTCTTATGCGATTGAGTTACAAGAATCGCCTCTAAAAAAGTTTTTAACACAATTATTTGTTCTATTAGAAGATTTACGTGTTGAGGAAATCGTCAAAAATTTACGTCCTGGCACAAAACATATTTTTAAACGCCGAAAAGAAATGTATCGCAATTACTTTGGCTCACAAAATGAAATAAATCGTGTTCGTAACTATCACGGTGATCGTCTATTTTGTCTATGCTATCTTTCATTAACGAGTGATAAATATGAAATGTTTAATAATGAATATTTCGAGCAAATTGAATCAATTTTGCATGAAACATTCCAAGCTCGTAATACGGAAGATATTATGTATATTGTTGAGAAAATTCGCTATCGTTTAGAAGGACTTCTTGAAAGTGATATGCTTAATAATTATTTCGGACATGCACCGCTTTATTTATCTGTGATTGCAGATGAGAAAGACAGTCGCGCTGAAAAATTAGCAAATGATGATACGCAGCTCCTAGATGACGATGATAACAAAAACAAAATGGATGAAAGCTTCTCGACATGGCACCGTGAAAATAAAAACAATGAAAACGAGAACTTTTTACGCTTTGATTTAGAAAGCGGAACAAAAACAAATATGATGGGTGATACTGCTCGTGAATCAGAAGATGGTGACCAAGCACTTGGTTCTGTACAAGGTACTTCCCAAAAAAGTACACAATCTAACTTTGATGGTGCTGATACAGAGGAAGCAAGAGCGTCTCATGCTTCTAGCCAAAACGACGGTGCATACGGCAAGTATAATGTGGGAGCTTCTCATACATTTAAAGAAGCTCGCAAATCGAATCCTGATGAGAAAAAAGATTACCAAGCTATCAAATCAGTCGTTAATAAAGATGTAAAAGAATTAAAGAAAATTATCGAAAAAACAATTGAAAACAAAACGAATGCAAACAGTGATAAATATTACGGAAGGCTTCGTAAGAAATTCCTTCGTATTTATACTGAAAAGCAGCCGCGTATGTTTTATAAAAAAGGACAAGAATCACAAGAGCTCGACGTTGCATTCCAACTATTAGTGGACTGCTCTGGTTCTATGTATAACAAAATGGAAGAAACGAAGAAGAGTGTGGTCCTATTCCATGAAGCTTTAAAATCTTTAAAAATCCCGCACGCTATTAGTGGATTTTGGGAAGATGCTTCTAGTGCTAAACCTGAAGATAAACCGAACGTTATCCATGAAGTTGTTACGTATAAAAACTCAACGTTACCAAACGTCGGTCCAGAAATTATGCAACTTCGCGAAGAAGAAGATAACCGCGACGGGTATATTATTCGTATCGTTTCCGAAAAGCTTGCGAAAAGACCAGAAAAACATAAATTCTTACTTGTCTTTACAGACGGTGAACCTTCTGCACTAGACTATCAACAAGACGGAATTTTAGATACGCACGAAGCAGTCAAACTTGCTCGTAAAAGTGGTATGGAAGTCATCGGCATCTTTATCGAAGAAGGCGAAGCGAAAGAAGCGACTTATCAACTAATGAAAAACATTTATAACCATCACTTCTTAGTTGCAAATCATGCTGAAGATTTACGCCTGAAGATTAAACCATTGTTGAAGAAACTATTACTGAAGACTATTGAATAGAAAAACAGGAGCCCCGAGGCTCCTGTTTTTCTTCGTTAACTTACTTTGTTTCTGGTTGAAACTTGTATGGAATGGAAACTTCTAATAATAATTCGAACCCTCCATCGTAGTATGGGAATCGCTCATTCGCAATTTTTCTATCTACCCACTCGATTGCGGAAATTTCTCCTTCATCTTCTGCACGAAGTTCACCTGTTACTACATTTGCTCGGAATGTAAAAAATAATGCATGATGTCCTTTCTCTTCAAAAAACTTCTCATTTAATGCGACAAGTCCACTGAGTGCGGCAGTTAAACCTGTCTCTTCTTTCACTTCTCTTACTAGTGCTTCCTCTAATATTTCACCTTTTTCAACAGCCCCGCCTGGCAATGACCAAACGTTTTGTTCTATATTATGTACCATTAATATTTTATCTTTTTCGCTATCGTGTATTAATGCATATACAACATCAACTCTTTGCATGTTGCTTTTCTCCCTTCCTAAAATAATTAAGAGCCAATTCCTAAGAATCGGCTCTTCCTATTAATTCATCACTAACTCAGCTGCAAGCTTTTTTTTTAACTTGGCTAACATATCAGTTGTCATTTTGTCTAAATCATATTCTGCTTTAAAGCCCCACTCTTTCATTGCTGCTGTTGCATCAATAGAGTTCGGCCAGCTATCAGCGATTGTTTGACGAGCTGGATCTACTGCGTAATCCATTGTAAAGTTCGGAATGTGTTTACGGATTGATGCTGCAATTTGCTCTGGTTCAAAGCTCATTGCTGTAATGTTAAACGCATTTCTATGAACTAGTTTATTTGGATCAGCTTCCATTAATGAGATGATTGCTTGTAAAGCATCTGGCATATACATCATGTCCATGTATGTTCCTTCTGCAATGTATGAGGTGTATGTACCTTTTTTAATCGCCTCATAATAAATTTCAACTGCATAGTCAGTTGTTCCGCCTCCTGGAGGAGCTACGTAAGAAATTAAGCCAGGGAAACGTACACCGCGCGTATCAACGCCAAACTTTTGATGATAATAATCACATAATAATTCTCCTGCTACTTTGTTTACCCCATACATCGTAGTAGGACGCTGAATTGTATCTTGTGGTGTATTATCTTTTGGCGTTGATGGACCAAATGCACCGATAGAACTTGGCGTGAAAAACTTACAGTTTAATTCACGTGCTGCTTCTAATGCATTTACAAGTCCACCCATATTTAAATTCCAAGCAAATAACGGATTTTTTTCTGCAGTTGCTGAAAGTAAAGCCGCTAAATGAATAATTGTATCTACTTCATTACGCTTTGCAATATCATGTAATTTTTGTCCATCCGTTACATCTAACGTTTCAAATGGACCAGACGTTACTACTTCACTGTCTGTTTCACGAATATCTGTTGCAATAACATTTGATGCGCCGTATACATCACGAAGTTTCATTACTAGTTCAGAACCAATTTGCCCTAAAGAACCGGTTACTAGAATTTTTTTCATTTTTCCCACTCCCCATTTGCAAGCTATTCAAAAGATGTCGTTAATTAAATGATACCCATTTCTTTCCCTACTTTTTCATACTTACGAATTGCTTCATCTAGCATTTCTTTCGTATGAGCTGCTGTAGGCATATTACGAACGCGTCCCATTCCTTTTGCTACGGTTGGGAATACGATAGATTTTGCGTATACGCCTTCTTCATTTAGACGTTTACTAAATTCTTGTGTTAATACTTCATCACCAATAATACAAGGTGTAATTGGTGTTTCACTTTCTCCAATGTTAAAGCCAAGTTCTTTTAACCCTTGTTTTAAATAGCGACCATTTTCCCATAAACGATCGTGTAACTCTGTGCTTTCCATTAGAATTTCAATTGATCTCATACAAGCAGCTGCATCAGCTGGTGTTAAAGCTGTTGAGAATAAGAATGGACGTGAACGCACTTTTAACCAATCGATTAAGTTTTGTTTCCCAGCTACATATCCACCAATTACTCCAATTGCTTTTGATAATGTACCAATTTGGAAATCAACTTTATCAGAAAGGCCGAAATGTTTTACAGTACCTGCACCTTTGCCAAGTACACCTGAACCGTGTGCATCATCTACATATGTCATTAAATCCAGCTCTTCTGCAATTTCAACAATCTCTGGTAATTTTGCAATATCTCCATCCATTGAGAAAACACCGTCTGTAATAACCATTAATTTATTATAAAGACCTGATTCTTTTGCCTCGATTGCTTTTTTGCGTAAATCTTCCATATCAGAATGCTTATAAACGATGATTTTCGCTCTTGATAGACGACTACCATCAATAATAGATGCATGGTTTAATTCATCTGAAAGAATCGCATCATTTTTATCCATAACAGCTGAAATCGCTGCCATATTACAGTTAAATCCTGATTGATAAGCAATTGCTGCTTCTGTATGTTTAAACTTTGCAATTGTTTCTTCTAATTTAATATGCAAATCTAAAGTACCGTTAATTGTACGAACAGCTCCTGCTCCAACGCCGTACTTATGAATTGCACCAATTGCTGCTTCTTGTAAGCGATTATCAGTCGCTAATCCAAGATAGTTGTTTGAAGATAAGTTAATATATTCTTTTCCGCCAATTGTAATAATCGGTCCATTTGGACTTTCAAGCGGATCAATTACGTTATAAAGCCCCTTTGATTTTAAATCCTCTAAATTTTCTTCTAAAAAGTTTGCAAGTGTTTTACTAGACATCGTGAAGCCTCCCATCGTTCATGTAAGCGGATTATTATCTTAATAGTTCTAATAATCCCTCTACTAGCTTAACACGTTTTCAGAATTTATTATAGAAAAATAGTTTAAAGAAACCGCTTACAATTTTAGATTATATATGATTCATTACAAGAAATCTATCATTTACTTTTCATATTTGATAGAATTAAAAAAATATTTAGGAGGCTTTTAAAATGGCATTTACTGAATCTGATGTATATAATAACGAATCGTTTTTAGAGCAATATATGCAGCGAAGATATCGAGAAAATAGTCCAAACGAATCCCTTGAAAAACCAGCATTCTTTCAGCTCATTGGCAATGTAACAGGAAAACAAATCCTCGATTTAGGTTGTGGTGATGCTAAATTCGGCGAAGAATTATTAGAACATGGATGCCACTCTTACACTGGTATTGAAGGCTCCGAGCTTATGTATGAAAAAGCTAAAAAACAACTAGAAAATAAAAATGGCACCGTTCATTTTTTAAACCTCAAAGACTACACATACCCTCCTTCTACTTTTGATTTAGTAACATCTAGACTCGCCTTACATTATATTGAACACCTTGATATCATTTTTCAAAATGTGTTTCAAACTTTAAAAACAAACGGAACCTTCACCTTTAGCGTTCAACATCCCGTTATTACCTCTTCATTTGAAAGCTTGCAAACGAGTGGTAAAAGAACTAGTTGGCTCGTCGATGATTATTTCGAAACAGGAAAACGAGTTGAGCCATGGATTGATCAAGAAGTTATTAAATATCACCGGACTACGGAAGAATATTTTACATTATTACAACAAGCCGGATTTACGATTACAAGCTTAAAAGAAGCTACACCAAATCGAAACTGTTTTCAAGATGAAGAAGAATATGAACGACGTTTACGTATTCCCCTTTTTCTATTATTTTCTTGCCAAAAATAAAAAAGACGATGAATCCTCATCGTCTTTTTTCGTTATCTCATCGCCTGAACAGCCTCTTTAAATACACGTCTTCCTCTTCCATGCGGGATACAGAGCGGTGTCCCAAATAACGGATCAGCGCTTATTTGACACTCCATACGGAATACATCCCGAACTAACTTCTGGTCAATAACTTCTTCTGGTTTACCTTGCGCATATATTTGTTTATCTTGAATAGCTACAATGTTGTCTGCATAACGACATGCCAAATTTAAATCGTGCAATACCATAACAATCGTTCTTTTCTCTGTTTCATTTAATTCGAATAATAAATCTAACACTTCAATTTGGTGCGTCATATCTAAATATGTAGTCGGCTCATCAAGCAAAATAATATCTGTATCTTGTGCAAGGGTCATTGCAATCCAAGCACGTTGACGTTGTCCACCTGAAAGGGCATGAACATCACGCTCAGCAAATTCTGTCATACCCGTTGCAGCAAGCGCTTTTTGTACCATTTCCTCATCTTTTTCGGACCATTGCTTCAGCCATGTTTGATATGGATAACGTCCTTGCTTTACAAGTTGCAATACTGTAAGTCCTTCTGGAGCTTGTGGCCCTTGCGGTAAAATTGCCATTTGGCGAGCAATTTGCTTCGTTTGCATACTTTGAATTGCTTGATTATCTAACAAAATGTCACCGGTTGTTGGCTTTAATAATCTAGCTAGTGAACGTAATAAAGTTGATTTCCCACAACCGTTAGAACCGATGAAGATTGTAATTTCCCCTTTTGGAATTTCTAAATTCAGCTCATCAATAATAATCGTTTCACCATACGACAGCGTCAAGCGTTTCGTCTCCAATGCTTTTTGCATATTCATCTCCCTTTATGAATTCCGACTTTTATAAAGTAAATAAATAAAATAAGGTGCACCAATTGCTGATGTAAATACCCCTGCTGGAATTTCAAGTGGTGCGAAAACTGTACGCCCAATTAAATCTGCAGCGAGTACTAGAATTGCACCGATAATCGCCGCAACTGGGAGCAATGCACCGTAGAAAGAGCCAACTAATCTTCGCGAAATATGAGGTGCCATTAAACCAACAAATCCAATTCCTCCTGCAAAGGCAACTGCCCCGCCAATTAAAGCTGTACTAAGTAATAACATGAATACGCGTGACTTCGTTAAAGGAACACCCAGTCCTACCGCAATATCATCCCCTAACTCTTGAGCATTTAAATGTCTAGCCGCTATAAATGATATTACCGTTAAAATAAGAACCCACGGCGCAAGTATCATAACGTTTTGCCACGAAGAGCCATAAACAGTACCTGTGATCCATACATTCGCTTGACTTGCTTGATAAATTGGTGCTAACAACATAAATAAAGTTGTTGCTGCTTTCGTTAATGCCCAAAATCCAACACCAATTAAAACAAGACTAATCGGTGATAATCCATCATTTTTCCAGGCAAATAAATATACAAAAAACGCTACAATTGTTGCCCCAGCAAAAGCTGCTAGCGGCATATAATGAATGCTTACTGTTAACGCATTGTTTTTATCACTAAATATAGCTAAAAAGAGTACAACTGCAACACTTGCCCCGCCCGTAATTCCGATGATATCAGGAGAAGCAAGTGGGTTTCGAACGAGCCCTTGTAAAATACAGCCCGCTACCGCAAGCGCAATTCCTACGAGGATAGCAATTAAAATACGCGGCATACGAAATTTATTTACAACCATATTTGACATCGCATCACCATTTCCGGTAATCGCTTGCCATACGTCATAAGGAGCAATTTTCATATCCCCCATACCTGCACTCGCAAAAAATAATCCTATTAAAACAACTAGTAAACTCAATAAGACGAGACAAGCTCGTTTATACATTAAAAACGAGAGCTCGCCTTTTCCAATACGAAACGGAATATACTTCTTCATTTGCTAAGCCCTCTCTTACGTGCAATATAAATAAAGAATGGGGCCCCGATAAATGCTGTCATAACCCCTACTGGTACTTCTTGTGGCATAATGACATATCTTGCTGCTATATCAGCCAAGATTAATAGTATTGCACCTAACAATCCGCTATAGGGTACTCTCCATCTGTGATCTACCCCAACAAGAGCTCTTGCGAAATGAGGAGTAACGATGCCAATAAATCCAATTGGACCAGCAACCGCAACTGAACCACCAGACAACAGTACAATAATAAGTAACACGAATGATTTCATTAAAATTGTTCGTTGTCCGAGCCCCTTTGCGACATCTTCCCCCATCATTAATGTATTTACTTTCCCTGCCATCATAAAAGATGCAATCCAGCCTATTAATAAATACGGGAATACAGATTGTAAAATCTCTAACTTTCTTCCTTGCACAGATCCGGCAAGCCAAAATAACACTTCTTCAAATGCTTTTTCATTTAATACGAGTAACCCTTGTGTTAATGATGAAAATAAAGCGCTTATCGCTACACCTGCTAATGTTAACTTAAGAGGCGTTGTCCCTTCTTTTCCTAAAGAACTAGAGGCAAATACAAGTACTGCTGCAACTGCCGCTCCTAAAAAGGCAATCCATGTGAAAGCTGATAATGATGTCACGGAAAAGAGTACAATTGCTACAACTATAAAGAACGCAGCGCCTGAATTTAATCCAATAAAATCTGGAGAAGCAAGCGGATTCTTTGTTAAAGTTTGCATTAAACAACCTGCAATGGCTAAACTAGCACCAACACTTGCTGCAATTAACGCCCTTGGTAGACGCACATTTTGAATAATAATATGCTCATTTGAACCATTAAAATGGAAAAAAGCATCTAAAGCTAATTTCCAACTCGTATTTGTATATCCGAAAATAATACTTCCCCAAATACAAATAACGACTGCAATGATTCCAGCAAATAATCCAATCCATTTTGCTTGATTTGTTTTTAATAACATGCAGCGTTTCCCCTTCAATGTATAATGATACGTTGTAAGTGTATTTCAACTTAATTCTCATTGTCAACGATAATGAGAACTATTTTCAGTAATATATATTGACAATCCAAAGATAAAGGCTTAACATCATGCTTGCTATTGAAAAATATTCTCAACATGTAGGGGGTACATAATGAATTTCATGCAAAAGAAATCGTTTACAGTATTTGTATTTTTACTAGCTTTTTCACTTCTTTTAAGTGCTTGTGGAAAATCAAATAACAAAGAAGAATCAACAAAAGAAGATAATAAAAAAGAAATGATTACGGTTGAGCACGCAATGGGTAAAACAGAAGTTCCTGCCAATCCAAAACGTGTAGTTATTTTAACTAATGAAGGAACTGAAGCTTTACTCGAATTAGGTGTAAAACCAGTTGGGGCTGTAAAGTCTTGGACTGGTGATCCGTGGTATCCACATATTAAGGATAAAATGAAAGATGTAAAAGTTGTTGGCGATGAAGGACAAGTTAACGTTGAAACTATCGCTTCTTTAAAACCAGACTTAATTATCGGTAACAAAATGCGCCACGAAAAAGTGTATGAGCAATTAAAAGCTATTGCACCTACTGTTTTCTCGGAAACATTACGTGGTGAATGGAAAGATAACTTCAAATTTTATGCAAAAGCTTTAAATAAGGAAAAAGAAGGTCAAAAAGTTTTAGCTGATTACGGAAAACGTATGGAAGATTTAAAAGGCAAACTTGGTGATACAGTAAATCAAGAAATTTCTATGGTACGCTTTATGCCTGGTGATGTTCGTATTTATCATGGCGATACATTCTCTGGTGTTATTTTAAAAGAACTTGGATTTAAACGTCCTGGAGATCAAAACAAAGATGATTTCGCAGAACGTAACGTATCTAAAGAGCGTATTTCGGCAATGGATGGCGATGTATTATTCTACTTCACATTCGATAAAGGCAATGAGAAAAAAGGTTCTGAACTAGAAAAAGAATATATAAACGACCCTCTCTTTAAAAACTTAAATGCAGTAAAGAACGGAAAAGCATACAAAGTTGACGACGTTATTTGGAATACAGCTGGCGGTGTAATGGCTGCTAACTTACTACTAGACGACATTGAAAAACGCTTTGTTAAATAATTTCATTGTAACCAGCTCCCTCTTTTATGGAGCTGGTTTTTTCATTTCACTGAAGTGTCACATTATTTCATTTTGTATTTTTATTCCCGATATGTTATATTATAAAAGTAAATATAGTATATTTTCTCTATATCAGAATAAATATTTTAATCTAAATTTTCTGATTTATCACTATTTTACTTTATTTTAGAATTCAATTACTACATTTGAAAACGCTTATTATCTTGTTTTCAGGGAAAAATATAATAACGGTTGAAGAAAAATAGATTTTTTCATAAATTTTCTTGCTATTTCCATATAATTCTATTGACTTCTAAATATTTTGTGAATTAAAATAATTACATAAATATCCGTTATACAGGATTAGGGGGAAACAAACATGGATGCAGCTTTAAAATTAGACAAAGCTGGAGAGCAACAATCACCAAAAAAACATCCACCAGGATTATATTTGTTGTTCTTTACAGAGGCATGGGAAAGATTTAGTTATTACGGAATGCGTGGCTTATTAGTTCTTTATTTAACAACGAGCTTAGTAAGTGGCGGTTTAGGCTTTGATAAAGCAGTTGCTGTACAGATTTACGGTATTTTCACAATGTTAGTATACTTCACACCTATTATTGGTGGTTGGCTAACTGACCATTTCATTACGAAACGACACGCCATTACCATCGGCGGTATCATTATGGCACTTGGTAACTTCGTACTATTTTCAATGAACACGAAAACTGGACTATTTTTAGGATTAGGATTATTAGTTATCGGTAACGGATTCTTCAAACCAAATATTTCGACTTTATTAGGTCAATTATATAGCGACAACGATTCTCGTCGTGATAGTGCCTTCACTATCTTCTATATGGGAATTAACTTAGGAGCTCTTATCGCTCCATTCATTTGCGGTTATTTCACAGATTATAGATACGGTTTCTTAACAGCTTGTATCGGTATGATCATTGGACAGATTGCATTTAACTTATTAGCACCTCGTTACTTAGGATCAGCTGGAACAACTGTTGTCGGTAAAAAATCTAAAGAACAAAATGCAAAACCTATTGAGAAAAAACCTTTAACAACACAAGAGAAAAAGCGTACAACTGCAATTTTAATTTTAACTTGTTTCGTTGTATTCTTCTGGGCAGGATTTGAACAAGCTGGTAGTTCTTTAACACTTTACACAGATAAGTTCGTGGATCGTACAATTGGTGGATTTACAATTCCAACACCTTGGTTCCAATCTGTAAACCCACTATTCATTATCTTACTAGCATTACCAGTTTCTGCATTATGGATTAAACTTTCAAAAACAAAAAATGGTGATTTAAAAATCCCTACAAAAATGGCTTTTGGTATGATTTTACTAGGAATCGGGTACTTAGTTTTAACTTTAGCTGTTCTAAAAACTGGTAGCGATGAAGGTAACATTACAATGAAAGCAAATTTACTATTCATTGTATTCACTTACATGTTCCACACAATCGGTGAATTATTCTTATCACCAATCGGATTATCTATGGTAAGTGCAATCGCACCTCTTAAATTAGCATCTTTATTAATGGGTGTATGGTTAGCTGGTACTGGCTTTGCAAACTTATTAGCAGGACAATTAGCTGCTTTCACTCAATCTTTAGGATATTTAGAAGTATTCGCAAGCATCGGTGTTATCGTAATCGTGCTAGGATTAGTACTTCTTATGTTCTCTAAGAAAATTGCACATATGATGGAATAGTAAATAAAAAAGACGCTTCTACAATTAGAAGCGTCTTTTCTATTACATCTCTTCTAAAGCCGTCACATCCACGTGAACGCTCTCTCCTGGGTTGGATACGTCATACACTTGAGCACTACCCTTCTGCTCATCACAGCTCTCAATCCATACGGGGACTCCCTCGTATGTAACATCAATTCTACTTGAAGAAGATAATATCTGTTTCACACGTTTTACATCCATTATATTATTCCTCCTTTGGCTTACAACACTCCTTTCTATCTTTTCATATCCCTTCAGAATATATTCCGTCAATTTAGCACTTCAACCGATAGTTTGTTTCTTTCTAACACGCTAATATATACGCTCTCAAATCTTCCTATTATTAGATTCTTTCCAAATAAAAAAAGACGTATATTTCACACGTCTTCTTTCCATAATATTCAAAAATTAAGAAAATAATGTTTTTACTACTTCACTTACTTTATCGTTATGAATTTGATAGTACACTTCTAACCCGCGTCTCTCAAAGCGTACTACTTTATTTTGTTTTAATTTCGTTAAATGCTGCGAAACAGTTGATTGCGGAATTTCTAATACCTCTTGTAATTGTGTTACATTACATGTTCCACGCTGCATCAGTTCCATTACTAAACGTAGACGAAGTGGATGAGCTAATGCTCTTAACATCTGTACGTCTTCTTCTGAAATACGACAGTCAAATTGGTTTTGGTTCATAAAATTCCCCTCATTTTCATTTTTTATTTTCTCTTTATTTATTTATATATCTGTTCTTATATTTCCTGTTACGACATAACTTTATCAACCTATAATGCTGAGAAAATTTTCCGACTTTTATCAGCACACAGTTCAAGAAAAAATCCCACCTGATTTTGAATATTATACTATATGATACAATAAAAAAGCAAAACAAAGGGCTAGCAATACTTTGCTTACAAACGTTGTTTTATCAGGCTTTTTGTTATATTTTCACCTTACTGAAATGTACAGTAATGATATTGTAAAATATCGTCCATAATTGATAACCTATCGTAAAGTAATTTGACCATATTTAACCACTTTGTTACGATAAAAAGGAAATTTAAGTAAGGAGGATGATGTAATATTAAAAAATGGTTTATTTTTGCGTTAATTAGCATTGCGGTTGGCTGGACCATTATCAATCACTTCCTATACAAAAAAGAAGATATAGCTTCAAAATCAAACATCCCCATTGGAACTGAAGTTGGCAATGTTGCCCTCGATTTCCTTCTGGAAACAACCACTGGTCAAGAAGTTCGTCTTACAGACTATAAAGGAAAAAAAGTAATATTGAATTTTTGGGCAAGCTGGTGTGGTCCATGCAAAATAGAAATGCCTGATATGGAAAAGTTTTATCACGATACTAAAGATATGGGGATTGAAATTGTTGCTGTAAATGCGACAGCTACTGAAAAAGACCCGAATAATGTAAAACAATTTCTTGAAGAAAACAAATATACCTTCCCCGTCCTATTAGATCAGAAAGGCCAGGCAAGTGCCACATATCAAATCATCAGCATTCCAACATCTTTTGTCATCGATACAAACGGTGTCATTCAATATAAGCATGTAGGACCAATGACATATGAAAAAATGAAAGAATATGTAAATAATTTATAGAAGCGTAATCAAATCAATTTGATTACGCTTTTTGTCTACTTTATGAACAAAATGTTACTTTTAATACTATTATGGAATAATTATACTTTTTCACGTTGACAATAGTGTTGAAGGAGAATATACTAAGCATGTAAGTTGATTGTGAATAGTTTCACAAATAATGTGAATTTCTTCACATATAATAGATAGGAGTTGTCATTATTATGAGTACTTGGACACAAATTTATGACCCATTAAACAATATTTGGTTATCTGCACTAATCGCAGCACTCCCAATTTTTTGCTTCATTATTTGTTTAGTGGGATTCAAAATGAAAGGTTACATGGCTGGGCTTTATAGTGTGATCGTCGCTATTATTCTTGCTATATTTGTTTATAAAATGCCCGCAACTGTAGCTGTAGCATCTGCCGGATTCGGTGTTTTATCTGGATTTTATCCAATTTGTACTATCGTTATCGCAGCTATCTTCCTTTACAAATTAACTGTTAAAACAGAACAATTCAATGTCATTCGTGATAGCATTTCAAGTATTACAAATGATCAGCGTTTACAAGTATTATTAATCGCTTATTCTTTCGGTGCTTTCTTAGAAGGCGCAGCTGGTTTCGGTGTTCCAGTTGCTATTACAGCTGCATTACTTGTAGGTATGGGCTTTAATCCATTAAAAGCAGCAGGTATTTGCTTAGTAGCTAATATCGCTGGTGGTGCTATGGGTGCTATGGGTATTCCAGTTACAGTACCTGCACAATTAACTGGGATAGATGCATTAACTGTCGGTCGTCAAGCTGTTTACATTTTGCCATTCATTAGCATTGTTTTACCGTTCTTACTTGTTTCAATGGTAGATGGATTTAAAGGCATTAAAGAAACTTGGCAAGGTATTCTTGTAAGTGGTGTTTCTTTCGCAATTACTCAGTTCCTTGTGACTTACTTCTTAGGCGCTGAACTTACTAATATTTTCGCAGCAGTCGTAAGTATGGTCGCTCTTACATTATTCTTACGTGTTTGGCAACCAAAATCTTCTGCTAAAGAAGAAAAACAAGAAGAAAAAGAATCTCATACATTCAATCAAATTTTATATGCTTGGTCCCCATTCGTATTCTTAACTGCATTTGTAACAATCTTTAATTTAAAACCAATTAAAGCTTTATTTGCTCCGGATGGTCCATTGGCAAACTTAGTATTTAACATTCAATTCCCTGGTCTTCATAATGCGGTTATGAAAACTGCACCAATTACAAAGGCTGATACACCTTTCGCAGCGATTTTCAAACTAGATGTATTCTCTTCTACAACTACTGCGATTGTATTAGCAATCATCGTTTCACTTATCGTCTACCGTGTAAACGGCAAAATGATTAAAGAATTAATGATCGAAACAATAAAAGAACTAAAAGTTCCAGTATATACAATTTGTAGCGTTATCGCTTTAGCTTACGTAGAAAACTACTCTGGTATGTCATCTACACTTGGACTTGCATTCTCTTCTACAGGAAATGCATTCCCAGTTCTTTCTCCAATCTTAGGATGGATTGGCGTATTCATTACAGGTTCAGTCGTATCAAGTGGTTCATTATTCGCACCACTTCAAGCAGTAACTGCCGATCAGTTAAACATCGTACCATCTACTCTCGTTTCATTAAACGTAGTTGGTGGTACAATCGCAAAAATGGTTTCACCACAATCTGTAGCAGTTGCTTGTGCAGCAGTTGGACTAGTTGGTCAAGAATCTGCTCTATTTAAAATAGTAATGAAATATAGTTTAATCTTCTTAGCTATTATTAGCTTACTTCAACTTAACTCTGTATTTAATATCTTCTAAAAAAAAGCACCGATCCAAATGGATCGGTGCTTTTTACATTACATTTTTTTATCCCGCACTAACGGGCAGTAAAACTCCCACCCCAAAATTCGGCGAATGCGAGGGAGTTAGGTGGGAGATCAACTGCCCGTAAAAGCCCGATTGGTTCAACTAATAATCAGTGGGGGATTCCCCCCCACTGATTAAAGTTTCACTTTATCCTTTAATAAAGAAGCACCAGCAATTTCAGGATGCGTCATTTCGTATGGATCCAAAATAATATCAAGCTCTTCTGCTGTAAGTACACCATGTTCTAAACATAGCTCCCTAACAGATTTTCCTGTCGCAATTGCTTCACGTGCAATGCGAGAAGCTGCTTCATAACCAATATGAGGATTCACTGCTGTAATAACTCCAACACTTTTTTCAACATATTGCTTAAGCAACTCTTCATTCGCTGTAATTCCCTTTATACAGTATTCACGGAATACACGGAAACCGTTATTCATAATACTGATGGATTGAATTAAATTAAATACTAATACCGGCTCCATTACATTTAACTCTAATTGTCCAGCTTCTGACGCTAAGCAAATTGTATGGTCATTTCCAATTACTTGGAAAGCAACTTGGTTAATTACTTCTGCCATAACTGGATTTACTTTCCCCGGCATAATAGATGAACCTGGTTGACGAGCTGGTAATTGAATTTCCGCCAACCCAACACGTGGACCAGACGCCATAATACGAAGGTCATTTGCAATTTTAGACATATTCATCATACATACTTTTAGTGCTGCAGATACTTCTGTATATGCATCTGTGTTTTGCGTCGCATCAACTAAGTGCTCTGCACCAACAAGAGGGAAACCACTAAAAGTTCGTAAATGCTTCACAACTTGTTCTATATAAGTAGGGTTTGCATTTAATCCCGTACCGACAGCTGTCGCACCCATATTAACTTCGTATAAATGTTGACGAGACTGTTTAATTCTTTTTATATCACGCTCTAGCACTCTGCTATATGCTTCAAATTCTTGTCCAAGGCGAATTGGAACTGCATCTTGCAAATGCGTACGCCCCATTTTAATAACGTGATCGAACTCTTTTGCTTTATCATGAAAAGCAGAGTGAAGTTCTTCCATTGTAACAAGAAGTTCTTCCAGCATCATAAGAGTTGCTATATGAATCCCAGTTGGAAACGCATCATTTGTTGATTGGGCCATGTTCACATGAGTGTTTGGGCTAATTTTCGCATATTCACCTTTTTCGTATCCCATACGTTCTAGCGCTCTATTAGCAATTACTTCATTAGTATTCATATTAATTGAAGTACCTGCTCCGCCTTGAATCGGGTCTACGATAAATTGATCATGGAACTTTCCATCAACAATCTCTTGTGCCGCTTCTGCAATTTCTTGTCCGATATCTTTAGCTAAGTAACCTGTATCTATATTCGCAAGCGCTGCCGCTTTTTTTACAATTGCCATTGCCGTAATGAGTGACGGATGAATGCGGTATCCTGTAATAGGAAAGTTTTCTACGGCACGTAATGTTTGTACACCATAATAAGCTACACTCGGTACTTCCTTTTTACCTAAAAAATCTTTTTCTATACGTATATCCTTCGTTGCTATCATTTTTCATCACCTATACTTTTCATTCTAAATCCTTATCTAAAGAATTCGCCCTATAAAATACGAGTATCATTAAATGAATTCTTCAGTATCCACTTTCACTATATAGCACCTTTTTTGAAAGCGCAAACATTTATTTTTCTATATATACTTTTTCTTAAAGTTTATATAATAGAAAATCCATTCATTCTTCTACTTTCTTTATTTCAACTCGCTTAATTTGATGCATATCCTTTTCAAGAACTTTAAAAGAAAAGCCGTGTTTCTCAATAATATCCCCCTCAGCAACGATCTGTTTTTGTACCATAATCCAACCACCAATTGTATCAACATCATCAGCGACCAAATGTATGCCAAATAAATCATTTACTTCGCTAATAAGCACTTTCCCCTCTACAATTTTACACACTTCACTTATATGTTCTATAGGTGGATGCTCATCTTCATCGTATTCATCTCGGATTTCTCCAACAATTTCTTCTAAAATATCTTCCAATGTAACAATCCCCGCTGTACCACCATATTCATCATATAATACAGCTAATGGAATTCGTTTTCTTTGCATTTGTAATAGTAAATCATGAATAGGTATATTTTCTAACACTTCAATAACTGGCCTTGTATATGGCGTAATCGAGCACCCCTCTTCTCGATTACCATCCATATAACGAATAAATAAATCCTTTACATTAACCATCCCAATAATTTCATCTTTATCTTCACCAAATACGGGATATCTCGTGTACTTTTCTTGTGCGATTATTTTAATATGTGTTTCAAATGGTTCGTCCTCATATAAACCTACAACTTCCGTACGAGGTACCATAATTTCCTTTGCGACTCTATTATCGAATTCAAAAATATTATTTACATATTTAAATTCCCTTTGATTAATCTCTCCACTCTCATAACTCTCAGATAAGATTAATCGTAATTCTTCCTCCGAATGAGCTACTTCATGTTCAGAAGCCGGATGTAATCCGAATAACCCTGTTACAAGCCTTGCAGAACCATTTAAAGCCCAAATAAACGGATACATTACTCGGTAAAAGTAAATAATTGGCTTCGATAATAATAAGCTAACTTGCTCTGCCCTTTGTATAGCGAGCGTCTTCGGAGCAAGTTCACCAATGACAACATGTAAAAACGTAATAACTGCAAAGGCAATAATAAATGAAACTGTACTTGCAATTGCAGGAGATAGGTGTAGTTTTAAAAACAACGGCTCGAGTATATGTTTTATAGTGGGCTCTCCTAACCACCCAAGCCCTAAAGCAGTAATTGTAATACCTAACTGACATGCTGATAAATACTCATCTAAATTCGAAGTTACTTTTTTAGCTGCCAATGCTCCTCGGCGTTTTTCACTAACGAGTTGATCAATACGACTGCTACGCACCTTAATAATTGCAAACTCAACAGCCACAAAAAATGCTGTTAACGCAATAAGAATGGCTACCATCAGTAATTTTAAAATATCCACATATGTCCTTTAGCTTTCTTAGCTAAAGTTACACCTCCTTTAAAAAAGAAGTTTCACTTTAGTTTCTTCATTTATTTGAAAGCAACCCTATATAAAATTCACCAATTTCAAGCCTCATACAATTCTAAAGGCAAGCCATCAGGATCTTGGAAAAAGACAAATTTTTTATCCGTAATTTCATCCATACGTATCGCTTCAGTCTCCACACCGCATTGTTTTAAATGGTTTACAGCTTCTTCTATATTTGTAACAGCAAATGCTAAATGTCTAAGTCCAGCTGCTTCTGGAAAACTTGGGCGCTCAGGTGGACTAGGAAATGAAAATAATTCAATTTGATACTCTTCCCCTACACATAAATCTAACTTATAAGAATCTCGTTCTTTTCTATATACTTCATTTATCGCTTTAAAACCTAATATCCGAGTATAAAAATCCTTTGACAGTTCATAATTCGAACAAATAATTGCAACGTGGTGCACTCTACATATATTCATGCTCTCTCTATTCCTTTCTTTACCAAAGATGCATATTCTCCCTTGAAATGAAAAACATATATAGCAGAATATCTCTTTTAGGGGGCTTACTATGAAATTTATTACTTTTTTCGTGGGACTTATCGTTGTTTTCTTCCTTGCTTATATTGCTAGCAACAATAAGAAACATATTAAATTTAAACCAATTTTTATCATGCTTATTATACAATTAATTTTAACCTATTTATTATTAAATACAGAAATTGGTCTCATACTTATTACGGTAATTTCTAGCCTGTTTACGAGGCTACTTGAGTATGCTGCCAGTGGTATAAATTTTGTATTTGGCGGTCTTGCAAATAAAGGGGAAATGCCATTTTTCCTTAACGTATTATTACCGATTGTCTTTATCTCCGTCTTAATTGGTATATTACAACATTTCAAAATACTACCATTCTTTATTCGTTGGATTGGTTTCTTTCTTAGTAAAATAAACGGTCTTGGGAAATTAGAATCTTACAACGCCATCGCTTCCGCTATTGTCGGCCAATCAGAAGTTTTTATTACGGTAAAAAAACAATTAGCCCAAATTCCAAAACATCGACTATATACACTTTGCGCCTCTGCTATGTCAACAGTATCTATGTCCATTGTCGGTGCCTATATGACAATGATTGAACCAAAATATGTAGTAACCGCACTCGTTCTCAATTTATTTAGTGGTTTTATTATCGTACTCATTATTAACCCTTACGACGTTAACGATGATGAAGACATTTTGGTAATAAAAGGGGAAAAACAAAGTTTCTTTGAAATGCTTGGAGAATACATTCTTGATGGTTTTCGTGTAGCAATTGTCGTCGGTGCTATGCTCATTGGATTCGTCGCATTAATGAGTTGCATTAATGACCTATTCCTCATTATATTCGGCATTACTTTCCAACAATTAATAGGCTATGTATTCGCCCCTATTGCATTTCTTATCGGCGTACCAAGTTCTGAAATTGTCACAGCGGGTAGCATTATGGCAACAAAGCTTGTAACAAATGAATTTGTAGCAATGATGGATCTTAGTAAAATTTCCAGCACTCTCTCTATCCGTACAGTTGGTATTATTTCTGTCTTCCTCGTTTCTTTTGCCAACTTTTCTTCCATTGGAATTATTTCCGGTGCGGTAAAAGGGTTAAACGAAGAACAAGGAAATGTTGTTGCCCGCTTCGGCCTAAAATTACTATACGGCGCTACTCTTGTTAGTATTTTATCTGCGATTATTGTAAGTATTATGCTTTAATTAGGTAAAATTTTATCATTTTCTTATCCCTGTCTTTTGTATACAATAACGAATAGATGTCTTATAAAGTGAAACTTTAATCAGAGGGGGCTATCCCCCACTGATTATTAGTTGAACCAATCGGGCATTTACGGGCAGTTATCTCCCACCTAACTTCCTTGCATTCGCTGGACTTTGAGGTGGGAGTTTTACTGCCCGTTAATGCGGGATAAATAATCAATACATCTATTTTTTATACATGTACAATACCTTTTATTTAGCGTAAAATATTTTTTATGTGTTTTAATACGCTTCTAGATGTATACACTTTGATTGTTTTAAAGGAGAAAAAATGATGAAATCCGACATTAACAACGAAACTCGAGCCAAAAAAGGACGTTCAAAGAAAAAGCGCCTACTTTGGTTCATTCTTATTCCCTTACTTATTGTAGCAATGGGAGCCGGAGGCTATTCCTTCCATATATACAGTAAAGCAAAATCCGTCTTAAGCAACGCTTATTCTGAACTCGGCCGAGGAGATAAATCCAGCAAACGTGAAAAAGCTGTTAAACCTATGACTGATAATATTTCTGTCCTGATCATGGGTGTTGATGAAAGTGATATCAGGGAAAAAGGTTACGGAAAAGCGACTCGTACAGATGCATTACTACTTGCAACAATTAATAAAAATGATAAATCTGTTAAACTAGTCAGCATTCCACGTGATTCACGCGTCTTCATTAAATCACGTGATAAATATGACAAAATTACACATGCACATGTATTTGGTGGTGTAGACAGCACAATTGATACAGTAGAAAAATTTTTAGATGTACCAGTTGATTACTATGTAAAATTCAATTTCAAATCCTTTATCCAGATTGTTGATTCTCTAGGTGGTATAACTGTCGACGTTCCAGTTGAGTTCACAGAACAAAATAGTAGCGACGAAGCAGATGCAATTCACCTAAAAAAAGGGCGTCAACATTTAAATGGAGAAGAAGCACTTGCACTAGCTAGAACGCGTCATATTGATAGTGATTATATGCGTGGTCAACGACAACAACTTGTTTTAGAGGCTATTGCTGAAAAAGCCCTATCTCTCAATTCCATTAATAAAATCGGAAGCCTATTAGATGCTGTCGATACAGACTTAAAAACAAATTTAACTTTTGATGATATGATGACTATTGCAAAAAATTCAATGGATTCAAATTTAAAAATGGATAAATTGCAAGTGGAAGGTACTGATAAATATATAGGTGGTATTTATTATTACGTTCCAAACGAAAAGAGTGTTAATGATATATCGACAACACTTCAAGAACATCTCGGTGTTACGAATAAAAATGAGCATAAAAAATTATAATAAAAAGGCTGCNNGCAGCCTTTTTATTATAATTTTCAACATATTTCTCATGCATATTGTGACAAAAAGAGACAATTATTACAGCAGTGTAACATTTTTTATGAAAACATTACACACGTAGTGAAAATAATAGTATACTAGGACGTACATAATGTTATTTTCATCATTTTTATACAAAAAATGTAATACATATATTTATAAAAATTTTTCTGGGGGGAAATAAATGAAGCTAAGCAAAATACTGATTGGTTCCGCTATTGCTGGTGGCATATTACTTTGTGTTGGTGGTATTGGTGGATATCAATATGTATCCAAATTAAATAATCAACTAAATACAACTGCACTACCAAACACTACATTTGAAGGTATTTCTCTTGATGGAAAAAATAAAGCAGATATTCAAGCCCTTGTTAATCAAAAGATGAATGAATTAAATCAAAAATCTCTTAACTACGTATTCCAAAATGATAAGCAAAATTACACGTGGAAAGATTTAGGAGTAGATTATAAAGAGAAGGATATTGTCGACAATATCTTTAAAGAACAAGAAGGGAACGTAATGAATCGTTACAACATGCGTAAGCAAGCTGAAAACGGTGAAGTAAAACGTGACTATAAATTAACACCACAATTAAATACAACAACTTATGAAACCTTTATAAAGGATAAATATAATGAAACATTAAAAAATCCTGTCAACGCCGAATTAAGTGTTGAAGGCTCTACAGTAAATATTAGCCAAAGTCAAAATGGAGAAAAAATTGATAAAGGAAAATTAACCGATTTAACAAGCGCAGCTATTACTTCTGGCACACCCGATGTTGTATTACCAGTTACACTAATAAAACCTGAACGTTCTACAGAAGATATACAACAAATGGGGATTAAAGAAGTGATTGCTGAATATTCTACCCCAATGGCTGGCCGTAATGGAAATCAATCCTATAACGTAAATAAGTCAGCTAATACGTTAAGTGGAGTTATTGTAGCACCTGATGAAACGTTTAGTTTTAATGGCCGTGTTGGCGTAACTGATGCTGCACATGGTTATAAATCCGCAGCAGTATATTCACAAGGTAAAGTTATACAAAGTGCAGGCGGAGGCGTTTGCCAAGTAAGTAGTACTTTATACAGCGCAGCTTTAAGGGCAGATTTAGGAATTGTTTCTCGAAGCAATCATTCTATGCCCGTAAATTATTTACCACTTGGGCAGGATGCAGCAGTGGCAGATTATGGTCCGGATTTAAAATTTAAAAACAATACAGGTAAGCATATTTACATTCAAGCATTTTCAAATGGCGGTAGTATTACTACACGTATTTTCGGTACAAATACTGGTAAAAATGTTGAAGTTTCTTCTCAAGTAATTAGTAATACTGGTGATAAAATAACAGCGGTTACGTATAAAAAAGTAACACAAAACGGTGAAGTACTCTCAAATGGACAAATTTCAAAAAGCGTATATAAAAGTGCCCCAAAACAATGAGATAATATCAAACGGACAAATTTCAAAAAGCGTATACAAAAAGGCGTGATCTACTCACGCCTTTTTCTTTTGCAATAATAGTGAAAAAATTTCCAGATGATCTTTCGTTTCTTCTAAAGACCACACACGATTGCCTTGCTTCGCAGCTAATACGCACGCTTCTTCCCACGCGTTCTTTTTCTTCATATTTACTAATTCATCGCGTAATTTCAAAACAATCTCTTCGTCCTCTTGCTCTATAAACTCTTCCATCACGCTTACTATTTCATCCTCATGAATACTTAACGTACAGTACGATTTAAGAAAGTATTGTAATGTTGGATACATATATACTCCCCCCTTTATTTATCTGATGGATAAGAAGTAATAATCTTAAATCCTAGATTTCCTGATTTATCTCTCGCTAAAACAGTAACAGTCTTTACTAGTTTGTCTTTTACATTCATATTTTTCTTTATTACTGTTTTTCCAACTGGGAATGAATGAGTTGTATTCAATACAAGACGAGCCTCTTTAGAGTTTTTCAACCAATCCTGAATTTCTTTATCATGTTGTTTTAAACTATCTTTCACAGCCTTTGTCGCTGTTTCCTTATCATAGTATGTACTTGCCGCTGAAACTTTATCTGTCTTCAAACGATTCTTCAAATCCTCTTCTGATTTGCCTACATGCCTTTCAATCGTATGACCATTTTTAGGTGGCCCTTCCATTTCATCTAAAATATTATCACTAATTTTTTCTACTGATGTAGAATGATCCTCTTTTGGTTTTTCTGTTTTTTGTTCTTTTCCTGCACATCCACTTAAAATCAGCATTAGTGCCAATAAACTACTCAAGAAAAGACTACTTAATCGTTTCATCGTATCACCTCTTCCATGATTATTATCGTAACTCCACTAAAAGTCAATTTCACAAAGAAAAAATGTATACAGTTTTAAAATCCTCATTCATTTTGCTATATTTTCCACCCCCCTTTCATCAAATCACTGTTTTTCACCCTTTTTAAAATATCCCCCCCTGTTTTTATAATTATTTCCCAGATGAAAACACCAATCGAAACACTCCATAAACCCTTTAAATACAGGATTTATGGAGTGTTTTTTAAACAAAATAAATATACCCCTACTTTCATATACCTAATACCTATATAAGGTATACAAAACCCTTTCTATCAACTGTTTTCTACATTATGTAAATTTGTACTTGCCTATACAATGTAAATATGGTGTAATGCAAAAAAAGATAAAGGATTTTAAAGAATGGCTGAAACAATTCAAAACTTCTTAACAGACTATTATTCAATCGCAATTCCACTTAGTATCTTAATCAACATCATCATCAGTCTTTTAGGTTTTATCCCTAGTATTTTTTTGACCGCCATTAATATACAGCTCTTCGGTGTAACAAATGGCACAATCATTTCGATCGCAGGTGAGGCATTAGGGGCTATTATCTCGTTTTATATTTATCGTATAGGCCTTCAAAAGTTCACTCACGATAAAGTAAATACGTATCCAAAGGTAGAACGCCTTCTTTACGTAGAAGGCAGAGAGGCATTTCTACTAGTCCTATCTTTTCGTTTTATTCCTTTCATTCCGTCCAGTATCGTTACTTTATTTGCAGCTCTAGGCAAAATGTCATTACTCTCTTTCAGTATTGCCAGCACAATAGGGAAAATACCGGCTTTATTGATTGAAGTATATTCTGCATATCATGTCATTAACGGAACAAATGAAGCGAAATGGATTATTACAATCGCAGGTTGTGTTGGATTATTTTATTTGTGGAAAAAATGGAGAAAAAAATAAAGAAGGAGCCTATGCTCCTTCTTTATTTTTGAGGTATTTTATTAATAACTATCCCTTAAAGCCTTAGTTTACACCAACAGCACTAAATGATTGCTTAACTGCTGCTACTTCTGCAGAGCTAGCACCATATAAATCAGCTGCAGCTTGTACTGCACCAGCACGTGCTTGACTAAATGTAGTAGATTGCGTGAAATACTGTGTATTTGCACGGTAGTAAATCGCACCTAATTTATCTTTACCGATACCAGTTACAGTTACACCAGAATGCGTACCACCATTTGCTAATAAATAAGCTTGTTTGTTAATAATACCACTGTTTGTATGAACGCCACCGTTATCACTTGAACCAGTGTAACGCTTAGAATAATGGTCTGGGTCACCATATTTCGCTGGATCACTCATAGAACGAAGTGCATCTCCCGCCTTACCAGGTGTATAAATATCTTCACCAATCTCCCAATCTGGGTTACGGTTATCATAGAATTCTACTAAAGTACCAAAAATATCAGAAATTGCTTCATTTAACGCTCCTGATTCATTTTGATAAATTAAATCCGAGCTATTTTCCGTAACAGCATGTGTTAATTCATGGCCAATTACATCAATGCCACCAGATAATGAAGTGAATGTTACACCATCACCATCTCCGTATACCATTTGTGAGCCGTTCCAGAATGCATTATTATACTTACTTCCGTAATGAACTGTTGATTTTAATGGTGCTCCTGCATCATTAATAGAGTTTCTGTTAAATGTAGCTTTATAGTAATCATATGTTTTACCTGCATAGTAATGAGCATCTACTGCCGCTGCATCATACGCTGCATTGAAAACATTATCTGCATCTGCCCATAATGTTCCTGGTAATGTTGAGCGGTTTTTCGCATCATATGTGAAAATTGTTGCTCCGCGCGTATTATCTTGTAAATAGTAAGACGATCCAGATAACGTTGTATTAAGCGATTTCGTATCTCCTAATACACCTTTACCAGTTCCAACTTTATTCGTCCCTGTTACAGGCTTTACAACCGCTTTCGCTTCCTGTTTAGGAGCATCTTGCTTAACTGGTGACTTATCATCATTCGTTACATGATCAAGTTTATTATATTTATTTAACACTTTACCGCTTTCCGCTTCAATGAAATAGTAATAGTTTCCTGGATTTGGCTCTAAGAAGTTTAAATTCACAACGTATGCATATGTCGTTTCTTCACCATTTTGATATACATATAAATCCGCTTTTGGATCCACTTCGTATTTAGGTGTTACTCCTAAATCTTGTTGCGCAATTTCAATTGCTTTTGCGCCTTCAATCTTATTTTTGTTTTTTAACTTTTCCTTCTTGTCTAAATCAGGCGCAACTGTTCCAGACAATACTTTTAAAGAACCATCTTTACTTACGTGAGCTACTTGAGTAGACCCCCATACAGGTACTCCCTCGTAAACTTGTTGCATACGTACTACTGTTGAATCAGTTACAGCATCTTTTTTCACTTGTTTCACTTTGAAAGAATCTTGTGCACTCTTTTCCCCTAGCTTATAATCACCTTTTGCTGCGTTTAAGTAATCAAACACCACAGATTCCGCTTTCTTACCAGTCGCTCCAGTTAGATCACCAGAAATAAACTCAGGTGACTGTACCGTCTCATTGTACTTCTTAGTAGAGAGTACATTTTTAGAATCCGCAAATGCAGAGCCTGTCCCTCCGAACGTAGTAACTGCCATTCCTGCCGCTAACACTAACGCTAAACTCTTCTTTTTCATCTAACATTCCCCCTAATAAAAAATTTTTGAAAAAGAGTAGTTTCATATTATCATTATGTTTCCACTATTAATATACTAAAAATTCAATTAATTTCTTTCTCAAGTGTTGTAGAATTTTGAGGAACAAATATTGAAAAAAACCCTTTCCGTTGGGAAAGGGTTTTTTTTATAAATTAATTTGTTCAACTGTTTTAGCTTCTTGCCCTAGAGTATCCGGCTTCCAAGCATACTGAATATCCAATACTACAGCTGCAATTGCCATAACCACAAATGTTCCTGCAATTAACTTTTTCATACTATCCCTCCTCTTTACTCTTCTAATAAAGTAATCGCTAATTTATAATAGCGATTACTTTCTTTAAAATCTGAGCATTCTTCTAAGTATTCAGCTAGTTCTAAGTATACTTTCTTTAAATCTTTTATATTTTCCTCTGTTTTAAAGAAAGGAACTACTTCTGTTTCTAAAAATTTTTTATAGAGGTCTCTTTCTTCAAAATATTTATATCTTAAATTTAACAATAAATATAACATCCCTTTGTATCTATCATCTTTCCTTGCAGCAAGGATACCTTTTTCAATCCATTCAGCCGCTTCCTCAAGTTCTCCTAATTGAATACACTGTAATGAGAGCTCATACATGGCATCAATATAATTCATATCCTCTTCTTTTTTATAATTTAAGCATTCTATATAATACTCTTTCGCCTTGGCATAATTTTTTTGTCGGTAGTACAGATAACCAATATTATTTAAAGCAATAGAAAGAATATTATCTTTATCAGCAAAAGAAGTTGCTTCTCTTATGATATGATTATAGATTTCCATAGCTTCATTATATTGTTTTTTTCTAGTATAACTAAACGCAATTAAAAACTTACAATTAATTATATTTCTAAATTTATATTCACTTTTAAAACCTTCTAATGCCACATTAGCAAAATATAATGTCATATGGTCTATTTCCATCTGACTATATGTCAATGCCAAATTATAATATATTCCTGTTTCATAATATCCTAACTCTTTCGCCATCGATTCCGTCTTTAACAGATATTCTAATGCCTGCGTATATTTGTACTGCACAGAATATAATAATGCCTTATTATACGTATATAACATCTTCTGAAAAGGCGAGTATTTCTTATACACTTTCTTCAATCCGTCCAATTCTTCTTCAACAGCAGGGAGATCCCGCTTCATCATTAAATAACGTGTATACAGCAGTTTATAATAATTTATAATTTCAAAATCCAACACATGCTTCATTTCACCTTGCAACTCTTCGTATATGCGCTCTACTTGTTGCTTGTCCAAATGAACTAATGCATTCAACCACTCGTCCAACTTCACTTTCACATCTTCTTCTACATCTCTCAAATCCGTCACAGCAATTTCTAGTCTTGTGCAGAGCAATTGTAGAATTTCTTCTGATGCTTCAATCTTTCCATTTTCGATCTTACTTAAGTATGAGACAGAACAAATGCCCTGACATAATTCTTCTTGTGTCATTTTTTGCTGTAGCCGTTTATAAAAAACTTGCTTGCCTATTTTTTCTAATGTTTGTTGCATTGTCCTCCTCCATTCTCATTACCCCCACTACTCTAATAATACATAAAATCTAGAGAAATATAAATTGATAAATGTAAATTTTCTAAAAAATATGCATTATTTCATTTTTTTCTCTCTTGACTTCAATCCCCTATTACTTCTTTGCTACGAAAGGGGAAAAATTGGTATACTATAACCAAATTACGGAGGTGTTTTCGCAATGAATCATTATAAAGACGATAGTTACGCCTTACATACAGATTTATATCAAATCAACATGGCTTATACATATTGGAAAGATGGTATTCATACTCGCCGTTCTGTTTTTGATCTATACTTTCGAAAGCTTCCATTCGAAAACGGCTATGCTGTTTTTGCTGGTCTTGAAAAAATTGTAGAGTACATAGAAAATTTCAGCTTTACCGAAAGTGACATCGCTTATTTAGCAGAGCTGCAATTTGAAGAAGACTTCCTTCATTATTTACAAAACATGAAATTTACTGGCACGATTCGTAGTATGCAAGAAGGCGAAGTTGTTTTTAATAACGAACCATTATTACGTGTTGATGCACCGCTTGGCGAGGCACAAATAATTGAAACCGCCCTCTTAAATATTGTAAATTACCAAACATTAATTGCTACAAAAGCTGCACGTATGAAGCACGCTGCAAATAATGATGAGCTTTTAGAGTTCGGTACAAGACGCGCTCATGAGTTTGATGCTGCCCTTTGGGGAACACGAGCTGCCTTTATTGGTGGTTTTTCATCTACAAGTAACGTTCGCGCAGGGAAACGATTTGGCATCCCTGTAGCTGGCACACATGCCCATTCTTTCGTTCAAGCATATCGCGATGAATATGTTGCATTTAAAAAATATGCTGAAACACATAAAAAATGTGTATTTCTTGTCGATACATACGACACATTAAAATCTGGTGTTCCAAATGCGATTCGTGTTGCAAAAGAGTTCGGGGATCGTATCGATTTTTATGGCATTCGCCTTGATAGTGGTGATATGGCATATTTATCAAAGGAGGCCAGAAAACAACTTGATGCAGCTGGATTTACAAACACAAAAATTATCGCTTCTAGCGATTTAGATGAATATACGATTATGCACTTGAAATCTCAAGGGGCAAAAATTGATGTATGGGGTGTTGGTACAAAGCTGATTACATCCTTTGAGCAGCCAGCATTAGGGGCTGTTTATAAACTAGTCGCTATTGAAGATACTGACGGAAAATTAAATGATACGATTAAGATTTCATCTAATCCTGAAAAAATTACAACCCCAGGACTTAAACGAGTTTATCGTATTATTAACCGTGTTAACGATCATGCAGAGGGCGATTATATTGCTTTAGAGTCAGAAGAACCCGGAAAAGAAGAGCGTTTAAAAATGTTTCATCCAGTTCATACATATATAAGTAAATTCGTAACAAGCTTTGAAGCACGCGAACTACATCAAGATATTTTCATTAACGGTAAAAGAGCGTATGAATTACCTAATATATTAGATATTCAAAAGTATAATGAACGCAGCCTCTCACTATTTTGGGAAGAGTATATGCGAACTTTAAACCCAGAAGAGTACCCTGTCGATTTAAGCCAAGAATGTTGGGATCATAAAATGAATTATATTCAAACTGTTCGAGAACAGGTTGAAAAAAATATACAAAAATAAAGTGAAGCTTTAATCAGTGGGGTTTTGTCCCTCCCCCACTTCTCCATTTTTCAATACTATATGGATATTTGTAAAAAATATATTAAAATAATAAGAAGAATATTATATTTTTGTAAATTTATATATTAAATTATTTAAAAACAAAATAACCAATAAAAAAGAGGACGCAATTGCGTCCTCTTTTTTATAAATCTTTTACTCGTAGTACACGCATTGCATTTAATACTGCAAGTAACGTCACACCAACATCTGAGAAGACTGCTTCCCACATTGTTGCAATACCAAAGGCGCCGAGTAATAACACTAACCCTTTTACCCCTAATGCAAATATAATATTTTGCCATACGATGCTACGTGTACGTTTTGCAATTTTTACTGCTGTCACAATTTTTGAAGGCTCATCAGTCATAATAACGATGTCAGCAGCTTCAATTGCTGCATCTGATCCTAAGCCGCCCATCGCAATACCAACGTCTGCCCTTGCTAGTACTGGCGTATCATTAATACCATCACCGACGAATGCAATCTTTTCTTTACCGCGTTTTGCTGCATCAATTTTTTCGATTTCTTCTACTTTTTGGTGTGGTAATAATTCGGCATGAACTTCATCTAAACCTAATTCTTTACCAACAGCTTCTCCGACTGATTTTGCATCACCAGTTAACATGACTGTCTTCTTAATACCTAGTTCTTTTAACTTTTGAATTGCTTGTTTTGAATCCTCTTTTACCTCATCAGAGATAACAATATAACCTGCATATTTACCATCTACAGCAACATGAACTAGTGTACCTACTGTATTTGGTTGCTTAAATGTAATGTTTTCTTTGCTCATTAATTTAGCATTACCTGCGAAAATTTCTTTTCCTTGTACTTTTACAACCGTACCATGACCAGAAATTTCACTATAGTCTTCAATAGCATTTTCATCGATTGATTTTCCATATGCATTTCGAATAGATTGTGCAATCGGATGATTTGAATATACTTCTGCAAATGCTGCATATTCTAATAGCTCTTCAGCTGTGATACCTTCACTAGGCTCCATCTTCGTAACTTTAAAGACACCTTTTGTTAATGTTCCTGTTTTATCAAAAACGATATATTTCACATCATTCAATGCTTCTAAATAGTTACTTCCTTTTACTAAAATACCACTTTTAGATGCCCCACCAATACCGCCAAAGAATCCAAGAGGAATCGATACAACGAGCGCACATGGACAAGAGATTACTAAGAACACTAAAGCTCTATAAATCCAATCGGAGAATGTAGCACCCTCTAAAATAAGTGGTGGAATAAATGCCATTATTGCTGCTGTTATAACTACAACAGGAGTATAATAACGTGCAAACTTTGTAATAAAGTTTTCTGTTGGCGCTTTTTTGCTACTTGCATTTTGTACTAAGTCTAAAATTTTCGATACAGTGGATTCACCGAACTCTTTTGTAACTTCGACAATTAATACACCATTTTGGTTTACAAAACCACTTAATACGTCATTACCAACTTCTACTTCCCTCGGTACAGACTCACCTGTTAACGCTGAAGTATCCATCATTGATGTTCCCTCAACTACTTTCCCGTCTAACGGTACTTTTTCACCTGGTTTTACGATAATATACTCACCAATTTGCACATCTTCTGGTGATACTTGTTTCGTTTCGTTTCCAACTTTCACATTCGCATAGTCAGGACGAATATCCATTAATGACGTAATTGATTTTCGAGAACGATTTACTGCAATACTTTGGAACAGTTCCCCTACTTGGTAAAATAGCATAACTGCTACCGCTTCTGGATATTGTTGAATCGCGAAAGCTCCTAAAGTTGCAATTGCCATTAAAAAGTTTTCATCGAACACTTGGCCGCGAGTTATGTTTCTTACCGCTCTCCAAACGATATCTCCACCTATTAATAAATAAGCAAGGACGAATAATGGAATTGTTATCATTTGCGGTAATCCGGCTAACGCAGCAATTCCTGTCAAAATTCCACCGACTACTAATCTTCCTATCATCTTTTTCACATTTCCATCACCATGATCATGGTCGTGTCCTTTTTCCTCTTCACGAACAACTTTTACATCAGGCTCTAACTTTTGAACAACATTTTTTATATTTTGTACAGTCGATTCAAGTTCTCGTTTATTTGCAACTTCTACTCGTAATTTCTTTGATACGAAATCAACAGTCGCTTCTGAAATTGTTGGCATTTCCTTTACCTTATTTTCAATCTTCATTGCACAATTTGCACAGTCTAAGCCTTCTAATACAAATACTTCTTTTACTGATTTTGTTTTTTGCTCTTCTTGCACTTTAATATGTGGCTCTAATTTTGTAACAAGTTGCTTCGCTTCCGTAACAACTTGATTTTCTTTATTTTGCGGTGTTTCTAAAAGCATCGTTTTTGTTGCAAAGTTTACGGAACAAGATGTTACCCCTTCTATATTCCCAACACCTTTTTCAATTTTCATTGCACAATTTGCACAATCTAAACCTTCTAGCATAAGTTTCTTTTTCACTAATGCTTCTGCCATCGTTCTCCCTCCTCGCTTTTTTATTCTTCCTCGTTTACGTGTTCAAACGCTTGCTCGAAGATATGAATTACGTGTTGATCAGCTAATGAGTAATAAACTACCTTTCCTTCTTTACGGTTCTTTACAAGCTTTGCTTGCTTTAATACACGAAGCTGATGTGAGATTGAAGATTGCGTCATTCCTAATAAATAAGCTAAATCACAAACACACATTTCAGCTTCAAATAATGCATGTAATATTCTCGTACGTGTACGGTCACCTAATACTTTAAATAATTCTGCTACTTTACTTAAACTTTCATCAGTCGGAATTGTTTGTTTTACTTGATCCACGATTTCCTCGTGAATTACCGTTTGAGAACATGCTTCCTGTTGCGTTTCTACTTTATTTTCAGCCATCACAGCTCACCTCTTTATTTGAACATATGAACAACTATTCATATGTCTTATACCTTTATTATATGAGCGTCTATTCATATGTGTCAATGAATTCTCATACATTTTTTAAAACATTTCGTTCACATTTCAAAATAAACATATAAATATTCTCCGCATCTATCATGCCCTTCATACAAAAAGGATGCACGAAAACTACCGTGCATCCCTTCTTATTTATCCCGCATTAACGGGCAGTAAGACTCCCACCTCAAAATGCAGCTGAAACAAAGAAGTTAGGTGGGAGATTAACTGCCCGTAAAAGCCCGATTGGTGAGGGCTAATAATCAGTGGGAGATGAAGCCCCCCACTGATTAAAGTTTCACTTTATTAACTTTTACTGCATCCACAATTAACGAAGCAAATCCTAATTTACCATCTTGATTTCTATGATCAAAACGTTTCGATCGATAAATAAATCCACCGTTCTCTTCCCAATCACTATAATGAAACTGGCCATTCTCATCACAGTATTCTAAAAGCTTTACTTGAAAACCTGCAGCTTCAAACATAGATATAATCGTTTTGTAGTTATGTACAATTTTATGGCTTGCAGCTGGATGATCTAACGGGCCAGGTCCTCCCACTTGCACACCACGCTGATACTCTTCATTTGGGAAAAATGCATCCGGCACTGCGCAGCGAATATATCCACTATCTTCTAAAAACTCATAACAAACTTTAGCTGCTTCTATACCTTCTTCATACGATAAATGCTCCCATACGTGCTCAGCCAAAATTACTGATAAAGAATTAGACGGAAATTTATTAATCCACGTTTCTCTTTTTAATAAATTTAATTCTTCTTCATTCGTATGTAACCAACCTGGATTATTATTATATCCCTCTGCTCCAACGACAACTTTCGTCTCCATCTTTCCACCCCTTTTTTCATATTCCGACATAAAAAGTTCGACAAAGTAACATTGACCCCTTTTATTTCCCCAAAAGAAAAAACCTTGCGCGCTCCCTAGACGCACAAGGCTTACTATGTTATATCCCTTTAATTAGCTTTTTCTAAACTATCTTGCGAACTTCCATCTTCTTTTAGATGACTGTGCTTTTTCGAATATACAAAGTATACAACTACTCCTATTGCCAACCAAACACCGAAGTATATCCATGTTTTTAACGGTAGATTTACCATTAAGAATAGACAGCATGCAACTGAAATAATCGGTAAGATTGGTACAAATGGTACCATAAATCCACGTTGTAATTTCGGATGCGTTTTACGAAGAATGATGACAGTTACACCAACCATCGCGAATGTTAATAACGCTCCAATATTCGCTAAATTTGACAATTCTTTTAAATCGATAAATCCAGCAATTAAAGCACTACCAATTCCTGTTAACCAAACTGAAAATGTTGGTGCTTCTGTCTTCTTGTTAATTTTCGCAAAAGATTTTGGCAATAAACCGTCACGGCTCATCGCGAAGAATACACGTGTCGTAGCGTAGATGTATGCGAAAATTACAGCCATAATACCAATTACAGCTCCAATAGCAATTACACCAGCCACTTTATCTTGTCCTACAACTTCTAGTACATAGGCCATCGCTTCAGGTACATCTAATTCCTTGTAAGAAACCATACCTGTCATAACGAGACAAACTACAACATAAATGATTGTACAAATGACTAATGAAGCAATAATACCAATCGGTAGATCACGTTGCGGATTTTTTACTTCTTCAGCAGAAGTTGCTAATGCATCAAATCCTAAGAAAGCGAAGAATACTGCTGCTCCTCCGGCAAAGACTCCACTTAAGCCGTACGGTGCAAATGGTATCCAGTTTTCTGGTTTCACGTAGAATACACCAACTGCAATGAATAAAACAACAATACCAATTTTAATTAATACCATTATGTTATTCACACGCTTACTTTCTTTTGTACCTCGTGATAATAACCAAGTTATCACCAACGTAATGATAACTGCGGGTAAGTTCACCATACCACCTTGCGATGGAATCGTTAACAATGCTTTAGGAATTTCAAGTCCCAATCCACTCACTAAATTATTGAAATAACCTGTCCATCCGCCAGCTACTGCGGCAGTCGTTACGACATATACGGATAGCAATGTCCATCCCATTAAATGGGCAACAAACTCACCAATTGTTGCATATGAATATGTGTACACACTACCTGAAACAGGAAGTGCAGATGCAACCTCTGCATAACATAAAGCTGCAAATCCACAAACAATTGCTGCAATCATAAATGAAAAAATAACTGCTGGACCAGCATCTCTTGCTGCTACTAATCCAGTTAATACTAGAACTCCTGTACCAATTATCGCACCAATCCCTAGCATTGTTAGGTCAAATGCCCCTAGCGTTTTCGTCAAAGTTTTACTTTTACTTTCCCCTAACAATTGCGTAACGGATTTCTTTTTAAATAGGTTGGCCACGATGAATGCCCCCTTTTACCAAGAAGAGCTAAGAGGTATTATCTCTTAGCTCTTATCATGTTGTTTTATATATTGTTCGATTTTGTTTTGTATAATGCTTCTATTAGCAAGATACTGTTTCTGCTTCTAATAATTCTTTAGCACCTTTGTACTCTACACCGTGAGCTTCTGCAACTGCTTCGAATGTTACATAGCCTTCTAATGTATTAATACCTTTTAATAATGCAGTGTTGCCTAGGCAAGCTTCTTTGTAGCCTTTGTTAGCAATTTGTACTGCATATGGTACTGTTACGTTTGTTAATGCAAGAGTTGATGTACGTGGAACCGCACCTGGCATGTTTGCAACTGCATAGTGAACAACGCCGTGTTTTTCATAAGTTGGGTTATCATGAGTTGTAATACGGTCAGTTGTTTCGAAAATACCACCTTGGTCAATCGCGATATCTACAACAACAGAACCTTGTTCCATTGATTTAATCATTTCTTCTGTTACAAGTTTTGGCGCTTTTGCACCTGGGATTAATACTGCACCGATTACAAGATCAGACTCTTTTACAGCTTCTGCAATATTGTAAGGATTAGACATTAAAGTTTTTACTTGGTTTCCGAAAATGTCATCTAATTGACGAAGACGTTCTGCACTTAAGTCGATGATTGTTACATCCGCACCTAGTCCAACTGCAATTTTAGCAGCATTTGTACCAGCTTGTCCACCACCGATAATTGTTACTTTACCACGTTTAACTCCTGGAACACCTGCAAGTAAGATACCTTTACCGCCTTTGTTTTTCTCAAGGAATTGTGCACCGATTTGTGCAGCCATACGACCAGCTACTTCACTCATAGGTGCAAGTAATGGTAATGAACGGTTTTCTAATTGTACTGTTTCATATGCGATAGCAACAACTTTCTTCTCGATTAACGCTTTTGTTAATTCTGGTTCTGGAGCTAAGTGTAAGTATGTGAATAAGATTAAACCTTCGCTGAAGTGTTTGTATTCGCTTTCAACTGGTTCTTTAACTTTCATAACCATTTCCATGTTCCAAGCTTCTTCAGCTGTATCAACAATTTTTGCTCCCGCTTCAACATACTGAGCATCTGTGAAACCAGATCCTACACCTGCATCCTTTTGAATGAATACTTCGTGATTGTTACGAACTAAATGTACAACACCTGCTGGTGTCATTGCCACACGGTTTTCGTTGTTTTTAATTTCTGCTGGTACCCCAATACGCATAATGAAATGCCCCCTTATAATTAACAGAAAAAAGGAACTCTTTTTTCTTTTTGTAATAATTAATAACTTATGTCCTTATTCTAGCATAACTTAAAAGTTATGAAAACGCTAACATACCATTTTTTTAAAGTTTATATATTTAGAATAGTGTAAATATACGAAACATTGATTCTATTGGGTTATTTGTACCATCTCATTATCTATCACTCTATTTACATTATATCCATTCAAAACGCATAGTAATTATTTATTATTTGACAATAATGTAACAATGCAAAAAAACTAAGTAGTTACGTATACATATACACTTATTACTTTGTACAATACTTTAGAAATATATTCTTTTCATAAAAAACAGCTACTAGCATTTAGCCAGCAGCTGGATAGATCATAAATAACTTTGAAAATAGATCTTCTGTCGTCTCGGTAATTTTATCAAATATATCACTTTCACGATCTTCTTGCTCTTTTAACATCTTAATTGTTTCACGTGCGTCTTCAGGATAATCGGTAATGATACCATCCACGTTTAACTTATAATATGCCTTTAAACTTTCCATATCATTTACTGTCCATACGTAAATTGGCTTGTTTAGCTTCCTTGCTTCTTTTACTAATTTCTTATTTAACATGTATTCTTCTGCTACATAAAAATCAGCCTTCACATTCTTTAAGTTAGCTCTACTCGCATACAGTATATATCCTACTTTTATATTTGGATTTGCACGTTTAAACTCTTTAATAAGCGGATAGTGTAACGTTTGAATGACACATTGCTTCTCAAATTCATTATCTTTAATCGCTTTTAATACTTTGTTTACGAAATCTTTTTCGCCACCATGAAGCTTCACTTCAATATTAAGTTTGATTTTTCCTTTTGCCAGCTTAATGATCTCATCAAGTGTACTTATTTGTCCTGAAAACCCATCTTGACTAAGGGTAAGCTGTCTTAACTCCTCCATCGTTAAATCTGACACGTGAACATTAGCATTCGCAAGACGTTTTAGCTTCAAATCATGTATAACTGCTAGTTCACCGTCTTTTGTTTGCAGTACATCAATTTCAGCGTAGTCTGCTTTGGCATCAATAGCCCCCTGCAGAGCTTCTTTTGTATTCTCTACACCTTTTGAAATATAACCACGATGAGCCATAATAATTGGTTCTTTATATGAATTTGAAATAAACGTTACAATGAAGGCAACGACCATTCCGGCAGTAATAATTCCTACAATATATACACCAATAAATTTCCAACGATGTTTTTGGAAGAAACATTTATCTGCTTTTGTTTTCGAATAATCTAATCCTTCTTCTAATAAAACATCTTCAACCGGAACCTTTTGTAAATACAATCGTGTTATTGCCATAATATAAAATGGCGTCACGATAAAACTAAATAAATACAATGTACTCGTTAAAAATACAGACATTGTTGATTCTGCTAATAATGCAAATGTTCCCTGTGGATTTGTAAATTCATACATGCCCCATAGACACAATAAATACATTCCAAAAAATACACCGTACACAATCCCTATTGAAATAAAAAATCCTACTAAAAAGAATAGTACTTTAAAAAAACTTTCTTTTACTAACATTGCACTTTTACGTGCTGCTGTGCGAAACGGCTTTTGCTCTAAAACAACAATAGGTAGAACAAAAATCCAGCGAAGGTTCAAATACGCAACTACAGCAAAGAACGTGTAATAACCAACTTGTCCCATCGTTGTCTTAAACAGTTCTCCTGTAATAAAGTTAGGAATTTGAATTTGCGGAATTAATGCCGTTTCATATCCAAGATTTAAAAGAGGTAACAATACGACAGCATATAAAATAAATCCTGGTAAGCAATATGTGAAAAGAGTAGGTAAATACGTTACGGTTTTATATAAAATCGGACGTAATTTCACCTTTTGTCTTTTATGAGCGAAGTACGAAATGATAATAAGCACCGCAAATTCCGTAAAGATAAGAAACAGTGCTAACAATGATAAAATTACGATTGCCAAAATACCGTATGGTGTCTTTAAAAACGCTAATAATTCATCATTCGTCGCATTTGCATAACCACCAAAATACAATAACTTATTAAAAATGATCCCAAATAGCGGGACAAATACAATCGCTGCTAATAATTTATAAGCAAGTTGAAAGGTTAATACATTCCAAAAAGCAAATCTAACTGTTTGAAAGGAATGTCCCATTACCCCTGGTATAGATAGTCTTTTACGGTGTTGCATATATTCCTCCACATTCTAAAACGATATTTGAGATGGATTCCATATTTCCATTTCCAACCCATCTTTTTAATAATAATATATTCCGCTTAACATGAACACTCTTATACATACAATGAAAAAGTGATGGCTACTTGCCATCACTTTTTCATTTACTCTATTTTTTCTCTAACCCTTGACCAAATGCTTTCAAGAAGCTAAAACCGAATGTAATTGCTCTATTGATATCTGGATCTTTTAACACTTTAAAGAAATCCATCACTTTTGTTTTTTTACCACTATTTAATTCCTCTGTTGCAAATTGTAATCCAGTGACTAAACTAGATGTTATTTGTTTCGTTATTTCTGGGTCCACTGAAGATAATGCCTCTCCTGCCCCCATCATATTGTTTAATGCATTCTTTACTGGTTCACGATTCAATTGTTCAACAGCTATTTTGGAAACATCTTCTTTTGCAGCAAGTAAACTAATTGCTGCATCTAAAATTCCAGCTTTTTGCAACTGCGCTAATAGCTGCATCGTCTCTTCTACTGCTTCTCTATTTTCAGCTAGATCATTTAACAACTCATCTGTTACTTGCTGTTTTTTTTCTTCTTCTGTTACAATCTTCTTTTTAATTAAAGTAATCTCTTTTGCCATTATCTCCGCCCCCTAATTCTGGTCCACAAGTGATACGTATTGTTTTCTTTGCCACTTTCGCTCGATTTCAACACCATTTTGCGGATGACGTTTTTTATCTCTCGGGTTTGAAGATGGTAACGGACGATTTCCTTTTTCACGTAATACGCGCAGTTTCACCATTGTTTGTTTATAAGCTGGTGTACACGTATAAATGTCTGTTGCTGTTCCTGTTAAAATATTGATTGCCTCTTCATTTACTGTCGCATGCATCGGCAAATATAACTCATTTCCAGTTACGCGATCTGTAACAAGCGCTTGTACTTTGATTTTTCCAAATGGTGATGCTAACTCTACAAGACCACCATCTTTCACATTGCGTTCTTTAGCAAGTTCAGGTGAAATTTCAACAAATACTTCAGACACTTTAGATAAAATACCAGCCGACTTATTCGTCATATTCCCTTCATGGAAATGCTCTAGCATACGGCCATTATTTAATAGTAAATCATACTCATCTGGTGCTATAACTGGCGGAACCCATTCATCTAGTGATAAACGTGCTAGTTTGTCTGGGAAGTTAAATCCATCTACATATAATAATGGTGTATCACTACCATCATGGCTACCCCAACATAAACTATTCCAGCCTTCTAGACGGTCGTACGTCGCTTGAGAGTATAACGGTGCAAGCGATGCAATTTCGTCCATAATTTCACTTGGACTTCCATAATTCCAGTCTCCGCCCAGTGCACGAGCTACTTTTTGTAAAATCCACCAATCTGGCTTAGAATCACCAAGTGGCTTCAATACTTCATACAATCTTTGAATACGGCGCTCTGTATTCGTAAACGTTCCTTCTTTTTCTAAGCTTGGTGCTGCTGGTAAAATAACATCGGCGAAACGAGCTGTTTTCGATAAGAACATATCTTGAACAACAAGGAAGTCTAAATTCGCTAAAATATGTTGTACATGGTTGGCATTTGAATCTACTAAAGCCATTTCTTCTCCCATAACATACATACCACGCAGTTTTCCTTCTTCGGCCGCAAGTAACATTGCGATATTATTTAATCCCGGTTCTTTCGGAATCGTAGTACCGTATGCTTTTTCAAATTTCGCACGATGCACATCATCTGAAACAGCTTGGTAACCCGGAAGCCAGTTCGGTAATGTCGCCATATCACAAGCACCTTGTACGTTATTATGCCCGCGTAACGGATACGCACCGGCACCAGGACGACGGTAGTTACCTGTAACGAGAAGTAAATTTGAAATTGCTGCTGACGTTGTACTTCCTCCTGTATTTTGAGTTACACCCATTCCCCAAAGTACACAAGTACCATCTGCTTCATATACCATACGAGCCATTTCTTTTAACTGAGCTTTAGAAATCCCTGTAATTCCCTCAGTATAATCAAGCGTATATTTTTCTAGCATTTTGCTATATTCATCAAAATTCTTTACATTTTCAGCTATGAATTTTTTATCGTGCCAATCTTGATCGATAATGTATTTCGTTATCCCAGCAAGCCATACATAATCCGTCCCTTGACTCGGGTGAACAAATATATCAGCACGCTCCGCCATTTCATGTTTACGAAGGTCTGCGACAATTAGTTTTTGTTCATGTAATTTATGAGCACGCTTCACTCTAGTTGCAAGTACAGGATGTCCTTCTGTTGGATTTGCCCCAACAATAATAACAAGACCTGCCTCAGCAATATCTTTCACTGTTCCAGCATCTCCGCCCATACCGACAGTTTTAAATAAACCGTCTGTTGCTGGAGATTGGCAATAACGGGAACAGTTATCTACATTATTTGTTCCATATATTTGACGAGCTAGTTTTTGCATAAGATAGTTTTCTTCATTTGTTACTTTCGAAGAAGAAATAAAACCAAACGCATCGCTACCATACTCTGATTTAATATGTTGCATATTAGATGCAACAACTTCAAGAGCCTCTTCCCATGAAGCCTCAACAAACATATCCCCTTGGCGAATTAACGGCTTTGTAATACGCTCTTCACTGTTCACAAAGTCCCATCCGAATTTTCCTTTTACACATGTGGAAATACCATTAACCGGTGCATCTGAAACAGGTTGCACTTTTAAAATTTGACGATCTTTCGTCCATACTTCAAATGAACAACCTACACCACAAAATGTACAAACTGTTTTTGTCTTATTAATTTTCGTCTTACGCATCGCGGACTCTACTTCTGAAACTGCTAAAATACTGCTATATCCAGGCTCTACATCTTTTACAAAATCAATCATTGGATTTAGCACATCTGGTTTTAAACCAGTCATAAATCCAGCTTCTCCTAGCATCGTTTTTTCCATTAATGCATTACAAGGACAAACTGTTACACATTGCCCACAGCTAACACAAGACGAGTCATTTATACTCACACCATTGTCCCAAATAACACGTGGACGGTCTAAACTCCAATCAATCGATAAAGTTTCATTTACTTGTAAATTTTGGCATACTTCTACACACTGCCCACAAGCAATACATTGATTTGGATCGTATCGATAGAATGGATGCGACGTATCCACTTCGCATGCACTTACTTTCGGTTCATATGGATATTTTTGTTCTTCAATCTCCATCATATGTACTGTATTATGGACTTTACAGTTACCATTATTGTTATCACATACTGTACAATACAATAAATGATTCTCTAATATTCGATCCATCGCTTCAGTTTGTGCTTCCTTTGCACGTTCCGATTGCCTCTCAATATGCATGCCATCTTCCAACTTTGTCGAACAGGCACGTAGTAAACTTCCATTCACTTCTACAATACATGTATCACAAGTTTGAATAGGATCTACCTCTGGTACATGACAAATTTGAGGATGTTCTAAATTACTTTCGTTAAACAATTGGAGTATCGTCTTTTCACCTGATACGAAAAATTCTTTACCATCAACGGTTACACGGACTGTCTGTTCTGTCATAGTTTCCCCTCTCCTTACAACTAACTGTACAACACAATTATGAATCCGTTTTCATAATTGTGTTGTACATATTTTTGAAGCGCCCTGTTAAAATACTTTCCTTTGGAAGTCGATTCTAGATGTTATAAGGTATAACTACGAAAGCTTGAAAATGTCGCTATTCTACAAATCTATTATATCGTACATATACAATAATAACCAAAATAATCTGCCATCTTCTTGTTAGTAGATGCTTTTGTTTTTTCGATGTTTTATGATAAATATGGAGAAAAATACATATAAAGGGGAATTTAATATGGGGCCTATTCAAGAAACATATACAATTGTACGTTATCAATCTGGTACATTTTCAAAACAAACCGATGAGGTTGTTACGGAATCTCCCATTACAATTAAATTAAATAGCGAAGAATACGTAACAGTTGTATGCACTCCTAATTACATTGAAGATATGGTAACCGGTTTTTTAATTTCTGAAGGAATTATTTCTTCTTATAAAGATATTGAAGAATTATGGATCCAAAAAGAAAACGGAATTGTCCATGTAAAATCATCAAAAATTAATCCGCTCTATCAAACTTTATATAATAAACGGTACGTAACTTCTTGTTGCGGGAAAAGTAGACAAGGTTTTGTTTTCGTCAACGATGCAGCAAAAGCAAAAAAGTTACATGATATACATATAACTATTACTCCGGAAGAATGTTTTCACCTAATGACTTCCTTACAACAATCTTCAACTACATTTCGCCAAACGGGTGGTGTGCATAATACCGCTTTATGTGATCGAAATAACATTCTTTTATCAAGAATGGATATCGGAAGACATAATGCGCTAGATAAAATATACGGTCATTGTTTACGAAACAATATCTCTGTTCAAGGGAAAATCATTGCGTTTAGCGGACGCATCTCATCTGAAATTTTGTTAAAGGTTTCAAAAATAGGTTGCGAAATTGTTCTATCTAAATCAGCTCCAACTAAACTAGCTCTGCAACTCGCCCACGATTTAGGTATTACCGTAGTAGGATTTATTCGAAATGGATCTTGCAATATTTATACACATCCGGAACGAATCAATGGCTACAAAATAAACGATTGAATACGTAAAAGAAAGTGAAAATTTAATCAGTGGAGGGTTTTTCCCTCCTCACTGATTATTAGCCCAACCAATCGGGCTTTTACGGGCAATCTGACTCCCACGAATAGTTGGATAAAAATGACTCCTTTACAAAGCGGAAATTTTAGTTATAAAAATGTAACATATTAAAACCTTGAATAGTTAATAAAGTTAATATATAATTTCATTACATAAAGTGAAACTATAATCAGTGGGGGGTGTTCATCCCCCACTGATTATTAGCCTTCACCAATCGGGCTTTTACGGGCAGCCCGACTCCCACCTAACTTCTTTGCTCCAGCCGAATTTTGAGGTAGGAGTTTTACTGCCCACAAATAGCGGGATAAATAAAATGAAAACATAGTAGCATAATCTTTTCATTCTTTTACAAATTAAGAAAGAATAGTCACAGAATACATTTAACTAAACTTAATCTTACAAAGTTAATGAATTAAATTTGAATCAATCTAGGAGGTTACAACTATGGAAATTCGCTTATTAACAACAGAGGATGCAGAAATTTATTTGAAAGTGTGTATGGAAGGTTTAATGAAAAACCCTGAGGCTTTTAGCTCTTCTTATGAAGATGTTCTTAAACAGGAAAACCCTGTCGCTGCTATGGCAAAGCGATTAAGCAATCCGGATAAGTATACTCTAGGTGTCTTCAAAGATAATGATTTAATCGGTATTGCTACTCTAGAAACAAAGCCATTTATTAAGCAGGAGCATAAGGCAAAAATCGGCTCAGTTTTTGTTTCTCCAAAAGCGCGTGGCCTCGGTGCAGGACGAGCTTTAATTAAAGCGATTATTGAAAATGCCGATAAATTACATGTAGAACAGCTTATGCTTCATGTTGTCGCTGATAACACTGCTGCAAAAAAATTATATGAGTCCCTCGGCTTCCAAACTTACGGTGTGCAAGAACGGTCCTTAAAACATAATGGCCAATATTGGGACGAAGAGCATATGGTTTTATTCTTAAATAATTAACATTTTAATATAATTTTTCAAAAGCATCTTCTTATTAATTAAGATGCTTTTTTCATTACAACAATGTAATCTTCATGTCACCTTTATCGATCGTTCCAATCCTTTCCATTCGTTATACTAAAAATATAAAGTGAAACTTCACTCAGCGAGGAGGATCCGTCTCCCGCTAATTATTAAATAAACGTATAGCATGCAATTGATATGTAGAGGAGAATGTAACATGAAACAAAACAAACAAGCTATCTTTTTAATATTTGCTACAGCAATTGTAACTTCTGGACTGGCAATTCTACCCTGGTTTATTATATAGAACACATTAAAAAAGCTTATTGCTTCTTAAGAAGCAATAAGCTTTTTTTCTATTATAAAATCCCGAAAAATTTATTTACACAACTTATCATAATAAGCATAGATACCGCAACACACATTACAATCGCATTACGATCTTGCTTTTCTTTTTGTAAACGTTCTACTTTTTTACTCATGTGTACAATCCCCTTTATATTAAAAAAAGTGTGAGATAGGAAATTTTTCTTATCCGATGCGAGGTGAATACGAAAACCCTCTCTATCTCACATACACAATAGAATGGAATTGTCATTTTATAAATAAAATGACATGACGTTATGTCGCAACATAGGGTATTTGTGTCGCTACGTTTTCTATTATAAAAAATAGTTGTGCAAAACTAGTGCATTTTTTATGTCAATTGCCCTGATTGAAAAAATCAGCCATCCATTCAATCACATAAAAAGAGTTTTTTATTATTTTCATGTAAACTATACAAGTAGAATGAATAGTTTGGGGTGCACAAGATTATGGTGAAAATTTTATTAGTAGACGATGAAGAACGTATGTTACGATTGTTAGATCTGTTCTTAAGCCCTCGTGGCTATTTTTGTATGAAAGCTACTTCTGGCCTTGAAGCGCTAGAATTAATCGAACAAAAGGACTTCGATATTATTTTATTAGATGTTATGATGCCGAATATGGATGGGTGGGATACTTGCTATCAAATTCGTCAAATTTCCAACGTTCCAATTATTATGCTAACAGCTCGCAACCAAAATTATGATATGGTCAAAGGTCTGACTATGGGAGCAGATGACTACATTACAAAACCATTCGATGAGCATGTATTAGTCGCGCGAATCGAGGCTATATTACGCCGTACGAAGAAAGATGGCTTTGTTAGCTTCAATGGTATTGAGTGGGATAAAACGAAACATACTGTTACAGTTTATGGTGAAAGAATCTCACTAACTCCTATTGAATTCTCGTTACTTGGACTCTTTTTACAAAATACAAACCGTGCTTACAGCCGTGATGATTTAATTGAAAAAATTTGGGGATATCAAACAGACATCGAATACAGAACTATCGATTCACATATTCGTAATATCCGTGATAAATTACGCAAAAAAGAATTTCCAGTTGAAGATTACTTAGAAACCGTCTATAAAGTCGGATATAAATGGAAAAGTGAATAATTACTTTAATCAGTGGGGATGGATAAAACCCCACTGATTAAAGTTTCACTCTATATGAAATAAGGTATGGTGAGAAAATGAGCAAACTTTCCCTTAAAGTTGGGACATACTTTTTAATATTAGCTTTATGTATTGAAACAATTGCCTTCGTATCTTTTTATAAGAACCTTTCAAACATACGCATTGAAGAGGAAACTCTTGCTCTTTTAGAGAAAGGAAATCGCTATAGTAAAATGATTAAAAACCGCGCGAAGTGGGGTGCATATTCTAAAGAAAGGCAACTCACAGAAAGCGCTGAACACAGTAAACGACCTAAACGTGCTGTGTACCCCGAGTTTGATATCAACACTGAGGCTGAACACTTAGTTGAATCAGAATTAATTGCTAACTCTGATATAGCTATCATTATAACAGACAATAACGGCAAAATTATTTCTACCTCAGAACCCGTAACGAAAGAAATGCAAAAACAACTTACTTGTAAAACTGAGACTATCCCAGAAGGTGGATTAATCGTTGAAAAAAACTGGAAAAAATCAAAATTCATCTCAACAGTAAGCCCGCTGGAAATTCAAGGATTTCAAGGTAAGTTATATATGTTATTAAAGACATCTTTCTTAGAAAATATGTTACTTAAACTCATGAATCAATTTCTTATCATTAGTGTTTTGACAATTATTTTAACTACTATTTCTGTCTTTGTTTTTTCTCGTGTTATTACAGAACCGCTTATAAAAATGAAGCGGGCGACAGAAAAAATGTCAAAATTAAATAAGCCGATTCAATTAGGAATTAAACGAAATGATGAACTTGGAAGCTTAGCAAAAACGATTGAAGATTTATCTAGTGAACTTACGTATATGAAAAAAGAACGAAACGAATTTCTCGCTAGTGTAGCGCATGAATTACTAACTCCATTAACCTATATGAAAGGTTATGCAAAGGTAGCAAAAAGAGATTCTCTAACGAAAGAAGAACGTGAAGAATACTTACAAATCATTGAAGACGAAACGGATAGTGTAACCGATCTCGTACAAGATTTATTTATGCTTGTACAATTAGAGCAACACCAGTTTGTTATAAAAAAACAAAAAGTAATTCTTAAACCATTTTTAGAACGAATGGTTGAAAAAACAAAAACAACATTAACAAACAAACAAATGCAACTCCATGTACATTGCAAAGATGATTTAGAAGTTTGCATAGACGAAAGACGTATGGAACAAGTTATGTTAAATTTATTACACAATGCTTATCAACATTCACCAGAAAACACTTCTATAATAATACGTGTACTAACCAGTGCGAATACTTTTACAATAAGTGTACAAGATGAAGGTGAAGGTATTCCAAAAGAAGATATCCCACATGTTTTTGATCGCTTTTACCGTGTCGATAAATCCAGAACACGAGCTACAGGTGGAAAAGGTATCGGACTGGCTGTTGCAAAAGAAATTGTAGAACTTCATAATGGTTCTATTGAAGTTAAAAGCGAATTAGAAGTCGGAACAGAATTTATAATTGAATTGCCATTTGTATAATATATGCGTGAAATCACCAGTAGTAGTCAACACTACTGGTGCTATTTTATTTATAAAACCAACTATTATAAGCTAAGCTTTTGAAATTATTCTTATTTCAATATAAAATATAGGTATAACTGTCAAAGATTTGGAGGGTGATACAATTGGATATCCATGTATTAACAAAAGACGAAGCAGAAATTTACTTAGAACTTCGAGTAGAAGGATTAAAACAAAATCCGGAGGCTTTCAGCTCTTCTTATGAAGATATTATTAATAAAGAGTGTGCTATTGAATATAAAGCCCAAAAATTAGCACAAGATGAGAACTATACACTAGGTGCATTTAAAGATGGCACTTTAATCGGAGTTGCAACACTGGAAACGAAACCATATGTAAAACAAGAACATAAAGCAAAAATCGGTTCAGTATACGTGTCTCCAAAAGCACGCGGACTTGGAGCGGGAAAAGCACTTATTAAAGAATGTCTTGAGCTTGCTAAATCTTTAGAAGTAGAGCAAGTTATGCTTGATGTTGTTGTCGGAAACGATGGTGCAAAAAAACTTTATGAGTCATTAGGCTTTAAAACGTTTGGCGTGCAAGAACGTTCATTAAAATATAGCGGACAATATTGGGATGAAGAGCATATGGTTCTTTTCCTAGATGAAGAAAAGTAATAAAAAAACATCCTCCATTTATGAGGATGTTTTTTTACTTTCTTGTAAACCATGCTGTATATAATAATTGAATGGCCTCTTCAATTTCTTCCTCTAATAAAGTCGCAAACCCAAGCAATACTGTACTTTTGGGAGAAGTCCCTTCCTTATAATATATCGAAGCAGGATACACCTTAATACTCCTTTCAGCTGCAGCTTCCATTAATTCTTTCTCTTCCATCCCATTATGCACTTTTAATAAAATATGTAGGCCGGAATCTTCCCCTATTACTTCAATGCGATTAGAAAAACATTTTTCTAATACCGAAACAAGACGGTCTCTCTTCTTTCGGTACACAACACGCATTTTATGAATATGTTTTTCCCAATGCCCGTCATTTAAAAATTTCCTAATGATCTCTTGATCCATTCTTGAAACGCTTTGTGTGTAAAATAAATATTGTTGTTGATACTTTTTAATCAATTTCTTTGGTAACACCATATAACTCATCCGTAATGATGGCAACAATGCTTTAGATAGCGTCCCCATATAAATAACTTTCCCGTCTGTATCTAACCCTTGCAGTGCCGGTATAGGTTTTCCCGAATAACGAAATTCACTATCGTAATCATCTTCAACAATATACCTACCTTCTTCTTTCTTCGCCCATTGTAAAAGCTGCATCCTTCTCGTGATAGGCATAATCATCCCATATGGAAACTGATGAGAAGGTGTAACAAACACAATATTAGCTGAACTATTTTCTAACTCTGAAATACAAATACCATCTTTATCTAAAGATAACATTTGAACATTTTGTTCACCCTGTTCAAAAACAACCATCTTTCGGTGGTAGCCTGGATTTTCAACTGCATAACCACTTCCTTTTAACAATTGAAATAACAACTTCACTAATATTTGCGTACCAGCTCCGATTACAATTTGACTAGCCGAACATCGCACACCTCTAGATTCATACAAATAGCTCGCGATTGCTTCTCGTAAACTTACCTCCCCTTGCGGATGTCCAATAAAAAGTAAATCTTTATTTTCAAATTGCCATACCTCGTTCGTAATTTTTCGATATACATGAAACGGAAAAGTGCTAGTATCCACACCCGTTTGAGTGAAGTCAAATTTATACACCTGCTCTTGAAAAGGTACTTCCCCTATTACCTCTTCACTACCTTCCGCATGAATCATTTGCTCGATTTCACATGCAAAATAACCTTTTCTAGAAATCGACTCAATATATCCTTCGGCAAGAAGTTGCTCATAAGCTGCCTCTACTGTATTTTTACTTACTTGTAAATATGTTGCTAGCTTCCTCTTAGCCGGTAATTTCGTAAAAGCCGGAATCGTTCCATCTTTAATTTCTTTTTTTATATACTCATACAACTGCACATACAATGCCTTCTTACTATTCATATTTAAATTAGGCGTTAATTCTAACATAATATCTGACCCCTTAATAAAACTAAAATCTGATACTTTTTACAGTACCAGATTTTATATATAATTCCTTTTATCATGTCACACATAAAAAATCAAATACTAAAGAGGAGATGCATGATCATGAACAAAAGTAGACGTATCGGACTCATTATGATTATTACAGGAGCCACATTATGGGGATTATCTGGACCGATGATTCAATGGCTATTTCAACATACTAACGTATCATCACTTGATTTTTTAACAATTCGCTTGTTGCTTGCAGGAGTATTTATTTTGTCTTTCTTACTAATAAAGAAACAAAACATATTTCAAATTTGGAGACACCCTAGACATTCTATACAGCTTATTATTTTCTCTATTCTTGGCATGCTTGGTGCGCAGTACGCTTTTATCGAAACAGTTCATATTAGTAATGCGGTCACAGCAACACTCTTTCAATTTCTAGGCCCTGTTCTTATTACTATTTACGTTGCGTTTGAGCAAAAGAAATTCCCTGCTTCTATGCAAATACTCGCAATTATAACTGCTCTAACAGGGACATACTTTATTATTACAAACGGTTCAATTGAAAATATTGTTTTATCTAAAGCAGCTATTACTTTCGGTCTATTAACAGCGATTGGTTTTGCGTTTTATACCCTTCATCCGGCTTCCCTTATTAAAGAATGCGGAACAACTATAGTAATTGGCTGGGGGATGTTAATTGGAGGGATTGCACTGCTTATTTGTAATCGTTCTTTTGGATGGAATCAGATTTCGCAAACTTTCACACTTCAAACTTTTTCTATGCTTATTCTTATCATTATAAGTGGCACTCTTTCTTTCCTTCTTTATATCGGGAGTCTTAAATATTTAGCAGCAACAGAAACAAGTATTTTATCTAGCATTGAACCACTTGTAGCTGCCATCGTTTCAATCGCTTGGCTTAATGAGTCTTTTGGAGCATATCAATTATTAGGCGGAGTATGTATTGTTCTTTCTGTTATTTTCTTAACAATGCCTCAAAAAGAGAGAGAACCAACCTTTTCAACTGAGCAAATATAAAGTGAAACTTTAATCAGTGGGGGTTTTGTTCATCCCCACTGATTATTAGTTGAACCAATCGGGCGTTTACGGGCAGTTAATCTCCCACCTAACTTCTTTGCTCCAGCTGAATTTTGAGGTGGGAGTTTTACTGCCCGTTAATGCGGGATAGAAAATGTCAAAAGAGGTCGTACAAAACTTACGACCTCTTTTTATGATTTAAAGGAATTGTCCCGCCTGCTAGCAAATACAATTACACTAACAATAAAAATTAGGAGTGTGGCACCATGAAAAAAATCGGAACTATGCTACTTTTCTCCTTCCTCATTACTGGCTGCGCGCAAATGCAACCCGATTCAAATGTACCTAAAAAAGAAGTACTAGAAACATCATCCTCTCAAATTAACGCACCTTCCTTTTTTCACCTTAGTGTCTTAAAAGATGTAAATTGGGAAGAAGCACCATCATTCGTAGAAGGAAAAATACCGTTAAAAGGCATTGAAAGAAAAATTGCAATGGCTGATAGCTCTATTATCGCAAATGAGCAAAATGAAATAATGTGGTTCTTCCTGGATCCTGAAATGCCAACTGGAAAACTATCTATTATCGCGTTAAAACAAGGAACTACAACTCCAACACCAGTACTCTTTCAAAAAGAAACCTCCAAACAAACTTGGACTACTTCAAATACAGTCGATACAACCGTAAAGGAACTCCCTCTCGTAATGTCACTACCTTCATCTGGATTATGGGTATTAAACATATATGTGAATGAAAGATATTATGATCAATTTGTAATCAATGCCGAATAAAGTGACAAAACTGAAACACTTCCTTACAACAATGTAATTTCTACGTCACGTACTTCGATAGGTGGATTATCTCTCTTCTCTTATACTTAAAGTAAGAAATGACGCAAGGAGAGATGAGAGATGAAAAAAATGATAGAAGTGATCGTAGCAATAACTGAGGTTTTAATAAATGGTAAACAAGTTGCAATGGAGTTAAATAAATAATGAACGGGGCTTGAATAAATTTACACTTCTTCATTATTTTGATTTCTTATCTCAAAAAAAGCAGTGCCTTTTTAAGGCGCTGCTTTTGACTATTTATAACTTGGCATTTTCGTAATCTGTGCCACACCTGAATCAATGGCTGCTTTCGCTACTACTTCTGCAACACTTGGAACAACTCTTTTATCTAATGGATTTGGAATTACATAATTCGCATTACGCTCTTCGTCCGTAATTATGTTAGCGATCCCATATGCTGCTGCTAATTTCATCTCTTCTGTAATATCAGTCGCGCGTACGTCTAATGCACCACGGAATATACCAGGGAACGCTAATACATTATTTACTTGATTTGAATAATCAGAACGACCAGTTCCAACTACAGCAGCTCCAGCTGCTAATGCGTCCTCTGGGAATATTTCTGGGATTGGATTCGCCATTGCAAAAACAATTTGTTTCTCGTTCATCGTCTGTATAAGTTCTTTCGTTAATACGTTTGGAGCAGATACACCGATGAAAATATCAGCTTGATGAATCGCTTCCTTTAATGTTCCACGTACATATTCTCGATTTGTCTTCTTTGAAACTTCGATTTGCGCTTCGTTCATCCATGTTTCACCTTCACAAACAATACCTTCTAAACTAACTAACGTAATGTATTTTGCGCCAGCTTTTAATAATAATTTTCCAATTGCAATTCCTGCCGAACCCGCACCGTTAATAACAATTTTCACATCATTCATTTGTTTACTTACAACTTTTAGTGCATTAATAACAGCTGCTAAAACGACAATAGCCGTCCCATGCTGATCATCATGAAATACAGGAATATTCGTTTCTTCTTTTAATCGTCTTTCAATTTCAAAACAGCGTGGTGCTGCAATATCTTCTAAATTAATTCCTGCAAATGTAGGCTCTAAATTTTTAACAAGGGTAACGATTTCATCCACATCAGTCGTCCCTAAACATAACGGGAAAGCATCTACATTCGCAAATTTCTTAAATAAAATACTTTTCCCTTCCATAACAGGCATAGCCGCTTTCGGTCCAATATTCCCTAAACCAAGTACTGCAGTTCCATCTGAAACAACTGCAACCATATTACCACGTGCTGTATAGTCATAAGCTGTTTCCTCATCTGCCGCAATTGCTTTACAAGACTCTGCTACCCCCGGTGTATAAGTCAAACTTAAATCGTCCGCTGTATTCACTTCTACTTTACTTGTAATTTCAATTTTCCCTACTAATTCTTTATGCAATAACAATGATCTTTCATTAATTTGTTTTTCTAACATACTTATAATCTCCCCTTAATTTGACAAGCTAGCTATATGAATATAGCTAGCTTGTTTGATCATGAAAACATTTTTAATAAAATTGTCGCTGTTACGACCATTGCAGCCCCACCTAAACGCGTTGAAATTTGTGCGAACGGCATTAATTCCATACGATTTGAAGCTGATAAAATAGCAACATCTCCAGTTCCACCTAAACCACTATGACATCCAGTTACAATCGCTGATTCAACTGGATACATTTTCATCACTTTCCCTACAAGAAAACCTGACGCTACCATTGTAAGAACAACCGATGCGCACACAACAACATATCCTACCGAAAGAACTGCTGCTACGTCTTTTAACGGAATATATAGCAATCCTAAACCGACCATTAATGGCCATGTTAAATTCTTTGAAATGAATTTATATAAATGGAATGCTCCTTGCTCCATTTTTGCTGGCATTAGATTAAAGTACTTCACAATTGCCGCTGAAAAAATCATAATGATTGCTCCTGGAATACCGATAAACTTAGAAGCGAATCCTCCGAAAATAAAGAATGTACATGCAATCAATAATCCTGCTCCCATTAATGAGAAATCAATTGGTTTTTCTGTATTTTGCTCCTTTAATAAATCTGCTTGATTGTCTGTTTTTACTAATACACCGTTACCACTAAGCTCAGGTCTCTTCTCACCTAAACGCTTCATATACCCTGCACTCACGATTGCAAACATATTCCCAATAATAGCTGCCGGAATAAGCTGTGATACAAACGTTGCTGATGATTCATTTAAAATATCACTATAAGCTAGCGACAATGGTAAAATCCCTTCTCCGATACCACCACTCACAATTGGTACGATGATAAAGAAAAATGTCTGCTTCATTTCAAATCCAAATAGTGAACCGACTAATAAGCCCACTGCTACAGAAGCTAACGTTCCTACTACTAAAGGAATAAACATACGAACGAAACCCTGCACTAACACTTTACGGTTCATTCCCAAAATACTTCCAACTACTAAACAAGAAATATATAAATATAAAAAGTTCGATTTTTTCATTAACATAGTCGCAGCTTCCATTGAAGCTGGATTCATCCAGTTAAAAAATACAAGTAACGATGGAATAAATAATGAGAGAATTGCTGGACCACCGATATTTTTTAATATTGGAATTCTCATTCCAATATCACCTAAGAAAATACCCATGATCATAATAACTGCAAAACCACCAATCATATCTGCTGGTAATTTATTATATACAGATGCTCCATAAATAATAGCAGCCAATACTACATATAACGGTAAAGGTATAACACCGATTTTAACGTTCATAATTTTAGAAGCGAAAGATTCACTTTTCAATTCATTGCCTTCAGAAAATGATACCGCTTCCACATTTTTTTGAATTCCCATATGGCACCCCCTTGTTTTCTTAATAACAATATTAAAACGCTTTCAATAGTAAAAATAGTTTTTGTAAGTTTTGTAATTGGTTTTGTAATTAAAAAAAGTATAAGCGACTTATAATAAGCCGCTTATACGTAAAAGTCTATTTTATTCCGGTCAATACACCTTAATTTACTCACCGGTCTTCCCACATTTTGATACACCATTTCATTCTCTAATACTCCGATTTCAGTCAAAAACATTACATACTTTCGAATAGAAACTCTCGAAACCCCTACTAATTGCGCCATTTCATCAGTTGTAAATGCTTGTCCATTAAGTGATTCGATTTTCTTCCAAATTAATTGCAATGTTTGCTTCGTTAATCCCTTTGGAAGTTCTTTATTAACAAAAGATTCTCTTTTTTCTTTTTGCAAAATTAATGAATCTAATTCCGATTGACTAATTTTTTGTTGTTCTTTCATAAAAGTAAGTTTTTCTCGATATACAGTTAATGCCTCTTTAAATCGTTCAAATGTAAATGGTTTAATTAAATAATCTACTACGCCATATTGTAATGCCTTTTTAATACTCACCATATCATGTACAGCTGAAATCATCATAATATCAATTTCTTTTTCTTGATTCCGAATATACATTAACAGCTCAAATCCAGTCTCTTCAGGCATAAAAATATCAAGTAATACTAAATCTACTCGTGATTTCTCTAATACTTCTATCGCCTCTTTTACTGATTTAGCTGCATGAACAAGTTCAAATCCTCCCACTTGCTCTAAATAATGCGTATTTAACATCGCAACCATCGGATCATCTTCTACAATTAAAACTTTAATCATATTTGCTTCTCATCCCTACCTTTAGGTATTTCAATTGTTATCGTTGTTCCCTCTCCTAATAAGGAGGAAATGTGAATCTCCCCATTTATTCGCTGTATACTTTCTTTTACAAGATACAAACCATAACCGCGATTATCCCCTTTTGTGGAATAACCTTTTGTAAATAATGCATCCACTGCGTCTTCTTCTATACCCTTCCCCGTATCTTGTACTGTGATAGTTAATGCATTCTGATATTGTATCCCAACTTCAACTTGTTTCTTTTTGCAATGTATCACTGCCTCTAATGCATTATCTATTAAGTTCCCTACAATCGTAATAAGTTCATGAGTAATACTTTCATCATATATTTCCGGCAAGTAAGAATCTTCACTTATAATTAACTTTATATTTTTCTCCCTAGCATAGCTAAGTTTACCTAGTAAAAAACCAGCAAATACTGGACTTTTTATTCTTTTCATAACCCCACCAATTTCATATTGATGCTCTGATACCATACTACTTACATATTTCTGCAATTCTTCATACTGTTTCATATGTGTTAGCCCTAATACGACATGCATTTTATTCATAAATTCATGAGATTGTGCCCGTAACGCTTCCGCATATAGCCTAATACCAGTTAGTTCCTCTGCTAATTTTCTAATTTCTGTTTTATCACGAAATGTTGCGATCGCGCCAACTATTTCTCCTTTTACATATAAAGGAACACGATTTGTGACAATCGTAATCCCGTAAATATTTTGTTCTTCGTTTAATTGTACCTCGCCTGTTTGCAACACTTCTTTTATACGTGAATTTGGCATATACAATTCAACATCTTTACCAATAAAGTCTTCTTCAAGTCCACTTTTCTTAAATAATCGTTTTGCCTCATTATTTATTAAAGTTACATTCGCCTCTTTATCTACAGCAATAATACCTTCTTTCACCGAAAGCAACATCGTATTTCTTTCTTCAAGAATTTTTGCTATCCTATGCGGCTCAAGACCAAATAAACTTTTCTTTATATGTCTAGCTAGCAATATTGCTCCTATAATCCCAACTAATACTCCAACTCCGACACCAATATAAATAATATGTCTACTTTGCTTAACTCTTTCTTTTACATTATCTGCTGAAATACCGACAGCTACTGCTCCAAGCTGTTCACCTGTTTCAGAAAATATTGGTACAAACACTCGCATTGAAATACCTAAAGTTCCTTCTGCTAGCGATACATGTTCCTTCCCTTTCAATGCAGGTCCTTCATCTCCCCCAATAAAATGATGACCTATTTTTTGAGGATTTGGATGAGATTTTCTTATTCCATCCATATCCATAACTACAATAAATTGAACACCTGTATTTTTTAATATTCTATTTGTATACGTTTGGATTGCTGAAGTATCTGCTTTCCCAATCAAACCATTGATTACAACTGAATCATTCGCCACAATGTGTGCAATTGTTTTCGCTTTCTCTGCTTGGCTTTCCTCCGTTGTCCGTTCTACATTATGACTAATTAATATATCTGTCACAAGTAAAGAAAAAATTACAACTGTACAAACTAACAATGTAATCGTTTTCCATAAATTCCATAGTCTTTTTCTTTTTTTCATCCCGTTAATGACTCCCCTAATTACTGAATAGAAAAATAAGTAAGGTGATATTATTTTCACCTTACTTATTTGCTGTTATTATACTTTAAATTTACTAGTCATTGCTTGTAGTTCTTCGGCCATCTCAGCTAAGTTTTGCGAAGCCGAACTAATCTCTTCCATCGAATTTACTTGTTCTTCTGTTGAAGCTGCAATACTTTGCATACTAGCTGTATTTTCTTCTGCAGCCGCTGCAATTTCATCAATAGCGTTTGTCACTTCATTTGCATCTCCAGCGATTCTCTTCGTTGTTTCTACCATTTGATTAACTTGAGAAACAATATGAGTAGTAGAACTTAAAATTTCTGTAAAACTTACTTTCGTTTTTGTTACAACATCTAAGCCTTGTTGAACTTCCCCACTCACATTATCCATTGCCTTAACAGTATGTTCAATATCAGCCTTAATTTCTGCAATTAAATTTGCAATCTCTCCAGATGATTCTCCTGATTGCTCTGCTAATTTTCTAACTTCATCAGCTACAATAGCAAATCCTCTTCCCTGCTCACCTGCTCTTGCCCCCTCAATAGCCGCATTTAAAGCTAATAAGTTCGTTTGAGTAGCAATATTTTGAATTGCTTCAGAAATAGCTCCTACCTGCTTTGATTTCTCATCAAGAAGTTTAATAATAGCATCTGACTCGGATACCGACCTAGAAATAGACTGCATTTGTTTTGCGGTTTGTTCAACTAAATCTTCTCCCTCTTCAGCTCTTTCTCGCGCATGTAATGAGGAAATAGAAATTGACTCTGCGCTTCCAGTTACATCTTGAATTGCTGTATTTACTTGTTGTAATGTAGCCGCGCCTTCTTCAACACCTTGGCTTTGTGATTCAGCCCCATCTGATACTTGTTCCATTGCAATTGTAATTTGATCTGTCGCATCATTCGCTTGCTGTACGCTCGCTGTTAACTCTTCTGCCGATGCTGCAACATGTTCTGCTGAAAAGCTAATTTGGGTGATTACATCTTGTAAAGACGTAGACATTTCATTAAATGCATTCCCTAGTTTCCCTATATCATCCTTGGAATGGATTGTAATTTTCTCTGTCAAATCTCCCTTACTAATTTTATGTGCCGAGTCAGCTATTTTTCTTAATGGTCTTGTAATAGACTTTGTAATGAAATAAATTAGTACACTACCAAATGCAATAGCGATAGCTATGACAATCAAAGTCTTATAAAACACTGGATTCGCAGCTTGGGTAATTTCTTCGTCGAACATAACTCCAACTACCTTCCATCCTGTTTTCTCATTTGTTGTAAAGATTAAATTCTTTTTATCATCTTGTTCTGTATAAGATACATTTCCTTGTTTGTCTTCATAAATTGGTTTAATCCAAGGATCAGTAACCTTTGAACCTGGCTTTCTAGACGGATGACTAACAATTTGCTTATTTTGATCTAAAATAACTGCATAACCTTTTTCACCAATATTAATCATTTTTGAAACCTTGAGGATGTTATCCAAATTCAAGTTAATACCTATAACACCTTTACCATCTTTTACTTCTTTAGCAATTGTCACTACCATATTTTTAGTAGATGCTGATTGATATGGTGCAGTAACAATTACTTTCCCTTTATTTTCATGTGCTTCTTTATACCAAGATCTATCTGTTGGATTATACCCATCAGCCATTTGGATAAATGGTTCTCTTATAAACTTTCCCGCCTGTGTTCCAATATAAATACCTTCTACTTCTGGATGAAGTTTTATATATTGCGCTAACTTCGTTCTTACTATTTCTTCTTGTCCGTTTGGATATGTATCCTCTGTTAAGATGTCTGCAAAGTACGTCGCATCAACAAATTTCTCTTCTATATTTTGAGAAATAACAGTATTTAAAACTGAAATATTCTCCTTTGCTTTATCGGTCATTTGATGTTCAAAATTTGTTTTGGCAGTTTGATATGAAACACCACCGATAATAAGTCCTGGTATAGTTAAAATAATAAAAAATGAAATGATTAATTTTTTCTTGATACTCATACTTTTAACCCAGTTAAATATATTTTGCATAATAAGCCTCCTTTATGTAATAGAACACTTGTGTAATTTTATACAATCAACATATATAAAACAATATATAATGATAACATGTAATTTTTTCGTCAATTATGCATTTTTACATATCCACTTCTCCTAAACATTTTAATCCTAAAAAACAAGAGAACTTTAGCATATATAATAAGCTAAAGTTCTCTTGTTTTTTAACAGCTTCTCTTCAAAAAAATCTGCAAAACTTCTCTTACAATTCCTTAAATCTTTATCCTTCACCTTATAGTTATATAGTTCATGCTCTTCTTCCTAATTTATTTGGAGTTATTTACATAGCTAATTGCCTGACTCCCCATCTGCACCCATGCCTGTTCAAATTTTCCTCTTGGCACTTTTACATCTAAGCTATCATCGAGGGGATCTCGAATATATACAGATTCCTTATCGTACCCAACAAGTACAATACAATGTTCATTATACGTAATAGAAACATCCCCACTATTTGTTTCCCATGTAGTAAATTCATCTTCATCTAAAGGAGCATATGTTGCATTCGTAATCATGACTACCGGGTGCCCTGCTTTTACACTCTTATAAATTTCTTCTATACTCTTCCCTGTTAAGTCCACAGCTTTATTCGGTAAATATTTTTTCGCTAATTGAAAAAGTGGTCCATGATATACACCATATCCCGATTCAGAAAACGTATAAATGTTCCCAACAAAGCCTTCATTCGGATTTCCTCTTACACCATCATCTAAAAAATTTACCTTTTTGATGTCATTCGCTAATTTCATCTTATCTACAGAAACACCTGCGTATTGTAACATCATCGCTAAACTTGTTACTTCGCAGCCTCTATCTAACTCTGGTAATTGCTGAATTAAAGGCACATTTGATAACATGACTTTTTCATCGTTATTACTAAACTCTATTCGTTTTTGACTTTGTACACTTGAAAATAGTAACCCCTTTACTTTCTCTACATACTTTGTAATTCCATTTGTATATGCACCCCATACCCCTATACATAGTAAGGCCATACATATATACCACTTCCATTTTCGTATCACTCTCACGCCCTTTTTAATTCGTTAAATACGAATAAAACGCATCAGCATCTGTTTGAACCATAGGAACAAACTTAAGCTCTTTTCCCTTTTCAGGTTGTTCAAGATTTATCTTCTCCGCTAAATCTTGAATCTTCAAATTCGTTTTATCCATACCTAGCTCATCTGCTATTTCTATTACCTTTTGCTCATTTATTTCTCTTAATACTTGATATATATCTTTGCCATATAAATCAATATGATATTTTTTTGCTTCTTCCTGTACTTTTTGTTCGTACACTTCTTGTGCTAACTCTTCCATCTCTTTTCCTTGTTGAGCAATACCTAGCTTTTCTGCTTCTTCTCTAACTTTCGTTCCATAGATTTCTTCCTCAATCTCTTCTATTTCTTTTCCTTCAGTTGAAACACCAAGCTTTTCTGCTTCATTATTAATTTTAATCTTATTAATTTGATCAATTAAACTCACAATCGACGTATTCTCTATAGATATTCCTAGTTTCAACGCTTCTTGCCTCACTTTTGTTTCATAAATTTCTTCTGAAAGAATTCCAACATCTTTCCCTTCTGCCGAGATACCCAATTGATTAGCTTCTCTTCCTACTTCCGTCTCATGAATTTCTTTTTCTAACGTAATTTGTTCTTTCCCCTCCGTTTCAATGCCTAACTTTTCCGCTTTTTCTTCCGTATGCATTGCATGTATTTTCCCATCATTTAATTGTTCTTTACTACGCTGCGTGTAATCTGTCTTTCCTTTTGTCATTCCAGAAGGGGAGGCACCCCCTAATATACTTAAACTCATTACTCCAATAGTGAATACCGTCATCATTTTCTTTTTCAAGACTTCTTCCTCCCTCTCACGCTTTCTTTTTCCAGCTTTCCCATAAATTTTTTTATACTATACATAAACTTCATCTCTGTTAGAAATAACCTTATGATTTATCCAGTTCATTCAAAAAAACTTACATCTTTTCTTTCCATCACAAGTTTCCATGATGTAATACATGATACAAGTTGTTTCTTAACTTTCCCTTAAAAAAAAGACGACCTTGTAAAAACAAGATCGTCTTCTCACTTATATTCTTTGATTTTTAGGGAAAATCACTTCAAAACAAGTTCCTTCTCCCCATTTGCTCTCTACCGATATTTTTCCATAATGCTTTTCTACAATCCAATTAGCGATTGAAAGACCTAACCCAGCTCCTTCTGACATACTTCTTGCTTTGTCTCCTTGATAAAAACGATCAAATAAATTTGGAATATCTTCTTCTTTAACTCCTATCCCATTATCTTTCACCCGTATACGAATTGAATTACTCGTTTGTGTGCAATCAATTTGAATATGCCCATCTTCATTCGTATACTTCATCGCATTATCTAACAATATGACCATCATTTGATGGATTCTCTCTCTATCACCCATAAACGTTATATCACGTTCTACTTTTAATATCATCGCTTTTTCTTGATAAGAGGCAATTTCTTTATATGGATTTATAATTTCTTCTAACAACTTATCCAGTTCAAATGTTTTCTTTTCCATCTCAATTTGATTAGAATCCGAACGTGCTAACAACAATAAATTGCTAACGAGTTTCGATAGCCGCCTACATTCTTTTGAAATTGTAGAGATATCCACGGCTTTTTCTTCTATCGTAGCGGATGGGGACTGGAATAATACATCCGTTTTTGATTGAATAACTGCAAGCGGTGTTCTTAATTCATGCGATGCATCAGAAACGAATTGCTGCTGTTTCTCCCATGAATTTTGAATAGGTATGAGTGCTCTACCCGCTAGGAAAAAGCCGATTCCTATTGCACATAGACTTCCTATGCTGCAACCTATAACGAGAATTAAAAATAAAGTATTTATCATTTCTTCTTCAGCTGTTGTATCACGTATAATTTGAACTATTTTTCCATCTTCTTGAAACGCAAACGTTCTAAAATATCGTCCTTGCACTTCAATATCTTGCAAATCCCCTACCTTTTTTGGAGAAAACTTTTCCAAATCCCCTTCAAAGTTAGAGCGAAATTTATGGTTATCGCCTTCTATCTCCACTATTTTTCCATTCCAAGTTATTATAGTTATCCGTGGGTCTCGAATTTTGATATTCTCTATACGTTTTCTTGGTGGTGGCATTTTAACATCAAATTTTTCTCTATACTGAGTTATCATTTTTATAGATTGATCCACTTCATTATAAGTACGCTTGTATGTGTACGAATAAATAATACTACCTAATACACCTATTAATAGGATAAATACTAACGAATTCAATATAGTTAGACGAATACGTGTCTTTTGAAACATGCTTCCCTTTCTCATTGTTCTTTTAATATATATCCAATACCACGAACGGTTTGAATATCTTTCTGATAACCGAATGGTTCTAATTTTTTACGTAAATGATGTACATACACTTCTACAATTGCTACTGTCGTATCAGAATCAAATCCCCAAACACGATCAAAAATTTGTTCACGCATTAAAATCTTTCCGCTATTTTGAATGAGATACTCTAGTAGCTCATATTGTTTTAATGTCAGCTTAATACCTTGTCCATCTACTTGAATGTCTTTATCTTTTCTGAACAATTCAATCCCTTTATAGCGAATGGTCTGCTGTGTTGTTAAACTACCACTTCTGCGTAGTAATGCACGAATTCTCGCTTTTAATTCAGGGGCCTGAAACGGTTTAACAATATAATCATCTCCACCAAAGTCCAATCCTTTCACTCGATCTTCTAAAGAATCCCTCGCTGTCAAAAACAGGACTGGCGTTTCAATCTTTTCATCACGTATTTTTTGAATCACTTCAAATCCGTCCATTTCTGGCATCATCACATCAAGCAAAATTGCATCATAAATGTTTTGCAGCGCCAAAAACAAGCCGTCTTCCCCATTCATTGCCGTATCCACTTCAAATTCATCACGTAAAATTTGTACGATAGACTCTAATAACGAGGCATTATCTTCTACTACAAGTAAGCGCATATTCTCACCTTCCACAATCTATTTCAACTCTCTTTATTATTGCATCTCTTCTCTTCATAACGAAATAATGTAATCATATTATGTAATTTCATTTTCAACTATTTCCTTCTAAAGTTTTGCTAGATATAAAATTTTGAACCTTTATTATAAAGGCTCTTTCTTAAATTTTGCTTAATAAAAAATTGAAAGAAATAAGATTCCTCTTATCTCTTTCAATTTTTTACTACATATACCTTTTTACTTGGCAACTCCAAACAATTTAACTGACCACCATACACAGCCCCGCCATCAATTCCAATAATACGATTACTACCAAAATACACTCCGCAATTCTCACTACCATGAAGCGTTTTTGTTTCCGTATGGCCAAATACAACAACCTTTTCGCCGCTATATCCATTATGAAATTCATTACGGATCCACATTAATGTATATGGTTCTGATTCAGAAACTCGATTCATCGGCTCAACACCAGCATGTACAAAGATATACTCTTCTGTTTCAATGTAATGATCTAATTCTTGAATAAACGTTACATGTTCCTCTAATATATGAGATTGTAAAATCGGTTTTTGGAAGTTTTCCTCATTAACCGCAATGTCTTCTTCTACAAATCCATAGCTATATAACGTTTTATCCCCACCATTCCTTTTTACCCAATGGTTCCATGAACGTTCCTCATCTGTCGTTAACGCCTTAATCATCATATCTTCATGATTGCCCTTTAGAACGAGGGCTCCCGCTTCTTTTAACTCTTTTACCTTTTCAATTACTGCACGCGCATTTGGACCACGATCTACATAATCCCCCAACAAAATTAGTTGATCCTGTTTTGCATCGTAGTGAGCTTCTTCCAATAATTGTTCGAACTTTTCTATTTCTCCATGAATATCACTAATAACAAGTATTCTCTTCATTTCTTCCCCTTCTTTCTAAACCATTCTCTTTCTAATTATAATTCAAAACGACAGAAACTTCTGAATCACATTTATTACAAACTAAAACTATTATCCTTACAACAATGTAAGTCTCTTGTCATCCAATTCGATGGTTGCAATTACTGCATTTCCTTATACTAAAAGTAAGAAATGAAACAAAAAACAAGGAGAGATGAGATATGAAAAAAGTGATGGAAGTTGTAGTAGCGGTGGCAGAGGTTTTTGTAAATGGGAAACAAGTTGCAATGGAGTTACACAAATAATGAAAAAGACAAAATTCATTCTAGACCCTTTACTCATATAAAAGAGATAAGACTTCATCATTTCTTTGATCCCTTATCTCCCAATAAAGAAAGCCGCATCCTGAAAAAGGATGCGGCTTTCTCTTATTTTTGACTCGTACGAGCTGAAATACTAATTGCTCTATCTGTTGCTTTTGCAGCTTCATCTAAAGCTTCTTTACTATTCTTTCCGTCATACATTGCTTCTAATGCTTTTACAACTGCATCTCTTGATTCTGGGAATACACTAATTAATGCCCCTTGAGTTGCTGGAGATTGCTTCGTCGCTTGCAATTGCTCTACCGTTACTTTTAACTGCGGATACTTTTCATACTGCTCTTTTACTAACGGCTCATTATATGCATCTGGATTAATTGAGAAATATCCTGTTGCAGTATGCCATTTTGCTTGTACATCTGGCTTCGTTAAATATTTCATAAAGTCCCAAGCACCTTGCTGCGTTTCTTCTGAAACCATATTCGTCATCCATAATGATGCACCGCCAATAACAACACCATTTTGTTTCGAATCTTCTGGATACGGAATATACGAAACGCCTACATTAAACTTAGATGCATCAATTAAATCACGAACACCAGCTGAAGAATCTAAATACATAGCAACTTGTCCAGACTGGAACGCAGCACGAATATCATCCCAACTTGCTCCATACTTTCCAAGTGCACCAGCTTTATTTAATTCATCTAACATCCCAAATACTTTTTGACCTTCTTTTCCGTTAAATACCGCTTTCTTTGCAGCATCTTTACGGCCGTTTTCGTTGTCTACATATAAAGCACCTTGTGTCGCTAACAACTCTTCAAAGAACCAACCATAATTCAGCATTGAAAATCCATACTGCTTTACATTTCCGCCTTCTTTAATCGTTAACTTTTTCGCCGCTTCTTTTAACTCATCATATGTTTGCGGAGCTTTCTCCGGATCTAATCCAGCCTTCGCGAAAGCATCCTTATTATAAATTAATACTGGTGTAGATGAATTAAACGGCATAGAATACATTTTTTCATCAACTGAATAATAGTTCGTAATTGCTTTTTCTAATTTTGATGTATCGTACTTATCTTTTTTAATCCAGCTATCGATAGGCGTAATCTTTTTGCTATCAATCATATACTTCGTTGTAATTTCACTCGATTGAACAAGAGCTGGCGCTTCTTTCGTTGCAGACATCGTTTTAAATTTCGTTAAAGACTCTTCGTATGTTCCTTGGAACTCTGCCTTTATCTCATATTTATTCTGCGACTTATTATAGTCTGCAACAAGCCCATCTAGTACACCTTGTGTTTTTCCACCCATTGCATGCCAGAAACGAATTACAGTTTTATCACCATTCTTTTCAACTGGAGCTACTTTTGCCTGTGCTTCAGGTTTCCCCTCTGTTTTACTATTTGAACAAGCTGCGCCGGTTAATGCCATTGTGGCTGCCATTAAAAGAGCAGCACTTTTTTTCAATAAACTCATCTCAATCCCACCTTTTCCTATGTATGCTTATTTAATTGCACCTTTTGTTAATCCTTTTTGTAATTGCTTTTGCCCTAAAAATAGTAAAATCAACGTTGGAATGACGATAACCGTAACACCGGCCATTACACTGCCCCAATCAGTTGCAACTTCTTGAGATTGAAGCTGCTTTACACCAATTTGAACCGTTCTTACTTTTTCATCAGTGGTTACTAAGAGCGGCCACAAATACATATTCCACGTTGTTAAAAAGCTATATACTCCAAGCGTAATAAAACTCGTTTTACAATACGGAATTACAACACTGAATAAAAACCTTACATTTCCAATCCCTTCAATAAAAGCAGCTTCTTTCAGTTCATTCGGAAGTGTCATAAAATGTTGACGTAGTAAGAAAATACCAAAAGCTGTTGCAAAAAACGGCACCGTCATCCCAGCAAAACTATTAATCCATCCGAAGTTTTGAATCGTTAAAAAGTTCGGTACCATCGTTGCTTCCCACGGAATAAGCATTGTTGAAATAAACAAGAAGAAAATTAAGTTTCTACCTTTAAACTGAAGAAAAACAAAAGCATAAGCTGCTAAACTGGATACGATAAGTTGTCCAAGCATAACAACTGTCGATACAATTAAACTGTTATATAAGTATGTAAAAAGAGGTACTTTTTGAAAAATATTAATGAAATTATCAAAAGTAAATTGAGTTGGAAATAACCTTCTCATTTGAATATCGTCTGGTGTCATAAAGCTTATTAAAAACGCATACAGTACAGGAAAAAACACCATTACTGCACTAATAATGAGCAGCATGTATAGTAGGAAATTTTGTTTCCACTGTTTAACGATCATTTATAATGCACCTTTCTCTCAGCAAACTTAAATTGAATCAATGTAGCAATAAAAATGAAAATAAATAATACCATCGCTTGTGCACTTGCTGTTCCAAATTGATGATTCACAAATGCCTCTTTATAAATCGAGTACACAATTAAATTCGTTGCATCATTCGGTCCACCGTGCGTTAAAATATCAATTTGTCCAAAGCTTTGGAATGCACTAATTAACGTTACTGTCACGATAAAAAATAAAGTTGGTGATAGCATCGGTAATGTAACGCGGCGAAGCTTATATAAATAACTAGCACCATCTATAGATGCACTCTCATATAAAGACGTATCAATATTTTGTAAACCACCTAATATAACTAAAAATGCAAATCCTGTATTCACCCAAACCGTTGTAACCGATACAGAAAACAGTGCCCATTCTGGACTCGTTAACCATGCGATTGCAGGAAGATTCATAGAGGCTAATATATTATTAAATAACCCTACACTTGGATGAAATAAAAATAGCCAAATCACTGCACTAGCAGCTACTGATATTCCCATCGTTGAAGAAAACAGTACTCGGAATAACCCGATCCCTCTTACTTTTTCATTTGCAATTAATGCAAGAAATAAGGCGAATACAATGCTAATAGGAACTGTATATAAAACAAATAATAAAGTTGACTTTATACTTTTGTAGAAAGCAGGATCCGAAAATAAATATTGATAATTTTCTAAGCCAACGAAAAGATTAGCTTCTCCGTGTATATCTGTTAAATAAAAGCTATAGTAGATCGTCCTAAACAATGGATAGAAAAGAAAAATTGAAAATAACAAAATAGATGGCGCCAAAAACAATAATCCTATTCTTAAATCTTTCGTTCTGCCCCATAAACTCTTCTTTTTTGACACTGTTGTTTGAACTGGTAACTTACCTACTTCAATCATTATTTCGCCACCACTTTCAACTCTTCTTCAGCCACCACTTTTAATCGTTCATTCTTATTTTGGTGAAAGAAGCATAGTTTTTCTTGCGAGAATAATAATTTTACTTTGTCACCTTTGTTCAGGAGTAACTGTCCGATGACTTTCGCACTCCAAGTTGTTCCATTTACCGCAAAGTTTAATATAGATTCATTCCCTAATACTTCTACAGATTGCAGCGTCACTTCTTGTCCTTCCTCAGACAGTGCAATATGCTCAGGACGCATACCTATTCGAATAGTTCCTTCTGGTAATTGCTTTAGCTGTCCAATAGATAATGGGATTTGCAATTGCCCTATATGTAATATGCCTTTTTCTTTATCCACTTCCCCATCATTTATATTCATAGAAGGAGAACCTATAAAGCTTGCAACAAATTCGTTTGCTGGTTCGTTATATATATCAAGCGGTGTTCCAACTTGTTGTATACTTCCTTTATTTAAAACCATAATACGATCTCCCATAGTCATTGCTTCTATTTGATCGTGAGTAACGTAAATCATCGTAATTCCTAATCGTTGCTGAATTTCTCTAATTTCAATCCTCATCTGTGCACGTAATTTCGCATCTAAATTCGAAAGTGGTTCATCCATTAAACAAATCGGTGCTTGACTTACGATGGCCCTAGCAAGTGCAACACGCTGTCTTTGCCCGCCTGATAATTGGCCCGGTTTCATTTTCACATACTCTTTCAGTCCTACCATTTCAATAGCTTCCATTAATCGCTTTTGTCGCTCTTCTTTTTGTACCTTCCTTACCTTAAGTCCAAATAAAATATTTTCTTCTACAGTTAGGTGTGGATATAATGCATAATTTTGAAATACCATTGATAGATTACGGTCTTTCGGCTCTAAATCATTTGCAACATGTTCATTAATAATTAAATCTCCCGAAGAAATTTCTTCTAAACCAGCCAGCATTCGTAATAATGTACTTTTTCCACATCCCGAAGGTCCAACTAAAACAAAAAATTCTCCTCTTTTAATATGAACTGATACGTCTTTAACTGCTGTCTCTTCCGCATTTTTATATACCTTTGAAACATTTTTCAATTCAATCACAAGGTTGCACTCCTTTTTTCTTCTTGTATCCACACTTCATAATGACTCGTTGAAAGTGCACTTGCTCCTGCACGAATTGCGATTTCTGCATCCTCTCGCGTTTGAATCAGCCCACCTGCAATAATAGGGAATTTTATTTCCTCCGCTAGCTGTTTAATAATAGAAGGCATAATGCCAGGCATAATCTCTACTGCATTCGGTTTAGTCGTTTTACAATTTTCAATTGATTTTGTAAGAGATAAAGTATCAACAATAAAAATGCGTTGAATCGTTTTCAATCCAATTTTATTGGCATTTCGAATTGTCGATCCCTTTGTCGAAATAATACCTTGTGCTCCGATAACATCTTGAATATATAAAAGTGCTTCCTCTGTGTTCGTATTTAAGCCTTGTATAAAATCACAATGAAGAAATACATCGTGTCCATGTTTCTGTAGTTCATATACACGCTCTGGTAACTCCAGCATTGAACCAGTCATAAGAAAAACTGTTTTCGGTAATTTTTTGTATGTTTTGTACCCTTTCCAATCCTTTATCATCGCAATATAAGGTTCTTTAAACATTTATTCCACCTAGCTTTTCTATTTTTATCCAAACTAAAAACACCTACTTACATAGAACACCTTTCTCCTTATTTGAACTCTAGGGAATAGAGCACACTTAAGAAAGCGGCACGTTATATGTAAGCGGGTGTTCTCAAATGTTCTCTACCCTAGTTATTTTGTTACCTTTACTATATTACGCATTTATTAAGTCAGTTTTGATAAATTGTTAATTAGATGTTAATCGAATGTTAATATTCACCATATTACTTTTACAATAATCTAGATATACGAATAAACCCCAACAGAACACAACAATGTTTAAAATTCAATCAATATGTAAATTCATTCCATAGTTAATGAGTTTTAGTTTTCTCGCCACTGCTTGCGAAGCAAAGTTATCCCAAGAAGTACTATAAAGCGGAATGCGCTTTTCCTCTTGTATTGATAGTGCCCAGGCTGTAACGACATCAGCACCATATCCATTCCCTTGAAACTCCACTAAAGTTTCCACACTTGCCTCAGCAGCTACGGGCGTACTTCTGGCACTGCAACATATAGAAACTACCTTTTCATTTTTTACAATTGCAAAATAAGGTCGCCTCCATTCCATCTGTTCTATTAGATTAGAAAAATTTTCTCGCAAAAGCTCTTTATTCTTCTCTGTTATTTGTATTGTTCTAGTTGGCTTATGTAAATTATTAGGGAACATGAAAGCAGGACCCACCCAAATATTCTCCACCGTTCTCTCTTCATTTAATACTTTAATGATCTTTGCTATCTCAATGTGATTTGAGCATTCTCGAATTAATTTCTCAATCTTACTTATCATTTCACCATGCAGTTTATAATGATACCTCGTTATATTCCCTTCACGAGTTCTGCTAAGAAAAAAACGTGGTGCTTTCAGATTTCCATTTTCATTTACACACTTTATTCTTCCTACTTGATTATGAACAAATAAAACTTCTGCCTGAATTGCTATTAACTCAAGTTCTGAAAATCGCATTTATACCCTCCTTAATTACTATTTGTAGCCTTCTCGATATAGCATCCATCCATTTTTTCAAAACAAAAATCCCATTTAAATACACATTACTGAATCCATCATACTAAAATGACTTCTTCATTCTGTCTATCTAAATGGGATTATTTCGTGCTTCTTATTTCTTCAGCTTGTTATTCCGCCAGTTGTGGTTGCGGCTGTACTACTTCATTCGCTCCAGCTATCCTCAACATATTCGCAATATCTTTAAAACCTCTTTTTTCAGCATATTGCAGCGGCGTAATATTTTCCTTATTGGCCATATTTACATCTGCCCCGTGGTCAATAAGCATTTGAATTACTTTCTTATGACTTTCACTACCATTTCCTAATACAATTGCTTCTAATAAAGCTGTTCCACCACGTTCATTCTTATAATTCACATCAATATCTGTATGCTCTAATAATGCTTTAACAACCTCTACATGGCCACGCTCAGATGCAGAAATAAGTGCTGTTCCACCTGACTTAGTCGTTTCCTTCGTATTAACTCCTGCATTAATTAATACTTTTACAATATCCGTATATCCTTCTCTACTTGCATAAAGAAATGGATTACTTTGTTTTTCGTCTTGAATTTCAATATCAGCACCCGCATCAATTAATGCTTTAACTGTCTCTACATGATTTTGATACGTCGCTGCAAGGACAGGCGTTTCTCCGTTGTCACCTTCTACATTGATATTCGCTCCATCTTGGATCAGCTTCATAGCTGTTTCTGTGTCTCCAAGCGTCGCAGAAAGTAGCAACTGTTTGTCCATTAAATTTATACTTTTTTCTTCTTTAGATTCTTCCTGTTCTTTATGCTTTTCTTTTTTCTTTTCGTTTTTCACATGAACCGGTTTTGATTCTGGCTCCTCTTGCTTATCGCAAGCCACTACCGTCATTAAAAGTCCTAATAACATACATAATAAAATTTTTTGTTTTCTCACAACTACAGCTCCTATGAAAGATAATGTTTTCTTAACCATTCCTCCATCACATACAATAACTCTTCTTGAGTACATTTATCCATAAGCCCTTTAGATTCCTTCTTTAATCGGATTATCTTAAACTTATACTATGTTTCTCAACCTATTGGAATGATACGCCTGATGGCCTCATCATTAACATTATGAAGCAATTAGTTTAGCACGTTTTTACCGCATTTGTATATATTTCTAAAAAGTACATAAATGATTGCTTTAGGTTACTATATTCCATTGTAACCGTTCTTCTAAAATTTTTACACCTTTTCTATATTTGCACCTGAGTAATAATAGAAAAAGACAACTATATAGTTGTCTTTTTCTATTATTAATGATGCCCACCGTGATTCCCTGTTTTCGGTTTTCCCATCATCTCTTTATTCATTTCCCATTTATGCTCTGATAGCTCTTTATACGAAAGAACTTTCCCCTTATAGTTAGATACAAAACTCTCTGCATCTTTTTTATTTTTAAATGAAATGACATTATAAGCCATCGGTGTCGTTATTGTTTTATCATATACGTAAGTAGCATCTTCTAACGAAACCCAATCTTTCGAATCATAATCTCGAACAAATTTTTCTTTCGTCTTTTCACCTGAATTGATCTCCATCCATTTATACATACAACCGATATCATCAAACTTTAACGCTTTTCCACTTTCTAAAATGATTTCTGTTGCAAATTGATTATCCATTACCCCGATTTGGCAAATATCACATTTATCATGTTTCTCATTAATTGCCACAGCTTTTATTTCCTGTTTTCCACATCCTACTGCCATAAAGATGAAACATACACATATAACAAGTACGACATATTTTACCCTCATTAATATTCCTCCCTAAAAACCGTATACTCCACGAAAAGAATAGCAGAAGGTTGTGTGAGATTTGTGAAAAAACAATGTTCTTTTTGTAATATATGGAACAAAAAAGAGATGTGCAGTTACTTCTACACATCCCTCATCATTCACAACCAGTAATTAATAAATCATCTTCCAGCTTAACTAATAATGTATCCGTATCAATTTCCTGTCCAACTTCTACATTTACTAATCTTATATTTCCACTAATCCCTATCCCGATTTTCTCAAGCTCACCATCATTTTTTCGGATCATCATTAATTTCTCCCATTCATATACGTAAGAGGATTCATTAATAAAAATCTCCTCTACTTTTCCTTTACATGAACTATAAATCTCTTCTATTCTTGTTTCCATTCAAAATCTACTCCCTACTTCACGCGCTTCTCGTTTTCACCTTATTCTACCATTCTTGTACGAAGGCATTTATCTTTTTAAAAATTCAAAATTACCTCATGAACAAAATGATCAAAATAAAGATTATGTTTCTAATAATGTTATTTCTTTAATTATTTACCATTCGAATTGAACCTTTTATTATAAATAAAAAACCTTTTATCTGAATTTTCGTTTTATATTGAAAGCGCAATCATTTTTTGAGGGGGAGATTACATGGTAGCATTACTTGGATTTGCAATGGTATTCGTCTTTATGTTTTTGATTATGACTAAACGTATGTCAGCCTTAGTAGCATTAATATTAGTTCCAATTATTTTCGCATTAATTGGTGGCTTTTATGCCAATATGGGCCCGATGATGTTAGAAGGAATTCAAAAGCTAGCACCTACTGGTATTATGCTTATGTTCGCCATTTTATATTTCGGAATTATGATTGATAGCGGTTTATTCGATCCTGTTATTAGTAAAATTTTAAAATTTGTAAAAGGTGATCCTTTAAAAATTGTTGTTGGTACAGCTATTCTTACTATTATCGTTTCATTAGATGGTGACGGAACAACAACATATATGATTACAGTTTCCGCAATGTATCCACTATATAAACGTCTTGGAATGAATCCACTTATATTAGCTGGGGTTGTTATGTTAGGGGCAGGTGTTACAAATCTTACACCTTGGGGTGGACCAACTGCTCGGGTTATGAGTGCTCTTGGACTTGATGCATCAGAGCTCTTCACACCACTTATACCAGGAATGATTGCTGGTGCAATTTGGGTAGTTTTCGTTGCCTACTATCTTGGAAAAAAAGAAAGAAAACGTTTAGGAATTATGGATGTACAATATTTAAAACAAATGCAAACAATGGATGAGCAAGCTGCGACTGTTGAAGCTGCCGTGCATAAACGCCCTAAACTTCTATGGATTAACTTTTTATTGACCGCTACATTACTTGTCTGTCTCATACTAGAAGTTATGCCGCTACCTGTTCTATTTACAGTCGCTTTTGCTATTGCCGTTATGATTAACTATCCAAACTTAGAGCAACAAAAAGAGCGTATTGCGTCTCACACTGGAAACGTATTAGCGGTTGTTTCTCTCGTCTTTGCTGCTGGAATTTTCACAGGTATTCTATCTGGAACAAAAATGGTAGATGCGATGGCTCAAAGTGTTGTTACTCTTATACCAGATGCACTTGGCCCACAGCTTCCAATTATTACAGCTTTACTAAGTATGCCGTTCACATTTTTCATGTCTAATGATGCTTTTTACTTCGGCGTATTACCTATTTTAACGAAAGCTGCTGCCGCTTACGGAATTAGTGCAGCAGAAATGGGACGTGCTTCGTTACTCGGTCAACCTGTTCACTTACTGAGTCCCCTCGTTGCTTCCACTTATTTATTAGTCGGAATGGCCAAGGTTGATTTTGGTGAACACCAACGATTCACTTTACTTTGGGCCGTTGGAACGACAATGGTTATGTTGATTACTGGAATTGTAATTGGAATTATTCCAATATAAGATGAAACTAGAAAAAACAGTAGAGGAAATGTAATAATCCTCTACTGTTTTTATTGTTGTAAAAATCCCCTATGAAGAAACGCGGAAATACCTTCTTTCTGGCCTTCCCACACTTCCATATATAAGCTCCGCATGCACTTTCTTTCCAGAGATCAAATACTCTAAATAGCGCCTCGCAGTTGATCGGCTTACACCTACCATTGAACTTAATATCTCTGCAGTAATTCCCTCTTCATTAATAGTTAGCATATGCTTTTTTATTTTTGCTAACGTTAAAGGGTCGATTCCTTTTGGCGCATATTCTATTTGATTTGCCTGCACCCCTCTTTGGGACCATAGATGTTCAATCTGTTCTGAAGATAATTGAGTATTTTTCTTTAACTTCGTAATCTTCTTTTGATAACTTTCTAAACTTGTTTTAAACCGATCAAATGTAAGTGGCTTTACAATATAATCTGTTACTCCGCCTCGTAAAGCATGTCGCACTACATCCGTCTCTGATGCGGCTGTAATCATAATAATATCTGTATCATGCAAATTATGCCTAATATATGTGACGAGTTCAGTCCCTTGCATGTCAGGTAAATATACATCTAATAAAACGAGTTGTGGCTTTACAAACTCTAACCATTCTTTCGCCTGTTCCCCAGTCGTTGCTGTTCCAATTACTTTAAACCCTTCAATTTTTTCAGTAAAACGACGATGAATTTCCGCAATCCGAATATCATCTTCTACAATCAATACTTCAATCCCCTCATTCATTACAATTCGCCTCTCTCTTTCGGTAATGCAATTATAAATAAAGCACCACCTAAATCCCCTTTTTCAATCGCAATACTCCCATTTAAATCTTCCACTAACTCTTTGACTTTCGCTAATCCATATCCACGTTTTTCGCCCGCCTTCGTCGAAAAACCTTTATAGAATATACTTGTAATTATTTCATCATGAACACCTTGTCCTGAATCTTCCACTTCAATTAATATTTCTTCTCCAATGTCTGTTACAAACATTCTTACTTTCTTATTATGTTCGTGATTTCTTTCGATTGCTTCAAATGCATTCGTAATCAAATTCCCTAAAATAGAAACAACGTAATTACTCTCAATATGCGGACTTAACTCTTCTAAACTACTTTCCCGATCTAACATAAAATCAATCTTCAACTCTCGCGCCCTATTATAAAATCCAATTAAAATCCCACCTAACCATGGATTTTGAATTCGTTTCATAATAAATTGAACGAACTCTTGATATACTGCTGTTTCCTTATGAATAAGCTCTAAAGCATCTTCATACGACTCTAATTGGATAAGACCCGAAAGCGTATACAATAAATTGTTATATTCATGCGTTTGTGCCCGCAATGCCTCTGTATATTGCCGCGTTTGAGACAATTCTGCTGTTAATTGATCCATTTCAGATTTCAGGCGTAAACTGGATACTACACCAGTTACTTTATGATTAACTTTAATAGGTAGACGATTAGCAATAACATCCTGTCCCTTTATATTTAATTGGCGATCAAATTGTTCTTCTCCGGTTTGAAGTACATCCAGTATCGATGAATTAGGAATAACATCTAAAATAAATTCTCCCATTATATTTTGTTGTTTATCTAAAGAAAGGATATCGTATGCCGCTTGATTTACTAAACTAACCATTCCATTTTTATCGATTACTACAATCCCTTCACGTACAGATTGAATAACTGTACTATGCTCCTCGTATAAAGATGAAATTTCTTCTGGCTCCATTCCAAACATCATCCGCTTAATACTTTTTGCTAAATATACAGAGCCTATTATCCCAATTAACAGACCTGTTATTGTAATCCAAAACACACGCTTTCCATACACTTCTATCGCTCCATGAATATCATCCATTGAAAAACCAACAGATACTACACCAATAATTTCATTATCCTGATTACGAATCGGGACTTTTCCGCGTAGTGAAGGCCCTAATGATCCCGTTGCTTTCGAAACATAAGATTCCCCTTCTAATAGAACCCCTTCATTATCTCCGCCAACCATTCTCTCTCCTATTTTATCTCGCTTAGGATGCGCATAACGAATACCATCTTTATTTCCAACTACAATAAAATCAGCATCTGTTTCGATTCGAATTTTTTCTGCAATTGGCTGAATAATAGAAGCTGGATTTTCTTTTTGAAAAGCTTCCCCGATTTCCGGTATAGCAGCAACTGTTTTCGCAACATGCAACGCCCTTTTTCCAATTTGTTCTTCTACTGTTTCAGATAATATGTAGTAAAATAAATAACTCGTTAACAGCAGTACAACAAGAATAAGTGTACTAATAGTTAATGTAATTCTCGGTTGCAGTTTCAATTTCTTCAATTTCAAAATCATTCCCCTAACATTACTGAAGATAGAATTCAAAGAATATACAGATTTTTCAACTTAATCATACCACATTTATTTCTTTACTTTTATATCATTATTCACTACTCTGCCTTAGTGTTAGCAGAGAGTCCTATAAACACACAAAAGCCCCTCTAATATCTATTTACTAGAGGGGCTTTTCACCTTACTATTCCTTATCTTTCTCTACTTCTTTTTCCTTATCTTCTACTACAGATACAACAGGTTTATCATTTGCTAATTGTTGTACTGCCCCTTTTCCTGCAAACCCTTCTAATAACTCTTTTAAATCAATACCAGAAGAAGCTTTTAGTGTTTCCTGCATTGTTGCCATTAAATCAGTCGCATAGCCTGCAACCTTCCCCGCACCGCTATTCTTACCACCGCCGCCTGTATCAACAACTGTAATTTTATCAATATTGCTAAGTGGACTTGCAATTTCTTTCGCATAACTTGGAAGCATTTTTAAAACCATATCCATAATTGCCGCTTGCCCATATAATTCAAATGCTTCTGCAATTTTTTGTTTCGCTTCTGCTTCTGCTAAACCTTTTAACCTAATAACATCTGCTTCCGCTGTACCTTGCGCTTTTTGTACTTCCGCTTTCGCTTGACCTTGCGCTTTTTCAATTTCTGCTTTTGCTAAACCTTCTACACGTACTTCTTCTGCACGTGCTCTTGCTTCTGCTTCAATTTTATATTGATCCGCATCTGCTTTTTTCATTTGTTTTACTTTTTCCGCTTCGGCTGATTGTTCAACAGCATAGCGATCTGCATCTGCCTTTTTCTTTACTTCTGCATCGTATTGCTTTTCACGACGCGCAATCTCTTTTTCTTCTAACTCAATTTGCTTTTCACGCTCAATGATTTTAACTCGCATTTGCTCTTCTGTAACACCTTGTTGTGCTTTCGCTTGTTGTAATTCATAAGAAAGATCTGCATCTGCGCGAGCTTGTTCTTGGTCTCTCTTATAAGATTGTACTTTTAATTCCTTATGTTTTTCAGCTTCAGCGATTTGTGCATCACGTTGATATTCCGCTTCTTTTGCTTCTTTCTCAGCACGAGCTTTTTCAATTCGTGCCTCTTTTTCACGCTCTGCATTTGCAACTGTTGCATCACGCTTAACCATTGCAATTTGCGGCTGACCAAGTGCATCTAAGTAACCGTTTTTATCCATTATTTCTTTAATTGTAAAGGAAACGATGCGAAGTCCCATCTTCTTCAAATCAGTAGAAGCCACTTCATGCACCTTTTGTGCGAATTGCTCTCTATTACTATAAGCATCTTCTACTGTCATAGAAGATAAAATAGCACGTAGATGCCCTTCTAAAACTTCTTTTGCTTCTACTTTTAACTCTTCCGTTTCTTTTCCTAAATATTGTTCAGCTGCTGTAGAAACTTCTTCAATTGTCGATCCTACTTTAATAATAGAAACACCGTTTACTGTAATCGGTACACCTTGTTTCGTATACGTATCACGTGTTCCAACTTCTAATTTGTAGTTTAATAAGCTAAGAAGTTCTGCCCGTTGCATAATTGGAACAACGAAAGTACCGCCACCGCGGATAATCTTAATCTTCTTTCCATCATCAGTGGTAACGACATTCTTTCCACCACCAAGCCAGTTCCCTGTTACAATTAATGCTTCATCTGGACCAACTGTACGATACTTCGTAATGAATACTAAAATGAGTAGAAGTAAAATTGCGAGTAAAACTCCACCGATAATTAATGGAATCGTCATGTAAATTCCCCCTTATAATTTTGGTTTCTTTAAAGAATAAGCGATGTTTTGTACAAGCAAAACACCATCTTGAACTCCTTCAATAATGACCTCGGTTCCTTGTGAAATATCTTTTTTCCCAATTGTTTTCGCTGGTATTGCATTACTCCCAAATTGGGATGAGATTAATACTTCTCCAAATCCTTCTTTCGGAATCGATATAATTACTTCTCCTTTTCGTCCAATAAATTCATCCATGCGGTGCATTGTATTTTGCTCTGCCTCTGCAATCGGTTTTAAAATTAATATTTTCATTATGAAAACACCGATAAAGGATATAGCAAATGAGCCACCAAAAGTAATAATGCTATTAAAGGAAAATAAATATTCTCCTATATAACTAAATCCACATAACATTGCAAAAAAACTAAGTAATAAAGTTACAACGGATACAGATCCGCCCCCAAAACTAAATATTGATTCAAATATATCTCCAAAGAAAATATAAATAACAGTGAGTATAGTAGCAATAATAAATCCATATAAATAAATTGTTTCAAGTGGATAACCAAACAAGACCATTTCTTATCCCCCTTTCTTAAACAATCCCTTTTTTTGTTATATGTATGCCCCACCTCTTTCAAAGATTATCGTTCTTAATTTTCAGTTATTTATCTTTTAAAGAAAAGCCTGTAAGACAGGCCTCTAAAAAAGAACAGGAGAAACCTATTGTGACAGGCTCCTCCTAGTAAATAACCGATATATTGTATATCTATATAATATACTATTTTCCACAAAAAGTAAAGTTAAACATACATTGGAAAAGCACTTATTTTACTGATAATGCGTACGCTCCATCGCCATTATCATATTTATATACATACAAGTAATACTTACCTGGTTTTGCATTAAATTTTGCTTCTATACGATTTCCATTAGCTTGACCATAAGCTGCGTAATTTTGCATATCTGATTCATGGTGAAGTACCCATGTCATCCCGATTCCATACTCATTTAAAACAGAAATATCGATATCTTTCGCTGATGCGACATTAAATGTATAAACATCGGTATGATCCCCACCGATAAGGCTACCTTTTATAGTAGTGTTTAACCCAATACGATTTGCTTCCTCTGAACGATTATTTGGTTCAGATTCTGTTAAACTCCCATCTTTAATCGTAACAGTTGTTTCATTTCTGCTCTCTTTACCTTTATCATCTTTTACTCTTAACGCTACTTTATAAGTTCCTTCTCTTTCATATGCATGTACTGGATTAACTTCTGTACTTGTACTTCCATCCCCGAAGTCCCATAAATAAGAAACGATTTTTCCATCTTCATCGTTTGACCCATCACTTTTGAATTGAATTCCTTCTTTTACAAGCCCGTTATAAGGTCCGTTTACATTAACCGTCGGAGCTTTATTTTCTCCGTCATCTTTTGCGATACCGTGGAAGACTACATCATATTCAAATTGATTAGAGCTATTCACACGGTAATTGACGAAATATGCTGTAACCGTTTTGTAGCCACTCCATTCTTTTTGCGTCAATTGTTCTAAAGCCTCATTTACTCTTTTACTCATTACTTTCCAGTCTTCTGACTCACCTTTTGTTACACTACCTGTAAATGTGCCTTCTAATGTAAATGTATTAAAGAATTGAGATGTATGCTTTGTCATTTTTGTATCTTTCATAGACAACGTTTCACTAATTTCTTTCTTCACTTCTGTTAGTGCTTTTGGTGCATGTTCAGCTAAATAATCATCTGCTACTTCCGGCACATTGTACTTATCTTGATTATCAATTAACTGCTGCATATACTCTTGATACTCTTTATTTAACTTAGAATCTTTACTTAAAGTCTCACGATACGTATCATAATTTCCCACATCATTCGCACGAATTAAATCTTGAATTTTATCAAACGTTTCAAATTGATGAGTATATAAGTAAGATTGCAATGCGAACGAGTAGTTATAGAAATCCCAAGAACCATATTTAGCAAATAGTGTACGCTCTGCTGTATAACGACTTGCAGGATCAGATGATAATCCACTAATGATGCTCTTTCTTGGTACAACGTTATTTGTACGAGTAGATCCTGCGAAAAATTCTGCATTCCCTTCTTGGAACCAAGTTAATCTTTCATTTTGATACATATCTCCTCTTCCAAATAAACCGGGAACTTCATATCTCCCTTGAAGATAATGAGTAAACTCATGACGGAATAACTCTTCTAAACTATAAATACTTTGCTCTGGCGTACGCTCATATGTAAAGAATGTCCCTGTCTCTTCAATATAAATTCCACCGTTGTTTGTTTCATATCCATACAATTGTCTATTTAACTGGTATTCGTCTGGAGTATTATAGATTACTATCGTTAATACGTCGTCTGCATTACCTTGTTCTAAAGCTTTGTCATTTCCGATCACACGGTGATATTGCGCTTTTACTTCCTTCGCAGCCCAATATAATCTCTTGATTTTTTCTTCTGACACTTTATCCCCAGTTTTAAATACAATAGATCCATCATCGAATGTATACGTTTTTGGTAAGTATTGCTCTTTTCCTTCTTTACGTATCTTCTCTAAATCTACCGTATTCCCGCTATAATCTTTCCCATTATAGTTTGTTGTAATTTGTTCTACTGCAACAAAATACGGCTCACTTAAACGCGGGTACATATGCATTGCCTGTGTAACAACCTCTAATCCTTTATTTGGATTACTATGAAACTTACCTAAACGACTAGCAAAATAAATTCCATTATTAACGAGCCATTTATTTTCTGGCGTTACTTCATTTAGAAGAGCAATACGATTTATTTCATTAATAAACCCATCTACTTTTCCATACCACATCGTTTCATTCGCTTCTTTACGAGCCTCATTTAAGTAAGACTGTATATCATAATCAATGCCTTGCATCATATCGTATACAGCTTGTCCTTTCATACGATCGTCTACATATGCATTAAAATTATCATTATATTGTTTTAAAATATTCGATGCGTATTGCACCGTTTCAACATCACTTGATGCATTACTAATTAATTTTCCGTATGCAGATACGACTGTATCTTGCTCATTTGTTCCAAGCTTAAAGTTGGGATTTTTCGCAATAGCTTTTAACGCTGGTAAACATTTGTCCTGGAAGCTTCTTTCATTTAAGTCGCTTAATTCATTATTATAAAATGCAAGATAAAAAGCTGAACGTAACACTTCAGTAAACGTTTGAATTCCTTTTGAATCATCTTTCGTAAATGTACTACCTCTATGAGCTAATTCGTCTATAATTACTTGCATTTTTCCGTTATCTTTATAAAAGGCTTTTGCATCTTCATTAAACTGGAATAAGTCTGTAATTTGGTGCCACTTAATACTGCCTAACGTTTCAATTAATTCTTGATCATTCATTTTGTTTAAATCAGCCATTGAATAGCTTTCTTTAGCTTGCTTTACTGCCGATTTCTTCGTAATAGATGCTGGTCGCTGTGAAAAATCTCCTACTTTTAAACGTTCTTGAAATGATAATGTTTCCTCGGCTTTAGAAGCGTGTCCGATCTCATCTACTGGTTTTTCAATTCCAACTGGTTTCGAATGCAATACATTATACGGTACCTTTTCTTCTGCTGATACATTCGTTTGAATTGCTCCGAGCGATAGCGCCATTGTACTAATACTAAGCAACACTTTATTGATCTTTGATTTCTTGTTCATATTATTGCCCCCCTATTTATATATTCCATTCAAAAAATTAACATATTATCTGGATAAAATGATATAAAATGCAATATTTCATATTATTTCTTCATACATTTTGAACATATAGTGAACGAAAGGGCCTTACAGTTTCCGCTACAGTTGCTCCATTATTTAAGCAATCGAAACATCCTCCTATTAATATCCTTCCCCTATTCAAAAAGCCCTTATCATAAGCATATTTCAACATGAAATTTCTATAATAAGGGCTTCTCAAAAACTTATATAATCATTTTGTATAATAATAAGATAAAACGTTATTTATTTCTTAAATAATCTCTTTCTAAATACAAACATACTTAATGCTGAAAGAACAAGTGCTAATCCAGAAAGTAAGGTCGGTGTGTTAGCTTGACCACCAGTTGCTGCTAAAGACTTCTGATTTTCCTCTTGCTTATTAGCATGTTGTTTATTTGAATCTTTTTCTTTCGCACTCTCTTGTCCTACCACTTTTACTGGACCAACTTGATTATTCCCTTTTGGCTCTTGATCCAATCCAGTTGCTGATTCTTTTACCTCTTCTTTTGTACCTGCAACTTCTTTCGCCGGCTCTTTTACTTCTTCTTTTGTTTCTTCAACTTCTTTTATCGGCTCTTTTACTTCTTCTTTTGTTTCTTCAATTTCTTTTACCGGCTCTTTTACCTCTTCTTTTGTACCTGCAACTTCTTTCGCCGGCTCTTTTACTTCTTCTTTTGTACCTGCAACTTCTTTTATCGGCTCTTTTACTTCTTCTTTTGTTTCTTCAACTTCTTTTATCGGCTCTTTTACTTCTTCTTTTGTTTCTTCAATTTCTTTTACCGGCTCTTTTACTTCTTCTTTTGTTTCTTCAACTTCTTTTATCGGCTCTTTTACTTCTTCTTTTATTTCTTCAACTTCTTTTACCGGCTCTTTTACTTCTTCAACTTCTTTTGTTGGTTCTGTCACTTCTTCTTTTTCAACTATATTCTGGATAACTGTTCCATTAAAGCTTATACTAGTTTCATCCGAATCTAAATCAAATTTATATACCTTTTCACCTGGAGTACTCCATTTCATTACTCCGTTATTAAACGTTTCACCCTCACTTGTTAGTTTAATATTCTCAATAGTTTCTCCTTCTAAGTCATATACCGGAACTTGAATTTCTTCATTTACTTTCGCTTCATTTAAAATGATTTTTTGTCTTCCGGCATCAATTGAAAACCATTGACCTAATTGTATTAACGGCCTTACATCACGAATCTCATTTCCAGCTAATTTTAAACTGAGTAGGTCTAACATTGAACCAAGAACTGATACATCTTTAATATGATTATCCGCAAGGTTTAACCACTGTAAATTTTCCAGTGAAGATAACAGCGTTATATCTTCAATTTTATTATGAGATACATTCACGTCTTTCAATTGTTTCAAGTTTGAAATGAACTCAATATTTTTCAACCCTACTCCTTCTAAAGTGAGGTTTTCTAAGTTCGTCATATATTCTAAACCAGTTAGATCTTTTATCTCTTTTCCTTTTTCTTTAAGTATCTCTAATGTTTTAATCTGCAATAAATCTTCTTTTGTTATAGGGGCATTTAGATTCTCTCTACCAAAATTCTTTTTATTAATATGTTGTTGTAAATTTTTATCAAGAATTACATTTTTACTTTCTGTTTGTTTTTCAACTATACTTTGTATAACCGTCCCATTAAATCTTATTTTACTTTCAGCAGGATTCGTATCTAGTTTAAATTCATATATTTTTTCTCCAGGACTATTCCATTTTATAAATCCGTTACTCAGCGTAGCCCCCTCACTTTTCAATTTAATATTTTGAAGTGGCTCTCCTTTAAAATTGTATACTGGAATTTTTATTTCTTCATCTACGCTTGCTTCATCTAAAAAGATTTTTTGTCTTTGAATATCTATTGAAGTTCGCTTACCCAATTCCTCAACAGACTTTATGTCAGAAATTTCATTCGCTCCAAGATTTATCTCATGTAAATTTGTTAAATTACTCAGTGGCGATATATCAGAGATATAATTCTCTTCTAAATTCAATACTTGTATTTTTACTAATTTAGATAATGATGATATATCTTTTATTTCACTATCAGCAATTTCTAGTTCAATAAGATTACTCATTTTACTAATAGGCTCAACATCACTAATTTTATTATTTCCTATCCATAATAGATTCACATTCTTTAACTTCTCAATACCCGAAAGATTACTAATTTGATTATTTGCTAAGTATACTTCTTCTAACGATAACACTGTAAATAATGGTGTAAGATCCTTTATATTATTACCAATTAAATCTAATATTTTAATCTTTTTCATTTGACTTAACGGTGTAAGATCTGCAATTTTGTTATCTCTTAAAAAGAGCATGTCAAGATTCTCTAGCTTAGAAACGGGTTGAATGCTTTCAATTGGATTAGAGGATAAATCTAAATATTTCAAATGTCTCAATCCCGAGATAACAGATATGTCTGTTACATTAGACTCTCTTAATGTCAACTTCTCTAAGTTTGTCATATATTCTAAACCAGCTATTTCATTTATCCCCTCACCTGAGTATATGGATAATGTTTTAATTTGTAATAAATCTTCCTTCGTTATAGGTTCATTTATATTTTTTCTCTCTAAATTATATTTATTAATATGCTGTTGTAATTTCTTATCAACTATTACATTTGCACTTTCATCTTGTTGATCCACTGTATCCTCTTTATTTTCCTTTTGATCTTTTGGAACATTGTTTTCTAGATTTAACGCATTTACTTCAAACTGCACCTGGTACTTATTATCATAGGCCATTGTCGGAATATAAATATGCATTTGCATATTATATCTTTTTCCTAATTCTCCAATTTCAAATTGAATAACCTTCGTCCCATTTTTCTTTTTATCCTCTGATATGACTTTTACATCATGGAATACACCAGGAGTATCAATATCCTCTGTTTTCAAGTATTCGAAGAAATCACTATCACTTAACGTTGCCGTTACAATTTTCTTCCCATTCTCAATGGTTAATTTAGGATCTTTTATATAAACAGCTGCCATAGACTCTTCATTCGTTTTATCTTTATACGCTTTAATAACAGCATCATATGTACCATCTTCTAAAGCATGTCCAGTTTTGTTCGCCTCAATTGCTACAGCTGCTAAAGCAGGCGTTGAATACGTAGCAAATGGAAGCGATAGCGCCGCAGCGATAATCATCGCATTTATATGTTTTCTTTTATTTCTTTCCAACTTTACATCTCCTCCAAAATATATAAATCAAAATGTAATCATTTCTCGAATAAATGATAATGATTTTCATTATCATTATCAACTAAAAAAATAAAAAGTTTACAAAAAAATAATCCCTTTAAAAGGGATTATGCCATTTTTTCTCCTGATTCTTCTTTAAAAAAGCTCTTCATCGCATGAAATACATCTGCTTTTTGCTTTAAAATATAATATCTGAAATTCTCGTCTTTAATATTTTTATATGCTGACATAAGCGTACTGTGGCGGTTGTACTGGTTTACTTAGCAGGGATGTAACCAAATTTAAATATATTCTGTTCCCAAAACTCACTTGTTGCTTTATTATTTTTGCCTCAAGAAATAATGTCCTCCCATAAATAACATTATAACCAAACTCATTTATTTTACTGTAATGAGTTTTTTATGCTTATTTATATTTTAGGAATATCAATTATATTTCCTGGTGACTCACTAATAAGAATATCTGAAATACTTGGGTTGCTTTTTTTCAACTTGAATATTTGAATTTTTGTTAATTCAGGGTTAAATGATACATTTTGTGTTTTAAACTCCAAATTCATAATTTTATTTTGAATTTTTAATATAAAAATCTTCCATTCTTGTAATGGAGAATTCAAAACTTCCTCCGGACTTTCTAATAGTCGATATCCATCCGCATAATGAAACATTAGTAATCCCGTTCCTAAGTCACAATCTTTATTTTCAAGAATTGCATTTGGTATATCAAATCCACTATTCCAATTATAATTTGCTGCAAAACAATGAAGGATTATTGGATTATCTATATTCTTTATTCGGCTAATTGTATCCTCTTTATTTGTATTATAAAGTAATTCTTCAAGCAAACTAATATCTTTATTTTCCATTACACCTTACCACCTTACTGATATTTATTTATTTTGTATTTCCAATTGTTTTAGCTTTCTTTCCCAAAGTTCTACTGTTGCACCTTGGCTTGGATACAATGGTAAACCATTCCCCTGTAATTTTCTTAAATTTTTTTGCAAATCATATACCTGCTTTTGTAAACTATCAATACTTTGGTTAATATCCATTTTATTTAACGCTCTTGCAACTACTTCATTGTAAACAGAATGATATCCTCTGTGTCTAGCCATTGTACTTATATTATCATCTGGTACTCTTAGAAAAATACCGTTTGATGAGTCATCAAAGTTCATACCTATCTTTTCAATTACAGGATTATCTGCCATTTCAGAAGGAATAATATGCTGTGCTTGATATCCACTCCATTTAGTTGAACGTTTAAGCCCCATTTCTGTCATCATATTTTTTCCTAATTTAGTAGAGTTTCCTCCTGTTACAACACCCGGAGTACCAGGAATAATCCTATTACTATTACCATTACCCGTACCCTTAGTTTCACTCTTAGCAAC
>NZ_NADT01000049.1:0-48462 GCF_003264205.1 Bacillus sp. SRB_8 | reverse complement strand
CCGTTCCCATACCGAACACGGAAGTTAAGCTCTCTAGCGCCGATGGTAGTTGGGACCTTGTCCCTGTGAGAGTAGGACGTCGCCAAGCAAGATAAAAACACAAGTCTTTTGACTTGTGTTTTTTTGTTTTTAAACAGTACATGAAAGAAGTAAAGGGAATACATAAGTAATACAAACACGTTGCCCAAGAATAAATCATATTATATAAGAAATTGATGTATATTTTCCAGAAATTTGTTAAGGAATAGAGGTATATAATATGTTTATTTAAAAAGGGAGGAAAGATTATGAAATTACCAAGTGAAATTTGCATTGTTTGTGAGACAAAAAGAGGGGAAGGAATATATGTATATAATAATTTAATATGTTACGAGTGCGAAAGAAATCTGGTGAATACTGAGACAACTGACCCGAAGTATATACATTATTTAAAACAACTGCGAAAATTAGAAGTATCATATTTTTAAATAGGCATTATGCCTATTATTTTTTTTGCCCTAATATCTGTATAATAGATACAGAATGAATAATAAGGAAGATATATATATATGAATCAAAATCGTATGCCTTTATATGAGGCGCTAATGGAATTTAAAGAAAGGCGACTACTATCTTTTCATGTTCCGGGTCATAAGAATGGTTTAAACTTCCCTCAGAAAGCTTCAGGGGGGTTTAAGGACATATTATCAATTGATGTAACAGAGTTAACAGGATTAGATGATTTACATAGCCCGTTTGAATGTATAGATGAAGCACAGCAATTATTAGCTGAAGTATATGGCGTGCACAAAAGTTATTTTTTAATTAATGGTTCAACAGTTGGAAATTTAGCAATGATTTTGTCTTGCTGCGGCGAACATGATATTGTCCTCGTACAAAGAAATTGTCATAAATCGATCATTAATGGTTTGAAATTAGCAGGGGCTAATCCGGTCTTTTTAAATCCATGGATTGATGAAGTACATAACGTACCAGTAGGTGTTCATGATGAAATTATTAAGGAGGCAATTACAAAGTATCCAAATGCAAAAGCACTTATTTTAACACATCCTAATTACTATGGTATGGGAATTGATTTAGAGGCAAGTATCGCTTACGCACATGCACATAAAATTCCTGTTCTAGTAGATGAAGCACATGGGGCGCATTTTTGTATAGGGGACCCCTTCCCGAAGTCAGCATTAGTTTATGGTGCGGATATTGTGGTTCATTCCGCACATAAAACATTACCTGCGATGACAATGGGATCTTATTTACATATAAATAGCCGTTTGGTGAGCGAAGAAAAAGTTTCCTCCTATTTAAGTATGCTACAATCTAGTAGCCCATCGTATCCAATTATGGCTTCTCTTGATATAGCACGTTTTGCAATAGCAGTTATAAAGGAAGAGGGTCATGATGAAATCGTTGAGTTTTTACGCCGATTTAAAGAAGGATTGCGATCTATCCCACAAATAGCCATTTTGCAATATCCATCGCAAGATGAATTAAAAGTTACGGTGCAAACTCGCTGTCAGTTATCGGGGTATGAATTACAGTCTGTATTTGAAAAAGTCGGTATATATACGGAAATGGCAGATCCATATAACGTCCTATTTATATTACCGTTACAAGTAAATGAGGGGTATATGAAAGCTATAGAGATCATTCGATTAGCTATGCAGCAATATAAGGTAAAAGACAAGATAGCATCAATTCGTTATACTTATAAAGGGGAGATTTCCCCTTTACCGTATACGTATAAACAATTAGAGAGATACGAAACGAAGTTAGTATCTATAGAAGAAGCCGTTGGTATGATAGCTGCAGAAATGGTGATTCCGTATCCACCTGGAATTCCATTGATCATGTATGGAGAGAGAATTACTCAAGAACATACAAAGCAAATTACTCATTTAGAGAAAACAGGGGCTCGTTTTCAAGGTAGTACGAAATATATGAACGTGTATGATATAGAAAGTAGGTTTTAGGATGAAGGGATTATTTGTAACAATTGAAGGGCCAGAAGGTTCGGGTAAAACAACATTAATTAAAAGTTTATTACCATATTTTGAGCAAAAGGAACAAAAGGTAATGGCGACCAGAGAACCGGGTGGTATTGCAATTTCTGAAGATATTAGAACAATTTTACATAAACAAGAGTATACGATGATGGAAGCACGTACAGAGGCGCTCTTATATGCTGCTGCACGTAGACAACATTTAGTGGAAAAAGTTATGCCAGCACTTGAGGAAAACTATCTTGTACTATGTGATCGTTTTATAGATAGCTCTTTAGCATATCAAGGATATGCAAGAGGCTTAGGTATGGATAAAGTATTTGAAATTAATCGTTTCGCAACGGAAGATTGTATGCCTAGTTTAACAATCTATTTAGATATTGAGCCAGAGGTAGGTTTAGCACGAATTGGAAAAGATGCAGGACGTGAAGTAAATCGACTAGATATGGAAGATATCTCTTTCCATAAACGTGTGCGTGAAGGGTATTTACAAGTTGTAGAGCGTTTCTCTAATCGCATTGTATTAGTAAATGCTGATCAACCAATGAAAAAACTTATAGAAGAAGTTGTTCAGATTATAGAAGATAAATTGTTATAATAGAAGGAAAGAATGAAATAAGTGAGGTATGCAGTATGATAAATACGTGGGAGCAGCTTTCTGCTATACAGCCCATCGGTGTCAAAATGTTGATGAATAGCATTGCAAAAGAGCGTATATCCCACGCTTACTTGTTAGAGGGAGGGAAAGGGACTGGGAAGTTCGCCACAGCAATTCAAATGGCAAAAAGTTTTCTCTGTTCACAAAGAAATGGTGTAGAGCCTTGTCATGTATGTACGAATTGTCGCCGAATTGATTCAGGTAACTACCCAAACTTACATATTGTAAAACCAGATGGATTATCTATTAAAAAACAGCAAATTCATGATTTACAAGAAGAGTTTTCAAAAACAGGATTAGAAGCAAATAAAAAAGTATATATTATTGAGCATGCAGATCGTATGACAGCAAATGCAGCGAATACGCTCTTAAAGTTTTTAGAAGAACCAAGTAGTGATACAACAGCTATTTTACTTACTGAACAAAGTCATCAGATTTTAAATACAATCTTATCTCGTTGTCAAGTTGTTACGTTTAGGCCGTTGCCTACAGAATCTTTAATTAAGAGGTTAAAGGAAGAAGGTATTACAGTTTCTTTATCTACACTTGCTGCGCAGCTTACAAATAGTTTTGAAGAAGCTTTATTAATGTGTAATGATGAATGGTTTGCACAAGCGAGAGCTTTAGTGATAAAATTATGTGAAGCACTCGAAAAAGATAAGGCCTCTATTTTTTTTGTACAAGAAAAATGGGGGAAGCACTTTGGAGAGAAAGAACAATTACAGCAAGGCTTAGATATGTTACTCCTTATTTATAAGGATTTATTATATGTTCAACTTGGAGAAGAAGATCGTCTTGTTTTTCATGAGCAGAAAGAGATGTTTGAATCCTTTTCTTATGCTCAGAAGCGCATTGTATCAGCTCTCTTTAATATATTAGAGGCAAAAAATAGAATCAACGCTAATGTAAATGCGCAGCTTGTGTTCGAACAGTTAGTGTTGCGGTTGCAGGAGGGATGACCGTTTTGTATGATGTAGTAGGTGTTCGCTTTAAGAAGGCCGGAAAGGTATATTACTTTGATCCAAATCAGTTCGATATCTCAGAAAATGAGTTTGTAATTGTAGAAACGGTAAGAGGTATTGAGTACGGAAAAGTAGTTATTACCAAAAAGCAAGTTGATGAAAATGATGTTGTATTACCGCTAAAAAAAGTTATTCGTATTGCAAATGAAAATGATCGTACCATTGTTGAAGAGAATAGGCATGCTGCGAAAGAAGCATATCAAGTTTGTCAACAAAAGGTAGGAGAACATAATCTTGATATGAAGCTTGTAGATGTAGAGTATACGTTCGATCGTAATAAGATTATTTTTTACTTTACTGCGGATGGTCGGATTGATTTCCGGGAACTAGTGAAAGACTTAGCGGCAATTTTTAGGACAAGAATTGAGCTGAGACAGATCGGCGTTCGTGACGAAGCAAAAATGCTTGGTGGTATTGGTCCATGTGGTCGTATGCTTTGTTGTTCTACTTTTTTAGGAGATTTTGAACCTGTATCCATTAAAATGGCAAAGGATCAAAATTTATCATTAAATCCTGCAAAAATCTCTGGTTTATGTGGTCGCTTAATGTGTTGCTTAAAATATGAGAATGATGAATATGAGGCAGCAAAGGAACAGCTTCCTGATTTAGATCAACGTATACAAACACCGCACGGTACTGGCCGTGTTATCGGATTAAATATTTTAGAAAGATTAATTCAAGTGGAACTAGTAGACAAGGAACGGATAGTAGAATATACGTTAGATGAATTAATGAATAAAGGGGTCGTTTCGAGTCAAACCACAGATTAATGAGGTGGGTGCTTGTGGAGAAAAAGGATATTTTTGCATCGGTTTCTAGTATGGAAGAGCAAATTGGACATTTATACAAACAGTTGGGAGAATTAAAACAACATCTTGCAGAATTATTGGAAGAAAACCAACATATAAAAATGGAAAATGAAAATTTGCGACATCGTTTTGAAGAAGTGCAGAACAAGGAAAAACAAAAAACTCAAAAACGCAAAGAAATGAAGGCGAAGACAGATATTGGTGAAGGCTACGATAATCTAGCGAGACTATATCAAGAAGGTTTTCATATTTGCAATCTACATTATGGAAGTGTACGTAAAGAGGGAGATTGTTTATTCTGTCTGTCATTTTTAAATAAAAAGTGAGATTACCTTTCCAATATAATTGGAAAGGTAATTTTTTATACATGAGAGTAGAATGAAATTTATTTTTACATTAATAGAAGATGAAATAGGGTAGGTTAAGTGTAAGAAAGGGAGCAATATATGAATTTATATGAAGATGAGCGTTTAGATTACTTATTAGCGCAAGATATGAAGATTGTACAAAGTCCATCAGTATTTAATTTTTCTTTGGATGCTGTTTTACTTGCAGATTTTGCTTGGGTGCCAATTCAAAAAGGTAATTTACTTGATTTGTGTACAGGTAACGCAGTTATCCCTCTTTTATTAAGTACAAGGACAAAAGGGAAGATTACAGGTGTAGAAATTCAAGAGCGCTTATATGATATGGGAATAAGAAGCGTTCAATACAATAATTTAGCAGAAAGAATTCATTTAATCCATGGAGATTTGAAAGATATGCCGGAGAAACTTGGACGTCATCAATATGATGTTGTAACATGTAATCCTCCTTATTTTCAAACACCACAAACTTCTGAGAAGAATATGAATGAACATTTAGCGATAGCTCGTCATGAAATTATGTGCACACTAGAAGATGTTGTATACGCAAGTAGCCAGCTAGTGAAACAGGGTGGGAAAGTAGCATTTGTACATCGTCCAGGTCGTTTGCTCGACATCGTCACATTAATGCGTAAATACAAAATTGAACCGAAACGTGTGCGATTGGTTTATCCTAAGGCTGGTAAAGAAGCGAATACATTGTTAATTGAAGGAATTAAGGATGGGAATGCAGATTTAAAAATCTTACCACCTCTTTTTGTATATGAAGAAAACAATGAATATACAAAGGAGCTTCGTTCAATTTTATATGGAGAAGAATAAGCATTGTTTTTATGTGGTGGAGTGTTCTGATGGAAGTTATTATGCTGGATACACGAATCATATAGAAAAACGGATTCAGACCCATAATAGTGGAAAAGGTGCTAGATATACACGCGCTAGACTTCCAGTTGTTTTAAAATATGTAGAGGATTACGAGGATAAACGAACAGCTATGCAAGCTGAGTATCACTTTAAGCAGTTAACGAGGAAAAAAAAAGAAGAATATATGCAAAAAGGAGAACGCTATGTGGCAGCAAAAAAGCTTTCAGCAAAATGAAAAGGGAGTTTTATATTTAGTACCGACTCCAATCGGAAATTTAGAGGATATGACATTTCGTGCAATCCGAATTTTAAAAGAGGCAGACATTATTGCAGCGGAAGATACAAGGCAAACGAAGAAACTTTGTAATTACTTTGAAATTGAAACACCAGTTATGAGTTATCATGAGCATAATAAAGGAGTAAGTGGACGGAAAATTTTAGATAAGTTAGAAGAAGGTAAGACTGTAGCCATTGTGAGCGATGCTGGTATGCCATGTATTTCAGATCCTGGTTATGATATCGTTGTAGAGGCTGTAGCAGAACAATATCATGTTATCCCGCTTCCTGGGGCAAATGCAGCCCTTACAGCATTGATTGCATCAGGACTTGAGACAAAACATTTTTATTTCTATGGTTTCCTGCAAAGAAATAAAAAGGGACGTAAGCTTGAATTAGAAAAACTACGCTATATTCCAACTACAATGATGTTTTATGAGGCGCCACATCGTTTAGATGATACTTTAATCTCTATGCAAGAAGTATTAGGAAATAGGGAAATCGTATTATGTCGTGAGCTAACGAAAAAATTTGAAGAGTTTATTCGTGGAACAATTGAAGAAGCGATTGAGTGGACGAAGCAAAATGAAGTTCGTGGTGAGTTTTGTATTTTAGTAGCAGGTTCAACAGAAGAACCTACTCCAGAAGAACAATGGTGGGAATCTATTTCAGTATATAATCATATTGAACATTATATAAATGAAAAAGGTATGAATTCAAAAGAAGCGATAAAAACAGTCGCTAAAGACCGAGATTTGTCGAAACGAGACGTATATCAAATCTATCATGTGGATAAAAAATAAGCTTCTCATAATTGAGAAGCTTATTTTGCTGTTTCGATATAATCTTGAAGTTCGTTTAAGACTTGTTCAGCGCCTTCTTTACTTAAGATAATTTTACCTTCAGCTAAAGATAGGTTACCATCAGATACTTCACCAGTTACTTGGCAAGTCATGTTTGGTTTATATTTCTTTAAGATGATTTTTTCATCATCAACGTAGATTTCAAGAGCATCCTTTTCTGCAATACCTAAAGTACGGCGTAATTCGATTGGAATTACTACACGACCTAATTCATCAACTTTACGAACGATACCAGTAGATTTCATAATTCTTTTCCTCCTAAATAAATAGTTTATAAGTTTCGAGTCTATTTTTTTGATTCGTCATTTTTCGACAAAATACCCTATGGACATATGATACCAATCATTTACATTTCCGTCAATTATTAAATTCTATATTTTTAAAAAAGATTTATAGATTTTTATACTTCTTATATATGATAGAATGTAAGTCATTTCTACAATTGTTTTGTATTATTTTTTATAATGTTTATACTTTTCGGGAAATATATTGTATATTTTTTTGAATATGAGTAATAGATGATAAAGATATCGAGCATTAACTCGTTTTTATCCCGCATTAACGAGCAGTAAGACTCCCACTTTAAAATTTAGCCGGAGCAAAGAAGTTAAGTGGGAGATCAACTGCTCGTAAAAGCCCGATTGGTGTGAGCTAATAATCCATGGGGGATGAACCCTCCCCACGGATTAAAGTTTCACTTTATATATGAGTTTTTGATATACTGTTTATAAATACATATGAGGTTATTCGGGAGGTCCAAAACGATGAAAGAGGAAAATAAGTCCTTTTATATTACTACCCCAATTTATTATCCAAGTGGAAAGTTACACATTGGACATGCTTATACGACAGTAGCAGGAGATGCGATGGCACGATATAAGCGTATGCAAGGATACAATGTTCATTATTTAACAGGAACTGATGAGCATGGACAGAAGATCCAAAAGAAAGCAGAAGAACTAAATGTTACACCACAGGCATATGTGGATAACATTGTATCAGGGATTAAAGAACTTTGGGAGAAGATGGATATCTCTTATGATGATTTTATTCGTACAACTGAAGATCGTCATAAAGATGTTGTTGAGAAAATCTTCAAGCAGCTAGTAGATCAAGGCGATATTTATCTTGATGAATATGAAGGTTGGTATTCTGTACAGGATGAAACATTCTATACAGCGCATCAATTAGTAGATCCAATTATGGAAGGTGACAAAGTAGTTGGTGGAAAAAGCCCAGATAGTGGTCACGCTGTAGAACTTGTTCGCGAAGAGTCTTATTTCTTTAGAATGGGTAAATATGTAGACCGACTATTAAAGTTCTATGAAGATAACCCTCATTTCATTCAGCCGGAGTCCCGTAAAAATGAAATGATTAATAACTTCATTAAACCAGGATTAGAAGATTTAGCTGTTTCTCGTACTTCATTTGACTGGGGAGTTCGTGTTCCAGGTAACCCAAAACACGTTATTTACGTATGGGTAGATGCGTTGTCTAATTACATTACTGCATTAGGATATGGAACAGAAAATGAAGAGAAGTATAAAAAATTCTGGCCAGCAGATGTCCATTTAGTTGGGAAAGAAATCGTTCGTTTCCACACAATTTATTGGCCAATTATTTTAATGGCTTTAGATTTACCACTTCCGAAGAAAGTCTTTGCTCATGGCTGGATTTTAATGAAGGATGGAAAAATGAGTAAGTCAAAAGGAAACGTAGTAGATCCAGTTACACTAATTGATCGTTACGGATTAGATGCATTGCGTTACTACTTACTTCGCGAAGTTCCATTTGGATCTGATGGAGTATTCACACCAGAAGGATTTGTTGAACGAATCAACTTTGATTTAGCGAATGATTTAGGTAACTTATTAAATCGTACAGTAGCTATGATTGATAAATACTTTAACGGGGAAATCCCTGCATTTAAAGCAAATGTAACTGAGTTCGATGAAACGTTAGTGACATTTGCCAAAGATACATTGAAAAAAGTAGAAGAGGCAATGGAGAATATGGAATTCTCTGTAGCGCTAAGTTCCATTTGGCAATTAGTTAGCCGTACGAACAAATATATTGATGAAACGCAGCCGTGGGTATTAGCGAAGGATGAGAATGATCGCGAAAAACTTGCGTCTGTAATGGCCCACTTAGCTGAGGTACTTCGTCAAACAGGTATTATGCTTATGCCATTCCTAACAGTAGCACCAAGTAAGATGTTTGCTCAACTTGGACTTACTGAAGAGGCGCATAAATCTTGGGAAAGCCTATCTACAATTGGATGTATTCCAGCTGGAACAAAAGTAGAAAAAGGAAACCCAATCTTCCCTCGTTTGGAAATGGAAGTAGAAGTGGGGTATATTAAAGAACAAATGCAAGGTTCTGCTCCTAAAATAGAAGAGAAAAAAGCAGAAGAACCAAAGGCAGAAGAAATTACAATTGATGATTTCTTTAAAGTAGAATTACGAGTAGCTGAAGTAATATCCGCTGAACCTGTGAAAAAAGCAGATAAGTTGTTAAAAATTCAGCTTGATTTAGGTACAGAGAAGCGCCAAGTGGTTTCTGGGATTGCTAAATTCTATTCCTCAGAAGAACTAAAAGGTAAAAAGGTTATTTGTGTAACGAATTTAAAACCTGTAAAATTACGTGGTGAATTATCACAAGGTATGATTTTAGCAGGTGAAGAGAATGGCGTATTGTCATTAGCATCAATTGACCAGAATTTACCAAATGGTACAAAAATCAAGTAATTGAGACAAGAAAAGAGATGTTTCACGTGTAACATTGGTGAAGCGTCTTTTTTCTTTTTACATTCCGTTTTTTGCATTAAAATTGAAGTATTGTTATCGTTAAGTTAGAAAGAGTGTAGTTTTTCTATGAGAGAATTGATTTCAATATAAAAGGAGTTATTTATTATGTTGTTTGATACACATTCACATTTAAATGCAGAGCAATTTGAAGAAGATTTACAAGAAGTTATCGCGAGAATGAAAGAAGCGGGAGTTACATATACAGTTGTTGTTGGATTTGATGAAGTAACGATAAAGAAAGCAATTGAATTAGCAGAGGCTTATGATTTTATTTACGCTGCAGTTGGATGGCATCCTGTTGATGCAATCGATATGAAAGAAGAACATTTAGCTTGGTTAGAAGAATTAGCGGCTCATCCTAAAGTAGTTGCAATTGGGGAAATGGGATTAGATTATCACTGGGATAAGTCTCCAAAAGAAATACAGAAGGAAGTATTCCGTAAACAAATTGCATTAGCGAAAAAGGTGAAATTACCGATTATTATACATAACCGCGATGCAACTCAAGATATTGTTGATATCCTAGAGGAAGAGAATGCAGCTGAAGTAGGGGGCATTATGCATTGCTTTAGCGGTAGTGTAGAAGTAGCGCAGCGATGTGTCGATATGAACTTTTTAATTTCATTAGGTGGGCCAGTAACATTTAAAAATGCCAAGAAACCGAAAGAAGTTGCTATGGAGATTCCGTTAGAAAAATTATTGATAGAGACAGATTGCCCGTATTTAACACCACACCCATTTCGAGGAAAACGAAATGAACCTAGTTATGTAAAACTGGTAGCAGAAGAAATTGCGAATTTAAAAGGAATTTCTTATGACGAAGTAGCACAAGTAACAACAAAGAATGCCAAATCCTTATTTGGTGTTGAATAAAAAAGAATGGGGAGTCCCATTCTTTTTTTGTTTTTTGAGAAGAGAGATAGTAGAAGTGATAAGAACCCACTATTTACTCATAACATAAGTGTAGAAATATTGCGGATAAATTAAGATGGAGATAGAAGTGTTACAATAAGGATAGTGAACAAAGATTTTTCTCTTCTACTTTTTAAAATGTACGATTGGGAAAATAATAATGGAAAAGTCGTCATTTTTTTGTTTTACTAAGTAGAGATGAAAAGAGTGTGGAGGCAAGCATGAAAATTAAAGAGATTATCGTTGTAGAAGGTAAAGATGATACAGTTGCGATTAAACGTGCTGTTGATGCGGATACAATCGAAACGAACGGTTCAGCAATCGGTGATCACGTTATTGAGCAAGTTAAATTAGCGCAGCAAAAACGAGGCGTTATTATTTTCACAGATCCGGATTATCCTGGAGAGCGTATTCGAAAAATTATTTCTGACAAGGTTCCTGGATGTAAGCATGCTTTTTTAACGAAGGAAGAAGCACTTGCTAAAAGGAAAAAAGGTGTTGGAATCGAACATGCTTCTAATGAGTCGATTCGCCGTGCTTTAGAGAATATACATGAAGAAATGGAAGCTTACACAAGTGAAATTAGTTGGAGTGATCTAGTCGATGCGGGCTTAGTGGGCGGAGAAATGGCAAAGAGTCGCAGAGAAAGAGTGGGTAAGCTATTAAAGATTGGTTATACAAACGCAAAACAGTTACATAAACGTTTACAAATGTTTCAGGTTTCAAAGGAATCATTTGCAGAAGCTTATAAGCAAGTAATACAGGAGGAAAAAAAATGAAGGATATCGCAACACCAAATCGTACGAAAGACATTGTTGAAAAGTATGGATTTTCATTCAAAAAAAGTTTAGGACAAAATTTTTTAATTGATACGAATGTATTAAATCGTATCGTTGATCACGCAGAAATCGGTTCAGAAAGTGGCGCAATTGAAATTGGACCAGGTATCGGTGCGTTAACAGAGCAATTGGCGAAGCGTGCTAAAAAAGTAGTGGCTTTTGAAATTGATCAGAGATTATTACCAATTTTAGACGAGACGTTAGCTCCATATAGCAACGTTACAGTTATAAATAAAGATGTACTAAAAGCAGATGTACATGAAGTGTTTAGTGAGCAATTTGAAGAAGGACAAGATGTAATGGTAGTAGCTAACTTACCATACTATATTACAACGCCAATTTTATTTAAATTGCTTGAAGAAAAATTACCGGTTCGTGGATTTGTTGTTATGATGCAAAAAGAAGTTGGGGATCGTTTAGCTGCTAAACCAGGAACGAAAGAGTATGGTTCTTTATCAATTGCCATTCAGTATTATACAGAGGTAGAAACAGTTATGACTGTACCGCGTACAGTGTTTGTGCCACAACCAAATGTTGATTCTGCGATTATCCGTCTTCTAAAGCGTCCTAAACCAGTTGTAGAAGTGACAGATGAAACTTTCTTCTTTGAAGTAGTACGAGCGAGTTTCGCACAGCGTCGTAAAACTTTAATGAATAATTTATCAAATAATTTAAATGGTTTCCCGAAAGATAAAGAGCTGTTGGATCGAATTTTGACAGAAGTAGGAATTGATCCGAAGCGAAGAGGCGAAACGCTATCTATCGAAGAGTTTGCAACATTAAGTAATGCATTAATTCTTCATAAATTGTCATAAGAATATGAAAGGGACAGTTCAACTTGAGCTGTCCCTTTTGTCACCTTTCCTTTCCTAAATTCATACTTTAAAAACAGGTAAGATGGCCTAACGAGTTTGGAGGTAGGAGAATGGATTTACATGTTGGAGAATTAGTTGAACGATATTCTCATAATAGGGATATTCTTTTTCGTATTATAGAAATAAAAGGCGATATGGCAATATTATTTGGAGAGGAAATTAGACTTGTGGCGGATGCACCACTTGCAGATTTAGTTAGTATAGATCAACGAGAACATAAAAATAGAGTGAAGCGTGAAAAAGAAACGATGGAGCGTACTTACCGGTTGTTTCAGCAAGATTACGTGTTGATGAAACAAAGACATGAACATAATTCAACTGGTGGATATACAAGTGAAGTGAATTATTTTCAAATGCCAGGACGTGTATTGCATATAGATGGAGATCCTTTATATTTGCGCAAGTGCTTAGATTTATATAATAAAATAGGCGTTCCTGTTCAAGGTATTCATTGTAAGGAAACGGAGATGCATGAAAAGGTAGTAGACTTAATAGATCATTTTCGCCCAGACATTTTAGTTATTACAGGACATGATGCATATACAAAGTCAAAAGGAGTTATGGGAGATTTAGCAGCATATAGACATTCTAGACATTTTGTACAGGCCGTTCGAGAAGTGCGGAAAAAGTATCCATCGTTAGATCAACTCGTTATTTTTGCTGGGGCTTGTCAATCACACTTTGAGGCGTTGATTCGGGCAGGTGCTAATTTTGCTAGTTCACCGTCTAGAATTAATATTCATGCTCTAGATCCTGTATATGTAGTTGGCAAAATTAGTTTCACTTCATTTATGGAAAGAGTAAATGTATGGGACGTTGTGCGTAATACAATTACTGGCGAAAAGGGACTAGGCGGAATTGAAACAAGAGGGATTTTACGAACAGGATTGCCCTTTCAACATTATGACGAATGAGCAAGGTACATACGTATCTTGCTTTTTTATGTGGAAATGATTTAAATGAGTCTGGATAAAAAGCGGCAAGAACGTGCAGACTATACAATGATACTTTTAGAATATAGTATTTCTTCTATCTATTTGAACGCATGATGCTTTTATAATGATATTGTCTGTGAATTGCGGTTAATAATTGGGATAGATATATCGTGTTTTAAGTGTTCAATCTAAATTACAGCGAGGTGTAGCAAAGTATATGTCAAAACGTTTAGATGAAATTAAAAGCGAATTAGATCACCATCTTGGACAGCGACTTATGTTAAAGGCAAATAGTGGGAGAAGAAAAACTGTGGAGCAATCAGGTGTACTTGCAGAAACGTATCGTTCTGTGTTTGTTGTACAATTAGACCAGCAAGAAGATGCATTGCAACGTGTATCTTATAGTTATGCAGATGTTTTAACAGAGACAGTAGAGCTAACATTTTACGATGAATCTCAAAATGAAGTATTTTATAATTAATGTATTTTTTGTTACATATATTCCCATAAATGAAAAGCTATATTATTTTGCATACTAATTATACCGTAGCAAAATAAGGAGGGACTCTGCATTGAGTAGACGAAGAGGAGTCATGTCAAATCAATTTAAAGAAGAGCTTGCAAAAGAGCTTGGATTTTATGATGTTGTTCAGAAAGAAGGATGGGGCGGAATTCGTGCGAAAGATGCTGGTAATATGGTGAAACGTGCTATAGAAATTGCAGAACAGCAATTAATGAAACGAAACCAGTAGTTGTAAGATACTTTCTATGCTACGGTAGCCGAGGAGAGATTCCTCGGCTTTTTGCACGCTAAAAGGTGCCATCATTTGACATAAGTAGTTTCATTCTGAATGCTTTTCGATATAATTAGGGAAGTGTCATCGTCTTACTATAAATTTATGGTAAAATAAACGATAAAAGATTGAGTACATAGAGTGGGTGAATAGATTGAAGCTACTAGTGAAAGCACCAGCAAAGATTAATCTGTCGTTAGATGTACTGGGAAAAAGACAAGATGGATATCATGAAGTGAAAATGATTATGACAACAATCGACTTGGCAGATCGTTTAGAGCTAACGGAATTAGCAGAAGACCGTATTGAAATTTTGTCCCATAATCGGTATGTCCCAGACGACCAACGCAATTTAGCTTATCAAGCAGCGAAATTATTAAAAGTGAAGTTTAATGTAACAAAAGGTGTGTCTATTACTATTGAAAAAACGATTCCAGTAGCCGCTGGATTAGCAGGTGGAAGTAGTGATGCAGCAGCGACATTACGTGGCCTTAATAAGTTATGGAATTTAGGGCTAACAATCGATGAATTAGCAAAGCTTGGCGCAGAAATTGGATCAGATGTATCGTTCTGTGTATATGGTGGAACTGCTATTGCCACTGGAAGAGGAGAAGAAATTGAACATATAAAGACTCCGCCTTCTTGTTGGGTTGTTTTAGCAAAGCCCCACATTGGTGTATCTACTGCTGACGTGTACGGAAATTTAAAATTAAATCGTGTTACTCATCCAAATGTAGATAAAATGGTTGAAGTCATTAACCATGGCGATTATAAAGGAATTTGTGATACTGTTGGTAACGTTTTAGAAGATGTGACGTTTGCGATGCATCCCGAGGTTGCACGTATTAAATCACAGATGAAACGCTTTGGAGCAGATGCCGTATTAATGAGTGGAAGTGGCCCAACTGTATTTGGTCTTGTACACCATGATTCGCGAATGCACCGCATATATAACGGGTTAAAAGGATTTTGCGAGCAAGTATATGCAGTGCGTTTATTAGGAGAGCGAGAAACGCTTGAATAAAGACGTATAATACGTTATGATTTGTTTAGAATATTCGTGATTTGAGGTGAGAGTATGAAAATTAGACGAAGTACAAGATTGGTCGATCTGACGTATTACTTGTTACAAAATCCTCGTCAGCTAGTTTCTCTCACTTTTTTTGCTGAAAGGTATCAATCGGCTAAATCTTCCATTAGTGAAGATTTAGTTATTATTAAGCAAACGTTTGAACAACAAGGTGTCGGCACATTGCAAACGGTACCAGGAGCAGCAGGAGGAGTGAAATATATTCCTTATATAAGTGAAGAAGAGGCAAATCTGATTATTAACGAGCTTTGTAGCTTATTTGAAAACCCAGACCGTATTTTGCCTGGCGGTTACTTATATATGACGGATCTTTTAAGTAATCCTCGCCAGATTAATGGCGCAGGTCGTTTATTTGCTTCTGTTTTTGCTAGGCAACCAATTGATGCGGTTATGACGGTAGCGACAAAAGGAATTCCGCTTGCTTATGCAGTAGCGAACTACTTAGATGTACCGGTAGTAATTGCGAGAAAAGATAATAAGGTAACAGAAGGACCCACTGTTAGTATTAACTATGTATCAGGTTCCTCTAAGCGAATCCAAACGATGACTTTAGCAAAGCGTAGCCTTCCAGAAGGGTCCAATGTTTTAATTATTGATGACTTTATGAAAGCTGGCGGAACCATTCAAGGTATGATGAGCATGCTAGAAGAGTTTAAAGCTAATGTTGTTGGGATTGGCGTATTAGTAGAGTCTACGGATATTGAAGAAAGACTTATTAATAACTTTGTATCATTAATTCGTCTGTCAGAAGTTGATGTGAAAGAAAAAGCGATTCAAGTGGAAAAGGGGAATTATGCACTTGCACCATTTGATAAAGGGCTTGTAGAGGCTGAGTAAAAAGGTAAAGCAGATAGCTTTACCTTTTTTTATTCCTATTTATAAATTACAAAATAGATGGACAAACTGCCTTTGGTACACTATTTTTAAAGAGTAAAAATAAATAATAAAAGGGTGAAAAGTATGAAAGTTGTTCAAACAAGCAAAGCACCACAGGCAATCGGACCATATTCACAAGGGATTATTGTAAATAATATGTTCTATAGTTCAGGAAAAATTCCGTTAACGGCAAGTGGAGAACTTGTAACAGGAGATGTAACAGTACAAACAGAGCAAGTATTTGAAAATTTACAAGCGGTATTAGCAGAAGCAGGTGCTTCATTTGATACAGTGGTAAAAACAACAGTATTCTTGAAGGATATGGATGATTTTAATGCTGTTAATGAAGTATACGGTTCTTATTTCTCTACTCATAAACCAGCGCGTTCTTGTGTACAAGTAGCAAAATTACCGAAAGATGTTTCTGTTGAAATCGAAGTAATTGCCCTAGTTAAGTAACTCTTTGTAAGCGATAACCTCTACTAATCCTTATATTCAACTACAATAAAAATTTTTATCTTAAAAATTTTTAAAAAATTAAAGGGAAAATAGAAATTTTGTGGAATTTATACAAATATATCGCTTATTTAGAAAAGGGTGGTGAACACAAGATGGAAGTGACTGACGTAAGATTACGCCGCGTAAACACAGAAGGCCGCATGAGAGCAATTGCCTCTATTACTCTAGACCATGAATTTGTTGTTCATGATATTCGTGTAATTGATGGTAATAATGGATTATTTGTAGCAATGCCAAGTAAACGTACTCCAGATGGAGAATTCCGTGACATTGCACATCCAATTAATTCTAATACACGCTCTAAAATTCAAGATGCGGTTTTAACAGAGTATCATCGTTTAGGCGAGTTAGAAGAGGTTGAGTTTGAAGAAGCAGGCGCTTCGTAAAATTCGAATGAAAAGGGCTTTTGAAAGAAAGTCTTATAATTTTGTAGCAAACTCCTGTAAGCATTTACAGGAGTTTGTTTTTTTTTTGAATAATACACGTTTCTAATTATAAAAATTCATATTTTGAAAAAATAAAGATGAAAAACTTCTAATTTTTTCAAAATCATTTAAAATAGTATAGCTTATTCCTTAAAAAAGATACTAAAGAGTAAAACATCTTATAAGAATTATGGTAAAATTTAATAGTTATAATGTGTTTCTTGAAATATATGATGATTTAGGATAATATCGTTAATGGATAAATAGGTTGCGATGGAGGGTCTATATGTCAAACAGATTTGCAGTGATTCTAGCTGCAGGTAAAGGCACACGTATGAAGTCCAAGCTATACAAAGTGCTGCATCCTGTATGTGGAAAACCAATGGTACAACATGTAGTCAATGAAGTATCTCAATTAGGATTGCAGAAACTTGTAACAGTCGTTGGACATGGTGCTGAAAAGGTACAAGAACAGCTAGGAAACGTAAGTGAGTTTGCATTACAAGCAGAACAACTTGGTACAGCTCATGCTGTCGATCAAGCTGCAAGTGTACTTGCAAATGAAGAGGGAACAACTTTAGTTATTTGTGGTGATACACCTCTAATAACTGCTGAAACGATGGAAGCATTGCTTCAGCAACACGAAGAAGCGGGAGCAATGGCGACGGTACTAACAGCGTACATAGAAGAGCCTGCTGGATATGGCCGTATCGTTCGTAATGAGAATGGTCATGTTGAAAAGATTGTTGAGCATAAGGATGCAAATGAAAAAGAATTAGCTATTAAAGAAATCAATACAGGTACGTATTGTTTTGATAATAAAGCTTTATTTGCTTCACTTTCTAAAGTTTCAAATGATAATGTACAGGGCGAATATTACCTTCCGGACGTTATTGAAATTTTAAAAAATGAAGGTCATATTGTATCAGCTTATCAAACAGAGCACTTCGATGAAACGTTAGGTGTTAACGACAGAGTCGCTCTATCGCAAGCGGAAATTATTATGAAAAATCGTATCAACAGAAAGAACATGGTAAATGGTGTTACAATTATTGATCCAAGTAACACATACATTTCTGCGGATGCAATTATTGGTAGTGATACAGTTCTTCACCCAGGAACGGTTATTGAGGGGAACACTGTAATTGGTTCTGATTGTGAAATTGGACCGCATACAGTAATTCGCGATAGTGAAATTGGAGATCGTACGGTAATTCGTCAATCTACTGTACATGACAGCAAACTTGGTACAGAAGTATCAGTTGGTCCATTTGCACATATTCGCCCAGATTCAGTTATTGGAGATGAAGTGCGCGTTGGAAACTTCGTAGAAATCAAAAAAACTGTTTTTGGTAATAGAAGTAAAGCTTCACACTTAAGTTATATCGGGGATGCACAAGTTGGAGAAGACGTGAATCTTGGTTGTGGTTCAATTACGGTGAACTACGACGGCAAGAATAAATTTAAAACTGTAATTGGTAACGGGGTATTTATTGGATGTAATTCAAACCTTGTTGCTCCTGTAACAGTTGAAGATGGTGCTTATGTGGCAGCAGGCTCTACAATAACAGAGAATGTTCCATCAAAAGCATTATCAGTAGCACGTGCACGTCAAGTTAACAAAGAAGACTATGTTGATCAATTGCTGAATAAGAAAAAATCATAATGTGGAGGGTTAATCTAGATGTCGACTCAATATCTAAATTCTAATTTGAAAGTATTCTCTTTAAACTCTAATAAGGAACTTGCTGAGCAAATCGCAAAGCATATTGGAGTAGGACTAGGAAAATGTTCTGTTGATCGTTTTAGTGATGGAGAAGTTCAAATTAACATTGAAGAAAGTATCCGTGGTTGCGATGTATTCATTATTCAATCTACAAGCTTCCCAGTAAACGAACATATCATGGAATTACTTATTATGATTGATGCATTAAAACGTGCATCTGCAAAAACAATTAATATTGTTATTCCTTACTATGGTTATGCGCGTCAAGACCGTAAAGCGCGTTCTCGTGAACCAATTACATCGAAACTTGTAGCAAACTTGCTTGAAACAGCAGGTGCAACTCGTGTAATCACTCTAGATTTACATGCTCCGCAAATTCAAGGATTCTTTGATATCCCGATCGACCACTTAATGGGTGTACCGATTCTTTCAGACTACTTTGAAGCAAAAGGCCTTAAAGATATCGTAATCGTATCTCCTGATCACGGTGGTGTAACGCGTGCTAGAAAAATGGCGGATCGCCTAAAAGCGCCAATCGCTATTATTGATAAGCGTCGTCCTCGTCCGAATGTATCAGAGGTAATGAACATTATCGGTAACATCGAAGGCAAAACAGCAATTTTAATTGATGACATCATTGATACAGCTGGTACAATTACATTAGCAGCAAACGCTCTTGTTGAGAACGGTGCTTCTGAAGTATATGCTTGCTGTACACACCCAGTATTATCTGGTCCAGCAATTGAGCGTATTCAAAATTCGAATATTAAAGAGTTAGTTGTAACGAACTCTATCGTATTACCAGAAGAGAAGAAAATTGATAAAGTACATGAACTTTCAGTTGCTCCATTAATCGGAGAAGCAATCATTCGTGTATACGAAGAAGAATCTGTAAGTGTATTATTCAATTAATTGGATAGAATGAGACGTAACCAAGCTTGGTTACGTCTTTTCGTATCGAAAAAAGAAAGTAGTGGTACAAGAATGAAATTAATAGTAGGACTTGGGAACCCAGGTAGAGAATATGAATTAACAAGGCATAATATTGGATTTATGGCAATCGATGAACTTGCAAAACGTTGGAGTATTTCTTTGAATGAACAAAAGTTTAAAGGGGTATTTGGCGCAGGTTTTGTTAATGGGGAAAAAGTAATCTTACTAAAGCCACTTACATATATGAATTTATCTGGGGAAAGTATCCGTCCACTCATGGATTATTATAAAATTGATGTCGAGGACTTCATTGTTATGTACGATGATTTAGATATTCCTGTAGGTAAATTACGCCTTCGCATGAAAGGTAGTGCGGGTGGACATAATGGTGTGAAATCAACAATTTCACATTTAGGAACACAAGAATTTCAACGTATCCGCATGGGAATCGATCGTCCGAAAAATGGGATAAAAGTAGTGGATTACGTATTAGGACGTTTTACATCTGAAGAAATATCTGGCGTTAATCAATCCATTGAAAATGCAGCAGATGCATGTGAGGAATGGTTAAATAAACCTTTTCTCCAAATCATGAATACTTTTAATAGTTAAGCGCACAATCTGGAATATTTTATTTTGTTTTATCCCATACTAGTAGCAATTGGATATTTAGGAGGCTAGTATGGAAGGTTATTATTACTGTAGACATTGTGGAAGTAATGTGGGCTCCATTATCGCAGAAAAAGTATATAGCGACGTTTTGTTTCAACTAACAGAGCAAGAAGTAGTGGATATGATTCATTTTCATGAGAATGGAAATATATATATAAAAACGATTTGTGAATCGTGTCAAGAAACGCTCGCATCTTATCCTGAGTATTATGAATATGAAAAATTTCTGCAATAAAATGTTGTCGCTTTGGCGTGTCCAAAGCATTTTTCTGTTTTCTTTTTCCAAAATATTTGCATAAAATATAGTAACTTGCTCTTTATGTTGAGAGGAGTTTTGAAAATGATAGGTTTATTAGAGCAATTTTATAAAAATGAAGAAATACAATCGGTTATTAATGGGCTAGAAGATGGGTTGAAAGAACAACTTGTATCGGGTATGGCAACATCCTCTCGTTCATTATTAATGGCAGCTTTATATAAAAAGACAAAGCAATCACAACTTATCGTGACGCACAATTTATACCAAGCACAAAAAGTACATGAAGATTTAGTGGCGTTACTTGGTGAAAAAGATGTTTGGCTATATCCGGTAAATGAATTGATAGCATCGGAGGTTGGTGTTGCAAGTCCAGAATTGAAGGCACAGCGTATTGAAGTGTTAAATCGCTTAGCTGCAGGAGAGAATGGGATTATTGTAGCGCCAGTTGCAGGGCTGCGTAGGTTTTTACCAATAAAAGAATTATGGAAGCAAAGGCAAATTGAAATCAATCTAGGGCAAGAGATTGATTTAGATGCACTCTTGCATACTTTACATCATATTGGCTACGAGCGTAAGTCAATGGTAGAAGCTCCAGGAGAGTTCAGTTTACGCGGGGGAATATTAGATATTTACCCATTAACGGAAGAATTACCGTTTCGTATTGAATTCTTCGATACAGAAGTCGATTCTATTCGATTGTTTGATGTGGATGAACAGCGTTCTCAAGATAAAAAGGAAAGTGTTAAGTTCGGTCCAGCAACAGAGTTTTTATTTTCACAGGAAGAATTGAAATCGGGAATTAAGCATCTTGAAGAAGGTTTGACTAAGACGATGCAAAAGCTTTCCGATGATAAATTAAAGACTACTGTGCTTGAGACGGTTAGTCATGAAATTGAAATGTTGAAAAACGGGCAGAGTATAGAACAAATGTTTAAATATTTATCTATTTTCTATAAAGAACCTGCTAGTCTGATAGATTATTTACCAGAAAATGGTGTTGTAATTTTAGATGAGATTTCCCGTATTCAAGAAACAGCATCACATCTTGAAACAGAAGAAGCGGAATGGTATATCTCACTTCTTGGCGAAGGAACAATTATTCAGGATTTATCTTTCTCCCACTCGTTTGAGGAGTTTCTTCATAATAAAAAAAGAAGTTTTGTATATTTAACGTTATTCTTACGCCATATAGCACACACACATCCTCAAAATATTGTAAATGTGACATGTAAAACGATGCAAGATTTCCACGGACAGATGCATTTGTTAAAAACTGAAATTGATAGATGGAATGAAGGTAATTTTACGACCGTTGTGCTTGGAACAGATGATGAACGTGTAAAAAAACTACAACATATTTTAAGTGATTATGATATTGATGCAGACATTGTAGAGGCGACAGATATCTTATTGCCTGGAAGGTTACAAATTGCTGTAGGTGATTTACATGCAGGCTTTGAAATGCCGATGCAAAAGTTTGTTGTCATTACTGAAAAGGAGCTTTTTCATAAGAAGGTTAAAAAATCACAACGTAAGCAAAAGTTATCTAACGCTGAACGTATTAAAAGTTATTCGGAATTAAAAGTTGGAGACCATGTAGTTCATGTAAATCATGGTATAGGTAAATTTTTAGGTATTGAGACATTAGAGATTAATGGTGTTCATAAAGATTATTTAAATATTAAATATCAAGGTAATGATAAGTTATACGTTCCAATTGAACAAATTGATCAAGTGCAAAAATACGTAGGGTCTGAAGGTAAGGAACCAAAAGTTTATAAATTAGGCGGAAATGATTGGAAGAAGGTCAAAACGAAAGTTGAAAAATCTGTACAAGACATTGCAGATGACCTAATTAAATTATATGCCGAGCGTGAAGCTTCGAAAGGTTATGCATATACACCAGATACGGCAGAGCAACAAGAGTTTGAATCTTTATTCCCATATCAAGAGACAGAGGATCAATTACGTTCTATTGAAGAGATTAAGAAAGATATGGAACGCGGACGTCCGATGGATAGGCTTCTTTGTGGTGACGTAGGATATGGAAAGACGGAAGTAGCTATTCGTGCGGCATTTAAAGCAATTATGGATGAAAAACAAGTTGCGATTTTAGTACCAACAACAATCCTTGCACAACAACACTATGAAACAATTCGAGAGCGTTTTCAAGATTACCCGATTAATATAGGGTTACTAAGTAGATTCCGCACACGAAAACAACAAAATGAAACGATTAAAGGTTTAAAAGATGGAACGGTGGATATTGTAATCGGAACGCATCGTATTTTATCTAAAGATGTTACTTATAAAGATTTAGGACTTCTTATTATTGATGAAGAACAAAGATTCGGCGTTACACATAAAGAAAAAATTAAACAATTGAAAGCAAATGTTGACGTGTTAACATTAACGGCAACTCCGATTCCACGTACACTTCATATGTCTATGCTTGGTGTGCGCGATTTATCTGTTATTGAGACACCACCAGAGAATCGTTTCCCAGTACAAACATATGTAGTAGAGTATAATCCAGCGTTAATGCGAGAAGCGATAGAGCGAGAGTTAGCAAGAGGCGGTCAAATTTACTTCCTATATAACCGTGTGGAGGATATTGAAAGAAAAGCAGATGAAATTTCGATGTTAGTTCCAGATGCTCGTGTAACATACGCACATGGGAAAATGAATGAAGGTGAATTAGAGTCTGTTATGCTATCGTTTTTAGAAGGGCAGCATGATGTTCTTGTAAGTACAACAATTATTGAGACGGGTGTAGATATTCCGAATGTAAATACATTAATTGTATTTGATGCAGATCGTATGGGATTATCGCAGTTGTATCAGCTTCGTGGTCGTGTTGGGCGTTCTAATCGCGTCGCGTATGCATACTTTGCATACAAACGTGATAAAGTGTTATCGGAAGTTGCAGAGAGGCGTCTGCAAGCAATTAAAGAGTTTACAGAGCTTGGATCTGGTTTCAAAATTGCGATGAGAGACTTATCAATTCGTGGTGCGGGTAATTTGTTAGGGGCAGAACAACATGGATTTATTGATTCTGTCGGATTTGATCTATATTCTCAAATGTTAAAAGATGCAATTGAGCAACGTAGAGGAACAGACGGAGTTGAAAATACCGTTAATGTTGAAATTGATTTAGAAGTAGATGCGTATTTACCGGATGCGTACATTTCAGATAGTAAACAAAAAATTATGATGTATAAACAATTTAGAGGTATTTCTGCAATTGAAGATATTGAAGAGTTGCAGGAAGAGATGATCGACAGATTTGGTGATTATCCACAAGAAGTTGGTTATTTATTACAAATTGCAAACATTAAAGTGTTGGCGATGAAAGAAAAAATTGAGTTAATTAAGCAAAATAAATTTGAAGTAACATTCCTGTTTTCTGAACAAGCGAGCCAAAATATAGATGGTGGAAAATTATTCATGCTAGGAAGTAGTTTTGGCCGTATGATCGGTCTTGGTATGGAGGGGTCACAATTGAAAATTGTGATGAAAACGAATGGATTAGAGACGTCGAAATGGTTAACAATTGCTGAAAATTTATTAAAAGGCTTGCCAGATGTAAAAAAAGAAGTAATAAATGCCTAATATAAGATAAAAAATACAATTCGACGTGCATAGAAGAACTAATGTGTAAAATACTATGTTTAATAGTTGGTGATTTTTACATGAACAGGTAAATTCACCACTTTGATCATCAGTAGAAAGTGAGGCAGCATTAGAATGAAAGCAACTGGAATCGTACGTCGAATTGATGATTTAGGCAGGGTAGTAATTCCGAAGGAAATTCGTAGAACTTTACGTATTCGTGAGGGAGATCCACTAGAAATATTTGTTGATCGCGATGGAGAAGTGATTTTGAAAAAATATTCTCCAATTAGTGAACTAGGTAATTTTGCAAAGGAATATACGGAAGCTTTATACGATAGCTTAGGACATAATGTGCTTGTATGCGATCGTGATTCTATTATCGCAGTAGCAGGCGCATCTAAAAAAGAATACTTAAATAAAAGTGTTGGCGATTTAATTGAGAAGACAATGGAAGAGCGTAAGTCTGTAATTATGACAGATGAAAGCGAAATTTCAATTATTGATGGAGTAACAGAAAAAGTGAGCTCTTATACAATTGGCTCGATTATTGCAAATGGAGATCCAATCGGAGCTGTCGTTATCTTCTCTAAAGAGGCTATTATAAGTGAAGTAGAGCATAAATCAGTAAATACAGCTGCAAGCTTTTTAGCGAAACAAATGGAGCAGTAGCGAAGTGTAATTTCTATAAGTAGCAATCTTTCCTAATTATGATATTTCTATTTGAGAAATTAACTACTTGGAGATATAAGTATATTGAACGAAGGTAGCGCTTTGCTACCTTTTTTCATTGAATATTTTTGCTGTTGAAAGAAGTCAGTGAATGTAAGGAATATGAAGGAGAGCCAGTTTTTTCTTTGTGATATAATACGAGGGGTGAGAATAGAAAAAGGAGTTTTCTTGTATGGAAGCGAAGAAGTACCAAGCCTTTTGGCGTGGGGCTATTATATTAACAATCGCAAGTTTTGTTACGAAGGTATTAAGCGCTTTTTACCGTATTCCATATCAAAATATAGCGGGTGATGTTGGTTTTTATATTTACCAACAAATTTATCCGTTTTATGGATTTTGTTTGATTTTAGCTACTTATGGGTTTCCCATTATTATTTCAAAAATGGTCGCAGAAAGATTAGAACGAGGAAAACAAAAAGAAGCAGAAGAAATTATTTGTGTATCTTTTTGGTTTTTATTAGGAATTGGATTTATAGGGTTTTTCACATTATTCTTTGGGGCCGAAACAATTGCATCGGCTATGGGCGATATACATTTAGATAAATTATTACGTGTTATTTCGTTTTCATTCCTACTAATGCCATTTTTATCTGTAGCGAGAGGATATTTTCAAGGTTTCAATAATATGATGCCGACGGCTGTTTCGCAAGTAATTGAACAAACGATTCGTGTTTCTATTATTGTATTTTTATCACTATTCCTTATTGCTCATGGATTTGATTTATATACAGTTGGTGCGGGTGCCATGCTAGGTTCAATTGCAGGCGGGCTTATTGGGATTATCGTACTTTTACTTTATATGCGTCATGATTTCCATGCTATTTTCTTCAAAAGATGGAAGGGAATTAGAAATAAAAAAGGGATTGTTCGAATCCTTTTTTGGCAGGGATTAGCGATTTGTGTTAGTAATTTAGTCCTTATTTTTATACAAATGGCGGATTCTATTTCCTTGTATACTTTGCTTATTCGTGCGGGAGAGCAAGTTGAAAATGCAAAGGTACTAAAAGGTGTTTATGATAGAAGTATCCCGCTTATGCAATTAGGTACTGTTGTGACAACTTCTTTCTCATTGTCACTTATTCCTATTATTACAGCGGCGAAAGAAAGAGGAGATCTTTCATTTATTCAAGAAAAGGTAAAGTTAGCAATGAAAATAACATTTGTTATTGGATCTGCAGCTGCTATTGGATTAACTTGTATTATTCAACCTACAAATATTATGTTGTTTGAAAATAGTGATGGATCAGATGTGTTATCGATTTTATCTTTATCTATTTTATTTAGTTCATTGTCAATTACAACTGCTTCCATTTTGCAAGGAGTGGGACAAACATTAAAACCAGCAATATTCGTTGTATTTGGAGGTTGTTTGAAGTTAGTTTTAAACTATATATTAATGCCGTATTTTGGTGTAAAGGGAGCTGCAATTGCAACTTTAGTTGCGCTTATTGTAATTGCCTTGCTAAATAGTGTGTTACTTATGCGAGCTGTATCGGAGTCGCTTATTGATAGGCGGAATATGTTAGGTGTAGCTATTAGTGGTATCGGTATGGGGTTTGTATTAATAATCTTTATGCGTATGTTACGAATGTCCGGATTAGTAATTGATACAGGACATAGAGGAATTGCGACGCTTGAAGCGCTGTTAGGTGTAGCTATCGGTGGATTAGCATATATGTTTTTAATTTTAAAATTACGTGTATTTACAAAAGAAGAATTAGGAACCGTTATGAAACAAGAGAAAAAAGAAGGTTCATTGAAGAAGAGTGGATAGAGGTGACTGGTTGTGAGTGGAATCATTACTATTTTAGGATTAGGTGCTGGTGAGTTAGATCAGTTAACAATGGGTGTATATCGAAAGATAAAAGAAGCAGACCATATGTTTGTTAGAACGAAGGAGCACCCAGTTATAGAAGAATTGGAGAAAGAAGCTATAAAGTATACGGCCTTTGATAATGTATATGAGGCACATGATACATTTGAAATCGTATATGAAACAATTGCGAATACATTGCTAGAACAAGCTAAAGGCGCAGAAATTATTTATGCTGTTCCAGGTCATCCGCTTGTAGCAGAAAGAACAGTTCAGCTACTTTTGGAAAAAGGAGAAGCAGCAAATATTGAAGTGCGAATTGAAGGTGGACAAAGTTTCCTTGATCCGATGTTTGCAAGTCTAAAAATTGATCCGATTGAAGGGTTCCAATTAATTGATGCTACATCATTTGAAAGAGGACAATTAGAATTACGTCAACATTTAATCTTTTGCCAAGTGTATGATGCATTCGTTGCTTCAGATGTGAAGCTAACGTTAATGGAGATTTTTCCAGATGATTACGAAGTGTATATCGTAACAGCTGCAGGGACTTCATTCGAGCAAGTGAAAAAGGTATCGTTATACATGTTAGATCACGAAACAGAATTAAATAATTTAACGAGTGTGTATGTACCGCCAGTTAAGGAACGTGCGTCCTTATATCAGCAGTTTGATGTGCTTAGAGCAATTATTGCTGATCTTCGTGGACCGAATGGTTGCCCATGGGATAAAAAGCAAACTCATCAATCTTTAAAGAAATACTTAATTGAAGAAGCGTATGAAGTGCTAGAAGCAATTGATGAAGAGGATGATGATCATTTAGTAGAAGAACTAGGTGATATATTATTACAAGTTATGCTTCATGCCCAAATTGGAGAGGATGAAGGTTGGTTCTCTATAGATGATATTATTCGGACTTTAGCTGAGAAAATGGTTCGTCGTCATCCGCATGTGTTTGGGGATACGGATGTAAATAATGCTGATGAAGTGATTGCAAATTGGGAAGAAATTAAAAAACAAGAAAAGGGATTCGTGAAAGAATCTGTTTTAGCGGGTATTCCAAAAAGCTTGCCACAACTAATGCGTGCTTATGAAATTCAGAAGAAAGCTGGAAAGGTTGGATTTGATTGGGTTGATGTGCAGCCGATGATAGAGAAGGCCTTAGAAGAATGGCAAGAATTCCAACAAGAAGTTGTAAACATGGATGAGAAAAAGATGCTAGGTGAATTTGGTGATTTACTATTTGCATTTGTGAATATAGCTCGTCATTATAAATTAGATCCAGAAGAAGCGTTACGTTCAACTAATGAGAAATTTATGGATCGCTTTTTATACATGGAAGCAAAAGTAGCTGAAATGAATAAGGAAATGCAAGATTTATCATTAGAACAGTTAGATATTTTATGGGAAGAGGCAAAACAAACAGAGCGTTAATAGGGGGATTTGATATGCGTCTAGATAAATTTTTGAAAGTATCACGTTTAATTAAAAGAAGAACATTAGCAAAAGAAGTGTCTGACCAAGGAAGAATTTCGATTAATGGCCAAGTGGCAAAAGCGAGTTCAGATGTGAAGGTAGAGGATGAATTAACAATTCGTTTCGGGCAAAAAATAGTAACTGTGAAAGTAAATGAATTGAAAGAAACAACTAAAAAAGAAGATGCAGCAAACATGTATAGTCTCGTTCGTGAGGAAAAGGTGAAAGCGGAAGAAGGCTTGTTCTAAAATAGGTTAGCCCTTCATACATTACTATTAGCTAGTATAAAGCTATGGGGGGATTTTCGTGAATAATGGTTACTCACCTATGTCTTCTAATCAACAAAATGTTTCGGTAGAGCATGATATTATTATGCGTGGCAGGCGTGTAATTGATATTACCGGTGTAAAGCAGGTAGAGAGTTTTGATAGCGAAGAGTTTTTACTCGAGACTGTAATGGGTTTTTTAACAATTCGTGGTCAAAATTTGCAAATGAAGAATTTAGATGTAGAAAAGGGTATTGTATCAATTAAAGGGAAAGTTCATGAAATGCTGTATATTGATGAGAACCAAGGGGAGAAAACTAAAGGCTTCTTTAGTAAGCTGTTTAAATGAGCCTAACAATTCAGTTGTATACAATGCTTTCGATGATTGGAATGGGTGCTTGGATTGGTGCTTCTTTAGATACATACCAACGGTTTTTAAAGCGCCAAGAGCGTAAACGTTGGCTTGTATTTATACATGATATACTATTTTGGATTGTCCAAGCATTATTCGTTTTTTATGTATTACTGCGTGTAAATGAAGCCGAACTACGTATATATGTATTTTTGGCGTTACTATGTGGTTTTGCAGCATATCAAAGCTTATTGAAAGCACTATACATGAAGATGTTAAATTTTCTCATCTATATTTTTGTACAAACAACACAATTTTTTGTTCGAATTATACAGCTACTCATGATAAAACCTGTTATTATTATAGCACAGCTATTTATTGCATTTATATTATTCTTATTTCGTATACTGCTTTCAATTGGACATGTGTTATGGAAAATGGTGATTTGGATATTACTTTTCATATGGAAAGTTTTTTTCTCGCCTGTTCGGTTTATTGCTTCGCTCATATGGAAACTTCTCCCTAATCGTGTTAAACTTTTTATAATGAAGCATGTAGGGTTCCTGCAATATGTAGCAAAATTGAAGGGACATATCTTCCAATTATGGGTGCGTATAAAAAAGAAGTTAGGGGGACCTCGGAAATGAGGGAACTGAGACAAAGAACAATCGACAAACAGAGTCCAAATCCTGTTAAAGAACATATAATACAAACGGATGAGAACAGGAAGCGACTTTATCGCCGTTTAGCGGTTTTTCTTGTCTTTGCTTTTACAATTATTGCTAGTATTAGTGTGACGTTTTATCAACAAAACAGTTCCATTAAAGCAAAAGAAGCAAAAGTTAAGGACATGAAAAAAGAACTGGATTCATTAACGAAAAAAGAAAAGAATCTAAAAGATGAAGTTCAAAAGTTGAATGATGAAGAGTACGTTTTAAAGATTGCTAGAAGGGATTATTTCTTCTCCGGAAAAGGGGAGATAATTTTTCCTGTTTCTAAGTAGAGTATGTCTTATTGACACTGTATTTTAGGATTATATATAATAAAGTAAAATTTGACTTTTTAACCACTAAGGAGGAGCATTTTTTTTATGTCAATCGAGGTAGGCAGCAAGTTACAGGGTAAAGTAACAGGTATTACAAATTTTGGGGCTTTTGTGGAGCTGCCAGAAGGCTTAACAGGTCTTGTTCATATTAGTGAAGTTGCTGATAATTATGTGAAAGATATTAACGATCACTTAAAAGTAGGCGACCAAGTAGAAGTAAAAGTTATCAATGTTGAAAAAGATGGCAAAATTGGCCTATCTATTAAGAAAGCGAAAGAACGTGAAAAAACAGAAGGAGATCGTCCACGCGGTGAATACCAACGTGGTGGTGATCAACAACGTTCTGGACGTCCACAACGTAATAATCGTTCTTCCAACAGAGATAACCGCGGTGGCGGTAACGAACGAGCTCCAAAAGAAACATTTGAGCAAAAGATGGCACGCTTTTTAAAAGATAGTGAAGATCGTTTAACTTCTTTAAAGCGTAACACAGAATCTAAACGTGGTGGCCGTGGCGCACGTCGCGGATAATAAGTCCGTTTAATTCTTAACATATAGAGAGGTACCCAGAGTAATTACTCGGGTACTTTTTTATGTGAGAGAATATATTTTTAAAAAAGTTTTTGAGATGTATTGACTTTAAAATATATCTGATGTAATATACTAATTGTCCGTTAAATACGACGACATGGCGGTGTAGCTCAGCTGGCTAGAGCGTACGGTTCATACCCGTGAGGTCGGGGGTTCGATCCCCTCCGCCGCTATATTTAATTTAACGGCCCGTTGGTCAAGTGGTTAAGACACCGCCCTTTCACGGCGGTAACACGGGTTCGAATCCCGTACGGGTCATCTAAAAAGATCATGCAAATTTGCATGGTCTTTTTTTGTTAAATATAAATTAAGACGTACAATACTTCTACAAAATCACCTATATTTTCTGAAGATTCTTTCAACTCTCTTTAAATAAATTAAATACTATGTATATATGTAGATTTATTTCGAATAAAAAGTCGAACGATTATAAAAGTCAAAACTGTTGTTTTGACAAAAAAACCAATAATCATCTTTTATAATAACAGTAATTAAACTATGCAGGTGGTGTTAAAAATATGCCTAAAGCAGGAAGGAATACTATGAATACAAGTGCATTGGCGATGAATGAAAGTCAGCTTGGAACAATAAAGTGGACGAGTAAGTTGCGAATGAAGTTTGAAAAAGTTTTCTTTAGATGGGGATTCATTATTGCTGTTATTGGTTTTCTTTTGGGACGAGCATATATATTAACAAACATTTTACCGTTTGCATTGCCGTTTTTTGCTGCTGTTTATGTTATGAAGCGAGATAAAATGCCGCTCGCGTTCTTAGCCCTAATGGGGGGAGCACTTTCAGTTTCAATAGATAATTTATTTTTTACTTTTGCATCTATCTTTACCTTCTTTATTTATAATATCTTCTTTAGTCGGTTTACACGTAAAACTGTTGGACTTGTACCATTCCAAGTATTTATCTCCGCATTAACCGCACATTTAGTTGTTGTATATTTTGCACAGCAAACCGTCACCATGTATGATCTGCTCGTCAGTACGATCGAAGCGGGGCTTAGCTTCGTATTAACGATGATATTTTTACAAAGTGTTCCGCTTTTAGTGGAAAGGAAAGGGAAGCAACAAGCGTTAGAAACAGAAGAAATTGTTTGTTTAATTATATTACTAGCATCTGTTTTAACGGGCACAACGGATTGGTTTGTTTATGATGCTTCTATTCAACATATTTTCACTAGATATTTAGTATTAGTATTTGCCTTTATTGCAGGGGCAGCTACAGGGTCCACGGTAGGGGTTGTCACTGGGTTAATATTAAGTTTAGCAAATGTGGCGAGCTTGTCTCAACTTAGTCTCCTTGCCTTTTCAGGATTGCTTGGGGGATTGTTAAAAGAAGGGAAGCGTATAGGAGTTAGTTTAGGTTTATTAATTGGTACAAGCTTAATTACATTATATGTAGACAAGCAAACAAGTATTGTAACAACTTTAATTGAATCTGGTGTAGCGATTGTTTTCTTCTTATTAACACCGAAGCTTATTATGGATCGTATTGCTAAATTTATGCCGGGTACACAGGAACATTCACAGGATCAACAACAATATTTAAGAAGAGTGCGCGATGTTACAGCAAACAAAATCAATCAATTTGCTAATGTATTTGCTGCTTTGTCTAATAGCTTTTCTGTATACGGGTATGTGGAGGAGGAAGATAAAGAAACAGAAGCTGATTTATTTTTAAGTACAATTACTGCAAAAACATGTCAAACATGCTTTAAGAAGGATCAATGTTGGGTAGTTAATTTTGATAAAACATACGATTATATGAAACAAATAATGAGTGAAACAGAAGAAGGAACGCTGCAGCATAATCGGAAGTTAGTTCGTGAATGGGACAAGCATTGTGTGAGAGGGAAGAAAGTAACGGATTTAGTAGCGGGTGAATTAGATCACTTCTATGAGGGGCAGAAATTAAGAAAACAAATGAAGGAAAATCGTAGAATTGTAGCGGAGCAATTACTAGGTGTATCAAAAGTGATGGAGGATTTCGCTAAGGAGATACAACGAGAAAGAGAGAACCATCAAGCGCAGGAGGAGCAAATTTTACAAGCGTTTCGTGATTTTGGTGTCGAAGTGGAGCATGTTGATATTTATTGTTTAGATAGAGGAAGTATTGATATTGAAATGTTGATTCCGGCTGCATCTAATGAACATGGGGAATGTGAGAAGTTGGTTGCTCCAATGCTTTCAGATATTTTAAAAGAGAATATCGTCGTTAAGCATGAAGAGAAATCCTCATATCCAAATGGGCACAGTTTAATATCATTTGGTTCAGCGAAGACGTATTCTCTTGATACAGGATTGGCCACAGCTGCAAAAGGTGGTGGGTTTATTTCAGGTGATTCCTACGCGATGATGGATTTGAGCGTTGGTAAATATGCACTTGCGATTAGTGATGGTATGGGAAATGGACAAAGGGCTCATATGGAGAGTAGGGAAACGGTAAAATTATTACAAAAGATACTTCAATCAGGTATTGATGAAGAAATAGCGATTAAGTCCATCAATTCGATTCTTTCTTTAAGGACGACAGAGGAGATGTATACAACGCTTGACTTGGCTATGGTAGATTTGCGGGATGCGAGTGCGAAGTTTTTAAAGATTGGATCGACGCCGAGTTTTGTTAAACGCGGAAATAATATTTTGAAAATTGAGGCAAGTAATTTGCCGATGGGAATCATTGAAGATGTTGAAGTTGATGTGGTTGGTGAGCAATTAAAAACGGGTGATCTTCTTATCATGATGAGTGACGGCATCTTTGAGGGAGCGCAACATGTGGAGAATCACGAATTATGGATAAAACGTAAAATTAAAGAACTACAAACAGAGGACCCACAGGAAATCGCTGATATTATTATGGAAGAAGTAATTCGCTCTGGTGATGGTTATATAAATGATGATATGACTATTGTGGTGGCGAAAGTAAAGAAAAATATGCCGAAGTGGGCTACGATTCCAATAGTAGGAATGCAGGCGCAATAAAATAATCAAAAAACCTAGGTAGATGCCTAGGTTTTTTTGATTAAAAAGGTAATGTGATTACTTTATTAAATATACAGGAGGGATGTAAGATAAAAATATGGATTTTGTACATCTTTTTTTTGCACAATGTTTGTAAAAGTTGTACCATTATATACAAGGTAACTAATGTTGTTGTTCTTGTTTAATGAAAGGTGATTGCGAAGTTGAAAGATGCATTTGTTGAAAAAGTAGATGACTTTGTAAAGAAGCATGATGTATTAAAGAAACATTCAACAATTGTTGTAGGGGTTTCTGGTGGTCCTGACTCTTTGGCTCTTTTATATTATTTGTTAGAAAAAAGGGCAGAAAAACAGCTAGAAATTGTAGTAGCACATGTGGACCATATGTTTAGAGGTAATGAATCTTATGAGGATTTACAGTTTGTACAGGGTCTTTGCAAAGAGCTAGGAGTTATTTGTGAAACGCTAAGGATTAATGTGTCGCAATATCAACAGCAATATGGAATGAATGCACAAGTTGCAGCTAGAGAATGCAGATATGCATTTTTGGAAAGAATAATGAAGAAATATGATGCGAGATATGTAGCTCTTGGTCACCATGGAGATGATCAAGTAGAGACAATTTTAATGCGCCTTGTACGAGGGAGTACTCCGAAAGGATACGCAGGAATTGCAGTGAAGCGATCTTTTCATAATGGATATTTAATTAGGCCGTTACTTGGGGTAACTAAGGAAGAAATTGTTGATTACTGTAATAAATTAAAAGTTATTCCGCGTATAGATCCGAGTAATAAAAAAGAAGTATATACAAGGAATCGATTACGTAAATATGTCCTTCCTTATTTGAAAGAAGAAAATCCACAAATGCATGAGAAATTCCAAAAATTTAGCGTGCAGATGCAAGAGGATGAGGCTTATTTGCAGGAATTAGCTTTTGAGAAAATGAATAAAGTAATTACAAAAAAAAGCGATAAACAAATTAGCTTATCAATTCCTGCCTTTGAATCCATGTCTATGCCTTTACAAAGAAGAGGGATTCAACTAATATTAAACTATCTTTATGAATATAAGATTCCATCTTCGCTTTCTTCTATACATATTGACAAGGTGATTGAATTTTTTAAGCGGGCACAACCTTCAGGTTCACTAGATTTTCCAGGTGGTTTGAAAATTGTTCGCACATACGAAGAATGTGGTTTTGGATTTAAACAAGAAATTGTTTCTCCTTTTTCGCAAGATTTATCAGTACCTGGGACAATTATATTGCCGAATGGGGATAAACTTGTAACAGAGGTGAGCGAAGATATACCGAGTAACATGAATGAAACAGTATTTGTTGCTAAGTATAATGATATATCGTATCCACTTCGTATTCGGTCTAGGGAAAATGGAGATCGCATGTCAATGCAAGGTATGGATGGTACAAAAAAGATAAAAGCTGTTTTTATCGAAGCAAAAGTACCAAAAGAAAAAAGAGAAGAATGGCCGATCGTTTGTGACGCAAGTGGAAATATTATTTGGGTACCCTTGTTGAAACGATCTGCGTTTGCTACTTCGAAAGAGCTAGCAAAGAAGGGTAAATACATGATTATTCACTACAAAAGCAAGGAGTCTTCCGGGAGGATAATGAAATGATGAATCAAGATATCGAAAAAGTATTAATTTCTGAAGAACAAATACAAGAAAAGGTGCACGAACTAGGTGCAGTTATTGCAGAGGATTACAAAAATACAGTACCTCTTGCGATTGGTGTACTAAAGGGTGCAATGCCATTTATGGCAGATTTATTAAAGAGAACAGATACATATCTTGAAATGGATTTTATGGCTGTATCTAGCTACGGTCACTCTACAGTTTCGACAGGCGAAGTAAAAATCTTAAAAGATCTTGATACTTCGGTAGAAGGTCGCGATATTTTAATCGTTGAAGATATTATTGATAGCGGTCTTACACTAAGCTATTTAGTGGATCTGTTTAAATATCGTAAAGCGAAATCTGTAAAAATTGTTACTTTATTAGATAAGCCAACAGGCCGTAAGGTTGATCTGAAAGCAGATTATGTTGGATTTACTGTTCCTCATGAATTTGTTGTAGGATATGGATTAGATTATAAAGAGCAGTACCGTAATCTTCCTTATGTAGGAGTATTAAAACCAAGTGTTTACTCAAATTAATTAAATATAGGCGTTACAATTGTATAGGAAATTTTTTTTATGTTACGATTTACTATAGTGTTTATGCCGTGAGAGGAGGTTAGGAATGAATCGTATCTTCCGTAATACCATCTTTTATTTACTGATATTCTTAGTAGTAATTGGAATCGTGAGCTATTTTAATGGTTCGACGCAAAAAACGACATCAGTTAGCTACGATAAATTCATTACTCAACTTGAAAAAGGTGAAGTGCGTAATGTGCAGCTTCAACCGAAAAATGGTGTGTTTGAGGTAAAGGGACAATTCAAGACTTCTAGCCAAGGAGAACAATTTGTTACTTATGCACCAAATACTGAGGAATTACAAAAGAAAATTAATGATAAAGCGCAAGGGGCTGAAGTTAAGTATCAACCAGCAGAAGAAACAAGTGCTTGGGTAACGTTCTTTACTTCTATCATTCCATTTGTCATTATCTTCATTTTATTCTTCTTCTTATTAAACCAAGCTCAGGGCGGCGGTAGCCGTGTTATGAACTTCGGGAAAAGTAAGGCGAAGCTATACAATGATGAAAAGAAAAAAATTCGTTTCAGAGATGTTGCTGGAGCGGATGAAGAGAAACAAGAACTTGTTGAGGTAGTTGAATTCTTGAAAGACCCTCGTAAGTTCGCTGAAGTTGGTGCCCGTATTCCGAAGGGTGTTCTATTAGTGGGACCTCCAGGTACAGGTAAAACTTTACTAGCACGTGCTGTTGCAGGTGAAGCAGGCGTTCCGTTCTTCTCTATTAGTGGTTCTGACTTCGTAGAGATGTTCGTCGGTGTCGGTGCATCCCGTGTACGTGATTTATTTGAAAATGCAAAGAAAAATGCTCCTTGTATCATTTTCATTGATGAAATTGATGCAGTAGGACGTCAACGTGGCGCGGGTCTTGGCGGTGGTCATGATGAGCGTGAACAAACGTTGAACCAATTGCTTGTTGAAATGGATGGATTCGGTGCAAATGAAGGTATTATTATCATCGCTGCGACAAACCGTCCTGATATTCTTGATCCAGCGTTATTACGTCCAGGTCGTTTTGACCGTCAAATTACAGTAGATCGTCCAGATGTAAATGGTCGTGAAGCTGTACTTAAGGTACACGCTCGTAATAAACCGCTTGATGAGAATGTCAACTTAAGAGCAATTGCAACTCGTACACCAGGATTCTCTGGTGCCGATCTTGAAAACTTATTAAACGAAGCTGCTTTAGTAGCTGCGCGTCAAGATAAGAAGAAAATTGATATGAGTGACATCGATGAAGCGACGGATCGTGTTATTGCAGGTCCAGCTAAGAAAAGTCGCGTTATCTCTGAAAAAGAACGTAATATCGTTGCATTCCATGAGGCTGGCCATACTGTAATTGGTGTTGTCCTTGATGAAGCAGATATCGTTCATAAAGTAACAATTGTCCCTCGTGGTCAAGCTGGTGGATATGCGGTAATGCTTCCGAAGGAAGATCGTTACTTCATGACAAAACCAGAGTTACTTGATAAAATCACTGGTTTACTTGGTGGCCGAGTAGCTGAGGAGATTGTATTTGGTGAAGCAAGTACAGGTGCTCACAACGACTTCCAACGTGCGACTGGTATTGCAAGACGTATGGTTACAGAATTCGGGATGAGTGATAAGCTTGGACCGATGCAATTTGGTAGCTCACAAGGTGGTCAGGTATTCTTAGGAAGAGACTTCCATTCAGAACAAAACTACAGTGATGCAATCGCGCATGAAATTGATGTGGAAATGCAAATAATTATTAAAGACTGTTATGCTCGCGCGAAACAAATTCTTACTGAAAAACGAGATAAGCTTGATATTATCGCGAAAACGTTACTTGAAGTAGAAACATTAGATGCAGAGCAAATTAATCATTTATATGATTATGGCAGATTACCTGAGCGTCCAACATCTTCAGATGATGTGAAAGTAAACATCAATATGAAGAAAGACGATGAAGATACAGAAGATAAGTAAGAAAAAAGGAGTGACAATAGTCACTCCTTTTTTTTGTGGAATGAATTTAAGTGGCAAAAAAAATTGAATGAAACTATTATTAAAAATTGAAATAGAGAGTAATCTTTTTGTACAATGATGAGTATAGAAAAAATGATTATATAAGTATGTGTGATATGATGTTTTTATAAGTTTTATACATACTGCGCAAATATAGATTAAATAAGATAAGTGGTGAGAATATGATTTTTGTATTGGATGTAGGGAACACAAATGCGGTACTAGGTGTGTTTGAAGAGGGAGAACTTCGTCAGCATTGGCGCATGGAAACAGATCGTCATAAAACAGAAGATGAGTATGGGATGCTTGTAAAGCAGTTACTTGAGCATGAAGGTCTTTCTTTTGAAGATGTGAAAGGTATTATTGTGTCTTCAGTCGTACCGCCAATTATGTTCGCTTTAGAGCGTATGTGTGAAAAGTATTTTAAAATTAAACCGCTTGTAGTGGGGCCTGGGATAAAAACTGGCTTGAATATTAAATATGAAAATCCACGTGAAGTAGGCGCGGACCGAATTGTAAATGCAGTAGCAGGAATCCACTTATATGGAAGTCCGCTTATTATTGTTGATTTTGGTACGGCTACTACATATTGTTATATTAACGAAGAGAAGCATTATATGGGTGGCGTCATTACGCCAGGAATTATGATTTCGGCAGAGGCTTTATATAGCAGGGCAGCAAAGCTTCCTCGTATTGAAATTACAAAACCGGGTAGTGTTATCGGGAAGAATACAGTAAGTGCAATGCAATCAGGTATTCTTTATGGATACGTTGGACAAGTGGAAGGTATTGTTAAGCGTATGAAGGAAGAAGCTAAGCAAGAACCGAAAGTTATTGCAACAGGTGGATTAGCAAAATTAATTTCAGAAGAATCAAATGTAATTGATATTGTAGATCCGTTTTTAACGTTAAAAGGTTTGTATATGTTATATGAGCGTAATGCAAATTTACAACATGAGAAGGGTGAATAAATAAGTATGAAAGATTATTTAGTAAAAGCGTTAGCGTTTAATGGAGAGGTTCGTGCTTATAGTGTACGTACAACAAATACAGTAAGTGAGGCGCAAAAGCGTCATGATACATGGAGAACAGCTTCAGCGGCGCTTGGTCGTTCCTTAACTGCGGGTACAATGATGGGTGCTATGTTAAAAGGCGAGCAGAAGTTAACGATTAAAGTAGAGGGTAACGGCCCGATTGGTCCTATTTTAGTCGATGCTCATGCAAATGGGGATGTACGTGGTTATGTAACGAATCCGCATGTTGATTTTGAAGGAACGGAACAAGGAAAATTACGTGTATATCAAGCGGTAGGTACAGAAGGATTTGTAACGGTAATTAAAGATATCGGTATGCGTGAACCGTTTATTGGTCAATCTCCCATTGTTTCAGGAGAACTAGGGGAAGATTTCACATATTATTTCGCGGTTTCTGAGCAGACACCTTCTTCTGTAGGTGTTGGTGTTCTTGTAAATGGAGATGATAGCGTATTAGCGGCGGGTGGATTCATTCTTCAAATTATGCCAGGTGCGCAGGAAGAAACAATTTCATTTATTGAAGAGCGTCTTCAACAAATCCCGCCAGTATCACAATTAATCGAACAAGGTCTTTCTCCAGAAGAATTACTGTATGAAGTGCTTGGAGAAGATAAAGTGAAAGTGCTAGAAACAATGGATGTTCAATTTAATTGTACATGTTCACGTGAGCGTATTGAAAGTGTACTAATTAGTTTAGGTAAAGCGGAGTTAGAACAAATTCGTGCAGAAGAAGAAGAGACGGAAGTTCACTGTCACTTCTGTAATGAACGACATAAATTCGCTAAAGAAGATATTACAAGTCTAATTGAGAAGCTGTAATAAAGAAGTTTAGGTGGAGAATCAGCCGCCCAAATAGATTGACAAACAGGGAATTTTCTGACAAAATCTAAATATAGATAAAACCAATAAAAATACTCGGTGTTAGGAGTGACAGGAATGCGAGTGGCACAATCAGTTTCAGAATTAATCGGGAAAACGCCGATCGTTAAGTTGAACCGCATCGTAGAATCAGACAGCGCAGATGTATACTTAAAATTAGAATTTATGAATCCGGGGAGCAGTGTTAAAGATCGTATCGCGTTAGCTATGATTGAAGATGCTGAAAATAAAGGATTATTAAAAGAGGGCGATACAATCATTGAGCCGACAAGTGGTAACACAGGTATTGGCTTAGCGATGGTAGCAGCTGCTAAAGGATATAAGGCAATTTTAGTAATGCCAGAAACAATGAGTATTGAGCGTCGTAATTTATTACGCGCTTACGGTGCTGAATTAGTATTGACTCCAGGACCTGAAGGAATGGGCGGAGCAATTCGAAAGGCAACTGAATTAGCAGAAGAACATGGGTACTTTATACCACAACAGTTCCAAAATCAAGCGAATCCAGAAATCCATCGTATAACAACAGGTCCAGAAATTGTTGAACAGATGGGGGATCAATTAGATGCGTTTATCGCAGGTATTGGTACAGGTGGAACAATTACAGGTGCCGGTGAAGTGCTGAAAGAGGCTTATAAAGATATCAAAATTTACGCGGTAGAACCTGCGGATTCACCAGTATTATCTGGTGGAAAGCCAGGACCACATAAGATTCAAGGAATTGGAGCGGGGTTTGTTCCGGAGACATTGGATGTAGAGGTATATGATGAAATTATTCAAGTGAAAACGGAGCGAGCGTTCGAATATGCGAGAAGAGTGGCTAAAGAAGAAGGTATTTTAGTTGGTATCTCTTCGGGAGCAGTCGTTTATGCAGCGACAGAAGTTGCGAAGAAATTAGGTAAAGGGAAAAAGGTACTTGTTATTATCCCAAGTAACGGTGAACGTTATTTAAGTACACCACTTTATCAATTTGAGTCATAAGTGAATGTGATTTGAAAAGCATCCTTAAAAAAGGATGCTTTTTCTTTTTTGATTGGAAAAAGGAAAAGAGTGAATGACTAGAAAACTTCATGTAAAATAAGAAGTAGTATAATTAATTTATTTTCACTAGCCCTCAAGTATAATCATTCTCTATATAAATAATTTTATGTAGTTTGATTTGATTGGCTTAAGAGGGTGGGATAACAGAAGACGGGGTGTTGATATGCAACGAAGAAAATCTTTAGCGCTTTCTATTCCATATCAGTTAGATTTCTTTAAGCAATATAAATTTCTTTCTCAGGATAAGCCGCAACATATTTTGTTAGAAAGTGGACGTGGTGGTCGTTATAATATTGTTGGGCTGGATCCAGTAGCGGTAATTCAGGGTAAGAATGAGACGTTACATATAAGTGAAAGTGGTAAGGAAACAATAAAGCGAGGGAATCCGTTAGATTTAATGCAAGCGTATATGGAGAAATGGAAAACGGATTATAATCCGGAGTACCCACCTTTTCAGGGTGGGGCAATTGGATACTTTAGTTATGATTGTATCCGTTATATTGAAAAACTTTCTTCTCTTGCGAAGGATGATATTAATATACCTGACATATTCTTTTTGTTATTTGATGACGTGTTTGTGTATGATCAACAGGAGAGAGTATTATGGATTATTACGCATTATGTAGATGAGTGTGAAGAGGCAGAAGAACGATTAAATGAATGGAAGGGTCTTTGGATGAAAGGAGCCCCCGAAGTGACTATGCCGTTTGAATCTCCTGAAAAGAAAAATGAAGCAGTCGCTTTTACGGAAGAGGGCTTTATGAAGGCCGTTGAACGTATTCAAGAATATATTGGAGCGGGTGATGTGTTTCAAGTAAACTTGTCGACAAGACAAGAAAGAACATTACAAACACATCCACTAGAAATATATACAAGTCTTCGTGAAATTAATCCATCTCCATATATGGGTTACTTGGAGTTTGGAGATTTTCAAATTGTTAGTGCTTCGCCTGAATTGCTAATTAAAAAGCAAGGAAAAGAAGTGAGTACAAGACCGATTGCTGGTACGCGCTCTCGAGGAGCAAGTGAGCAAGAGGATGAAGAATTAGCGAAAGAATTAATTGAAAATGAAAAGGAAAGAGCAGAGCATGTAATGCTTGTGGATTTAGAACGAAATGACTTGGGCCGGGTTTGTAAATATGGCACTGTTGAAGTAGATGAATTTATGGTGATTGAAAAATACTCACACGTTATGCATATTGTTTCTAATGTGCGTGGTGAGGTGGAAGCAGATAAAGATGCTTTCGATTTGGTGAAGGCTGTATTTCCTGGTGGGACAATTACCGGTGCCCCGAAAATACGTACGATGGAAATTATTGAAGAATTAGAACCTGTTCGCCGAGGAATTTATACAGGGTCAATTGGTTGGATTGGTTATTCTGGAGATACGGAATTGAATATTGTAATCCGAACACTACTTGCTAAAGATGGACAAGCGCATGTGCAAGCTGGAGCGGGTATTGTAATTGATTCAAATCCAAAAAATGAATATAAAGAGTCGTTAAAAAAAGCAATCGCTTTATGGCGTGCAAAAGAAAGTAGCGAAGAAACGGTTAGGTGAGAGAAATGATATTAATGATTGATAATTATGATTCTTTTACATTTAATTTAGTGCAGTTTCTTGGAGAACTTGGACAAGAGCTTGTTGTTAGGCGTAATGATGAAGTTACTATTTCGGATATTGAGAATATGAAACCGGATTTTTTAATGATTTCGCCAGGTCCATGTAGTCCTAATGAGGCGGGAATCAGTATGGATGTTATTAAATATTTTGCAGGTAAGCTTCCGATTTTTGGGGTCTGTCTTGGACATCAATCAATTGCACAAGTATTTGGAGGGGATGTTGTCAGGGCAGAGCGTTTGATGCATGGAAAAACATCTTTAATGCATCATGATGGGCAGACGATTTTTTCTGATATCCCAAATCCATTTACCGCGACACGTTATCACTCTCTTATCGTTAAAAAAGAGACGTTACCGAATTGTTTAGAGATAACATCTTGGACTGAAGAAGGTGAAATTATGGCGCTTCGTCATAAAACGTTGCCGATTGAAGGGGTACAATTCCATCCGGAATCTATTATGACTTCTCACGGGAAAGAATTGCTACAGAATTTCATTCGCAAATATAGCCCAAGTGTGACATCGTGTTAATTTACGTAAATGGCGCGTATGTAGAAGCGAGTGAAGCGAAAATTTCTCCTTATGACCACGGTTACCTATATGGACTTGGGGTTTTTGAGACATTTCGTATTTATAATGGTCATCTCTTTTTATTGGATGATCATTATGAACGCTTAATGGATGCGCTCGATATATTGCAAATCAAATGGACAATGACAAAAGATGAAGTGATGCTTATTTTAAAGAATCTACTTGTTAAGAATGGGTTAAAGCATGCATATGTGCGCTTAAATGTATCGGCGGGTATAGATGAAATAGGATTACAAACGGAAGTATATGAAGAACCGTCTGTTATTGTTTTTATAAAACCTTTAGCAGCTCCAGGGAATGTAGTGGAAAAAGAAGGAGTTATTTTAAAGCAAGTGAGAAATACACCAGAGGGTGCATTTCGCTTGAAGTCCCATCATTATTTAAATAATATTTTAGGGAAACGCGAAATTGGAAATGTTGTGAATAAGGAAGGTATTTTTCTTACCGAAACAGGTTATGTTGCAGAGGGTATTGTTTCGAATCTCTTTTTTGTTAAAGGAGATATTTTATATACTCCTTCATTAGAAACAGGGATTTTAAACGGAATCACTCGTGCGTTTATTATAAAGGCTGCTGAAGAGCTAGATATAGAAGTAAAGGAAGGTTTCTTTACAAAAGATGAATTGCTTTCAGCGGATGAAGTGTTCGTAACGAACTCTATTCAAGAGATTGTCCCCCTTTATCGTATAGAGGAGAAAGATTTCCCGGGTAAAGTGGGAGTGGTTACAAAAAGACTTATGGATCTTTATGGAGTGCAGAGAGAGAAATTGTGGAGCAGAAATGAATTGCGAAGAGGAGATGTGTAGTTTGAAGTGGGATTATGATTTGCGCTGCGGCGAATATACATTGAACTTAAATGAAAAGACATTAATTATGGGGATTTTAAATGTAACGCCAGATTCATTTTCTGATGGCGGGAGTTACAACGAAGTAGATGCTGCGGTGCGACATGCGAAAGAAATGAAAAGTGAAGGTGCCCATATTATTGATATTGGCGGCGAATCTACCCGTCCGGGTTTCGCTAAAGTTTCAGTAGAAGAGGAAATAAAGCGAGTTGTTCCAATGATTCAGGCAGTGTCAAAAGAAGTAAAGCTACCTATTTCTATTGATACGTATAAAGCTGAGGTTGCGAAACAAGCGATTGAAGCTGGTGCTCATATTATTAATGATATTTGGGGAGCGAAGGCGGAACCGAGGATTGCTGAAGTTGCAGCCTATTATGATGTGCCCATTATCTTAATGCATAACCGAGATAATATGAATTACCGCAATTTAATGGCCGATATGATTGCTGATTTGTATGAAAGTATTAAAATTGCTAAAGATGCTGGTGTGCGAGATGAGAATATTATTTTAGACCCAGGTATCGGTTTTGCGAAAACACCTGAGCAAAATTTAGAAGCGATGCGCAATTTAGAACAGTTAAATGTACTGGGTTACCCAGTTCTCTTAGGTACTTCAAGAAAGTCCTTTATTGGCCATGTGTTAGATTTGCCAGTGGAGGAACGTCTTGAAGGAACAGGAGCTACCGTTTGTCTTGGTATTGAAAAGGGCTGTGAGTTTATCCGTGTTCATGATGTGAAAGAAATGGCGCGTATGGCTAAGATGATGGACGCGATGATTGGTAAGGGGGTAAAGTAATTGGATAAAATTTATATCCATGATATGGAGTTTTACGGTTATCATGGTGTATTCCCAGAAGAGAATAAATTAGGTCAGAGATTTAAAGTAGATTTAACGGTGGAGTTGGATTTAAAACGCGCAGGAGAAAGTGACGACTTAGAGCATTCTGTCAATTACGGGGAGCTTTTCGAACTATGTAGAAAAGTGGTTGAAGATAGAACGTATAAGCTTGTAGAGAGTATCGCTGAAAATATCGCTACAGATATATTGAAACAATATGAGAGTATTTCACGGTGTACAATTAAGGTAATTAAACCGGATCCGCCGATACCAGGACATTATCGTGCTGTAGCGGTAGAAATTACGAGAGAGCGTCCATGAATAATATAGCGTACATTGCATTAGGTTCCAATATTGGGGAGCGTTATACTTATTTAACTGAAGCAATTCAGTTTTTAAATAAAAACCAGCATATCCAAGTTGATGATGTTTCGTCTGTATATGAAACTGATCCGGTTGGCTATACTGACCAAAATTGCTTTTTAAATTTAGTTATAAAAATTTCTACCAATTTATCACCGCAAGAATTATTGAAAGTAACACAAAGGGTAGAGAATGACCTAGGAAGAAAAAGGGAAATCAGATGGGGCCCGAGGACCATCGACCTTGACATTTTACTATATAATCAAGAAAATATTGAAGCAGAGAATCTTATTGTTCCGCATCCGCGGATGTTCGAAAGAGCTTTTGTTATCGTTCCGTTGTTAGAAATCAATCAAGATATAAAACAAGACATTTCACGTTCACAAGTAGAAGAAATGAAAAGGCGAGAGGGAGTAACGGTATGGAAGCAGAAAAATGGGGAAGACGCATTCGTGCTTTTCGAAAGCTAAAAGGCTATACGCAAGAAGGTTTTGCGAAAGAATTAGGGGTATCTGTATCGGTTTTAGGTGAAGTTGAGAGGGGCAATAGATCACCTTCCCAAGATTTTGTAGTAGAAGTCGCTAAAACATTAAACGTTTCAATAGACGAATTGATGCCAAAGTGACCGTAAAGGAAGGAGTAAGTCGGGTGTTAAAGATTGCAAATATTGAGATGAAAAATCCAGTTGTACTAGCACCGATGGCGGGAGTGTGTAACTCTGCATTCCGTTTGACGGTAAAAGAATTTGGTGCAGGTTTAGTTTGTGCTGAAATGGTAAGTGATAAGGCAATATTACTTAATAACAAAAGAACATTAGATATGCTATATATCGATGAGAGAGAAAAGCCATTAAGTTTACAAATTTTTGGTGGAGAGAAAGAAACTCTTGTGGATGCTGCGAAATACGTAGATAAATATACGACAGCAGACATTATTGATATTAATATGGGGTGCCCAGTACCAAAAATCACTAAGTGTGATGCAGGAGCAAAGTGGCTTTTAGACCCAAATAAAATATATGAGATGGTAGCGGCGGTTGTAGATGCTGTTGAAAAGCCAGTTACAGTTAAAATGCGTATTGGTTGGGATGAAGAACATATTTTCGCAATAGAAAATGCTAGAGCTGTTGAGCGTGCTGGTGGACAAGCGATAGCGGTTCATGGGCGTACACGAGTGCAAATGTATGAAGGTAAAGCGGATTGGAATATTATTAAACAAGTAAAGCAGGCTGTAAATATTCCGGTTATCGGAAATGGTGATGTCGAAACACCACAAGATGCAAAGCGTATGCTTGATGAAATTGGTGTAGATGGTGTTATGATTGGTCGCGCTGCTCTTGGAGATCCGTGGATGATTTATCGTACGGTAAAGTATTTAGAGACAGGTGAGTTAATGCCGGAACCAACAGTGCGTGAGAAAATTGATGTATGTATGTTGCATCTAGATCGTCTTATCGATTTAAAGAACGAAAATGTTGCCGTAAGAGAGATGAGAAAGCATGCAGCTTGGTATTTAAAAGGTGTTCGTGGTAATGCGAGTGTGCGTAATGGTATCAATACTTGCGACACACGTGAAGACCTTGCGAATGTATTAGGTGCATTTGTAGAAGAAGTAGAAGCGAAACAACAAACAATTTATGTTGGTTAATAAGGGGGCGTAGGAGATTGACATTCTTCTATACACTTCCTATAATTACGTGAAAGAAAGAAGAACTGCCAGTTAGTTGCTGGCAGTTTTTCTAGTTGAGTAGAAAATGCTATACTGTATATATTGTAAAAATTAATAGAGCTGGAGTGATATTAATATCATGGATAACATGAACCACGAAGAATTAAACGACCAATTGCTTGTTCGTCGTGAAAAGCTACATAATTTACGTGAGCAAGGAATCGATCCGTTCGGTAAACGATTTGAACGCACAAATTCAACAACTGACTTAGTAAGTCTATATGGAGAATTCTCTAAAGAGGAATTAGAAGAGAAAGAAATCACTGTTTCGATCGCTGGTCGTATTATGACAAAACGCGGTAAAGGAAAAGCGGGATTTGCGCATATTCAAGATTTACAGGGGCAAGTTCAAATTTATGTTCGTAAAGATACTGTTGGAGATGAAGAGTACGAGTTATTTACGACAGCAGATTTAGGTGACTTAGTAGGTATTGAAGGTAAAGTGTTCAAAACAAACGTTGGAGAACTTTCAGTAAAAGCAATAGGATTTACACTTTTAACGAAATCCCTTCGTCCATTACCGGATAAATACCATGGATTAAAAGATGTTGAACAACGCTATCGTCAACGTTACTTGGACTTAATTACAAGTATGGAAAGCCGTGAAACGTTCGTTACCCGTAGTAAAATCATTCGTGAAATGAGAAGATATTTAGATGACAACGGTTATCTTGAAGTGGAAACGCCTATGATGCACGCGATTGCAGGTGGAGCGTCTGCTCGTCCTTTCACTACACACCATAATGCGTTAGATATGGAATTATATATGCGTATCGCAATTGAACTTCATTTAAAACGTCTTATTGTGGGTGGATTAGAAAAGGTTTATGAGATCGGCCGTGTATTCCGTAATGAGGGTGTATCAACTCGTCATAACCCTGAGTTTACGATGATTGAATTATATGAAGCGTACGCTGATTATAATGATATTATGAAACTAACAGAAAATATGGTTGCTCATATCGCGAAAAAAGTATTGGGTACAACAACAATCCAATATGGTGATTATGAAATTAATCTAGAGCCAGAATGGACACGTCTTCATATGGTAGATGCAATTAAGCAACACTCTGGAGCAGATTTCTGGAATCCAATGAGTGTAGAAGAAGCACGTGAACTTGCAAAAGAACATAATGTGGAAATTAAGAATACAATGGAAGTTGGTCATATTATTAATGAGTTCTTCGAACAAAAAGTAGAAGATAAATTAATCCAACCAACATTTATTTACGGTCATCCGGTAGAAATTTCGCCACTTGCGAAAAAGAATGACGAAGATCCACGATTCACAGATCGTTTCGAGTTATTTATCGTTGCACGTGAACATGCAAATGCATTCACTGAGTTAAATGATCCAATCGATCAAAAAGAACGTTTTGAAGCTCAACTAAAAGAGCGCGAGCAAGGTAATGACGAAGCTCACATGATGGATGATGATTATATCGAAGCTCTTGAGTACGGTATGCCTCCTACGGGTGGGTTAGGAATCGGTATTGATCGTCTTGTTATGTTATTAACAAACGCACCATCTATTCGTGACGTACTATTATTCCCAGCTATGCGCCATAAACAAGACTAAGCTTTGGAGATTTCTCCAAAGCTTTTTTTATTTCTTTATTTGAGGGGAGGGAAACCTTCTATTAAAAGGAAAGCGAGATTATTACTCGTTAAGTGGATGCCAGATTAAAAAACTATACTTATATAGAAGAAAGTTGCTGTTTTTATGCTTTTTTACTAAGTTAAAAATTTTATTAGAAAAACTATTGCATTTTATTTTTCTACATGATATATTAATAACCGTCGCTGATGCGGAAACGCAGAAAACGACAAAAAAGAAATTGAAAAACTTAGTTGACATCGAAAAATGAAGATGTTAACATAAGGAAGTCGCAAATGAGCGACTAAGTAGTTCTTTGAAAACTGAA
>NZ_NADT01000048.1:0-8092 GCF_003264205.1 Bacillus sp. SRB_8 | reverse complement strand
CTACTTGACAGGGATAAGACCAGACTGACTCTTTTTTTATATAGTAATTAGTTTAAAACTTTCACTGTAACTGTTTTACGTCCCCAGTTACTTGATGTACCTTTATCTGGCATTAAAACGTCAATTTTATTTCCTTTAATAGCTCCACCAGTATCACCAGCGATTGCTACTCCGTAACCTTCAACCCATACTTTTGAACCTAATGGAATTACACTTGGATCAACTGCAATTAGTTTCATGTTTGGATTAGCTGTTAAGTTATGACCCATAGCTGATTTTACTTGGTCTCCTGCTTTGTAACCATTTTCAAGTGGATCTGCTGTGTAAGCTGTTGCTACAACTCTTAATTCACGAGAAGAAGATGGTGCACTTGTTTCAGTTTCTTTCGCAACAGGTTGTTGTGTAGCTGGTTTTTGAGCTTTAGCCGCTTCACGAGCTTTAGCTGCCTCTTGAGCCTTAGCTGCTTCACGAGCTTTAGCCGCTTCACGAGCCTTAGCTGCTTCTTGAGCTTTAGCCGCTTCACGAGCTTCAGCTGCTTCTTGAGCTTTAGCCGCTTCACGAGCTTTAGCTGCCTCTTGAGCCTTAGCTTCTGCTTGAGCTTCAGCTTCTGCCTGAGCTTTAGCTGCTTCACGAGCTTTAGCTGCTTCTTGAGCCTTAGCTTCTGCTTGAGCTTTAGCTGCTTCAGTTGCTTCTTGAGCTTTAGCTGCTTCACGAGCTTTAGCCGCTTCTTGAGCCTTAGCTTCTGCTTGAGTTTCAGCTGCTTCACGAGCTTTAGTTGCTTCTTGAGCCTTAGCTTTTGCTTGAGTTTCAGCTACTTCCCCGGCTTTAACTGCTTCACGAACTTTAGCTGTATCTTGAACGTTAGTTACTTTTTCAGCTTTAACTACTGGCTGAACTTTAACTGGTGCTTTTCCTGTTAAGTAAGGAATGTGTACATAAGCTGTTTGGCCGTTATATTCAAATTGGATCCAATCATTTTGTACTTGGTGTGTTGTTTCGATTACATCATCTTTTTTCAATTTACCAAGAATCGCTGAATCTGTATTCGCTCCAGCACGTACGTTTAATACGTTTGCTGTTACGTAGTAAGTATCTTTTGTGTAGTCAGCGCTTATGAAAGCCTCTTTACCACTATTTAATTTAACTTTTGACCATCCGTTTTCTGTATGTAAAACGTTAACTTTATATCCATCTAATAACTTTCCGACAACTTGTGATTCAGTAGTTGGGTTTTCTCGTACATTTAGTACATCAGTCGTTACGATTGTTTCTGCTTTAGCAGATGTTGTGAAAATCCCAAGACCAAAAACCGCTGCTGTTGCTATACCCATAAATTTTTTCATAATAGCCTCCATTGCATTTGTTTTCGTTGACCTCATTATAGCAACCATTATTTTCTTATTTGCGGAAAACACAAAACTACAAAGCATTCGTAACGAGGCATTAATATTCTGTAATAATTCCATTAATATCCTGATAGCGTTTTCTTTGCGTTTTTGAGGGGATTAGAACATGCGATTCATAAAATCAACACTTTTTTAATTACTAATAGATTAATAATGTATCAGTGGTGTTACTAGAATGTTTCTGTAACATTACGAAAAAGGGGTATTTAACTATTTGAATCGTAATGTAGTTATGAAAATATAATTTTCTTGTGTGTGAAGTCGTATATATAGGGGGGATTTTAATGAAATAGAGATATAATTGTTACAAAATAAGTTGTAGTATGGAAAAAATTACGCCTTGAATTTGTTCTTTTACATATTATTTTTGCAATAATAGGATTGTAGGATAGTGGTAATGCGAAATGAAAGTTGCAAGGATAAAAAGATAATCGCAACATGAAACATATATAATAGAAGAAACATGATTTAAAGGGATGATATCGTTATGAGTTGGTTCGCGAGTTGCAGTAGAATTATCCCGCTATTTGTGGGCAGTAAAACCCCCACCTCAAAATTCGGCTGAAGCAAAGAAGTTAGGTGGGAGATTAACTGCCCGTAAAAGACCGATTGGTGAAGGCTAATAATCAGTGGGGGATGAACAAAACCCCCACTGATTATAGTTTCACTTTATATAATAGAAGTTAGAGGTTCTTATTTTTGTCAAAACGTCGATGAAATTACATTTGCCTTCAACAAAATAAAAAACGTAGGAGTGTAAACTCCTACGTTTTTTTATTTACTCATATCGTAAACATTCAATTGGATCAAGTTTAGCAGCTTTGTTTGCTGGTAGTAAACCGAATGCAATACCGATTAGCATTGAGATACCTACTGAAAGAAGTCCAAGTTCTTTTGAGATAACGAGTGGCCATCCGGCAAAGATTGAGACGATCCAAGCGAAGAAAATACCAAGCATGAATCCGATGAAACCACCGAGACCTGTTAAAATACAAGATTCAATTAAGAATTGTGTTAATACTTTACCGCGCGTTGCACCAAGTGCTTTACGAATACCGATCTCACGTGTACGTTCTGTTACAGATACAAGCATGATGTTCATTACACCGATACCACCAACAAGTAAGGAGATAGCGGCAATGCCACCGAATACCATTTTCATCATACCGATGGATTCGTCTAATTGCTTCGTAAATTCACCTAAGTCCTGTGCTTCGAATTTGTGCTCGAATTTAGGAGCTTTCATGTCGTTTAAAACAGAAACAGCTTGTTTTTCTACACTTTTACGTTCTGTTGGAGAGGTCATTGTTAATTTTACAGAGTCATACTCATTTACTCCTGAAATGACAGGCGCGTTTTCAAGAGATGTATAACCTTCAGGCATAGCCATTCCAAATTCGTTTTTCGTTTCGTATACACCGACTATTTTATACGGCTTTCCTTTTACATCTGTGTATAGATTTGATTCCCAACCACTAAATAATTTGTTGAAAGCTTCTTCATTTAATATAACAGCAGGAATTGCTTGGTTTAATTCGCTGTCGTTTAATTCACGACCGTGAACTAATTTTATTTTCGAATCTGTCATAAAGGCGCCTGTTCCACCTTTTAAATCAAGAGAGACATCTTTTGAACCAGAAGATGCTTTTACTTTCATACTTACATCTGGATAAACATCTTTAACGCCTGGTACAGTTTGAAGACGTTTTAGCATATCAGGTGTGATTTTGGCACTATCAGTTCCATAATCAGGGTTGTTGTAGTAAATCGTTACTTCAGTATCTTTTCCTTGGCCTAACTCTTTTTTAAACTTTGCATTTGTACCATCACCCATTGAAATGATAGTAATAATGGCGCTAATACCGATAATAATACCTAGCATTGTTAATATAGAACGCATTTTATGAGCAAAGATAGAGGAAAGGGCCATGCGTATATTTTCACTCGTGTTCAAAATTAACCTCTCCAATCTTGGACGATATTTCCGTCACGAATTACAATTTGACGTGCTGCCGCTTCCCCAATTTCACGATCGTGGGTAATCATAATGATTGTTGAGCCTTGTTTGTTTAATTCGTAAAAGAGATCCATAATTTGTGTACTTGTTTTCGTATCAAGTGCACCCGTCGGTTCATCTGCTAAGAGAAATTTCGGGTTATTTACGATTGCACGTGCGACTGCGACACGCTGCTTTTGTCCACCTGACAATTCATTTGGTAAGTGAGTAGCACGATCAGCTAAACTGACTTTTGTTAAAGCTGCTAATGAGCGCTCACGTCTTTCTTTTTTATCGACTCCAGCGTAAATAAGAGGTAGTTCTACATTTTGAAGTGCTGTAAGTCTCGGTAATAACATAAAGTTTTGGAATATGAATCCGATCTCTTTATTACGAACATGTGCAAGTTCTGTTTCAGACATGTTTGAAATGTTTTGACCAGCTAGTTCGTACGCACCTGTCGTTGGTTTATCTAAGCAACCGATAATGTTCATTAATGTTGATTTACCAGAACCAGATGGTCCCATAATAGAAGTGAATTCTCCTTGGTTTAGTTTTACATCAATTCCGTGTAATATTTGAACGGACTCTGCACCATTTTGGAAAGATTTCGTGATGCCTTTTAAGTTAATCATTGAGTGACAACCTCCATACCGTCTTTTAAGTCTTTTTCAGGTTTAGAGATAATTTCCTCTCCTTTTTTCACTCCAGAAACTTTTGCTTCGCTATCTGTCTCGAATTCAACAGTAACTGCTTGTTCTTTCGCTTTACCGTCTTTTACAACGAAGACAACATTTTTGTCACCTTTTTTCACAATGCTGCTTTTCGGAACAATCGTACCAGTTGCTTCGCCAGATTTACTTGTTACGTAAACATGGAAGCCGTTTTGTAATTCTTCACTATTATCTAATGTGACAGTGAATTGATAATTAGAAACAGTTTTATTTTCGTCCATGCTCTTTAATGGTGTAGAACCGATTTCTGTTACTTTTCCTGTCCAAGTCTTACCAGCGACAGTTTTTGATGAAACAGTTACTTCTTGCCCAACTTTCATACTAGCAAGTTCATATTCAGAAAGTTGACCTTTTACTTTAAATTGACCAGCGTGACGAAGTGTAATGCCACTCATACCTGTTTTTTCATCAGCAGTTTTTACGATATCATCAATTACACCGTCGGTTGGACTCGTTACAGAAAGTGTGTTTACTTTCTCTTTTGCTGCTTTAATCATTTCATCAGCTTTTTCTACTTCAAACTTTTTCATTTCAAGTTGTGATTCTAATTGTTGCACTTCGACTTCCGATGCCTTTAATGCTTCCTGAGGAAGACCTGCATTTTTATCTTTTTGTAATTTTTGTTTCGCTGCATCAATTTGTTTTTGATATAATGTCACTTCTTTTTGTGCAATTTTCTTTTGCATTTCTGCTTCTGTTACACCTTGTTTAGCAGTAGGGTCATTATATTTAAATAGAAGCTGCCCTTTTTTCACTTCGTCACCTTTTTTAACAGCTAATTCATACGTACCTTTTGTTGGATCAAATGAAATCGTTTCAATTCCATTTGGAATAACTTCGCCGCCAAATTTTTGTGCATTTTCAATTTGTTTTTCTGTAACTTTATAACCGCTATATGCCATTGCTACTTCTGAACTACCGCCAGCTAAAGCAAAATATGATCCAGCAGCAATTCCGATCGCTACTACACTAGTAATTAACACTTTATTTTTCTTCTTCATCTATTTATCACCTTTTCGTTCGTTTTAGTATCTACATTAAGTATAGAAGAGGTGAAGAATCTGACAAATCGTTTTAGCTTACAATAACCTTACAGTTTTGTAAGGTATCGATATGTAAATGTAAGGTGGAGGTTGTCCTAGTTTAAGCAAATGAATTGACTCGTTGTTTCTTTCTAACAATAATATTGTATGAAGGAGAGGAGGAAGGAAGATGGAAGCTTATTTTAGTGCGTATCCATTAAAACCATTTATTCCATACTCAAGGCAACATGCTATTATATTATTTATTATGTTGGTGGGGATAGTTTTTCTATATCAATACCAAGATGTATTACGCCAAAGTGAGTGGAATATAACGGTTCGATATGCGATCGCATTTCTATTTATAGGGAGTGAGATTGGGCTTCATATGTGGGAATGGGAAGTGGGTATTTTTGAGCTAGGCACTTCATTACCATTTGAGTTATGTACGATAAGTTTGTTGTTAGCGTCGATTATGATTATAACGAAAAGTTATCGAATATATGAGATTGTGTTTTTTACAGGAATTATCGGTGCATCACAAGCCATTTTAACGCCGAACGTGCAATACGCTTTTCCGCATTTTCGCTTTATAGAATTCTTCATTGCACATGTATTACTCATTTGGGCACCGCTCTTTATGACGTGGGTAGAAGGATATAGACCTACCTTGCAATCGATTAAGCGTACGATGATATTTTTAAACATAGTAATTCCAATCGTTTCATTTGTGAATTATAAAACGGGCGGCAATTATATGTTTTTAGCTCGTAAGCCAGAAACTGCTTCATTACTGGATATGTTAGGACCGCACCCTTACTATATTATTTCATTGGAGATTGCTGCTCTCATTGGATGTTTAATTTTGTATATGCCGTTTGCGAAAAGAGAAGAACATGCACAGAAAGAATCACTAGGATCATAACCTAGTGATTTTTTTATATAAATATTTACAATTCAGAAAATTGGGAATAAAATTAGAGGGTAAATTACATATAGAGAGAAGGGAAAACGTGGTCAAAAAAGTTTTTCTGAATGGGATGGAAGTGACGGTTCAATTTATTATTTCGATTTTGGGTATTATTTGTTTAGGGGCACTGCCAAAGTTATTTTATGGATTTGAGCTGCATGCATCAAAGTACATACAGAGTTTAAAAGAAGTGTTTGTGAACTTAATGGATATTTCCAATTTTCAATATGTGAGAGGTAAATTTTTATTTCCGCAGTTGTTCGTCCATTATAAAGAAACGATTGTTATTTTTTTGGCTGCTTTTTTCATTTCATTATTTGTAGCATTTTGTATTGTTTATGTCATTATGAGTAGTTCACCGCGTATACAACATCGTATTAAATCATTTCTTATCTTCCTAGAATCTATTCCAGACATTCTTCTTATTTTAGTATCACAAATTTTAGTTGTATGGTTTTTTAAACAAACAGGCTTTTTACCTTTTCAAATTGCGTCAATCGGAGGCGAGTCGATTAGAGGATTGCCAATATTTTGTTTGAGTATACCGACTACGATTCTGTTTGTAAAAATGTTAGTGCTTCGTTTTGAAAATGAGCTAGAAAAAGATTATGTACTATTTGCTAAGGCGAAAGGGCTGAATCGTATTCATATTTTAAATCGTCATGTTTTACGAAATGTGTTGCTTAGTACACTTTTCTTTGCGAAAACGAATGTTTTTTTTATGTTATCTAATTTATATATTATAGAATGGATTTTTAATACGGGTGGTATTTTTATGTTTTTGAAATCTTATGAAGGTATTAGGGTTGAGGTTTTCATCGTTAGTGTGCTGCTTATTTATATTCCGATTTTTATTTTATTCAAATTGTTTCATTATCTCATTCCAGCTGCGATGAAGGAGAGATTATAATATGTGGACGTATATAAAACGTGATAAAAGATTTTGGATAAGCATTGGATTTCTTCTCATATTAGTTCTTTTGAGCATCGGAAATACGATATGGAATGATGGACAGATTAAAAAAGTTACGTTGCAATATGATGCGGCTGGAAATCCAGAAGTGCCACCGTTTTCACCTTCATTACAATTTTTACTCGGGACAGACCGGAAAGGATACGACCTGTTACATTTAGTCATTGAAGGTGCGAAGTGGACGATTGGTATCTCTATTTTAATTGCGGCACTTAGAATGGTAATAGGTGTGTTTTTCGGTGTTATACTCGGAACATATGTAAAAAGAGGGTTTTCAAAAATCGAGGCTTTTTTTGATAGTTTTACGGTTATTCCGACAGTTATGATTGCGTATTTTTTTCTTCACTTTGCAAATGCATTTGGGAGTGGAGAGGAAACAACAACCTTTTTTGAAAGGGCTTCGTTTCAAGTTTTATTACTTGTAATGCTTGTGATGCCAGTTATTGCACTGTATGTTGCGAAGGAAGTTCGTAAATTGAGAACCGAAGAATTTATTGAAGCTGCGTGCATATTAGGTGGATCAAGAAGGCACATTGTTATAAAACATCTTTTTCCGCATCTCTATATGACGTTTATACTCGTATTTCTTCAACAGTTTACGCAGACTCTTACTATTTTACTGCACTTAGGGTTACTGGAAGTATTCTTTGGTGGAACAGTTAACTTTATGGGGCCGGTGGAAGAAGTGGAATCTTATACGCATGAATGGTCAGGTTTAATTGGAGTATACTTTAGGTCATTAACAGTGCATCCATGGATTCCTCTCGTCCCAATTACATTTTTCGGGCTTACTATTTTTTCAGGAAATATGATTGTGAAAAGTATAGAAGAGGCGATGTTGAAAGTAAGATTAGGAGGAGAGAGAAAGAAGATAGTTGTAGAAGAAGAACAATCTGCTGTGCAGTCAAAAGAAGAGTTATTTACTTTTAAACATACGATGTGAAATGAAAAAAAAGAAGCAAGCATAATTGATATGATCCCCTTATAGTAG
>NZ_NADT01000047.1:0-5992 GCF_003264205.1 Bacillus sp. SRB_8 | reverse complement strand
TTGTTGCTATCGGCGACTTGTCCTATACTACACCTCTATATACTAATCGTCAATACCTTTTTACAAAGAAATTTAATTTAGTACCTTTGCACTCTTTTAACTCTAGATAAGGACCTACAAAGATCTCATTAAAATAGAAACCATCGTCTACTTTTCTTTACCAATCTATTCTTCTAAATACTATTCAATTTAGGCACTTCTCTATTTCAAAGGACTCGCTTCCCCCATCTTACCGAACTCATACAATTGATTCTTTTCAGCTAAACTAGCAACCTTATTTTAACAATTAATAGTATATAATTAGAAAGTTGCTTTATTTTTTATTACCGCTCCCTATTCCCCTTTGTTTATCAAGTTGTAATATCAATAACATTCTATTAGAAACAGGTGACGATATGAAAGATATACGTATTCTTATAGCAGATGACGATAAAGAAATTCGAGACTTATTAAAAAGATATTTAGAACGAGAATTATATATGGTAGATACTGCAATTAATGGCGAAGAAGCGTTGTGCTTATTTAACAAAAATAACTACAACCTCGTTATATTAGATCTTATGATGCCGAAAGTAGATGGTATCGAAGTGTGTAGAAAACTTAGAGATACAACCAACATTCCTATATTAATGCTAACTGCTAAAGATCACGAAGTTGATAAAATTTTGGGCTTAAGCATAGGTGCTGATGATTATATTACGAAACCTTTCAGTATTCACGAAGTGGTTGCAAGAGTAAAAGCTCTTATGCGACGTTTTTTAGTTCTTGGAAGTAACACTAACGTACAAGAGAAAACAGCTTTAACATTTAAAGGACTAACTATCGATTTTAAAAAATACACAGTCCATACGAACGGAAAAGAAATCAACTTAACTGGAAAAGAACATGAACTATTAAAATTCTTCGCTTCAAACCCAGAGCAAGTATTTACGAAAACACAACTCTTTCGGAATGTATGGGACGATAATTATATAGAAGATGATAATACAGTTATGGTGCATATTAGAAAGCTTAGAAAGAAAATAGAAATCGATTCTTCCAATCCAAAATTCATTCAGACTGTATGGGGAATCGGTTATAAGTTTGTAGGTGAAAAGGTTGAAAAATGATAAGATCCTCATTCTTATTTCATTACAACTTATCATTTGCGGACTTTTAAATATAGATATGGGATACCATGTAAAAATATCTTTATTTATTGCTCTTATCATAATCACAATATATCTTTTCTTTTCAAGAGTTCACTTTATTCAAAGCAACGAATCGATGGTTACTAAATTAAGCCGTGCACTTAAAGGGAATTTACAAACGAGGCTATTCACAAATAACGACCGTTCACTAAATAGTATCGTGTTTTCAATAAACGACTTAATAACTGCATTAGAAAAGGGTCAGATCGAAGCAAGGAAATCCCAAGAAGCTAGAAAACAACTTTTATCTAATATCTCACATGATATCCGAACACCACTTACTTCTATTATTGGATATATTGATGCTTTAAAAGATGATGTCGCTGCTTCTGAAGTAGAAAAGCAAGAATATCTTGAAATACTTTATAAGAAATCGAATGACTTAAAACATCTGGTCGATGAAATCTTTAATATGGCCAAGCTAGATGCTGATGAATTTCCATTAAAAGAAGAAGAACTCGATTTTTCTGAAGTTACTAGAGAAGTATTAATCGAATTTTTACCCGAGCTATCAAAACATAACATTGAACTACAAGTTCTCATACCAGAATCTACTTCCCCTATTATTGCAGATCACCTTAGCCTTATACGAATTATAGGTAATCTAATAAAAAACGCTATCCATCACGGAAAAGCTGGGAAAATAGTAGGAGTCGAACTACTAGAAACCAATACAGAATATGAGCTTCTTATTTGGGACAAGGGACCCGGTATTCCAAAACATGATTTACAAAACGTATTTAAGCGGATGTACCGCAGCGAACAATCAAGAAATCCTTCTTACGGTGGTAGTGGCCTCGGACTTTCTATTTCTAAAGCCCTCGTTGAAAAAAATGGTGGGCGCATATGGGTTGACAGTATTCCCTGGGAACGAACTACTTTTGGTTTTTCCGTCCCAAAACACACTACTTTTAAGAAATAGTTAAGAAATGATTAATATGCAGTTAAACCTTCCTTTTTATTATGTAATTAAGAACTTATAGAAAGTAGGTGCCCCCTATAAATACAATTATAAAAACGACAAACCTTACTAAAGTTTATGGGAACCAAAAGTCAGTAGATAATCTAAATATAAATGTACAGCAAGGAGAGATTTATGGATTCATAGGGCGTAACGGTGCTGGTAAAACAACTACAATCCGTATGCTGCTTAGTCTTATAAAACCTACAAGTGGAAATATAGAAATATTCGGTGAGGATTTACTTCGGAATCCAAAAGAAATTTTAAGAAGAATTGGTTCTATCGTTGAAGTCCCAGGATTTTATGAAAACTTAACTGCAAGAGAGAACTTATTAATTAATGCAAAGATAATTGGAGTTCACAAAAGGAATGCAATTGAAGAAGCATTAGAAATTGTAGGCTTGCAGCACGAAACAAAAAAATTAGTAGAAAATACTCTTTAGGAATGAAGCAACGCTTAGGAATTGCACGTGCTCTTCTCCATTATCCTGAACTACTCATACTAGATGAACCAACTAACGGACTAGATCCAATCGGTATTAAAGAAATGCGAAAACTCATTAAATCTTTAGCTCAAGACAGAAATATAACGATACTCATTTCTAGTCATATATTAGCTGAGGTGGAACAACTAGTCGATCGTATGGGAATTATTCATGAAGGAAGGTTATTAGAAGAAGTTTCTCTTGATACACTGCGTAAAGCCAATCGTAAGTACATAGAATTCCAGGTAAATAATGATAATAAAGCTGCGATGCTATTAGAAAAGCATTTTCAAATTTTTGATTATGAGGTACATGATGAAGGAAATATTCGCGTTTATTCTCACTTTGGACAGCAAGGACACATCAATAGAACGTTAGTTCGTAATGATGTTGAAGTATTAAAAATTGTGATGAGCGAAGATAGACTAGAAGATTATTTCACCAAACTAGTTGGGGGTGGCACAATTGGTTAATCTGCTTTATACAGAACTATTAAAATTGAAACGATCCAATATGTTTTTGATTAGTATTATCGGAGCAGGTGTCGCGCCATTTTTAGTGGTTGTAGCTTCTTATATACACATGAAGACAAAGCAACCTACTCCAACTATTTTATTTGGTCAACTATTCACTGAAGTTAACCTATACACTACTTTAATTATAGGATTCCCCTTATATGGAGTTGTGATCGCTTATCTATTTACCCGTGAATACACGGAAGATACATTAAAAAATTTGCTAACTATCCCAGTATCACGTATTAGCTTTATTATAAGTAAGTTTATCCTTCTATTCCTTTGGATCATGATGCTAACTTTAGTTGCTTGGACGCTAACTTTATTATTAGGGCTAATAGGTAGCTTCCCTGGGTTTAGTATCACCTTACTTTTAGGCTCTCTCATAAAATTTTTAATATGTGGTGGACTTCTCTTTCTTTTGTCTTCACCTATTGTACTACTAACTCTTGTAATGAAGACCTATGTACCGCCTATTATATTAACAATCATTATTACAATGACTAACCTTATGATCGTAAATTCAAAACATAAAGACCTATTCCCATGGACCGCTACTCTAGATATAGCAAATAACGAATTACAACCGACTTATCCATCAGAGTATTCTTATATCATCATTGCAGTAACAGCGATTTTCGGATTTATTACAACACTATTCTATTTTAAAAGGGTGGATATTCATTAATTTATAGGAGTGAAACTATGAGCGATCTTATCATTGCCTTCATACTTGGTATTGTAGAAGGGTTAGCTGAATTTTTACCCATCTCTTCTACTGGCCATCTTATATTAGTCGGACATTTATTAGGTTTTGAAGGAGAAAGGGCAAAAACGTTTGAAATTGTCATACAGTTAGGGGCAATTTTAGCTATCGCGATTTTATATCATAAACGCCTTGTTTCTTTATGTAATATTAAACCCCTTCTACGGAAAGAGAAAAAATTCAATGCATTACATGTTTTTCTCGGTGTATTCCCAGCAGTAGTTGTTGGCCTATTATTACATGATGTTATTAAAACATACTTATTTCAGCCGTATACTGTCGTAATCGGACTTGTAGCAGGAGCAATTCTTATGATTTTTGCAGAAGCAAAAAAAGCAGAGGCAACCGCCTTTTCACTAGATGATTTAACATACCGTCAAGCATTAACAATTGGATTATTTCAATGCTTAGCAGTATATCCTGGCTTCTCTAGAGCGGGCTCTACTATTTCTGGAGGGCTATTAGCAAAAGTAAATTATAAGGCTGCATCTGAGTTCTCTTTTCTCATTGCCATTCCTGTAATGGCCGGAGCTACAGGGTTAGACTTATTAAAAAGTTGGAAGTATTTAAGTGTAGATGATATTCCTATGTTTGCGGTAGGATTCATTACCTCTTTTCTTGTAGCAATGCTAGCGGTAGTAACCTTCCTGAAGCTTTTAGAAAAGATAGGTTTAAAACCTTTTGCATATTATCGTATTTTGTTAGCCATTGTATTTACACTTTTCGTATTGCTATAGCTTCATATAAGTCACATATTATTAAACCGATATTCAAGGAATATCGGTTTTTATCTATTTCACCTCTAGTATTACTCACTTCAATATGGCATAGTGGATAATAGATCAATATTAATAATCAGAATATTCTTTACATATAAACAACACTTCATTAAAATATGTAACGTTAAAGGCTATATTTGAAATCCGAACCTAGTAATAGCATTTCTTCTTTATACACATATGCTGAAGTAAAAATAAGCACCTCAATTGATTGAGTCTACCCATTACACCACGATAGAACTAATGTTCTCACCCCTTTGCTATACATCAATTCTTCCTTGTTTCTATATTTATGGAAGCGAAGTACGTGTAGGTGATCGGGCATTGACCCTAACTTTATTGCAGCCCAAATCACAAATAGACTACAGAACAACTATATCCATTACCATACGAAACAATTCGAAAATTGAACATCCCGTCTATTAATATGGGCGTCTACGGGGAAAATGGTCATAAATGGACAGAACAAGTTTATAAACCATATTCCTTCAGCGTATTACTTGTATTAATCCGTAATACAACAACCCAGATTTTATATGACTACAAAACTATTACAAATAAGCAAGTTGCTCAAGGCTTATAAAAAAATTAAAGCGAGGTAAATATACAAATGAATCCATTAGCACAATCATATTGGGATACTTATTGGGGAAACAATAAAAAACCAGAATCTGTTACAGCTTGGCAATTTGGTGATTCTCCTGATTATCTCGCTCAATTAGTCATTGATGGTGTGAAAACCGCAACATGCTCGGGCCATATTTTTTATGAATCAGAAAATGAACCACTACCAACAACTAACGATTATAGTATTGTACTCAATAGTCAGGATGAACCTGTAGCTATTATTAAGACAATAGAAGTAACTATAATGCCAATGAATGAAGTGACTGAAGAATTCGCTATCGCTGAAGGCGAAGGCGATCGTACCTATAGTTACTGGAGAGATACCCATATTCAGTTTTTTACAAAGGAACTAAGCGAACTTGGTCTTAGTTTTTCTGAAGATATGCTGCTCGTTTGCGAACGTTTTAAGCTTATCGATGTAAAAAACAAAGTGAAGCTATGATAAATAACGATTTTACCGGAAATCCATACTAGATAAATACATTTATCTTTAAACAAATAAGCTTGTTATCAATGGATTTCTTGAGCCATTAATAACAAGCTTATTTCATTAAACACAAAAAAGACGAGTCATTCTGACTCGTCTTAAAATTGCTTGGCGACGTCCTACTCTCACAGGGACAAGGTCCCAACTACCATCGGCGCTAGAGAGCTTAACTTCCGTGTTCG
>NZ_NADT01000046.1:0-39480 GCF_003264205.1 Bacillus sp. SRB_8 | reverse complement strand
AAAATAAATAGCTCAAAAAAATAGCTCAAAAAAATCAACCCATGCATTTTAATCAAACTTTATTTCAAAGCAACTGTAAGGGGTCTTCTTTTGTACGTCAGTTCTTTACGTATATCCAAGAATTATAGTTCTTAATAACTTGAAATAAATTTTATTATAGCTAATTAAACCCAAATATAAATATGGGTCTATTGTCGATTTAGGTATTGATAATTTAAAAAAGTTGCACCGTTTTGCATCATCGGGTAAAACTCCTGAAGCTTTGATCAAACTTTATTCCAAACCAAAAATTAGAACAATATCCATTCTAAAACAAAAAAATAGAATAAATCTATATAAATTGTGATTAAATAATATATGCAATGTTGTAAGTATTATTTGTTATAGGAAGCAGGTGTACTGAGAGTGAAGAAAGTAATAGCAACTATTTTTATAGTAGGATTTAGCGGAATATTACTATATTTATTTACTGATATTTTTACAAAAATACAAATCCATAAACCAGTAGGAGATAACTTAAAAGAGCATTATGGGATAAAAGATGGAGATTTTAAAATTCTTTCTGCATATAATAACCGACTTGGAGGAACAGGTATTCAAACTTATATAGAAATAAAAAAACCATATTATACCACTACATATGTAACTGTTGACCGAAACTCTTATGAGATAGATCAAGATGATGATAAGTATGTCTTCTTAGATATATTTAAAGGCGCTTATGTCCAACAACATAGTGAAGTTATAAAACAATCAAATGAAATTATTAAAAAATATAACTTATTAAGTGAATCAAATAACGCATTTGATAAGGCGAAACAAAATTTCTATTACTATTTAAACTTTACTATCGATGAACAACAGGAAAAAGAATTGCTTACAAAGTTTAAACAAACTCAACAATTAGATACGAAAAAATTAATCAAAACTTTGAAAATCAACGAATCTAAAATCAATTCTTATCATATGGGAGTAGTGAACTTTAATTATTATTATAGTGTAGAAAAAAATAAGGGGAATATACCAGATATCCTTAGCATTATGAATTATTTTCACAGAGGTAATGTTTTAACAGAAGGCATTTACAATATAGCACTGCAGCCAAGTAGCTCTTCAGGTATGGATTTTGGCAAGGGGAGTTATGTTTTGTTTAGCGTAGATAAATCAGGTGAATTTAAGGTAATTAAAAAAAGTGAATAGGGAAGATGATTCACACATGGCCCAGTACCAGGGTTGCTGTAATTAGAGACAAAGTAATGCTGGTACTGGGCCTACATATAAGGTTTAAAAAGTACGTATATCAAATAAATCCCAACTGCATAAACGGGCGTAATTGTATAGGAACATAAACAGAAAATGAACAAACTTTTTTATAAAAACTGTTCACGCAATCCTAAGGAAAGAGTCGGTTTTAATTAATCTTTTTTCAAAATGGATTTACAAAGATATAACGAAATAAGAATACCATACTGATGAAGCACACTATTCAAAAGATTGCTTTACCTTTAAATTTTTTATACAGTGTTCAACCAGGGAACGTTTCTTACGTAAGGAAGGGGTATAAGGGGTTATATGAAAAGAATGAAAAATGTAATGTTGTTAGTGTTATGTTTCTTATTTTTGAGTGGCTGTGTTAATACTAATGAAGATCAGGTTAAAAAATATATAAAAGAAAAACATGGAATCGATGTTGTTGTAACAGATTGGGGCGCTATGCATGAAGGGAATATGGGACATACATACCATACTGTTCAAGTAAAAAACAACAAAAATATTCAATTTAGAGTAGAGGTAGATGGTTTCTTATATTCAAAAATAAAAGGTGATGAATACCAATACGGAAAAAACACATATGAGGAATATAAGAAATTCAAACCAATTCTAGAAGAAATTAAAAAGTTAGGTTACGAGGAATCTGAAAATGAAAATGTTCTTCAATATATTTTGGATGATGATAATACAGGAGGAAAACCCACTGATGAGTTGTTATTAACTTTAAAATCGAGTAACAAGATTGATTATAGTCAATTTGAATCAACAGAATTAGATCGTTTATATGCTCTATTTCAACTCATTCAGAAGAGTAATAGAAAGATAACAGAACTTGATATTAATGATCATAATGGAGAATATATAGGTTTACCTTTCAATAATGTGCAAAAAGTTATAACGAAAGAAGAACTGCTACTAACAATGAAAAACACTTTAAGCAGTTATTGGACATATTTGATTCAAACTCAAACAAAAGTAGGTGAAAGGTTAAAAGAAATTCAAAACGACCGTTTTGTAATTAAAGGTATTACTTGTTCAAATCCGAAAGATGGGGAGTGTCCGAAGTATGATGTGACTTTAGTTTTTAATGACAGTACGATGCAATATTATAACAATCCCTATGTAGTTGAGGATCTGAGAAAGGTAGTCACTATCCTTAAAGAAGAACTATATAATGAAAAATTTGACATATTTTTAACCAACAAGGATGGAACAAGATATTCACTCTGGCTATCATCAGAAACAATCAAAAAAAGTAATAACATCGAAGAACTTATAAAATAACAATCTCCTAAAGAATAAATCTAAAGCACTTTTTACGTTTGTTATTTGGTGTGAAAGCATAATATAAGTTAGTAAAAAAAATCATTTGTATAAGAGTGTAAGAGCATGTTTTAGCATATGCTCTTTTTTTCTAATGGATTCGCTAAAATCAGTAGTAATAAGTTAAGTATATTTTATCTTAATAACCTCCCAACAAGCTAAAAAGTAGGAGGTTACTTCATTTCTAGAAACAAAAATTTATCAATTCTGAACACCATTGATTAGTTGTACCGTTTTAAAGAAAGTAATACCGTTTGCAAAAAAGTTAAATTGTTTTATTCCTTTTCGATTAAAGAATTCCAGGTGAGTTTTAATCAAACTTTTTTATAAAAATTGTATAATGATTCACAAAGTAGAATTCCGTTCTGATCAATCTTTTTTCAAAATGGATTCTTTTTGTCTCTTATCAAATAAGGGTTTGTAAAACATTTCTGATTAAACTTTATTCCAAACCAATACATATTCTTATGGAACTAACGCATGCTTTAGTTCTATAAGAATTCAAAAGGTCTGTCTAAATTTTACAGTCCTTTTTCAATGATTAAATATCAACATTTTACTTTAACAGATCCCATTATTTAAAGAATACATGAAAAAATTGAGGTTTTAATTAAAAAACGACCTTTCAAATGACGAACAGTGTATATACAAGGCAGGCGAAAGAATTAGCGGAGGCATGCAATGTAAAATTAATAGATCGTGTAGAACTTCAAAAATTGATTAATAAAATTAATCCCGAATATTCGGCTGAAGATGTATATCAAGGGGTAAAACCTGAAGAACGGAAATGTCCAACATGTAAAAATCATTTAGTCGTTCGTAATTCGAATAAAACTGGAAATAAGTTTTTTGGCTGTTCTCAATATCCGACATGTACACATACAGAACCAATCAGTAAATGAGCTGTGATGAAAATCCAGCTCTTTTGTTATTTTTAGGAATTAACTTTAAAAAATCATACTCTCATCAAAAAACGGCTTCTCAGATTTCGATATAACAAATGTTTATTTGAAAGTGAATGACATAAGACCTAAATAACAAGGGATGTGTTGTAAGTGAAAATAAGCGGTTTAAGGTGAGTTAGGTGTACAGAGATAATAAAGTTGTTTAAAAAACGCCAGTCATTTTATTCAACAATCGGGCCAGATTGTGAAGCAATACCCACTTGAGTAACTTAATTCAAATGGGTTCTTTTTAATCTAAAATTAATTAAAAAAATTATAAAAATTATTTTTAATAAAATTCAATATTTTATTAATATTATTCAAAAATATGTTAAACTAATATTAATAAAAGTAAATGGAGGGCAAAGCTGTGGATATTAACAATATTCCAAACTGGATTTTAGCCTTGGAAAATGAGGATTTAGAGTTTGTTAAAAACTTAGTACTTCATTCGGGTTCTTTAAAAGAGATTGCAAAGGTTTATGAGGTATCATACCCAACAGTAAGACTTAAACTTGATCGATTAATCGATAAGATAAAAATGAATGATGCCGTAGAAAACGAGGAATTTATTAAATTTATCAAGAGCCTGTCGATTGATGATCGGATAAGTGTAGAAGATGCAAAATTGATTATTGAAAAATATAAACAAGAAAGAGATGGGGAATAATGGTTCTTATTTATGCTGGTATTTTAGCTGTTCAATTTTTCTTATCAAGTAGAAACAATATCTATTGGGGGGCAATTTTACCAGTAGCACATATTGTATTTCTGACATGGTTGTTTATAACGAGTCGTATTGAAAGTACTAGTGGTTTTATCCTTTATCTATTATTAGGGATGATTTTCTTATGTATAGAATGGAATCTAGGTAGAAAGTATTTTCATAAGAAGATACAAAAAGAATTGGATAAAATGAAAACCCACGACATGAAATAGAGAAAATAGTTGTTAAACGAATTTATTGTTATATTTTTAAGTACAATGAAGTATCTTATGTCGAAAATTTAACGACTATATTTTAACCCCGTCCTAAATTTAGAACGGGGTTATGCTTGTTTTAGGTTTTAAAATTTAATAACTCTATTGTCTTTTTACATTAGGGATGTTATTAAGAATTTTTTATGAAATATCTGAAAAACAAAAAGAATAACCTTGTAGGGTTTCTTGTTTTGTTATAAAATAACCTTATAAGGTTATTTTATAAAGATAAGGAGTGAAAATATTGGAGAATACAGTAAAAGAAATCATTGATGATTTAGAGTATCTGTTCAGGAATGGAGAAATTGGCATGGAAGTAAGTAATCCGGCTTACTTTCAGAGGTTTTGTAAAGTACTGGATGCAACAGATATGCGCTATGATTTACACATTCACGAATATGATGAGGATTCTCTAGTTGTTAAATTAGTGTAAAATACAAATGTTTTAAGGGGTTAATTTTCTTGAAGTATAAAAAGGGAATGGGGAGGAAAAGGATATGAAAATAGGTACATCTGAATGGCTTTCTCTTAGTAAGGATATTAAGCTGAAGTTGATCCGTTTGGCTGTCATAGATAGTAAATATAAACAAGCAAAATAAAAACCCTTCATTTGCTTAATAGCAAACAAAGGGCTTAGTTAATGAGTGACTGAAGTAGAAGGAAATCTAGTCCATTTCCTTCTTTATTTATTGTAACATAAAAGGAAAAGCACAAACAAAGGAGAATTCCCATGAAAGAAATTGATAAATACATGACACCATCTGAAGCAGCTTTTTATTGGGGGATTCCTCGTGAGACAATTAAGAATAAATATAGCCCCTCTCTAATGAACGAGAAGCAAATAAATGATTTAGAGCGCATGCTACAAGAAGGTTTAGTGAAGTACTTTTTGCATCCTGAAGGGAAGCGTAAGGAATGGATTATAAGCCGACAGGCAATGTATGAATGGTTTGGAGAACCAAAGGACAAGTAAGAAAGGATGATAAAAATGCAAGGGGAAACATTTTCTCTGTGGGGAAGTTTCAAGGGTGCATGTAGTTTGATTATTTGGTTTTGGATCGTTATGTTTTTGCTATTTGGTGAAAGCTTGCTACAATAGAATGAAGTCGAAAGTCTAAATACCCTTAGGCAGCTCTCATAGATTTATGGTCTATGGGGGCTTTTAATTAGAACTTATAATAATTTCACGTACCGTATTTAAAAATAAAAAATAAATATCCTCGCCAGTTTTTTCCATTTTGTGGATTCAATGTGCTACGATAGTTATATATTCGCTTTGACAGTAATAGGGGGCGTGTCTATGAAAAATCATATAAAAGTTAATGGACAGATCCGTCAAACACATAAGAAATGGTCGCATCTCAGACAACAACAAAAAGAACGCATTTCTAATTGGCTTCGTAAGGAATATACAAAATTTGTACAACTGAATCATAGAATGGAGGATAACATTGGGATATGAATTAAAAGAAATCAATCCAACAAAATATATTTTTTCGTATTATTTAAATTCATATGATTGCTATGAATTAAGATCTGGAAAATGTTCTTTATATCTAAGCGAAAGTGAAGCAGAAAGTATCCACGAAAAGGATGGAATAACTGGTGAAAGTGATGTACTGTATTGTCGTAATTTAGCTAAGAGGTTATTCCAAATGAATTATTTTGAGAATATAAACTTTCAAAAAGAAGCTTACTCCATTAGAATGCACCAAAGACATTGTGGTCATTATGAATTCACTGATGGTCAACATAGAACCTGTATTGCCAAACATTTAAACCTCCAAACAATATATGCAAAAATTGAGCCTATGCATAGTGAAGATACTTTGGTTTGTTCTGCTTGTAGATGCAAACAAAAGATTCAAATTGAAAATAGTAAGATGAAAAACAAGATATTAAGAATATTAAAGTTAAATCAGAAAACAAAAATACCAAATGATATTCTTGATGAAGAGTATATGAATTTTAAAACAGATATTCATTTAAAAGAACTATATATCAAAGGAAAGACTAGATGCTAAAAAATGTAGTGAATAATAAATTCAAACTAATAATGGGGTTCAGGCGAGATACGTATAAAAACAGGTCATAGGCTTACTTTTATTTCCAAACTACGCCCTATTGGGGTAGCACCACATGCCCATCAACTTATAAGAAATTAATAGAAGTTGCATCTATATTGAGAAATTTATTACAAAATTAGCTATAAATGATTCAAAACCCGAAAGTAAACTTTTATCTAAAAGTTTACTTTCGGTAATAACAAAAAAGTCCCTTCATAATGCTAAAGGGTGTAACTTTAGAAGATAATTTGCATAATTTTTTAATGGTAAATTGCATATAAAAAAGAGAAGTCTATAAAATTATAGACTTCTCTATCTGTTTTTCATGTTGCTTTGTTCTATAGGTATTTTTCTGGGTTTAGCTTTACATAAGAAAGTGAAGTACGCCCTAAAAAGAAAACCACGTTTAATTTTATATGTATCACAAAAACCACGTTTATTTTTCACAAATTTCACACAAATTATTGATATTCTCATCTATAGTGATAGTTAATAGCTTTGAGAGAAGGGAACTGTATATGAAAAAGCTTTGTTCTCCTCTTCTGTTATTTTTAGTTTTTTGTTTTCCAGGAGTAAGTATTCATGCGGAGTCTACATTACAATCAAAAATTGACGCGGCTTCCCCATATGAAACAATTACATTAGAGAATAGAGCTTATAATGAAACGATTAAAATATCGAAACCGATTACAATACAAGGAGATAAAAATACTAAAATAATCTCTTGTGGTAAAGATCCTGTCATTACAATAAATAAGGAAAACATTATCCTCAAAGATTTGAAAATAGAACAATGTAATGATAATACAGATCAGCCAGCAATATTAGTATCGGGAGATAAACACTATATCAATGGATTAGAAATTCACGCATCATACATGGGGATTAAGCTAGAAGATGCTAGGAATATAAAAGTTGAGAACAGTATAATCGTTGGACAAAAACGGGCTAATGGAATTGATTTATGGCAATCTAATCATAATCTGATAGAGAATATCAAAATCCAAAATGTCCGTGATGGTATTTATTTAGAACAAAGCGACAATAATACAATAAGGGAAAATACAATCTGGCAGTCCCGTTATGGCATTCATCTTATGTATTCTGATAGAACGGTTGTTGAAAAAAATATATCAAAAGAAAATACAACAGGTGCTATGATTATGGGAACAAAGGAAACATCTGTAGTAGGAAATCGCTTTATTTACAATAAAAGTAATGTTCATGCACAAGGTATATTACTTTATGATGCGATAAAAACAAACATTTTACAAAATGAGATTACTAATAATAGAGTAGGCATTTATGTAGAAAAGGCAAAGCATAATACTATTATGAGTAATTCAATTTTTAATAATTTTATCGGATTACAATTTAAAGATGCCCGTGAAAATGAATTTACTCAAAATGTAATGATAGGGAATGTTAATGAATCACAAGCTACACAAAGCAGGGAAAATAATATCTATAAAAATTATTGGGATGCTTCTTTAAAAGTAGATACAGACGGTTCAGGTATTAGTAATATTCCATACAAAGCAGATGCCTATTTTCTTTTGTTAACACAAGATATTCCAGAATACCAGTTGTTCTTTCAATCACCAGGGATGCGTATTTTACAAAGTTTTATAAAAATTCCAGATCAATCTTTATTGGTTGACAAAGAATCTAGAATGAAACCAAAAGATGTTACGCAAAAAGGTGAGGAGATGGCATTTCAGTCTCACATTTTGATTGTAAGTATAAGTATGCTACTAATGGGAAGTATGTTGTTCATTTTAGGGAGGAAAAATTGATGAGAATTAAGTATATGTTATTTACTATTTGTTTATGTTTGGTATTTGCCGTAGTAGGGTGTGGTAAGAAAGAAACAAAACCAGTTGCTATTAATGAAAAAAATGATAAGTGTGATGTTTGTAATATGGCAGTAATGGATAATCAATTTGCAACTGAGGTTATTTTAGAAAACGGAAAAGCTTTAAAGTTTGATGATATTGGTTGTATGTATAAGTGGATGGATGAACATAAAAATGAAAAAACACAAGAGAAATTTGTAAGAGATTACAATACAAAAGATTGGGTTGCAGTGGATAAAGCTACATATGTATATGATAAATCAATTAAGACACCAATGGCTTATAATGTAATTTCTTTTAAAGAAACGAAAGATGCGGACAGCTTTGTAGAAAAACATACTGGGAAAATCCTTTCTTCTAAAGAACTAACAGAACATAAATGGGAAATGAATAAAGAGATGATGGGGAAAGAAAAGAAAGATCATGGTAGTGGACATTCTCACTAATAAGTGATTATTACTATGAAAAATTAGTGAGAAAAAGACAACCAGCTCTGGTTGTCTTTTTCATTAGAGAGGTGAATAGCTATGTGGAATATATTATATTCAGAATGGCGTAGTGCAGTAAGGGGTAAACTTGCATACATATTTTTGTTTCTTTGGATAACTATATTTTCTTTAATATTTGTTATGGAAAGAAATACCCCGTCTTTAGCAGGCTATACAAATGTAACGGGGACAATGGTAAATCTTATTTTATATATTGTGCCTTTACTTATGTTAATTATAGGAGCATTCTCTATTGCAGGTGAGGTGGAAAATGGGAAATGGAGACTTTTATGTACGTATCCTTTAAAGGGTACCTCATATGTAATAGGTAAAACTATTGGCCAATTTATAGGGCAAACAGCTATTTTTTCAATGAGTTTTGGAGTAAGTATAATAATTGGGTTAGTAAACGGTAGTAACTTTGATATGTTTTGGGTGGTAGCAACGTATATCTTCTCTGTTTTATTAATTTTTTTATTTTTATTACTGGGAATAACAATCGGTTCTTTTTCTATAACAAGGTGGCAAGCTTTAGCCATAAGTATCGTAGTTTGGTTCTTTCTTATTATGATGTGGCCAACGGCTTTAATTAGTGTTCTTAATTTTGTTCCATATTCAATGATTGCACCATTAATAAAAATATTATTGTTTTGCAACCCAGCAGAATTTCTTCGAATTATATTTGTAATTCAATTAGGTGGTGGAGCAATATTTGGACAAGTATATGATCAATTGGTAATGATTTTTCAAAGTAAAGCAGTTATTTGGATTCTACTAATATACTGCATTATCTATACAATTGTGTTCTTGTTTGTGGCGGGGTGGCAAATGGAGAGGAGAAGAAAAAAATGACAGTATTAAATCTCAAAGAGGTATGTAAAAGATATAAAAAGAAAATAGCATTATCTCCAATCTCATTTCAAAGTAAACAAGGAGAGTGTATCGTATTATGTGGTGGGAATGGAGCTGGGAAAAGTACGCTCCTTGATATAATCGCTGGAATTACAACACCTACAACTGGTACTGTTCAATTAGGGAATATAGAGTTACAGAAAGATAGAAAACAGTATTTGAGTGAAATAGGTTATATGCCAGATGATTTTCATGCACAGCAAGATATGACAGTTCAAGAATTTTTATTCTTTTATGCTGCTTTTCGAAATATAGGAAAAGACAAAGTACAGGCAGTTATTGAATCAATAGGCTTAAATGAGAAAAAAAATGAACGGTTACATAGATTATCTAAAGGGATGAGACAGAGGCTATTATTTGGGCAGGCGTACCTTGGTAAACCTAAAATTTTGATATTAGACGAACCGACAAATGGCCTGGATCCGTATTGGGTAGATGAGTTTTTAACTATATTAAAGACTTTAAAAAGAGATGGTACCATGATTATTTTCTCCACACATATGATGGATGTAGCTGCTGAAATTGGTGATCGGATACTCTTTATGAAAGAAGGAAAAGTCATAAAAGAAATAAAAAATGATGGGAATTTAGAAAATTTAACGATAACATTATTACAAATGCATAGAAGATAAATTGCACATAAAACAGCNNTGTTTTATGTGCAATTTATCATTTGAAAGCTATGCAAATTATCACCTGAAGTTACACCTTATAGGAAAGTGGAGGGGTATCGCCAGCATTTCGGAAAAAAACCACGCTAAGCAAAAAATAAGCTGTCCATCTGGACAGCTTATTTACATAACTACCGTTAGCGGAAGTAAATAATTCAAATATATTTCTCAGTAGTTTAACATCTTCTCTTTAATAACAATTTTGTTAATCGATATGTTTGTGTAACCACTGTTTAAATACCTTTAACTGTTCTTTAGTATGAAAGTAATGTTCACCTGTTTCCATGACTTCTAATTCACAATGATGTTTTTTTGTAAAATAGTTAATAATTTCAAATTCGCACAGTTCATCCTTGGCTCCATACATAATATATGTATCTGTATTCCACGTATTAATAGGATGTTCTTTTACATAGCATAAATAATCCCAATATAACTTTTGACCAACAGGTGTTTCTATAGTCATTTCTTTTTGCAAAAGCTCTGGTGTTATATTAAACCATTTCATCATATTTTCTATAATTCGTTCCATATTAACTACTGGTGATAAAAATAATGCCTTTTCTAACACATCATTTTGATAGGCTAAAAGGCTAAAATAAGCTCCCATACTACATGCAAATACACTTACTTCTTTCCAATGTTCTTTTGCGTAATTCATAACTATAGATAATTCATTAACACAAAACTGTACTTTGCAAGGAGTATTATCATTTATTCTTTCTCCATGCTCAGGTAAATCAAAGCTTAATACTTGATAACCTTTTCGATTGGCTTCTTCAGCTAAAATTTCAATAACTGTATCTTCTTTATTTGACATATTTCCATGTACTGCAATAAAAATTTTTTCACTCTTATTTCCCCATAAAACAGTGGGAATATTACTAATTTTAAAATTATCTTTAAGCATATTTGGGGTTCAGCCGAGATACGTGTAAAACTAGGTCATAGTAATACATTTTTTACCAAACGTTGTTTATCGGTGATATTTGTAACATAAACGTTCGTTTTTGTTACGTTTTGTATTTGGAAATAAGAAATATCCTAACCGTTGAACTAGCTGTAACAAAATACTGTATCAATAATAATCCGTAAACATTATTATTAAAATACCTTTTTGTTACACGATAATCAGATAATGGAAATAAAATACAGCCTATGACCCAAAATTACATGTATCTCGGCTGAACCCCACATATATCTTCTTTTGTATTTTCTGATAAAAGATATAGTCTATAATCATTACCTACGCCATCATATTCATTAACCTTAGCAAAATCACTTAATATTCTATTAATCTTTTCCATGTCTAAGCTCCTTCATCAATAATTAGGGAATAATTCCAACATTATTATAGCAAGGTGCTACACGCTTCCCTATGGATATGTTTTATATTTGGCGGTATGCCTTATTTGGGGTCTCGCCAACATTTCGCGAATTTCGTACGCTAAGGAATTCCTAAGTTCAAAAACTTGGTTTTACCGTACGTTAAGAAAGTTCCTTAAACGATATTTAATGCTTGTTACGGGACTTTGTTTTTGGTAATGAGTCTCGGAACTGGTTTTTGACCATCTTTCTGTTAGTTTCGTTAGAACTCAATAAAGTTCCTTAAACGTCCGGTTTTGGCTCCTATTGCTAAATCCTTTTTATATGTAAACGACAAATAGACCTAAAGATATAATAAAATTGATTTTTTAGGTCTATTCGTCGTTTACGTTAATAAAAGAAAAAACGGGCTTGTTAGACAACCCGTTTTTTCTTTTAGCACTTTTTTCTTTTCGGTAAGTCAGGAGCCTTCTTCATTGTGTCAACAACATGCATGACCGCGAAATATGGATGTTTTAAAATCATTTTCGGTCCGCTCTTTTTCATAACATCCTTAACGAAATCTTTCATATCTGGTTTATAACAATGAATTTTGCAATTTTGACATGCGGGCTTCTTCTCTTGAAATGGACAGTTTGATAAACGAAAATAAGCATACTCTTTTAACTTCTGACATTCTTCACATATAGTATCTTGTTCATGTTCGTTTTTACAATACATATCAATCATAATGCTAATTGTTTTCTCTTCACGTTCAATTCGATTCATGGCTAGTGCCTCCCGTTCCAAAGTCTCTCTGCTTTGATTGTAAGACTTTTTTTGAGGGTTTACATGAATTTTCATTGACAGTTTTTCTAATTTTTATCTCTTTCCTACGAATTATTAATGGAGAATGTCCCTACCAATCATAACCAACAGTAAAAGCGAACGCATTAAGACTTAAATAAACATCTTTCTTTTTCTTACGAGCTTCGGATGCTTAAACCAATCGATTCTTCCACGCTATTGATTGATCTATTTTAGCCATAAAAAATCTCCTTTCCGTCTTGTACGTAAGGAGATTATGACATGGAACTGATTCTATTGGTATGTGGGGACAGTTTGACGCTTACTGTTATATCAAGTAGTTCAGCCTTAGCGTACGGAATCCGCGAAATGTTGGTGCTACCCCATGCCCATCAACCTAAGAAAACAGATCAACCCCAAAACAAAAAATCCTTCACATAATATGTGATAGAAAAGGATAGATAAAGGCATTTTAGCCTTATCTATCCTTTTCTGTACTACTAATGATTACGTTTACTACTCAAAAACTTCTATTCCTATTTTTATACATCATAACAATTTTAATTAGGTTGTGGTGTACTTCAAAGGTGGTAAACTATCATACCTTGATAGTTTCGAATGTCTTCTAATAAAAGGAATAATCCACATTAATCCAATTGTTATTAGCACAATAGACATTAAAAGAATGATAGTTAATTCAGGTTGTGCTGAAGGTGTGCTTGTAGTTGTAGACTGTAAAGCAGAAAAGATATCTCTTGAAGCTACAATTATATTATTAACCATGTGAGCTATTATAGAAGGTAATAAACTTTTAGTTTTCAAGTACATTAAACAAGAAATAATCCCAAATATTGTGGTTCCAAAAACATTGCTTAGATGTAAAACACCGAAGCAGATGGAAGAGAATATAACTGCTTTTTTTATTCCGAATTTATACGTAAAACGACTAAGAATAAAGCCTCTGAACAAAATTTCTTCACAAACAGGAGCAATGAAAGAAAGAGTTATAGCTTTCATTAAAATAAACCACATACTTTGTGTTTTAACTACTTCGTTTGTATCCTCTAGCGAAGTGCTCTTTGGTATTAATGAAAATAGTATTACGATTAGCAATAACATACCTAATCCGAAAAGCATAGTCATAATTGCTGATGCAAAAATTTTTCTAAAAGAAAAAGAAGATGGTTTTGACAAGTAAGTTTTAAACGAGATATTATATCTTTTAAATTTAAAACCAATCCAAAACATAGGGATAGCATAAATTGAAATAATAAGAGCAATATTTAACTTTACATCTTTAGGAATTTCTTTGAATAATAAAGGCAAAATAAATATCATTATTACAAAAGAGATAATAGCCCACATTAAAATGAACCTTGTTTTCATATGATCAAAAATTTTATCCATTAATAGCCTCCTGTAGTTTTATGCTAGTATTCTATATTTTATTATATCATTTTAAAGGGATATTTTGGTATTTCGTTTGATATAGGTTGTCAGCTATTTTGGGTCACATTACATCAATATCAGGCTAAGGTTTTACACTACCCATAAAGCAAAAAAGAAGTTATCCTTTCTATAGAATCATAGGAAAGGGTGGCGTTTTTTATGAATCTTTCGATTCAAAGTGAACTACAATTATTTGCTGAAGAATTATATGAACATCTTACTCCTTCATTTTTAGAAAATCTTGCTAGAGAACTAGGTTTTGTACAACGAAAACGTAAGTTTTCAGGGCATGATTTAGCTACTATCTGTGTTTGGATTAGTCAACGGGTAGCGAGTGATTCTTTAGTACGACTATGTAGTCAACTTCATGCTGTTACAGGAACAATCATGAGTCCAGAAGGACTTAATAAACGTTTCAATAAAAAAGCTGTTTGCTTTTTAAAACACATTTTCTCTACATTACTAAAAAGTAAAATTTGTGAAACATCAGCGATTCCAAGCTCTTCAATCGCTTATTTTCAACGAATTCGTATTTTAGATGCAACGATTTTCCAGGTACCAAAGCATTTAGCTAGTGTGTATCCTGGATCAGGTGGTTGTGCTCAAACAGCGGGTATAAAAATCCAGTTAGAATATGATTTACATAATGGCCAGTTTTTAAATTTCCAAGTGGAACCAGGGAAAAATAATGATAAAACCTTTGGAACAGAATGTTTAGCAACATTACGTCCTGGTGATCTATGTATTCGGGATTTAGGCTATTATTCACTGGATGATTTAGATCAAATGGACCAACGTGGCGTGTATTATATATCACGGCTCAAATTAAACAATAGGGTGTATATAAAAAATGAATTTCCTGAATACTTTCGAAATGGGACAGTAAAAAAACAGTCTCAGTATATCAAAGTTGATTTAGAACACATTATGAATACCTTAAAACCAGGGCAGGTCTATGAAATAAAAGATGCTTATATTGGAAAGGATAAAAAACTATTCACTAGGGTGATTATGTATCGATTAACAGGAAAACAACTTCGTGAACGTATGAAAAAACAAGTGTATACGGAAAGTAAAAAGGGCATTACATATTCGGAAAAAAGCAAACGATTAGCTGGCATGAACCTGTATGTTACCAATACACCTTGGGAGATTGTCCCGATGGAACAAATTCATGATTTTTACTCTCTCCGCTGGCAAGTTGAAATCATCTTTAAAAATTGGAAATCATTATTTCAAATTCATCATTGGCAAAATATTAAACAAGAGCGATTAGAATGCCATGTTTATGGAAAACTCATTTCCATTTTTTTATGCTCTTCTATTATGTTTAAGATGCGACAATTGATTTTACAAAAGAAACAAAAGGAGTTAAGCGAATATAAAGCAATTGGAATGATTCAAGATCATTTGTCCATTTTATATCAATCTATAGAGCAAAACACCCAAGAAATAACAAAGATTCTAATCCGTCTGTTCTACTTACTCCAAAAGAATGGTCGGAAATCTCATCGATACGATAAGAAAACAGTCTTTGATATTTTGGGTGTTGTCTATGAGTATAATGGATTGAGAAAACAAAAGAAAACTGCATAATCTTAAAAAAAGTGATACCTATCTAGGTTTATTTGGTGTGCTTCTTTTTAAGAGCACCAAATATTTTAGAGGTGTTTCGTTTATATGAACGAGAGTTCATTTTGTTTTCATTCTTAAGTTGATGGGCATGGGGCACCGCCAGCATTTTGGAAAAACCCCAAGCTAAGAGCATGCAAGATTTAATACAGTTTTTTGGTTGATCCAACAACAATCGAGAAACCTAAAACCGCACCAGAATAGGAATGTATAAAAAAATGCATAGGTCCATAGAACGAAAAAAGGAGGTTCCCTTGAGAGAGTACGGTTCCTCCTTTTCCTTGCTACCGATAATAGGACGTTATGTCAACCTGATATGAATATAATATACGTCATTTGATTGTGGTAAAATTTAGTTAATTAATTATTTTAAAGGGGATTTGAATATGTCTATATGGAAAGGATCAGCAGCAATTTGTATAAACTCCAGAGATGAAATATTAATGGTAGCACAGGAAAAACCAAATGAACCTGAACTTTGGTCTGTTCCTTCGGGTGGAGTAGAAGAAAAGGAAACATTTGAAGAGTGTTGTATTCGTGAAGCTTGGGAAGAAACAGGTTATGAAGTGCAAATTGTTAAAAAAATACATGAGCGAAATGGAATTACGTATGGAGTAGATGTTCATGTTGAATATTTTGAAGTTGAACTAGTTGGTGGAGAAAAGAAAATTCAGGATCCAGATGAGTTAATTCAAGATATTTGCTGGAAGCCAATATCTGAAATTAGTAAACTTAAAATGCTATTTGAAAAAGAGCGAGATATATTACTGAATTACATACAAGAAAGAAAAGGTTAGAATCTTAATTAACTTCTAATAACGAATTTTATGTAAATAAGCCGTCCGTATGGGCGGCTTATTGTATTTTTTGCTTAGCGTGGTTTTTTTCCAAAATGCTGGCGATACCCCTTATAGAGGGAGTATCTCAAAATATGCGTCATAAATACACTAATTTCTAACATATAAATGGTATAAGGCTTGTCTTATAAAATTAGTTTTTGTAAGAAAGGAGATATACCTTGAAGAAAGTATTGTTATTTAGTGATCCAGGTATTGATGATTCTTTAGCTATCATATATAGTCTACTAAATCCTAAGATTGAAATTGTTGGAATTGTTACGAGTTACGGTAATGTTACCAAAGAACAAACAACTCGAAACGCCTTGTACCTTTTGCAATTGGCTGGAAGACAAGATATCCCTGTTATAAGTGGTGCTACTTTACCATTTTTCAATGGGTTTACTACTTATTATCCAGAAATCCATGGCGCAGAAGGACTTGGTCCTATTCGGCCTCCTGAAAGTGTAATAACTATTCCTGTTCATGATTTTAGCTTAATCCCTAAAATTATTGAAAGGTACAAGGGAGAGTTAACAATTATTGATGTAGGAAGATCTACTTCCCTTGCGATGGTATTAAATATTTGGAAAGAACTAATGCAAAGTGTAAAGGAAGTATATATCATGTCCGGAGTGTTCTTACAACCAGGAAATGTTACATCTGTAGCGGAAGCCAATGCGTATGGTGATCCTGTTTCAACACAGTTTGTAATTAATCAGTCGAAAAATTTAACAATGATTCCTTTAAATGTAACAAATTCGGCTGTATTGCTCCCGAACGAAGTGAATTATATTGTGGAACATACAAATGGTCCATTCAAATCATTGATAAAACCAATCTATGATTATTATTACAGTGCCTATAAAAAATTGAATAAAAGTATTAAGGGGGCTCCTTTACATGATGTAGTTGCAATGAGTGCAATAGCTAATCCTAGTTTTGTTCAATATATGTATCGTAAAGTAGAAGTTGATTTAAAATCTTTCAGAGGACAAACGATTGCTGATTTCCGTCCAGGTGCAGAAGCTACAGGAGTTCGCATTGGCTTAAAATTAAATCAAAAAAACTTTATTAATGATTTTATAGAGACAATGGTTGGGAATCACAGATATTAATTAGAATAATTCATTTCCCTATATAGTAAAACCCTATGAAAAGTTAAATTTGAAGCCGAAGATAATTATATAGTAAGAAATAAAAAAATCTATACTCATTCAAAAATGCGGTGATTAAGCGTCTTGTTAGTAAAGATTTTTTTATAAAGACAGCAATTAAAAATTGAATGTATCAACTATAAGTAGCAAAAGAGGACTAGGAAACGGAATAGTCCTCTTTTTTATTTCATTTTATAGAGTAAAGGGGGGATTCCGTAATGGCACATGTCAGTACGGAGGATGCGATGAAAGCAAGAAAAGTTGACTTGATTTCATATCTGGAAGCAAAAGGAGAAACGTTTAAGAAAGAGGGAAACTATTATCGTCATACGGAGCATGACAGTCTCATCATTAAAGGGAATCAATACGCCTGGAATAGTCGAGGGGAAAAAGGATATGGAGCGATTAGCTTTGCCATGATGTACTATGACATGAAATTCCCTCAAGCCGTAATGGACATTCAGAAGGGGGACTACAAAGAGTTTGATCGTTCAAAAGCTGAAGAGGAACGCAAAAAAGAGCAGCAGCCTTTTAGTTATCCAAAACACTTAGAGGTGCCGAAACAAACAGAAATCAAGAAATACTTAATTGATGAGCGGAAAATAGATCCTCGCCTGGTGAACTGGCTGATTAAAAAGGATCTTATCGTCCAGGATAAGAAAAATAATGTCGTGTTCAAATGGAGAGAAGAAGGTGGCAAAGGGCAAATAATTGGAATGAACCGTCAAGGCACTGTAAAAATGGAGAATAAAAGAGGCAGCTTTAAACAAATCGTCCCGAATTATGAAAAAATCAATGCAGGTTTTACGGTTGATGTGGGTAAGCCGGATAAGATCTATTTTTATGAAGATCCAATCGACATGTTATCTCATTGGAGCATTAAACAAAATAATATCCAAAACGCTCGCCTGGTTTCTATGCATGGATTGAAGTCAAAAACAGTGATTCAATCTTTAATGGATGCGAAAAAAGAAGGGCACGATATTAAAGAGGTCATAATGGCAGTTGATAATGATAAGGCTGGGAAAGACTTCATTCAGACAATGAAATGCTTTGTAGATCTTAAAGAGGATATTCCAACGAATGAAAAAGATTGGAACGATGTCCGGAAGAAACAAGTGAGTGAGCAACAGGCAAAAGAAACAGCCCAACCAAAGAAAGTAAAACCAATTAAAGAGGTGGAGAGAAGTGTCTAATCTACCAGAAATGCCAAACATATTACAAATTTTGATTTATGGTTTTATCCTTTATGTTCTTTTCCGTATTTGTAAATTTATGTACCGAAAGTTTCGGGAGCGAAGAATACTGAAGCGAATAGCTAAGTCCGGTATTCGCTATATAGACAAAATGGATGGACGTCAATTCGAAGTGTATCTGAAGGCTCTCTTTCGAGAACTTGGGTACTCACCGATGGTTACAAAGCAGTCAAATGATTTCGGAGCGGATCTGGTATTGAAGGGGAAAAATCGTATTGTCATCCAGGCGAAACGCTACGGGATGAAAAATAGAGTCGGCATCAGTGCCGTACAAGAGATATATGCAGCACAAGCCTATTACAAAGCACATGAGGGCTGGGTTGTAACAAACAGTGTATATACAAGACAAGCAAAGGAATTAGCGGAAGCTTGTAATGTAAAACTAATAGATCGTGTAGAACTTCAGAAATTGATTAATAAAATTAATCCCGAATATTCGGCTGAAGATGTATATCAAGGGATAACACCTGCAGAACGGAAATGTCCAACATGTAAACATGATTTAGTCATTCGAAATTCGAATAAAACAGGAAATAAGTTTTTTGGCTGTTCTCAATATCCCACATGTACACATACAGAACCAATTCATACATGAACTGTGATGAAAATCCGGCTCTTTTTCATTTGTTTAAAGAATACATGAGAAAAATCAGTTTAACACAAAAATGACTCTTCAGATTTGATTGTATGAGATTTTTAATTAGTTGTTAATATAATAAGTCGTATTTGTCATAAAACCGTATGTAAAGGGAGAAACGGACTTTAAATGCGTTTTTAGGTTTTTTAGGGAAAATAAAAAGGGCAGTCATTATTTACGACTTAACCCTTTGTCTACGATCTGACGAATTGCTTCATTTCGATTCTTCAGCTTATGTTCATGCCAATAATTTTCTATTTGTTCTACTTGTTCTTTTGTAAAAGTAACTAAAATTTGAGTGTACTTGTCTTTATTAACAGCCATATAACAACCTCCTCTATAAAAAATATTATAAGTTATATAACTTATATTGACAACCAGAAAAATGAGTAATAGAATAGTTGTATAAGTTATATAACTATATTGAGGAGGTTATTACATGGAACGGAAAGTTAAAAAGATGATGGCTGATCTTCAATTTATTATGAATCATGGTCAAATCAGTGTAGATTTTATGGATCTAGGATATAAAAGAATGCTTTTTAGTGCATTAGAAGCTACGGGAAAACAGTTCAATGTGCATACCAATGAACATAATGAAACAACCTTGTTCTTAGAGTTAGTTTAGTAAATTTACGCAATGAGGAGCTGTTAATAGTGGAGCAGTTAACTATTTTTGACGTAATGGATGAAACTAAAAATAAGCTTTATGAGGTATTAGAGAAAAATGGATTAACTTATAAAATTCATAAATACTATTTATATTCGAATTATGAGGGAGCTGTTCAATATTACTATATAAGAACAACTGATAATACAATTATTGATTTGTGTATCTCTGATTTTCCAGAAATCTTCGCTGTCCATGAAGGGTTTAGCGATAAACAAATTAGAAAGATTTACAACTGGAACTTATAAGCTATATAAATAACAAATTTAATTATTGGAGGAATGAAAAATGAAAATTGGTGTATCTGAGTGGAAAGCATTGAAAAAAGAGACAAAGTTAAAGCTATTGCGCTATGCGATGTTAGAAAGTAAGTATAAGTATGCAAAATAAAAGCTCTTCATTTGCAAAAGCAAACAAAGAGCAAAGTCATGAGTGACCGTCGAGGAAAGAAATTGGCACATTTCTTTCCTCTTTATTTTAACATATAAAAACATGTAGAGAAAAGGGGCGTGTAGAATGGAAGAAGGTCATATTTCCTTTCAGCAAAGGGTTAAAGAAGTACTTATTATGATCGTTAGTTTTTGGATCATTATGTTTCTCATGTATGGTGAAAGCCTGTTACAATAGTAAAGAATAACTTGGGTACAAATTGATAATGAAGTGGGGAAATATGCTGGATGAAAGCAACCGGAGTAACTAGAAAAGTGGATGAATTAGGGCGTATAGTAATTCCAAAGGAACTTAGAAATACGCTTGGGATTAAAGAAAAATCACCATTAGAGATTTTTGTAGAAGGGGAAGACATCATTTTACAGAAGTATCAGCCTGGTCATGTTTGTGCATTAACAGGAGAAGTGTCAAATCGTAACATAGCATTAGCAAATGGTAAGATAACATTAAGTCCAGAAGGTGCAGAACTATTACTAAAAGAAGTAGAACAGTATCTTGTAAAATAAGTGCTCCTTTCAAGGGGCTTTTTTGTAAGGGGAACATATAATTTCACGTACCGTAATGTTTAATAAAAAACAAACTACATAATCAATAGTCTACATTTAATTTTGTGCCTAATTAATCCGCTTAATGGATTCGGTCTCGTCTGTTTTGGATACTATCTTATGTGAAATGGCGATATTATTTTTATATCGGATAAATTTCTTGCGAAATATGTGTCGGTTTTAAATAAAGATGTACCGTTTTGAAAAAAGATTAATTGTTTATAAAAAAGTTGCACCGTTTCAATTCCTTTTTATTTCGCTCTTTATGTGATATATTTATCACATAAAGAGCGAAATATATCACAAAGGAGATCTTATATGAAGAACAAATTAGCTTACTTGGGGTTTATTGGATTTCTAGGATTTCTAGGACTTTTAGGTCCTCATTCATTTTTAGGTGAAACATCATTTACATATTACTTTTTCGCTTTCTTCCCCTTCTTTTTATATGCAAAAGTTATACCAGATGAACTTTTTATCCTACATGTTCGCATTGCTGCCACAAAGGCATTTTTCGTGGCATTAGTAATGGGTGTTTTACTAATCTTAAGTATCGTTATTTTTGCAAATGTACATGTAATCAGATTATGCGTTGTACTTGCAGTTGTAATACCATTAGGAACTTTTGTAATTAATTTAGAAATATTTGAACGTAGAGAAAAGAAAGGGATGCAGGATGACGCTGATTACTCGGATGAAAGAATATAGGGTAAAGTTAAATATGTCCCAAGAAGATTTAGCTAATAAGGTTGGAGTTAGAAGAGAAACCATTGGTAATCTCGAAAACGGAAAATATAACCCTTCATTAAAATTGGCTTACGATATTGCAAAAGTTTTAAAAGCACCCATTGAAGTGTTATTTTACTTTGAAGACTAGTTTAATTCTAGTACAAGTAAGTAAACTTTTATAATAGATATGTCCATGAGTTTTGATCCATCTTTTTTATAAAAACTAAATCAGTCCTTATAGCTAAAGAAACCATTTTGACCAACCTTTGTTCAAAATGGTTTCTTTTTATGTATTGCTAAATTGAGCTTCCATCAACATTTATAATTAAACTTTATTTCAAAGCTACAATATGTACCTAGAGCCGTATTTCAATTTAAATATGATAGTATTACACTTAGTATGAGCCTTATATTTTATTATTTTGTACTAATCATGGGGGTATGTATATGCGTAAATTGTTCAGTGGAAAACGTGTACTAGAAAAAGAAACAAACGAAGGTTCATCGTATTTTGTAGTACCAGAAGAGAAATTTCAGAAGTATGTGGTGCTATGGGGATATTTAATCCCACACGGAGTTTTCAATCAGCCTAATAGGGGTCACCATACATGCCCATCAACTTAAGAACCCAAATAAAATGAACTTTCGTTCATATGAACGGAAAAACTCTTAAAATACTTTGTGTCCTTAAAAATGAGCATACCAAATAAACCTCAATCAACCCAATTTTAAAAATTATGCAATTTTCTTTTGTTTTTCCAATCCACTATAATCATAGACAACACCCAGGATATCAAAGACTGTTTTCTTCTCATATCTGTGAGATTTTCGTCCATTTTTCAGTAAGAGGATGAATAGACGGCACAAGATTTTTGTTATTTCTTGAGTGTTTTGTTGTATAGCCTGATACAAGATGTATAGATGATCTTTTATTATTCCAATGGTTTTATATTCGCTTAATTCTTTTTATTTCTTTTGTAAAATCAACTGTCGCATCTTAAACATAGTAGAAGAACATAGAAAAATAGCAATAAGTTTTCCATAAATGTGACATTCTAATCGCTCTTGTTTGATATTTTGCCAATGATGGATTTGAAAAAGTGATTTCCAAGTTTTAAAGATAATTTCGATTTGCCAGCGAAGAGAGTAAAAATCATGTATTTGTTCCATCGGAACAATCTCCAAAGGTGTATTGGTAACATATATATTAATGCCAGCTAATCGTTTGCTTTTCTCTGAATATGTAATGCCCTTTTTACTTTCCGTATACACTTGTTTTTTCATACGCTCATGAAGTTGTTTTTCAGTTAATCGATACATAATAACTCGTGTGAATAGTTTTTTATCCTTTCCAATATAACCGTCTGTTATTTCATGGACCTGTCCTGGTTTTAAGGTATTCATAATTTGTTCTAAATCAACTTTGATGTACTGAGATTGTTTTTTTATTGTCCCATTTCGAAAGTATTCAGGAAACTCATTTTTGATATACACCATATTATTTAGTTTAAGCCGCGATATATAATACACGCCTCGTTGGTCCATTTGATCTAAATCATCCAGTGAATAATAGCCTAAATCTCGAATACATAGATCGCCTGGCCGTAATGTCGCTAAACATTCTGTTCCAAAGGTCTTATCATTATTTTTTCCCGGTTCAACTTGAAAATTTAAAAACTGTCCACTATGTAAATCATATTCTAACTGAATTTTTATACCTGCTGTTTGTGCACAACCACCTGATCCAGGATACACGTTAGCTAAATGTTTTGGAACTTGAAAAATCGTTGCATCTAAAATACGAATTCGTTGAAAATAAGCGCTTGAAGAGCTTGAAATTACTGATGTTTCACAAATTTTATTTTTTAATAATACAGAGAAAATATGTTTTAATAAGCAAACAGCTTTTTTATTGAAACGTTTATTGAGTCCTTCCGGACTAATAAGAGTTCCTGTAGCTGCATGAAGTTGACTGCACAGTCTAACTAAAGAATCACTCGCTACCCGTTGACTAATCCAAACACAGATAGTGGCTAAATCGTGACCCGAAAACTTACGTTTTCGTTGTACAAAATCTAGTTCTCTAGCAAGTCTTTCTAAAAATGAAGGAGTAAGATATTTGTGTAATTCTTTAGCAAATAGTTGTAGTTCACCTTGAATCGAAAGATTCATAAAAAACGCCACCCTTTCTGTATATTTCTACAAAAAGAATAGCGTTTTTTTATATTAGATTAAATAAAATATTAAATTATATTAAGACCCTTATGTGTTGGGTGAACACTTATTTTCCTCATATAACGTATTAACAAGCTGTTTTAAATTTTTGATGAATAATAGAATCTCTTGACTAGACATTCTAGCATGTTGAAGATGAAATATGTTGCCTTTTCCGATTTCTAACTCGTTTGAAATCAATGTAATAGGGATATTCCTAAAGACATGCCATGGAAAATACAAGTGTACAAAAGTTTCTCTAAAATATATCCCCGAGTGACAAATTAATACGCCATCCGATCCTTTACTCAAATTACCAAGGACAGAGGTATCTAAAAAAGCAATGATTTCTTCTTCTTTTGAAACAATATATCGTGCCCAAATTTCCTTTAGCTTTTTGTCTGAAATATGATTGTCAACAAACAAACCATTATCAGGTTCTAATAATTCATCGTACGTCTCAAACAAAGAGCAGATTGATTTTATCTCGTCAATTTTTATAACTGGATGTATATCATTTTGCTTTGAATTGTGGAACGAATTTGTAAGAGCTATAAGTAATTCTTTAAATAACTGCGGTGGATAATCACTGCCGTTAATATTAAAACTTTTTTGTGCATCAAAAGATAAAAAACCATCTTTATCAATTTCAATTTGTTGTACTTCATTTAATTTATCCCATTTCATATTTCCTTTACCTAATAACCAATTTTTCCAATATAAACCCGAACTTGTAAAATAAACACCATATTTTCCTGAGCCAAATAAATTGCAACTTAAAAAAGCAATAATTCGATCATTCGTTGGTATAGAGAAACGTTTTTTTGCAATTGATAAGAAATCTTCAGGTATTCTAGTAACATAAAATCTAGACTGCTGATATTCTAAACAAATATCAGTTAAACGATTAATATCTATATTCAGCATGATAATTCTCCGTTTCTTATGTATTTTTAATATATAAATTATAATATTATCAGGTAAATATTAACACTTAAAATTCGCTTAAATTGAGAGGCACTCTATTGAATTCTAAAATAAATTTGTGTTAAATTGAAAAATTCATTATATATTTTTACCGTTTTGGGGGTAACCTGTTTTCTTAAGTTGATGGGTATGGGGTCACCATATCAAAAAAAGAAAATTGTACGTTTAGACACAATTTTGACATAAATTAACTAGTCCCTCTGTCGGCTTAGTGACAAAGTTCTTGCTGTAGAACGCAAAGTAAAAAACACAGAGGTATTAACATCTGTGTTTTTTCAGGTTTCGGATGATTAATCGTTCTATATAAAGAATATTAAGGGATTCCAGTTCCTTCAACTATTTCTTTAATGTAGGATTTCTGACTATTATACATACGTAATACAATTGAGAGGCTATCTTTTTCTAAATTTGGTCTGCTTGTATTTCACTATTTTTTTCATTTTTCCACTTATTTTTAAACCTTCTACATACCCCTTGTACAATAAAAAGACATTGGAACTATTCATAATCTTTACAACAGAACCACCCACCCTGTCTAAAGTTGATAAAACTTATCAATTTTTTTTGATTTTACAATATGATTCTAGGCAGGGGAAGGAGCATTCACTTTTCATCCCGTTTTATGAACATCTGAACTAAAATCCCTCATTTCTTTATTTTATCTGCATCTCGTCTGCATCTGTGTCTACTAAACTACATAATTGTAAGATGTAGTTATAAAAATAGACTCGAAAAAAGAGGGATCCACGAATGAAAATAAATAAAAGTCGATCATATATGCGGAATGTTTTTTTTGATCGCAGCCATCGATCATTAAATAAACTTCAAGTTCAAAAAAAATCCCCAATAAAATTTGGGGATTTTATGCGAAAGGATACAAGTATAGCATTCTTTTTTCTTCTACCAAGTGCCATTGGGTTTTCAATTTTTTATCTGATTCCATTTGTAATGGGAATGATCTATTCGTTAATGGATGGCACAACTGATGGTTCTTTTGTCGGTTTAGCCAATTATAAAGAACTGCTAGGTAGTGCTTCTTTTCTCAAAGCAGCAACGAATACGTTTTGGTTTACCGCAGTGAGTGTACCACTCATCGTCATTATTTCCTTATTACTAGCACTTTGTTTGAATCAAAATGTATATATTCAAAATTGGTTACGAAGCGCGTTTGTGTTACCACTTGTCGTTCCTGTGGTTTCTATTGTCATGCTCTGGCAAATTTTATTCGATTGGAATGGCACGTTTAACGTATGGATGCACAACATGGGGTTTGAACGAATTGATTGGATGAAATCAAATTGGGCAATTTTTGTCTTGTCAATCGTATATCTATGGAAGAATATCGGATACAACATTATTTTATTCTTGGCCGCTTTACAGAATATCCCAAAAGAGTATTACGAAACTGCAGAAATTGAAGGTGCAGGTCGTATGCATACATTTTTTAATATTACACTCATTTATTTAACACCAACAATGTTCTTTGTCATATTAATGTCGATTATCAATTCGTTTAAAGTCTTTCGGGAAACATACTTGATTGCTGGAAGTTATCCGCATGCCAGTTTGTATATGATGCAGCATTATATGAACAATATGTTCGTGTCGCTTGACATTCAAAAGTTGACAGCGGCTGCCACGTTAATGGTGGGGGCTATTTCTATCCTTGTACTCGTATTGTTTGCAATAGAACGTCGTTTTCGAAAGTTTATGAATTAGGTGGGAAAAGCAGATGAAAAAAGAAAATGTATTTCGTAAATGGATGTTAACGCTATTTTTGACTATATTAGCCGTCATGATGCTATTTCCAATCGTATTTACCTTGACCAACTCATTTATGACTGAGCATGAGATTGGATTCAATTATGATGCGATTGGAAAAGTGGAAAAGGAACCAACGTTCATTAATTTAAAATTAATCCCAGATTTAGTGTCATTTGAACAATATAGGACATTATTAGTGGAAAATCCAAAATTCTTAAAAATGTTTTGGAATTCAGCATTCATGGTTGTGCCAATCATAGTAGGTCAAGTCATCGTTGCATCATTTGCAGCCTATGTCTTTGCTAAGATTCAATTTCGAGGAAGAGACAAGTTGTTTATCGTTTATCTCTTGACGATGCTTATGCCATTCCAAGTTACACTGGTACCGAATTATATCATGGCGGATAAACTTGGAATATTAAACAGTACAGCGTCTATTATTCTTCCAGGAATCTTTGGAGCATTTGGTGTATTTATGCTCCGGCAGTTCATGTTGCATATCCCGGATGCGTATATAGAAGCGGCTAAGATGGATGGAGCTGGCCATATTACAATCTTTTTTAAGATTATTCTTCCTCTTATTCGTCCCGGAATTGCTGCTCTTATTGTCTTATTATTTGCGGATTATTGGAATATGATCGAACAGCCGCTTATTTTTCTGAATGATGAATCCAAATATCCATTATCGCTCTATTTATCAAAAATTAATGAAGGGGCACGCGGTGTTGGGTTTTCTGCTTCTATTCTGTATATGACCCCAATGATACTTTTATTTTTATATGCGCAGTCCTACTTTATTAAGGGAATTCAGTTATCAGGTGTGAAGGAATAATGAAGAATTACAATGTAAACTTTCCTTCGGAAAGATTTTAGGAGGGAACTCAATGGAGTATAGAACGGAACAAGACGTTACAAGAAAAAAACGAAATATTAAAATTATTTCCAGTGTATTTATAGGGATTTTAATTATCCTGACACTCTTTAGCAATACGTTAGCGAACTGGGATTTGCCAAAGGTTATTACAGAGAAGCCAAAAAATAGTGAGCTTAAACTAACGTTTACAGGTAATGGCGAATTACAGCCACAGGAAGAAGCAAAGTTAAGTAATAGTAGCGCAGAGGCGAAAGTAAAGGAGATACATGTAAAGGAAGGAGACCTTGTCAAAAAAAATCAAGTATTAGTGACATACGATAGTAAACAAAAAGAACAAGAGCTTCTTGATGAAGAAGCAACTCTTCAAATTCAAAAGTTAGAACTGAATGACGCTCAAGCGAATTATAATGAAGCCAAAAAAAATCAACAAGAAAACAAACCAAATAATCAACCGAATGAGCAACAAGAAAACAAACCAAATGAAGCTGCGAAAGGGACAGATATACAAGGACTCAAAACAACTGTGGAGAGCAAAAAAATTGAGATTAGTAAACTAGAAAGAAAAATTAAAAATTTAAAAGAAGAATTAGAAATGAATAAGAAACTGATTGCTCCCTTCGATGGAGTCGTTACAAAAATAAATGCAAAGAAAGATCAACCTTCTACGAGTAATGAAGGAGATGTGATTCTCTCTGATGAGAGTAAAGGCTTTAAAGTTGAATTACAAGTACCTGCTGATTTAGCTACGCACTTGAAGGTTGGAGAAAAGATAGCGATGAAAAGAAATGCTACATCCTTAGAAGGTGAACTTATAGAGATTAAAAATATAGAAAGTCATGAAAATCAGAGACCACAGGAACAAGGTAAACAGCAAGATGGACAAAACGGTGAACAAAAAGACGAGCAAAAAGGTGAACCAAAAGATGAACAGCAATTTGAAATAGCACCAACAACTCCACAACCACAGAAACGTATTCTTGTAAAAGTACAAGGAGAAGAACTGAAAAAAGGGGAGCAGGTGGAAGCTACACTGACTAAACAATTGACTAAAGGCGTGGTTATACCAAATAAGGTGATTAAGAAGGAAGGACAGAGAACATTTGTCTATACAATAGAAGAAAAAAAAGGACCTTTAGGTAATGCCTTTTATATACAAGAGTCTCCTATTACTATTGGTGAATCCAATGGGCAAGAAACAGTCGTGTTAGAAGGTGTATATGAGAATGATCAAATTGTTTTACAAACCAGTGAACCTTTGAAAAAAGACGACCGAGTAAAGATAAAATAACAAAAATAGGGAGAGAATTTAAAATGAAAAAGGTTTGTATGATGCTAGTAGCAAGTTTATCAATCAGCCTCATGGCAGGTTGCGGAAATAGTAATAGCAAAGAGGAGCGAAAAACAAAAGATGGAAAAACGATAGTCGAAGTTTCGACTTTAGGTGATACTAGGAACCTAAAATATGCAGAGAAACTATATGAACAAAAGAATTCTAACATTGATATCCAGATAAAAAATCCATTTCCGGAAGATGGACCAAAGGAAGGGGAAAGAACAGGACCAGTGTTGGATGAGGCTGCTGTAGAGAAGATAATTAGTAAGATGAATACAGAATTTTTATCAGGTAAAGGATCCGATGTGATTGTATTAGACTCCTTGCCACAAGAAAAGTATGTGAAGAAAGGCTTGCTTACAGATTTAAGTGAAATGATGGAACAAGATAAATCTTTTGATAAAAATCAATATTTTAATAACGTTTTAGATAATTCGAAAATAAACGAAAAACTTTACGGTATTCCATTAGGTTTTTCGTTAAGTGGAATACTTGCGAACGATACAGCGGTACAACAATCTGGAGTAAAAGTGAATGACAAAGAGTGGACTTGGAGTGAGTTTACAAGTATCGGAAAAGAATTGAAAAATAAAGGAACACATAAACATGTTATTGGAAATACTCCTCCGGACCAAATGCTGAAATATCTGGTACAAGATCATTACCCTGAGTTAGTAAATAAAGCAAGTGGAAAAGCAAAGTTCGAGTCTGATTTATTTGTGCAGATGATGGAAAATGTAAAAAAGATGTATGACGAGAAAATAGTCACTGCAGATGAAGCGAGCTTAGAAGAAGCATATTTTTCTCCAATACCAATTGGGACAGTAGAAGACTATTTCAGTATGGGAGCTACATTTGGTATAACAGGGACAAAGATGTATCAAAAGCCACATATAACTGGACAAAAAGAAGGGATTGCTTTTACGCCGTATACAACGGTAGGTATAAATGAGAAATCTCCGGTTAAAAAGGAAGCATGGAATTTTCTTAAGTTTTTAATGTCTGATGAGGTCCAAAGTAAAGGGAACGCATTTCCAATTAATAAAGCTGTATATGAGCAACAAATTAAAACACTAAAGGAAAAAGGAAAAATTGAGCATCCAAATGGTTCTATTAGCGTTACCGAGAGTGATATCCAAGGATTAGAAAAAATGGTTGCTGGAATAAATGTTCAGAGCCCAATAGAGACTAAAATTGAATCCATTATTGAAGAGGAATCTAAATCTTACTTTAATGGCCAAAAGTCAGCTAAAGATGTAGCAGCCCTGATTCAAAACCGAGTGACGACATATATAAACGAATAAGCTGTATATATTTCACGACAGGTAGTAGCAACTAAAGTGAAAATAAAAATTACTAGTAAAGTGCTGATGAGAATTGAAGAGGAATAAAATGATTCTGATGTTATGTAGCAGTATCGTGCTAACTGGTATCAAAAAATAAATGTAATTACTCAGGGACCTATTTAATAAACGATGTCATATATGGTGACAACGGGGCACGGTTTCATAGAAAATCCTAAAAAATAAGAGAAACTGCACAAAATGGGACGGCGGTTTCTCTTATTCTACTTCTTGAGCTCAAGGAACTATTGCGGTTTCCTATAATACAGACTAGTCCTCTAAATCTATCCCAATAGAGTTTCCGAATTATTATTGTTTGTTTGGATAGATAGATGAGAAAAAGTGTGTGAAGTTCAACATGAATACGTAAAATAACAAAAATATGGAGAGAATTTAAAATGAAAAAGGTTTGTATGATGCTAGTAGCAAGTCTATCACTTATTTCTGTGGCAGGTTGCGGAAATAGTGATAGCAAAGGAGAGAGCAAAACAAAGAATGAAAAAACGATAGTCGAAGTTGCGACTTTAGGTGATACTGAACGCCTAAAACAGAAAGCGAAACGATATGAGCAAAAGAATCCTAAAATCGACATCCAGATAAAAGAGGTTGTTCCGGAAGAATCATCAATAGAGACCTACCACGAGAAAGCAATTAGTAAGATGAATACAGAATTATTAGCTGGTAAAGGGTCCGATGTGATTCTCCTAGACTCCTTGCCACAAGAAAAGTATGTGAAGAAAGGCTTGCTTACAGACTTAAGTGAAATGATGGAACAAGATAAATCTTTTGATAAAAATCAATATTTTAATAACGTTTTAGATCATTCGAAAATAAACGGAAAACTTTACGGTATTCCATTAGGTTTTGGGTTAAGTGGAATACTTGCGGACGATACAGCGATACAACAATCTGGAGTGAAGGTGAATGATAAAGAGTGGACTTGGAGCGAGTTCATAAGTATCGGAAAAGAGTTAGCAAGCAAAGGAAAAAATAAATATGTTATTGACGATACGCCTCCAGAACGAATGTTAAAATTTCTGATGCAAGATCATTACACCGAATTAGTAGATAAAGCAAGCGGAAAAGCAAGGTTCGAGTCTGATTTATTTGTACAGATGCTGGAAGACGTAAAGAAGATGTATGACGAGAAACTAGCCACCGCAGAGAAAGGGAGTTCCAAAGGAGCATATTTTTCCCCAGTAGCAATCAGCGCGATAGAATACTATTTCACTACGGGAGCTGCATTTGCTCTAACAGGGACAAAAATGTATCACAACCCACATATAGCTGGACAAAAAAAGGGAGTTGCTTTTACACCGCAAACAACAGTAGGTATAAATGCGAAATCTCCGGTTAAAAAGGAGGCATGGGACTTTCTTAAGTTTTTAATGTCTGAGGAACTTCAAGTGTCCGAATCGTTTCATTTAAAAGGTAATGCATTTCCAATTAATAAAACTGCATACGAAAAACAAATCAAAATGTTGAAGGAAAAAGGAAAAATTGAGCATACAGGAGGTTCTATTATAAACATCACCGAGAATGATATACAAGGATTAGAGAAGATGGTTGCTGAAATAAGCGTCCAGGCTCCAGAAGACACTAAAATTGAATCCATTATTAAAGAGGAGTCCAAGTCTTACTTTAGTGGTCAAAAATCAGCTAAGGATGTAGCAGCGCTGATTCAAAATCGAGTGACGACATTTATAAATGAATAAGTTATATATATTTCACGACAGGTAATATCAATTAAAGCAAAAATATAAATAAATAGCAAAACAGGGATTAAAATTGAAGAGAAATAAAATGATTCTGAGGTTATGTAGCAATATAGTGCTAACTGGTATCAAAAAATAAATGTAATTACTCAGGGACCTATTTAATAAACCATGTCATATATGGTGACAACGGTGCACGGTTTCATAGAAAATCCTAAAAAATAAGAGAAACCGCACAAAATTGGACGGCGGTTTCTCTTATTCTACTTCTTGAGCTTAAGAGAACCTTCCGGTTTCTTATACTTGTCTCATGGCTTGAAACACAGACTAATTACCTAAATATATCCAATGGAGTTTCGAAAGTATTATTGTTTGGATAGATGAGAAAAAGCGTGTGAAGTTCAACATGAATACGTATATTTTGAATTCATACTATATCTTTAAAAATTCAGGGAAAACAAAAATGATAAAAACATATATAGCTGTTTTATTACAGGAGGTAACAACATGACAGAGGTAGTATTAAAAAATATTTATAAAATATATGACAATAACGTGCCAGCGGTAGAGGATTTTAATCTTCATATTCAAGACAAAGAATTTATAGTATTTGTTGGTCCTTCTGGATGTGGTAAATCGACCACTTTACGTATGATTGCTGGATTAGAGGACATTTCACAAGGAGATTTATACATTGACAAAAAATATGTGAATGACGTACCACCAAAGGATCGTGACATCGCAATGGTTTTCCAAAATTATGCCCTCTATCCCCATATGACCGTGTATGATAATATGGCATTTGGCTTGAAAATTCGTAAGTTACCAAAAGACGAAATCGAGCGTCGTGTTCAGGACGCAGCAAGAATTCTTGGATTAGAAGAACTGTTAAAGCGGAAACCAAACGCGTTATCCGGTGGTCAGAGACAACGTGTTGCTTTAGGGCGCGCCATTGTACGTGATGCAAAAGTATTTTTAATGGATGAGCCATTATCAAATCTAGATGCAAAACTACGTGTTACCATGCGCTCTGAAATTTCAAAACTCCATCATCGTTTACAAACAACAACTATTTATGTGACACATGATCAAACAGAGGCGATGACAATGGCAACGCGCCTGGTAGTTATGAAAGACGGGCGGATACAACAAGTAGGTACACCAAAAGAAGTATATGAACATCCTGAAAATGTATTTGTCGGTGGCTTTATTGGTTCACCAGCCATGAATTTCTTTAGGGGAAAAGTAGAGAATGGAAAATTTATTTTAGGTCATATCAAACTGAGTATTCCAGAAAAAAAATTAGAAGCATTACGTGAACAAGGTTTTGAAAATAAAAACATAATTCTTGGCATTCGTCCGGAACATATCTATGATGAGCCAAGTATGTTAGAAACATCTCCTGATAATATGATAAATATAAAAATTGAAGTGGCAGAATTACTTGGAGCCGAATCGATGATTTATGCTACGTTACACAATCAATCATTCATTGCACGTTTAGATACACGTAATGATTATCAAACAGGCGAATCTATGCAACTTGAATTTGACATGGACAAAGTACATTTCTTTGATGCTGAAACACAGCTACGTATTAAATAAATTAGTATCTTTGTGCACCAGAACTCACTATATGATTTGGGGGATTATGCACGTTTAGACACAAATGAACCTATTTTCTTTACGTTAAGGAAAAGGCAAACACGTTATTAAAATAAATAAAAAAGTGTAGAACATCTGTTCTACACTTTTTTCTGTAAATAGAAATAAAATAGCACACCATCTGCGGTATTATATACCCCATACTCAGCTCCATGAAGTTCTAAAATATTTTTTGAAATGGCAAGTCCAAGACCTGTTCCACCTTGTGAGCGTTGACGAGCTGTATCAACTCGGTAAAAACGATCCCAAATTTTATCTAATTGATCTTCTTCAATATGGGCACCTTTATTTTCGATACAAACCCTTATGCGACTTGGCTCATCTATTGTAGAAATAATAATATTTTCTTTTTCTGGCGTGTAACGAATAGCATTTGTGATAAAGTTTGTGAGTACTTGTTCTATACGATGGTAATTTGCAATGACTTCAGTTGCAGCAAGATGTGTGTGAACATGTAATTGCTTTTTTGTTATCTCTAAAGATAATTGTTCACATATCTGCGTAATGGCTTTGTCAATGCAAAAAGCATCCATCTGCATTTTATACGTACCAGATTCAAATTTTGCTAACTCAAGCATATCCACAATTAACATATCCATCTTATCCACTTCTTTTTCCATTGCCTTAAAGTAATACTCTTTCTTATGACTTGCAACACCGTCTTTTAAGATAGAAATACAACTTTTCATAATACTTAGAGGTGTCTTTAACTCATGCGATACCCCTGAAATAAATTCTTTTCTTGTGTGTTCTAATCGTTTTTCTTTTTCTATATCTTGGTGTAACTGCTCAATATGTGAATGTAATGTATTTGAAAGTAAATTAATATTTTGAGCTAAATCACCAATCTCATCTTTTGACATCACTGGAACCCTTTCCGAAAAGTCTAAGTCTACAATTTTCTTGGTTGTCTTGTTTATTTGTAACAAAGGCCTTGCAATCTTTTTTGAATAGTAAAAAGAAGCTAGGAAAATAAGAAGTAACACAAACATAATAATATAAACATAATACTCTTGTATCATTTGTACAGCTTCATCAACTGGTTGCAGCGAAGTCATTGAGAAAATGTATGTCGTTGCACCGCTTTTATCCTTTATCGGTTTTATTATTAATTTATATTTAATATTATTCTGCTCATAATCCATTTCTTGTAAGGTATCATATTTAGGATTCTTTTCATTGAGCAATAAGTATGCCTGAAACTCTTGTATCTTTTCCATAAACAAGCTATTTGTATAAACAAAATTCGATTGATTCTTCCCATCTGAATTTGGAATCTTGGTAATTGTCCCTTCTATTGATTTTTCAGGTATTGCTTTGGCCAATACTTTTTCAAATTCAGCTTGTTCTTTTCCTTTGATCATTTTTTTTTCATAATCAGATATATCTTCAGGCATGTCTGCAGGTCGATATTTCTTTTTATATTGATCTATAATTTCATTTGTTTTTTTTTCTATTGGCTTATTTATCCAATTCACATTAGTTGCGTTTGAGTGTAAAGCATAAGGAAAGAACGCAGCATTTTTTTCTATACCCCGTAAAAAAAGTGATTCTCCTAAAGTGAACTCGCTAGTTGAAATATCGTAATCACCCTTAAAATTATACAATGGTATGGTAATTGTAGAATTAGCGAATTGACTTTCTTTATTTTTAGACTGCTTTAATGTTACTTCTATATAAAAATCATTGACATTCTTTAAACTTCCATTACTATCTAATGTTGTAATCCATGTATTATGTTCTCGATAAAAGTCTTCCTCTAACTTTTGAATGGCTTGTGAATTTCCGCCACTATTTAAATAATCTGTTTCAAAAGATTTCATGCTTGTTTTGATATCCTCCATTTTTTTATTCGCATAAAATTGTTTAAAGAATATCGTTTGTCCAACAAAAATAGTTGCTAAGATTAACATACATAACACTGTTGTTAACATAAATAATTTTAATACAATTCCTCTTTTCACACTTTCTCCTCCAATTTACAACCTCCTCGAGCAATGATTATAATACTCTGAGATTTATCTCTTCATTTATTTCGCAATTTACTAATATGGATATTTACTATACAATCATCACCAACAAATTCATAGCTCCATATTTTTGTAATTAATTGCATTCTCATAATGCATATACTTTGATTTGGTATTAAGTATGTAATATTTCAAATTTCGTATGAGTCAAGTTAATGTCTTCTCCTTCTATTATGGCTATAGATAATAGGAGGTGTACATGAATACCAGTACTAGATAATATATAATTGAATCGTCCTTTTTTAACAATCCGACTGTCGAGTAGTTGTTTCGTTCTTGCTAGTAAGAATGGGGGACTATATGGTTTTGCTGTGTAAGCATCTGCTCCTAACTCAAATCCAAGTAACGTATCAGCTTCATCAACGCGAGGCGTAAACTTAAGGATAGAAATATTTGATGTCTTACGGATTCGTCGATAAATAGGTTAACCACTTATTTTTGGTACATGATATTAAAAATAGCTAAATGAACTTCGTTTTCTTCAAATAAGGACAATGCTTCTTTCTCATTTATCGCTTCTAATATTTTTATCCTAAATTAAAATGACTACCTCAAAAGCCAAATTCTTTATAGCTAGCAAGAATTTGGCTTTTGAGGTTTGAATTATAAAAAACTCTCAGAATACACTTCGTTTTTTACAATCGTTTTATTTTTTAATTTCTTTAATTTTAATATGCGCTTGTTTATAAAAGGCTAATTTGTTCTGATTATACTCATTCGTGTATTTATTAAATCTCTCCTGATCTGAATGAAGTTGTTCATAAGACTGATTGATCGTTTTTACTTTCTCATGAATTGATTTAAGTTTTTCATCTTTTGCTTGTAGCATTTTGTACAGTTCTTGTTCTAATTGTAATGATTTTTTATAGTCATCATGCAATTTTTTGAAAGATTCAGCACGATTTTTATACATATCTTTAACTTTTTCAGCCTGTTCTTGTAATTTTTTATCTTTTAATTTCTTTATATAATTATCAACAGACTTCACTTCTTTTTGTGCATTTTCTAGGGTAACTTTCTCTTTCTCTAATACTTTTTCACGATCATGTAAGTTTGTTACAGCTTGATCTAACTTTTCTTTCACTACTTGATTATTCTCTTTTCCTTCAAGTGTAATTTGAGCATATAACTCTTGTCCTTGCGTTTCTAATGTTGCTAACTTTTTTGTATCTTCAAACATTGTCTTTTCTTGTTTTGTAGCACTTTCAAATGCCACATATAATTTTTCTTCTGGTTTTTGTCCTAAACAGCCTGACAATAAGGTTACTGATAAGGCTGTTATAAGTGCCAGGTTTCTATATATCATCTGCAATTCCTCCTACTTAGATGCGATTATCCTTCCAAAAATTTAATGGGAAATGAGAGGCTTCATCATATACTTCAAATTCATAACCTTTACTACGAAGATCATCAATAATTCTTTGCAACGCCTGCACTGTCTGTGATTTTTCATGCATTAAAATTACTTCGCGATTTTCACTAACCTGAGAAATTGTCTTTTGAACAACAGCATCTGGATTTCCTGTGAACTGCCAATCTAAAGAATCTATGGTCCAATCCCACTCTTTCATGCCGACACTTACCATTTTATCTCGTAATTCCTGTTTAAGCCCGGGCATACTCCCATATGGACAACGAACAAGATTTGGATGAATTCCAGTTACTTCTTTCATGATGCCTTGCGCTTGTTGCATTTCTTCAACAAATTCGCCTTGGGTATATAGCTTTTTAAAATTGTGTGTCATACTATGAACACCTGGATAGTGCCCTTCATTTACTAAGCGTTTTACACTTTCTTTATGAGCCGGGATATTTCCACCAATCATAAAGAAAGTTCCTTTTATATTATTACTCTTTAAAATATCTAAGATTTCTTTTTGAAATTGACTTGGTCCATCATCAAATGTTAAATATGCTACTTTACGAACATGACCATTGTATTGATCTGGTGCTGTTTTTTTCATTTCTCCTTTTGTTTGCTCACTTGCCAGTTGAACAGTGTTTTCTTGGTTCATTACCCCTTTTGCAGGTGATGTAAAGAATTGAAACATAAAAATCCCTAGTGTGATACAAGCAACTATTGATATAATCACCGTTATTTTTAATCCTTTTGTAAACATTCTATTATGTCCTTTCTAGTAATCTTTATTTTTCGACTTTCTACGAAATGGTTTTATTTTTTGTTAATTTGTCTAATTTAATTAGATTACTATTTTTTAAAATATTCTATAACACCATTAACAACTCCAGAGGCTACATCTGTTTGGAAATTTTTTGAATTCATTCGTTTCTCATCTTCTGGATTTGTAATATAACCTAGTTCAAGTAAAAGGGATGGTTGTTCATTTTCACGTAGTACATTGTAATCGCCAGATTTTACACCTCTATCTTTTGATTGTATATGTTTGGATAAATGTCCATGTATCATTTTCGCTAATGTCCATTCTTTAAGCCCTTTATTATAATAAGTTGTTACTCCATTTACATCACTTGTTGTGAAACCGTCATAATGAATACTAAGAAAGAGATCGGCTGATTTATTTTGAGCAATAGCTACGCGATTTTTTAATGATACAAACGTATCATCTTCACGCGTTAAAATTACAGTCATTCCTTTTTCCTCAAGTTTTTTTTGAATGTTTTTAGCTGTTTTGAGAGTTATATCTTTTTCTCTAGTTCCATTTGGTCCAATAGATCCAGGATCATTTCCTCCATGTCCTGGATCTATAACTATAACTTTTTCCGAAATTCGCTCTTTATTAATGCTTCCTTTTACTGTTGAACCAAATAAAAAATAAACTGATATAAAACCTATAAATATCAGTATAGGATATATAATTAATTTTTTTTCATAAAAAAAAACCCTTTCTTGATCAACTTGTTTTTAGTTAATATGTTTAGAATTTGTGAAAGCAAAAATAATACTGAGAGTGTTACAAACCACCTACAAAATATAAATGCATACGGTAAATTGATAAAATTCTCTTTGCTTAACCGTCTATAAATTCTGTCATACCTTCTGGATATACTTTTAGGATAAAAGTTTTATGTAAAGATTAAATGCAGATAACATGCATTTTTTTAAAAGATTGTTATCTATAAAAGGGAGTAGCGCACACATTCATCAACTGAAAGTATATGTTTGTAGAGAGGCTGGTTTTTCTATGTGATTTTTTATAGGGATCCCGACAGAAAAATGGGTTCTGGTGCAAGGAATCTATAAAACTGGGAGGTTCTGTTGCAAAGTTTCTTCACACACAAAACGATTGAGATGGTTGCTGCTAAATGTTATGTGGCCTTAACTATCTATTGGAATAAAAAAGAACCAGCTTATAGCTGGTTTTGATTCAGTATAATTTCATATTCCCTGATTATTTTGTAAAAAGTATTTTTCTTCAGTTCTAACAGTGCCATAAATTGAACCCCAGTTATTTCTTTATTTTTCCACTTAGGATATGTTTCTTCTATTATAATTAGTTGCTTTTGATTTAATGTTGAAAGGTTACATTGAGGACGACCTAAATGTTTTCCTTGAGATTTGGCTACAGCAATCCCTTCCGCTTGTCTCT
>NZ_NADT01000045.1:0-88697 GCF_003264205.1 Bacillus sp. SRB_8 | reverse complement strand
TGACGTTCACGTTGTTTGTTTCATTCAGTTTTCAAAGAACTAAAAGCGGGTGAAGAGAATCGAACTCTCGACCAGAGCTTGGAAGGCTCTTGTTTTACCACTAAACTACACCCGCGTGGTCGGGAAGACAGGATTTGAACCTGCGACCCCCTGGTCCCAAACCAGGTGCTCTACCAAGCTGAGCCACTTCCCGTTATAGCGCGCCCGAGAGGAGTCGAACCCCTAACCTCTTGATCCGTAGTCAAACGCTCTATCCAATTGAGCTACGGGCGCTTATTCATGATGTTTTTTCGTCGTTGTATTTTGGCGACTCAATTATCTTACCATACTACATTTTCAAATGCAAGTACTTTTTAAAAGATTTTTTGATGCGGCCGAGAGGACTTGAACCTCCACGGGGTTTCCCCCACTAGGCCCTCAACCTAGCGCGTCTGCCGTTCCGCCACGACCGCGCGGAAAAAACAAAAGTGAGCCATGAAGGATTCGAACCTTCGACCCTCTGATTAAAAGTCAGATGCTCTACCAACTGAGCTAATGGCTCGTAAATGGCTGGGCTAGCTGGATTCGAACCAGCGCATGACGGAGTCAAAGTCCGTTGCCTTACCGCTTGGCTATAGCCCATCGAAATAGTTATCTTCTTTTCAAAGACAAATGTTATTTTACCATAATGTCCAATAAAAAACAACTGCTATATAGCAGAAGTTAAAATGGCGGTCCCGACCGGGGTCGAACCGGCGATCTCCTGCGTGACAGGCAGGCATGTTAACCACTACACCACGGGACCATTTGGTTGCGGGGACAGGATTTGAACCTGCGACCTTCGGGTTATGAGCCCGACGAGCTACCGTACTGCTCCACCCCGCGATAATATTATTTATATAATTTATATGGTGGAGGATGACGGGATCGAACCGCCGACCCCCTGCTTGTAAGGCAGGTGCTCTCCCAGCTGAGCTAATCCTCCGAAGTGGTGACCCGTACGGGATTCGAACCCGTGTTACCGCCGTGAAAGGGCGGTGTCTTAACCACTTGACCAACGGGCCAATATGTATGGCAGAGAAGAAGGGATTCGAACCCTCGCACCGCGTTAGCGATCTACTCCCTTAGCAGGGGAGCCCCTTGAGCCACTTGGGTACTTCTCTGTATGGCTCCGCAGGTAGGACTCGAACCTACGACCGATCGGTTAACAGCCGATAGCTCTACCACTGAGCTACTGCGGAATAATGAAGACAATTTGTATCTTATAAAAAATCTCATCGTAAGTCAAGAGGTTTTTTCACAACATCTTGCGCAAACGTGACATGTTTATAATATACTGGATTACGTTTTCACTGTCAAGATGTTTTCACTACCAGTTTTAGTTGTCCTTTACACTTTCCACATACATATCTTTGTGTATTTATTTGGCGTCTTCTTACATATTGAAAAGAACACCCCATACATTCATACATAGAAACTCTCGTTTCCTCCTCACTAATCATTCGTTTACAAAAACGTGGTGCACCTACTTTCTTTAATAACTCACGAAAATCTCTATCTCGATGCTTATACCCTTTTCCTGTGATATGTAAGTGATAATGACAAAGTTCATGTTTAACAATCCCGACTAACTCTTCTTTTCCATATACTTCGTAATATCGATAATTCAATTCTATATTATGATTCTTCAATAGATAACGCCCACCAGTTGTACGTAACCTACTATTAAACATCGCTTTATGTAAAAACGGCATTCCAAAGCATTGTAACGATACCTCTTCCACTAACCGCTGAATTTCTTGTTCATCCATTCTCATTCCTCCTAAACTAAAAAATATTTCCACACTTTTCTCCCTTCTTATACATATAGTAAATAGTACATATACCCATCCTCATTCAAGAAGCGTGATTTCTAAAAATGCAGCATTGCTAGAAATCCACTCACCAACCTCTCATCAAAGTTACTTTAACTAAAAGGAGCTACTTTTTTTGAGAGCAGGATTAAACAAGGAGGGATTCCTATGCCCACGTGGCTAAAGAAACAAATGCAACGTGCATATTTTGAGAAAAACCGGTATCAAATCAAGTTACTAAATGAATGCTGGTTTTATTATAGTAAAATACATCAAAGCTCATAATCAATTAAACTTTCCAGTTCATAAAAAAAGAGCAGTTTCATCTGCTCTCTTTTCTTACTATTCAATCGGTAACATTGATAATGCAACACGACCTTTTTTCGTATCAATATCATCTACCCATACCTTTACAATTTGTCCCACGGATACAATATCTAATGGATGCTTTACAAATTGTTTGCTTAGTTTAGAAATATGTACTAAACCATCTTGCTTCACACCAATATCAACAAAGGCACCGAAATCAACAACATTGCGGATCGTTCCCTCTAATTCCATACCACGCTTTAAATCTTCTAATTTTAAAATCCCCTTTTTCAAAAGTGGCTTTGGCAACTCATCCCTCATATCTCGCTCCGGGCTAATTAAAGCATCCATAATATCAACTAATGTCGGCTCACCAATCTCCGTCTCTTGAGATAATTTAGAAATATCTACTCCTTCGAAACTCTTTTGCAAGTTTGGTTTCCCCACATCATTCTTTGATAACCCTAAGCTCTTCAATAGCAATTCAACATTTTTATATTGTTCTGGATGAATCCCTGTGCGATCTAACGGATTCGCTCCTTCTAATATACGTAAAAACCCGATACATTGTTCATATGTTTTTGCACCTAAACGTGGGATTTTCTTTAATTCAGTACGCTTCGTGAATTTCCCATCTTCCTCACGCTTAGCTACAATGTTTTTCGCAACTGTTTTTGATAATCCCGAAACATATTGCAACAATGCAACTGAAGCTGTATTTACATTAACACCAACTCGGTTAACTGCTGTCTCTACTACAAATGTTAATGATTCATTTAATCTCTTTTGAGATACATCATGTTGATATTGTCCCACCCCGACAGATTTAGGGTCAATTTTCACAAGTTCTGCAAGTGGATCTTGTAGACGTCTCCCAATTGAAACAGCACTTCTTTCTTCAACCTGTAAATTTGGAAACTCCTCGCGAGCTACATCAGATGCTGAGTACACACTAGCACCCGCTTCATTTACAATAATGTAAAATACATCTCGCTCTACATTTTGTAATACATCTACTATAAATTCTTCCGTTTCCCTCGAAGCTGTACCATTTCCAATCGCTATCATTTCAACTTCATATTTATCTATAATTGAAATGATTTTCGTTTTTGCATCCTCATATTTACGAGCAGGCGGATGCGGATAAATAACATCTATGTGAAGAACTTTTCCTGTATCATCTACTACAGCTAATTTACAACCGGTTCTATATGCTGGATCTACCGCTAACACAACTTTCCCTTTCATCGGAGGTTGTAATAATAAATTACGTAAATTCTCAGAGAAAATATGAATCGCTTGTTCTTCGGCCGTTTCCATTAATTCTTTACGAATTTCTCTTTCTATTGAAGGTTGAATTAATCGCTTATATCCATCTCCCATCGCTAATTGTACATAATGCGCACTTTTAGAAGCTTCATCAAGAATCATTTTTTTATGTAAAAACTGAAGAATTTCTTCAATTGGCGTGATAACAGAAACTCTTAATACGTCTTCCTTTTCACCACGATTCATAGCTAGTACACGATGCGGCACTACTTTTTGCAACGGTTCTTCATAGCCATAATACATTTCATATATATTCTTTTCATCTTTTTCTTTATCTTTTACAGATGAAGACATAATCCCTTTTCGGAAAGTAGTATTGCGAATCCAACTACGATATGCCGCATTATCCGAAACAAGTTCCGCAATAATATCTTGCGCACCTTGCAACGCATCTTCTGCAGACGCCACTTCCTTTTCTGCATTAACAAATTCCATAGCCTTCTCTGCTGGATTTTCTTTTTTATATAATAATAGCCACTCAGCTAACGGTTCTAATCCCTTTTCTTTAGCAATTGTAGCTTTCGTTCTTCTTTTTTCTTTATATGGACGATATAAGTCTTCTACTTCTTGAAGTTTTGTTGCAGCAACAATATGACGACGCAACTCTTCGGTTAGTTTACCCTTTTCACCAATAAGACGAAGAACCTCTTCTTTCCTATCTTCTAGTTGCATCATATATTGCCATCTTTCTAAGATTGCACGAATTTGCACCTCATCAAGAGACCCTGTCCATTCTTTTCGGTAACGAGCGATAAATGGAACTGTGTTACCTTCTTCTGTTAATTGAATAACATGACGAACTTGCTTTTCTGTAAAGCCTAATTCTTTCACTAACATTTTCATTAACCCTTGTCGATTATCTACCATTTCCATATCCAACCGCAACCTCCTCTATAATAAAAAAAAGTTGCCCTGTAAAGAGAGCAACTTAAACTGCCGATTTAAAAATCTATTAGTCCTAAACTAATTTGTAACGCTTCATCTACACGACTCATCATCACTTCATCCAAATGAGTGATTTTGTCCGTTAAGCGTTGCTTATCGATTGTTCGAATCTGCTCAAGTAAAATAACAGAATCCCTCTCAAAACCGTACTTTTTCGCATCAATTTCCACATGAGTGGGTAATTTCGCTTTTTGAATCTGTGCAGTAATAGCCGCTACAATCACAGTCGGACTAAAACGATTTCCGATGTCATTTTGAATGACAAGAACCGGACGAACGCCTCCTTGCTCAGAACCAACAACTGGGGAAAGGTCTGCAAAATACACGTCGCCGCGTTTTACAATCAAAATATTACCCCCCGCTAACTAAGCGTTCTACTGTATGAGCTGCTTCATACTCTGCTAAGAAAGCTTCAGATGCAATACCAAGATTAATTTTTCCCATTTCAATGTACCCACGTCGCATTGATTCATGTTGGTAGCGTTTCTTCGTCTTATGTTGACGCAATAACAGTTGTGTTGCCTGGCAAATTAGTTCATGGCGATTCTTATTCTCTTGTTTTCCAATTCCGTCCAATTCCGTTACCATTTGCTTTGGCAACCGAACCACGATTTCAGTAGTTACACTTGATTCGGACACAAAAATACACCTCCACCGTCAACTACACACCCAAATATATATATGACACCTATTGTAATAATACCATTGTATGGAGCCTGTTGCAAAGACTTCCTTATTCCTTGCTTATGTTTTCCAATTCATAAATAAAACATTCATCTTCTTTTACTTTTTATCTCTTTCAAACAAGAAATAAAGCAATCCTTCAGTAATATTTCATTGCAACTTATATTAATAACAAGTATAAAAAGAAGCTCCCCAGCGAAAAAGAGCCTATTCTTTATTAGTGAAACTCCTCCAAATGACGAGATGCTGAGTAATAATACCTTCTTCTATATATCGTTCAAATAATTGATTACTTCTACAACTTTACCGTGTCGTATAAATATTCTAGGTACACGGAAGCTTATCGTTGCGATAATTTCATAATTAATAGTCCCGGAATATTCAGCAACCTCGGTAGCACTAATATACTCATCACCTTGTCTTCCAATGAGTGTAACTTTCGTACCAAGTGGCACTTCACAAGGCAGATGTATCATGAATTGATCCATTGTTACTCGCCCTACAATCGGTACTCTTTCACCTTTTACAAGTACCTTAAACCCTTGCAATCTTCTAAGCCAGCCATCTCCATATCCAATTGCAACTGTCGCAATCCATTCTTCAGTTCTCGTTCGGTATGTGACATTATAACTAATCCCATCTCCTTTAATCACTTGCTTAATATGAGCAACTTTCGTGTGAAGTGACAACGCCGGTTCCAATTTAAATGGTAAAAAAGGACGTATTTCTACAGATGGGGATAATCCATACATCGCAATACCAATTCGCACCGCATTAAATGTAATCCCTTGAAACCTTAACGTTGCGGCACTATTGGCTGTATGGACAAATTTAGGATTCACTACAAATTCTTTCAACCAACGTAACTGCTGCAAAAATGTATTATATTGCTTATCAAAGTAAGAAGTCTCAACCTCATCCGCTGTTGCAAAATGCGTATATACTCCTTCTAACTCTAAAAATGGCGCACCTTCTAAACTCTTTAAGAACCCTTTTAATTCTTTTCGTTCACGTATTCCGATTCTCCCCATACCACTATCAAAATTAATATGGAATTTCATTATTGATGAACCATCCCAGAGCTTTATCGCTTCTTCCACCCATTCTTTTTGAAAAACAGTTAATGCTACATCATTTTCAGCAGCTACATTTACATCACGGGGCGGGGAAGGACCTAATACTAAAATCGGTGCAGTAATACCAGCCCTCCGAAGCACTAAAGCTTCATCTAAAAAAGCAACTGCTAATCTTGTTGCTCCTGCTTCTAATGCAGTTTTAGCCACCGGTACATAATCGTGCCCATATGCATTCGCTTTAACTACAGCAAAAATCTCTACATCACTTGGAATGTACTCTTTAATATGTGTAACATTGTTATAGATCGCATCTAAATCCACTTCCACCCACGTGTCACGGTAAAACGGTGCTTCTTCCATAAATACACTTCCTTATACACGATATGCGAAGCTTATTCTTTTATATGCTTCTTTTATGAAATCCACCTTCAAACTAAGAAAAGACGTGGTGCACATATATCACCACGTCTAAGAAGTTTACTTCACCTGCTTCGCTGTAACCGAACGAGCAACCATCAACAACTCATTCGTCTCTAAACCTTTAGACACGAGCATATATTCTACTCCGTTATGTGACCACGTTACAGAGTCTTTCGTCAATGCACCAATCGTGAAACCAAGATCAACCGGCTCTCCACTTACACTTACCGCCGATGAGGCCTCTGCAACTTTTGACTTTTCTTGTATTAAAGTAAAGGATTTCTTACTTCCAGTGTATGTGAGTATTGCACGCTTGCCACTGTCTGTCTTCAACTCTTCTTCCTCTTTCAAAGTCATACCTTGCGGTGTATCACGTGGATACAAAATAGCAAACGGTTTGTCTTCTTTCGCTGCCGTCTGAACATCCACTTGTGCTCTAGACATATTTTGTTTCGTATCAAATGCACCTTTATCAAACTTTGCATCAAACTTTACTTTAGTGAAATCTACTTTTACAAGGACATTTTGATCATTATCCATCAGTTTCACAGAAACTGGTGTTAAATCACTTTTATTCAGCTTAATTTCTTGTTTCGGCAACATATTTTGATGTTGATAATTTGTTTTTGTTTTAAACACATAATACTTATCTGTTTTCTCGAAAGAGAGATTTTTCTTATCTTGCAAAATATCTCTTACAAGTGATTCATATAAATAAGCCTGGCTACTATTTTGCGGCCAATCACTTTGAAAACGGAAACTCTTATTAAGTGCCGGTGTTAATACAAATACACCTTCATCATTCCTTAAAATAATTTGACTCTGATCCTTTTTCGCATTCTGCAAATTCACACGATAATACGAAGGTTCTTTATGCCAAATTTCTACATTGTACTCTTGAGGTTCATTTCCTGTTTTAATAGATAATTTCGCTTCAGCTTGATAACTCTTCATACTTTTAACTTTCGTTTCTAAATCTCTCACAACATCTTCCTGTTTCTTTTCCATACAACCCGCCAACACAAAAACGGTCAATAAACCGACAAGAACTAAAAACAGACGCCTTTTCATCACTTCAGCCCCTTTGCCCCTATAAATGAATGGAAGATATGCCTTCCTTATCGCTACCTCAAATATATGAGACAAAGATATAAAATATGCAGACTAGCGTGACGAGCTTTCCAAAACAACTTGAGCAACGGCAAATTCTTTACTATGACTAATTGATAAATGAACAATATGCTCTGTATTTGTAATGATAATCGGCTTACCTCTATCATCATTCCTTACTTCAATATCTAAAAAACTCACTTCTTTCCCGATACCGGTCCCTACCGCTTTAGAATACGCCTCTTTTGCTGCAAATCTTCCAGCTACAAATTCTGTAAGACGACTTCCTTTCAGCCCCTCGGCAACACCACGTTCTCTTTCAGTTAAAATACGTTCCATAAATTTAAGCTTTCCATCTAGCATTTTTTCAATTCGATTTAACTCAATAATATCGATTCCAATCCCTACAATCATTTCAAAATCCCCTTCTTCTATTTAGCTTTCTTCATTCATATTGTAAGAATAACAGGAATCTTTCTGATGCAAAAGGAGTGATACTAACAACATGCTAATACCATCCACTCGCATTTCCTTACAACCGATTATCATTTCTTTACTTCTTATACAATTAGTCATGATTATATTGAGCGACTTTTCCCTCTTTCACCTGGCAGCCTACAATGAATATATCGCTAAAGGAGAATGGTGGCGTGTCATAACTTCCTTACTTGTACACGTAGACTTACAACATTTCCTTTCTAATAGTATTTGTTTATTCGTATTTGGTTCTTCCATCGAAAAACAACTAGGACACTTTTCTTTCATCATTATTTTTTTCCTTTCTGGCATTCTCGGGAATATTTCTTCTTATATTATTATGCCTCTTGAATATATTCACGCCGGAGCATCTGGTGGTATTTTCGGATTACTAGGCGCCCAATTATTTTTATTGTATAGTCGATATCGTTCTTCAAAACCAAGAGACATCGCTATTTTTTCAATAATGATACTTATATTACTACTATTTACTTTCTTTAATCCCTCTGCCAATCCTATAAGCCATTTAACAGGACTGATCATCGGCGGCATGTGCACCCCTTTTTTAATAAAGTGAAACTTTAATCAGTGGGGGGGTTCCATCCCCCACTGATTATTAGCCCGCACCAATCGGGCTTTTACGGGCAGCCCGACTCCCACCTAACTCCCTCGCATTCGCCGAATTTTGAGGCGGGAGTCTTACTGCCCGGCAAATAGCGGGACAAAAAAAAACGATGGCGCAGAGCTTATTTAATATAGAAGCTCGCACCATCGATAATTTCCACATCTGTTTGTTTACTTAACTCTCTCATTAGTTGAAATAAAGACTCGTCCTTTTTCTTCGCCTCAATCATACAATCAATTCGCGGAACACTCCCCTTTATCTTTTTCAAAAAAGATAAGAAAGTATCTACATCAATAAAATCCGCATGTGCTCTCGGGTTTTTTCCATCTCTAGGACTGGAGATGTGCATTTTAACCGGTAACAAAGACGATTCCCACGTATGTACAACACGCGCCCAATCTTCATGCCAATCTTCCTGGTCATTATTCATCATATGATGGTGCAAATCAAACACGACTGGAATGTCTAATTTCTCACCTAAATACAATGTTTCTTCTAAAGAAAAGGTCGTGTCATCATTTTCTAATATAATCATCTCTTGAATACCTCTTGGAACAGTTGACCAATTTTCTATAAAGCGTTCTAATGCAAGCTCCTTATCTTTATAACCTCCTCCCACATGTAATACACATCGTTGCTTATGTTCAATTCCCATACCCTTTAACAATTTTTTGTGCATCTGCAATGTCTTTACAGATTGTTTGAGAATACTCTCCTCAGGTGAATTTAGTACAACAAAGTGATCTGGATGGAAGTCAATTCGCATATTCATACGAATTGCATATTCACCTAATTCTTTCAGATTTTCTTTTAACGGACGAATATAGTTCCAATCTAACAACTCCTCATGATTCGCTAAAGGAATAAGCTTGGAACTAAGTCGAAAGAAAGATATATCATGCCCTTTATTATGTTTTAATAACCGTAAGCAATTTTCCAAATTCGAATTAGCGATTCTTTCAAGTTTACGAATCGCAGCCTCTCGATCATCAATCCGCTGAAACTGTGCATACGTCATCGTTTGAGATGGAGAAGCATTCTTCAAATGTACACTCATCGCAACATACCCAAGTCTTACAAGCATATAGCACCTCATTTCTATACGAGTTACTATGTAGTATGCACAATTACAGAAATAAAAAAAGAGAATGCCAGCAAAGGGCATTCTCTTTTTTATTAAGCTTGTGGACGGCTATGATGTTTTCTTTCGCCGCGTCCATTTGAAGATCCAGGGCGACCTTCACCTTTACGACCACGGTTGCCATCACGGCTACCAGCATCACGGCTACCGCCATCACGATTACGATCACGGTTACGACCATCGCCACTTCCGCTTCCACGTCCATCACGATTGCGATCACGGTTACGACCATCGCCACCGCCGCGTCCATCACGACTACGATTACGGTTACCATCACGGTATCCACTTCCGTTACCACCGCGTTTTTTAGAACCGCCACCGCCACCTCTTGAAACAACTGGTGGTTCTGATGTTAAAGCGATCGGAGTTGTATCCGGCTCTTTTGTCATCATTTTTAAAGCAGCAGCTACTACTGTTACAGAATCATTCTCTTCTAACATTTCTTCTGCAATACGCTTGTAGTATGATAAGTTATCATTTTCAATTGTGCTTTGAAGTTTTTCAGCGATTAAACGTTGTTGACCTTCTAACGCCTCGTCAAGTGTCGGTGCGTCCATACGATCAACCTTACGTTTTGTTGTACGCTCGATATTTTTTAATTGTCCTGATTCACGTGGTGTTACAAATAACATTGCAATACCTTTTTTACCGGCACGGCCAGTACGACCGATACGGTGAACGTATGATTCTGGATCTTGTGGGATATCGAAGTTGTATACGTGTGTTACGCCTGAAATATCAAGACCACGTGCAGCAACGTCTGTTGCAACAAGAACTTCAATAGTACCTTCTTTAAATTTACGTAATACAGACATACGCTTCGCTTGTGTTAAGTCACCGTGAATACCTTCTGCTGCATAACCACGTAAGTTTAATGCTTCTGATAATTCATCAACACGACGCTTTGTACGACCGAATATGATTGCAAGCTCTGGAGATTGAATATCTAGTAAGCGTGTTAACACGTCAAACTTTTTCTTTTCTTGCACTTCTAAATAGAACTGCTGAATGTTTGGCATTGTTACTTCTTTTGCTTTTACTTTAATGTGTTGAGGCTCAGTCATGAAACGCTCAGCAATACGACGGATTGGATCTGGCATTGTCGCTGAGAATAATAATGTTTGATGTGTTTCTGGCACATCTGTTAAAATCGCTTCAATATCTTCAATGAAGCCCATGTTTAACATTTCATCCGCTTCGTCAAGAACAACAGTCTCTACGTTTTGTAAGCGAAGTGTTTTACGGTTGATATGATCTAAAATACGACCCGGCGTACCTACAATAATGTGTGGGTGTTTTTTTAGAGCACGAATTTGGCGGTTAATATCTTGACCACCATAAATTGGTAGAATACGAACACGTTTATGTTTACCAATTTTGTATAGCTCTTCTCCAACTTGAATTGCTAATTCACGCGTTGGCGCGATAACAATACCTTGAACTGCTTCTTTATTTGTATCCACTTTATCTAATAGTGGTAATCCGAATGCTGCTGTTTTCCCTGTACCTGTTTGCGCTTGCCCAATAATATCCTTACCTTGCAATGCATGTGGAATTGTTTCAGCTTGAATCGGCGTAGCCTCTTCAAAGCCCATACTTTCAACAGATTGTAGTAAAGACTCACTTAATCCTAGTTCTCGAAATGTTGTCAATGTTACTTCTCCTTTTCTATCCTATACTTATCATTTAAAAAAAGGCGTTTTCCGAACTTGCGGAAAAGCCATTTTCCTGAATACTTACGTATATAACCGGGCGTATATTCTTCACGAAAATACTTCTAAACGTTATTACACTTTATCAATTATAAGTTTTGTAGGTGTAAAAAGCAAACCCCAACTGTTACCTTATTTCATATTCAGAGCTTTTTTCTTTACTTTTATTTTTTTATCGTTTACTGTAAGCGCTTATTATAAGTTTCCACTATTTTCGTGGCTATCATCCCTATTTATATACACCAATTATTTCAACATCGTAATTACTTCTTCTAATTTCATGCCGCGAGATGCTTTTACTAATACAACATCTTTCGTACCGACTACTGCTTGCAACTCTTTTATTAACTCTTCTTTACTATCATACGCTTTTACACGGTCTTTAGGGAAATTAATTTTTGCACCTTCAGCAATTTGAGCCCCTAATTTACCATATGTGAATACATATGAAATTTTTGCTGGATCAATTAATTTACCTACTTCATAATGAAATTGCACTTCTTGATTTCCAAGTTCTAACATATCACCAAGCACAACAATTTTTTTAGCAAATCCATCTAAACCATTCATTAGGTGGAACGCAGCTTCCATAGCTGTTGGACTAGCATTATAAGCATCATTGATAATTGTTAAACCACTATCTGTTTTTACAATTTCCATACGCATACCTGTCATTTGAAGTGTTACTAAACCTTGTTTCATTTCTTCCCACGTTACACCAAAATGTTTTGCAATTGCCATTGAAGCAAGCGTATTATATACATTATGCTTTCCTAGTACTGGCAAATAGAATGACAAAGTTTCATCCCTGTTCATCTTAAAGTGTGTCCCAGTAGCCTGCAATGTTACAGTAGTTGGATAGTAATCATTTGCTCTCGCATCACCAAATGTAACTGTTTCAGCTGCTAAATTCATTTCTGGAACACGATTCGTTAATAGCGGCTCATCTCCATTATATACGAACACGCCACCCTTTTGTAAACCTGTAACAATTTCTAACTTCGCTTCAGCAATCGCCTCACGAGAGCCTAAATCCATTAAGTGCGCCTCACCAATGTTCGTGATAATAGCTGCATTAGGACGAGCTAACTTAGATAGAAATTCAATTTCTCCTCGGCTTGACATGCCCATTTCTAATACAGCTACTTCTGTATTTTCCTCTAAATTTAAAATAGTAAGAGGTAAACCGATGTGGTTGTTGAAATTACCTTCTGTTTTTTGAACTTTAAATTTAGTCGCAAGAATACTTGTTACAATATCTTTCGTAGATGTTTTACCATTACTACCCGTTACACCAATAACTTTTACATCCAATTGATCACGATAGTTTTTCGCTAACATTTGCAATGCTGCTAGTGTATCTTCTACAAAAATAACCGGAAGATTTTCAGGTGGGTTTTCTACATCTTTCATCCATAATGTAGCAATCGCCCCATTTTCAACAGCTTTGTCTACAAAAGCATGTCCATCGAAACGTTCACCTTGAATTGGAACATATAAATTTCCATTTTCAATTTTCCTCGTATCAATAGACACTCCTTGTATAGTAATTCCCTCATACCGCTCTGCTAATCCAGTACCATTTATCATCTGCTCTACTTGTTTTAACGTTCGATTTATCATGAAAACACTCCCTACATAGAGGAAGCACTATTCCTTCGAATAGTGCTTCCTCCTTTTTTGTTAGATTGTATATTTAATTTTTTGTTTTTCTTCGTGACGCTCAATCGCTAAGCGAATTAGCTCTTCAATTAATTCCGGATACGGTAACCCTGTATGTTGCCATAATAGAGGGAACATACTAAACGGCGTGAATCCTGGCATTGTGTTTACTTCGTTAATATATACTTCTCCATCTTTCGTTAAGAAGAAATCAGCTCGTGTTAAGCCCGAACCATCTAATGATTGGAATGCGATAATTGCATCTCGCTTAATTACATTAGACTCTTCTTCTGTCATTTCAGCTGGAATAATTAACGCTGTATCACCATCGATGTATTTCGATTTGTAATCATAAAAATCTTTTTTCGGTACAATTTCACCTACAACTGAACATTTCGGCTCATCATTACCTAATACACCAACTTCTACTTCACGACCTACAATATTTTCTTCTACAATAATTTTACGGTCAAATTGGAATGCCTCTTCGAATGCATTCTCAAGCTCTTCACGATCATTACACTTATTAATACCAACACTTGAACCAAGGTTTGCTGGTTTTACGAAGCAAGGATATCCTAATACTTCTTCTACTTTTTCATACGCTGTTTCACGATCTTTTTCCCATGCACTCCGAATGAAAGATGCATATTTCGCTTGTTTCAATCCAGCTTCTGCAAAGATATTTTTCATAACAACTTTATCCATACCAGCAGATGATGCTAATACACCGTTACCTACATATGGAATGTTTAGTAATTCTAATAACCCTTGTACTGTTCCATCTTCGCCATTCGGTCCATGTAATAATGGGAAAATAACATCAATTGCATCTTCTTGTTTAGAAGTTGCCGTTGGGATAATTTCTGTACTTAATGATACAGGAGAAATTGTATTCTCTTCCCCACTCATTTGTAATGCCTCAACATTTGTTACTTCGCCTTCAATACGCTCTCCACGCATCCATTGGCCTTGTTCTGTAATATAAATTGGATGAATCTCGAATTTATCTTGATTTAATGCTTTAATAGCAGCAAGAGCCGTTTGTAACGAAACTTGATGCTCAGCTGATTTTCCACCGTATAATAAACCTAATTTAATTTTTGTCACTGAAATCACCCTAACCAATTGTTTTCATTTTTCTATTTTAGCACTTTTTATAAAAATAGGTAGTTCCTATTTGAAATAAAATGTAACTTCCACAAATAATTAAAAGACACCACTTATTGGTTTTCTACACTTTTTCCCTTTAATTTCTACACACCTAAACAAAATTAAACTTTAGAGCAAAATTGCTATCTAATCTAGTTATGTACCTAAAATATGTAGAAATCCACTTTGTGTGTATGTCATCTATATTACCTTACCATTTGTGGAGAATGAAAAAACACTGATTAAAGTTTCATTTTATTAAGAAGACTGTTTTGTAGGCGTATCTTTTTGCCTCTGCTCAACAAGACGATCTAAAGAAACATATACAAAGCCTGCAACTACACACCCTACACTTAAAATTGTAAATAAGTAGTGACCAAGCAAACGATCCAATAAAAAACCACCAAGAAGTGGACCGAATGCACTTCCTGTAATCCACTGCAAACTCGCCGCCCCCATATAGGTTCCTCTCAAATGCTCAGGCGCCAAATTCGCTACAAACGTCATCTGTACAGGCGACATAATCATCTCGCCTAACGTATATATGGCATAAACAAACATTAACGTCATTAAAATAATTGTAGCATTTGTATCATATTCTCCAAACCACTTCGGTAACCATCCTATAAAAAACAAACCAATTCCGAACAAACACGCACCGTATAACATCGTCTTTCCAACAGGTTTATCTGTCGCCCATTTTGAAATTTGAAATTGAAATAAAACAACTAATAGACCATTTAATGCCATTAAATATGGGTATGGATTGTTGACTCCAAAAATATCCTTCATTTCGTTATCAAAGTGAAGCGGTAACATGCCTTCTGTTTGAGAAAACCCCATAGAAATAATGATCCCCGCTAACAAATAAATCATTAACGCCTTATCTCTCATTAAAATTTTCCAAACTGCTCCGGATTCCTGCTCTTTACTTTTTTCCGTCATATCCGTAATTTTTGGCATTGTTTCTTTAATAAGTACTAACACTAGTAGCGCATAAAACAACATAGCGGATGAAGCAATAATAAACACGAGGTTCTTTGATAAAACAACTACTGATGCTCCCATTATCGGTCCAATTGCAGCACCAATATTGTGTCCCATTCGCAATAAACCATATGCTTCTGTTCTTTTTTCTGGCGCCGTCACATCTGCAACCATCGCTGATGCTGCTGGATGAAATAAAGAATTACTTAACCCTAAAAAAATAGATAAAATAGCGTATGGAATAAATCCTTCGATAAATAAAAAACCGAGCATTAATAACGCATTACTCGCCATTGAAAATATCATAATTGGCTTTCTTCCATATATATCAGCTATTCTTCCGCCTATAAGCGAGCCAAAGCTTGCAGCAATTGGAGAAAGCGCCATAATAATCCCAACTTGTAATAAAGAATCTACCTTATCTTTTAAATATAGTGCAAAAAAAGGCATTAACATCATCATCGCAATTCCGTTCAAAGTCTCACCGATAAATCGAATCCATACGTTACGATCCATCTCTCTTAGCTCACGCCATGTATTTTTCACATTTTCACCCCTTTAGTTCGCCAACAATTATCTTATAATACATTCAGAAAAATGTAAATTTTCAAAACAAAAATCCATCCTAACAGAATTAGAATGGATTTTTCCACTTATAAATTTGCTACATCTTCTTCTTTTTTACTATTATTTAAAACACTACGCTTTCTACTATAGGCGAAATAAACTACTATACCGATAACCATCCAAACACCAAAACTAATCCAAGCTGTCGCTGATAATTGAAGCATCAAATATAAGCAAAAGATAACTGTTAATGCCGGTAAAAATGGTACGAGCGGCGCCTTAAACGCCCTTGGTAAATCAGGATGAGTTCGTCTCATCACAATGACAGCAACAGCTACAAGTGCAAATGCTGACAAAGTTCCCATATTTACAAGATGTGCTAAAACATTTAAATCTATTAATCCTGAAATAAGTGCTGCAATAATACCTGTTGTCCATGTATTTAAAAATGGTGTTTTAAATTTCGGATGAACTTTAGCAAGACGCTTCGGTAACAATCCATCTCTGCTCATTGCATATGAAACACGAACTTGCCCATACATCATAACTAGCATTACAGTTGTAATTCCTGTAATTGCTCCTACTGATATCACTCCCGCCAAACTATCTTGTCCAATAAATTGAAGTGCGAAAGCAACTGGATCTGATATATTCAACTGACCGTATGGAACAATCCCTGTCAAAATAAGTGAAACAACAATGTAAAGAACCGTACAAACTAGTAACGATGCAATAATTCCAATCGGCAAATCGCGTTGTGGGCGCTTCACTTCTTCTGCGGCTGTTGATACAGCATCAAATCCAATGAATGCGAAGAAAACTGTAGCTGCTCCAGCCATTACACCATCTAACCCAAATGGCATAAAAGGTGTCCAATTTTCAGGTTTTACATAATTAAATCCGGCGAAGATAAAAATGAGAACAACTGCTAGTTTAATAAATACCATTATATTATTTACACGTGCACTTTCACGAACACCTCTAGATAAAAGAACCGTCATAACTAGAATAATTAGAACTGCAGGTAAATCAATTATTCCACCCTTTCCAGTACCAGGGGCCGAGGAGAGAATGGTGGGAATATGAATCCCAAATCCCTTTAATAACGATTGCAAATACGCTGACCATCCATTGGCTACAGCAGATGTGGCTAATAAATACTCGAGCATTAAATCCCATCCAATTAAGAATGCAAATACTTCTCCCATCGTCGCATACGTGTACGTGTAAACACTCCCTGAGACAGGAACTGAAGAAGCAAATTCAGCGTAACAAAATGCAGCAAAGGCACAAGCTAATGCAGCTATAGCAAATGATAATATAATAGCTGGTCCAGAATGTTTCGCTGCTACAACGCCAGTAAGAACAAAAATACCAGTTCCAACAATTGCTCCGATTCCAAGCATTGTTAAATCAAGTGCCCCTAACGTTCTCGATAATGTCTTTTGTTTACTTTCTTGCAGTAACGTTGAAATCGGCTTCTTTTGAAAAATTTGCTTCATACTGTGCTCCTCCATGATTTTAGTTTTCTGAAAATTTAATTTACTTTTTCATTTTACCCACGGCATGTTTTTTAGTCAATACTTTTGTCGAAATAAACAGAAAACTATCGAGATACATACTATACTCTTATCATCCTTTCGATAAAAAGATTCAGACAATCATATCTATATATATTTTCATAACTTTTTTTGGTATTATTATACATGTCGATTCCATAAAAGAGGCATGCTCCCGTAGTGAGCATGCCTCTTTTTACTTATTTCACAGTATATGAACCCTCTTCAATCCAGCTATACATATATTTTTCATCTTCCGTCTCATGTGCTTGTTTTACAATACGAAGCGGACGGAATGTATCTATCATAACAGCCAGTTCAAGTGTCTCTTTCTTCCCTATACTCGCTTCTGTTTTCCCTGGATGTGGCCCATGCGGGATCCCGCTTGGATGAAGCGTAATAGAACCTTCTTCTACACCTTTTCGGCTCATAAAATTACCTTCTACATAGTACAGTACCTCATCACTATTCACATTACTATGATAATATGGTGCCGGAATAGATTCTGGATGATAATCGTATAAACGCGGTACGAAAGAGCAAATGACGAAATTATGCCCTTCGAATGTTTGATGTACTGGTGGTGGCTGATGAATACGACCTGTAATTGGTTCAAAATCCTCCACATTAAAGACCCACGGATATAAATACCCATCCCACCCAACAACATCTAACGGATGGTGCCCTAACACATGCTTGTGCATATAACCTCTCGACTTTGTCATTACGACAAACTCACCTTTTTCATCATATGTCTCCAATTTCTCCGGTCCACGCATATCTCTTTCACAAAACGGACTATGTTCTAACAATTGCCCATATTCATTGCGATAGCGACTTGGTGTTGTAATTTGGCTATTTGCCTCTACAACAAGAAACTTAGTCTCTCCCTCATCTGGAATAACACGATAAATCGTTCCAATTGGAATTGTTACATAATCACCTTTTCTATAGTGAATCGTTCCAAACATCGTTTCAATTTTTCCTGTTCCATAATGAACAAATAACATTTCATCGCCATCACCATTACGGTAAAAATAATCCATTTTTTCTGTTGGACTCACTACTCCAATTAATAAATCCTCATTCCCAAGCATAAAGTTTCTTCCGCTTACTGCATCACCAGTTTTTTTATTTTCTTTCGTACGGAAGTGGCGATGAGCAAGAAGGGCATCCTCTTCATACTGTAACTGACAAGAATGCGATAATGCCGCGTGCCCTACTTCTGTTGGCATATAATGATGATACAAAATAGACTGGGTACCAGAGAAACCTTTTGTCCCCATTACCTGCTCACGATAAAGCGATCCATCTTTTTTACGAAATTGTACATGTCGTTTATGAGGTAGCTCCCCCATGTGACGATAAAACATGCCCATCACCTGCTTTCATGTCTTTTTTGACCGTATTACGTAACGTACCTAAACCAGTAATCGACAGCTCTACAACATCTCCATCTTGTAGCCACTCTTCTGTACCAAGTTCTAAAATACATCCTGTTCCTACTGTCCCAGAACCAATCACATCTCCTGGATATAACGTAACGTCTTCCGAAGCACGTTCAATCATTTCAGCAAATGTATAGTAAATATCTTGGAAGTTTCCCTTTGATAATATCTTTCCATTTACATGAGCAGTCATCTCTAAATCATAACGATCACCGTTACGATAAACGTCTAATTCCTCTTTCGTAACGAGATACGCTCCTAATGAAGTTGCAAAATCTTTTCCTTTCGCTGGACCGAGTCCCACTTTCATTTCTGTTGCTTGTAAATCCCTTGCACTCCAGTCGTTCATAATGCAGTAACCAAAAATATATTCCTCTGCTTGTTCACGAGAAATGTTTCGTCCCTCTTTCCCAATTACGCAAGCAATCTCTAACTCATAATCAAGCTTTTTAGACTTCTTCGGACCAATAACAAAATCATCTGGACCAATAACAGCACGGTGGTTCGTAAAATAAAAAACCGGGATATCATACCATTCAGGTACAACATCTAGCCCTCTTCTCCCGCGAGCTGTTTTTACATGCTGCTCAAATGCATAAAAATCTCGAATGCTACTCGGATTAGGAATTGCCGCTGCTAATTGAACTTCCTCTAAGGAATATATACCCTTTTCAGGATTCTTAATATTACGCAATACTTCTACATACTCATCTGCTTTCTCTAAAAAGGCGAACATAGAAGAAGGTAATTGTCCATCACTCGCAAGATTCATATCGATTACTTTGTCACCTTCAAGCCATCCAGCTCGCATTTCTTTCGATGGGAGACGAAATGTAACAAATTTCATCGTGATTCCTCCCTATGAAAATGAAATTTCCACCAACAAAGGAACTCTTGCTGGTGGATACAAATTTTATAAATTTCCGCGACGCTCTTGTTCTCTTTCAATTGATTCGAATAAAGCTTTAAAGTTCCCTTCGCCAAATCCACGAGAACCTTTACGTTGGATGATTTCAATAAATAGAGTTGGACGATCTACAATTGGTTTCGTAAAGATTTGTAATAAATAACCTTCTTCGTCACGGTCTACTAGAATCTTCAATTCTTTTAATCTATCAATTTCTTCATCAATTTTCCCAACACGTGCAGTTAACTCATCGTAATACGTATCTGGCGTATCTAAAAACTCCACGCCATTCGCACGAAGCACTTCAATTGTTTTTACAATGTCACTTGTTAATAAAGCAAGATGCTGTACACCCGCTCCGTTATAGAACTCTAGATATTCTTGAATTTGTGACTTTCTTTTTCCGTCTGCTGGTTCATTAATTGGAAACTTAATACGGCTTCCATTCGTCATAACTTTTGACATTAATGCCGAATACTCTGTGCTAATATCGTCATCATCAAAGTGAATCATTTGTTTAAATCCCATGACGTTCTCATAATAACTAACCCATTCTTCCATTTTCTCAACGTTACCAACGACATGGTCTACAGCAATTAAACCGGATTCTTCAAATGGAATATTGAACTCTACCTTTTGAAATCCTGGCATGAATGTTCCTTTATAATTTTTACGCTCTACAAGCGTATGAATTGTATCACCATACGTACCAATAACCGCTTTCTTCAAGGTACCGTCCTCATCTGTTAACTCTTCAGGAGGAGCAATCGCAACAGCGCCACGTTTTACAGCTTCAGAGTATGCTTTATCAACGTCATCAACAAGTAAAGCTACATCTTTCACTCCATCACCATGAGTCTTTACAAACTCTGCAATACGGCTATCGCTACTTAAAGCTCCAGACACAACAAAACGCATATTTTTTTGCACAAGAACATAAGATACCTTTTCACGGTTTCCTGTTTCTAATCCAGAATAAGCAACAATTTTGAATCCAAACGCTCTCGCAAGATAATAACTTGATTGCTTTGCATTCCCTACGTAAAATTCCAAATGATCTACATCACGTACCGGAAAAAAGTCCTCCATTTGTGCAGCTAGCGTATCCATAGATTTTTGTTTCATAATATCTTCATCCCCCTGTAAATAGATTAAATAGTCCATACTTAAAACCAACCGAAAACGCTTCCAACATCAATTAATAGAAATTAGTTAGCAAGCTAACAATTTCCGACCTTTAAAATTTTCTATCTTTTCTGTCAAATTCCTCTTTTTTTCTTACATATAAAATTCGACTTTTTTCTCTTTAAAGTAAGGGGAAAATATTAATACTTGAAGGTATATATGAGAGGAAAACAAAAAAGACTCCAACATATTAACTACTTACTAATACGTTAGAGTCTTTATTTTTTTTGAATGATTGTATTTATATTTTTCATACTAATATATTTGCAAGGAATAGAATAAATGATGTTAATATTACCGCTCCGCCTAATGATCCTAATAAATCTGTTTTTGTTACTTGTAACACTTGTTCACTGTTCATATTCCTCATTCTCCTTTCATTTCGTACAATTTAAAACTTTTATTATACTAATACGCTTGATAGAAATACGATTAATGCTGTTAATACTACTGCTCCGCTTGCTGATCCTAAGAAATCACCTTTTGTTACTTGTAATACTTGCTCTTTCATATCTTTCATTCTCCCTTCATTTATCTTTTGTTACAAAATTTCTATTATACTAATACACTTGATAGAAATACGATTAATGCTGTTAATACTACCGCTCCACTTGCTGATCCTACGAAGTCACCTTTTGTTACTTGTAATACTTGCTCTTTCATATCTTTCATTCTCCCTTCATTTATCTTTTGTTACAAAACTTCTATTATACTAATACGCTTGATAGAAATACGATTAATGCTGTTAATACTACCGCTCCACTTGCTGATCCTACGAAGTCACCTTTTGTTACTTGTAATACTTGCTCTTTCATATCTTTCATTCTCCTTTCATTTATCTTTTGTTACAAAACTTCTATTATACTAATACGCTTGATAGAAATACGATTAATGCTGTTAATACTACTGCTCCGCTTGCTGATCCTAAGAAGTCACCTTTTGTTACGTTTAATACTTGCTCGTTGTTCATATCATTCATTCTCCTTTTTTATAAGTTATCTATATGTAATTACTAAGAAATGATTAGTTCATAGTTTTCATGTTAACGTTACATTGAAATTAATTACGTAACGTTTGTAACACTAATGTAACATAACTATTATTACGTTGCAATATAATTACGTAAATTTTATTACACTTTTTTTACGTTTTTTTAAATAAACACTCAAAAACCTTGTTTTAATGCGTTTTCTACTACAATCATATTTGTAACACTAGTGTAACATTAAGGTCATAAAGCGAAATATAATATTATTCGTCTCTATTTTGTTAAAAACCAAAGTGAAACTTTAATCAACGAGAGTTCCATTCCCTACTAATTATTCCCCTCACCAATCGCACTTTTACTAGAAATTAATGCGGGATAAAATACTATCTTTCCAAGATAAGTTTATATGTTTCCTCTATATAACTATGTATAATGGAAACAAAGAGGTGGTCATTTTGAAATTAATCGCACTAGATATGGATGGTACACTACTATCATCTAATCTTGAAATCTCCAAAGAGAACTTACAAGCTATCCAAACCGCAAAAGAGGCTGGTCATATTGTAATGATTTGTTCTGGCCGCGCGAAAGAGGATGCTTTGAAATTATTGGAAGAATATAAACTATCTCTTCCAGTTGGAGCAAGCAATGGGGCAATTGTTTATGTGGACGGAAAAGTAATTAACTCGCGTTGTTTACAAAATGATAAAGTATACAAGCTTGCAAAATTACTAGAATCTGAAGGTTTTCCATATAAGTTGTACACAAATAAAGGGGTTTACTCTCCTTATACATGGCAAGATCAAGTTATGCAGGCATTCGAAGAAAATAAACATACACTAGATGTTACACTTGAGGAACTTGAAAGAATTACAGAAAAACAAAAGAAATCAAACTTAATTACTGATTTCCAAAAAATCGAAGATGTCGTAAATAATCCAGAATTAGAAATATCTAAATTCTTCATTTTAACATTTAATGCTGCTCATCGTTCACAGCTATTACAAACTTTACAAGAAGATACGGACATTTCAGTTACGGCATCAGCTCCTACTAATGTAGAAATTATGGATAAGCATGGCCATAAAGGCAATGGTTTGCAAGAAATGGCAGCTTATTTCAATATACCAATTGAAGATACTGTTGCAATCGGCGATAACTTTAATGATGTGCCAATGTTACAAGTAGCTGGCTTATCAGTTGCAATGGGAAATGCTGAAGAAGACGTAAAAAAATTATGTGACGTTGTTACATTAACAAATAATGAAAACGGTGTTGCTCATGCAATTGAGCAATTTGTATTAAAACAAACTTCATCTAGTAAATAAAGTTCAACTTTAATCAGAGGCGGGGTAAAAAAAGGACTCTTTCATATTTTGAAAGAGTCCTTTTCTTTTACACATGATGACAAGCAACAAAATGATCTTCACCCACATTACGAAATTCTGGTACATTCGTTTTACAAATATCTGTAGCAAAGGGGCAACGTGTATGAAAACGGCAACCTGATGGTGGATTTGCAGGACTTGGAATATCCCCTTCTAGAATAATCCGTTCTCGCTTAACCGTTGGATCCGGTATTGGCACTGCTGATAACAATGCTTTTGTATATGGATGAAGCGGATTCGCAAATAACTCATCACGTGGTGCTGTTTCCACAATAGTTCCTAAATACATAATTCCAATTTTCGTACATAAGTGCTCCACAACACTTAAATCATGTGAAATGAATAAATAGGATAATCCCTTTTTCTCCTGTAATTCACTAAACAAATTAATGATTTGCGCTTGAATAGATACATCTAATGCCGCAACAGGCTCATCAGCTACAATAAATTCTGGATCTAATACCATCGCCCTTGCAATAACGATACGTTGACGTTGCCCACCGGAAAACTCATGAGGGTACCGGTCAATATGATACGGCGCTAAACCACATAACTCCAATACTTCTATCACCTTTGCACGGACATTTTCTTTCGTCGCTAGTCCGTGAGCCAACATTGGCTCACCAAGCGCTTCTCCAATTCTCATTCTTGGATTTAATGAGCTAAATGGATCTTGAAAGACGAGCTGCATATTAGGACGATGCTTTCTCAGCTCTTCTTTTGATAAAGCATGAACATCTTGACCTTTAAATTTCACTTCGCCTTCTGTTTTTTGAACGAGACGGAGAATTGTTTTTCCTATCGTCGTTTTCCCACTTCCAGACTCTCCTACAAGGCCAAACACTTCTCCTTTATCAATTGTAAAGCTTACCCCATCTACCGCTTTCACATGTCCAATCGTTCTACTAAATACGCCGCCCTTAATCGGAAAATACGTTTTTAAGTTCTTCACTTCTAATAATGGTTCACTCATTGCCCAGCACGCTCCTCATATAACCAACAAGCTACTTTATGATCCTCGTCATGCACATTAAGATTTGGCGCTTCATTTTTGCATATTTCCATGCAATGTTCACAGCGACCACTAAAGTAGCAAAACTCATCTAAGCCAACTAAATTTGGAACTTGCCCTGGAATAGAATAAAGTTTATCTGTTCGTTTCCCCATTACTGGTTTTGATTTTAGCAACCCTTGCGTATATGGATGTTTCGGATTTTGAAATATCTCTAGTACCGGTGCCTCTTCAATAACTTTTCCACCATACATAACGACAACATAATCGGCCATTTCTGCTACAACACCTAGATCATGTGTAATTAATAAAATCGATGTTTTAAATTCCTCTTTTACTTGCCTTAGTAAATCTAATATTTGCGCTTGAATCGTAACGTCCAGAGCTGTTGTCGGTTCATCTGCAATTAATAACTTTGGATTACAACTAAGTGCAATAGCAATCATAATACGTTGTAACATGCCACCGCTTAATTCGTGCGGATAAGAATGGACAATTTCATCAGCACGAGCAATACCAACTTTACGAATTAATTCAATTGCTTTTTTGTATGCTTCGTTTTTGCTAAGTAGTTCATGCTCTCTTAACGTCTCAACAATTTGCTCTCCAACAGTAAAGACCGGATTAAGTGATGTCATCGGTTCCTGGAAAATCATCGCGATATCATTTCCTCTTAAACTACGAAGTTCTTTCTCTTTCATTCCTAAAAGACTTTTTCCTTCATAAAGAATATCGCCACCAACGATGCCGCCAGATTCAGCAATAAGTCCCATAATAGATAAAGCCGTTACACTTTTCCCGCAACCTGATTCGCCTACTACACAAACTGTTTCACCTTCTCGAACTGAAAAGCTAACATGATTGACGGCCTTTACTGTACCTTCTTCCGTCTGAAAGTGTGTTTGTAAATCCTTTAGCTCTACTACTGCCCTACTCATGCTTTCTCACCTACCGCTTCATCTTTGGGTCTAATGCATCACGAAGTGCATCGCCAAGTAAATTAATTGATACAACTGTTATAAAGATTGCAAAACCAGGTGGTATCCATAACCACGGACGCTTTTGGAAATCGATTAATGAGTTTGCTGCGCTAATCATATTTCCCCACGATGGTGTAGGCGGGACAACACCAAGACCTAGGTAGCTTAGTGCAGATTCACTTAAAATAGATCCTGCCACACCTAATGTCGCTACAACAATTAATATCGGAAAAACGTTTGGAATTAAATGATGGAGAATTTTACGAGAATCTTTTAATCCCAATACGTCCGCTGCCTGCATAAATGCTTGCTCCCGCAGCGTTAAAATCTGCCCTCGCACAAGACGAGCAAGTCCTGGCCATCCTACTAAACTTAAAATAATCATTACGACATATAACCGGTATTCTGATGGTAGTTTCCATTCTGATAAAATTGCCCCCATTATAATAAGCAACGGTAATCCTGGAATGGACATTAACACATCTGCAATACGCATAATTAGATGGTCTACAATGCCACGATAAAAACCAGCAATGGCTCCTAACAAAGCACCGAGTATAACAGATAGTAACATCGATGCTAAACCGATTGTTAATGAAATACGTCCTGCTTGCATAAGCCTAGTTAAAATGTCTCGTCCTAATTGGTCTGTTCCGAGCCAATGTGAAAGGTTAGGTGGTTTATTAATTTGCGTTACTTGTACTGTCCCCGAAGCATATGGTGAAAAGATTGGACCAATGAAACTAAATAAAAACATAAATATTAAAACGTATAAACCAAACAATGCCATCTTATTTTGCTTTATTTTTTTATAGGCTTGACGCCATGGTGATGATTCGTTTCTTTTTTTCGGTTCTTTCTTTTTCTTTATTGTTGTAATAGTCTCCATATCTTCCCCCCTTACTTCAGTCGAATTCGTGGATCAACAAGCCCATATACAATATCTGCAAAAAAGTTCGCCATAATTGTTAAACAAGAAAGAAACATCGTAAATGCCATTAATACTGTATAATCACGAAAGTTCAATGCTTCTAATTGAATACTTCCAATCCCTGGCCAGTTAAAGATTTGTTCAATAATAATTGCGCCAGAAAATAAGCCTGGTAATTCAAACGCAAGTAAAGTAATCGCTGGTAAAATTGCATTTTTCAATGCATGCCTATAAATAACTTTTCTTTCTTTCAACCCTTTTGCACGTGCAGTACGAATATAGTCTTGTCTTACAACATCCAACATACCTGTTCTAAAATATCGTGTTAATGACCCTACACCGAGAAGCGTTAAAATAAATACAGGCAGAATCATATGACGTAGTACTTCCAATATGTATGTGATACCTGTCGAATTACTTCCAATATCAATCATGCCGCCAATTGGTAATAAATTTAAATCAACTGCCAATAATTTAATTAAGAACAATCCTATAAAAAATGATGGGAATGACATTGCAGCAAAAACACCAATTGTTACAAGTCTATCAAACCATGAATGCTGTTTTGTCGCTGAAACAACACCAATTATAAGAGCAATAATCCAAGTGAAAAATAAAGCTGCAACTGCAACAATAAATGTATTCCAAATGAACTTATTAAGTAATGATGTTACTGGTTCTTGATATTGTAATGAGAAACCAAAATCACCGTGCAATGCGTTACCTAGCCAGTGAAAGTATCTTTCAATAATCGGCTTATTTAAACCATACAGTTCCCTTAATTCTTGAGCTCTCTCTGGTGTTAACTTTGGATTTGAATCAATATAATCACCTGGCAAGAGTGCAAATAAGAAAAAGATAATAATGGACGTACCAAACAATGTAGGAATCATTTGTAGAAACCTACGAATGATGTATGTTTTCACCTTTTGTCTCCCCAATCCTATTTACTTAAAAATAGAAGAACATTTTTTCAAAGCAGCGTTTATTCCTTGCTGTATGAAAAAATGTCTTCTATTATTTCAGTTAATCTTTATTTTTCAACTGATAGCACTGGTAAGTTAGAACTAATACCATCATATTTTTCTGGATTGATGCCTTGTATACGTGCATTGTGAGCGTAAAGTAGTTTACGATAGTTTAGTAAAATAACCGGTGGATCATCGCTTAACTCTTTATACAGTTCTTTATAAACTGCTTTACGTTTTTCAATATCTGTCGTCTCTATGCCTTTTACAATTAATTCATCAACTTTCGGATTACTATAACCTGTATCACTTTTTGGGTTAGTTGATAAGTAGTCACTTACCACTTCACTTGGATCACTAATTCCTGGTGTTGAAACCGCTGCTAAATCATAGTCACCTTTTCCCACTTTTGAAAGCATCGTATTAAAGTCCATTAGCTCTGGATTTATTTCAACACCGATTGCTTTGTAGCTTTCTTTTGCAATTGGAATAAAGATATCATTTGTTTTTCCTGTATTTGATGCGTAGTATGTTAATTTTAATTTTTGACCATCTTTTTCACGAACCCCGTCAGAACCTACTTTCCAACCAGCTTCATCCAATAATTTTTTAGCCTTTTCTACGTCGTATGGATATTTATTAATTCCTTCTTCCGTATATGCCCACGAAACTGGAGCAATTGGTACGTTAGCAACAGAACCATATCCTTGTAAAGCTGTATCAACATACTTCTTACGATCTAACCCATAAGTAAGTGCTTGGCGGACTTTCTTATCTTTCAAATATGGCTTCTTATTATTCACATAAATATAAGCGATATCACTAGAAGACTCGAGATTAATATTCGCAAAACCTAATCCTTTTAATTGTTCTATATTTTCAGGATTTGCTCTAAATCCACTATAATCCAGTTCACCTGTTTGGAATAATTGGAATCCAGTATCGCCTGATGTTATTTTGTAAATAAAGTTTTTGATTTTCGGTTTTCCTGCATAATAATGTTCATTGGCAACAAAGCGAACTTCTTGACCTGGAACATATTTCTCAAATTTATATGGTCCCGCAGCAATTGGTTGCCCATATAATGCTTTTAAATAGTCTAAACTTGTATTTTGTTTATAATCTTTTCCATAATAAGCTTTTGATAACACTGACCCACCTAAAGCAGTTAATGCCTGAGAATTAACTTTTTCAGTTACAATTTTAATTGTTTGTGGATTAACAACTTGAATCCCTTCAATAGAAGTTGCTTTTCCTTCTTTATATTCTTTCCCACCTTTAATGGCATACTGAGCAATATCCACCCCACCTTCATATGCTTTATCATGGAGTAGTGTTAATGTGAATGCTACGTCATCCGCTGTTAAAGGGGAACCATCACTAAACTTTAAATCTTTACGTAAATGGAATGTATATGTTAACTGATCAGCAGAAATATCCCATTTTTCTGCAAGGTCTAGAGCAGGTTTACCTTGTTTGTCTGTTGTTACTAATGATGCAAAAATAACAGACGTTACGTTTCCATCCCAACCATTCTCTTGGAAATATGGTAAGAAAACGCCTCCTGGCTTAGAAATAGCCGTGATAAAAGTGTCCTTCCGCTGATTTGCTTTTTCTGGACTTTTCTTCTTATCTGTAGCTGGAATTGTTTCAATCTTAGAGTCTTTTAAATCCTGTTTTTGCACTGGTTCTGTAGAAGCCGTATCCTCCTGTCCCCCACAAGCAGATAACACAAGCGAACTACTCAGTAATACCGAAAATACACCAGCCCATTTTTTTGTCTTTTTCTTCATTGTCCCCACCCTAACTTTTTTTTAATAATTACACCTTATGAACTGCTTGACTAATGTATGCCTCCCACAGCAACATTTATAGCCAATCGGAAAAGTCGGTTTTAATCGTAAAAAAAATAGATGTTTTTGAGGGGTAACAATCTTATTCCGACCTTTCCGGTAGACTTTATGGTTATTAGCTTATATCTTTCAGTATATTTTGTCAATTATTTCTATATAAATATTTTGAGAGTTTTTTCAAAATTATTTATCAATCTTTAATTTAGGCAAACTTAGTAAAAAATTCATTCTATTATCTAATAGCCCAGCATAGAATAATAACAATTAACTACCAAGAAGGGGGCGAAAATATGGACAACCTATTCCAATATGTCCTGCACTATGTATTATTAACAATCATAATAGTCGGGGCGTTATTACTGTTCCCTTTCTTCCCAAAGTTCGTCCTCTTTTTAGCTTTTTTTATTATGCTCGGGATCGCTATTATAATTTCAACGAGGGAAGATACCACACAAAAAGAAAGCAGAGTTCAGCGCGTAAAGCTGTAACTCTGCTTTCTTTTTTTACTTTCAACCATGAGTCTCTATCACGCATACTTATGTCTCGGGAAATAATTAGCCTACACTTCTTTAATTACTATTATTGAAAAAGCTTTTGATAACATTTATTTTTCTCTTTACCAGTTCTTCAATTTCGATATGGAATTTTTGCTGGATGAAAATTGCGTAACATAAATTTATCAAAATTACTGTTTCACGTGAAACACATTTTTTATTTATCCCTTACGTAAAATATTATTATAAAGTTAAACTTTAATCAGTGGGGGTTTTGTTCATCCCCCACCGATTATTAACCCTCACCAATCGGGCGTTTACGGGCAGCAGGGCTCCAACCTAATTTTGAGGTGGGAGTCTTACTGCCCCGCAAATAGCGGGATAAAAAAGAAAGCTAATCCCTTCAGCAAAACTGAAAGGAATTAGCTTTCTACTTTTTACTCCACAATATTCTCTAACTCATTATATAACTCCGCTCGAAAAAACTCTTTTTTCGTTTTTTCTTCATATAATTGTTCAAGCATTTCAACATCAACTACATTTTCCATTTTACATTCGAGTGCATATATATCTTCTTCTATATGCATTAACTCATTTTCAACTGCCTCTAAATCCCTAGACTTCTTCTTTTTTATAGGCATTACTTCTAACGCTTTATTCCCTTGCTGTTGCTGCTTCTGTTTTACTACTTGTTTCTCAATTCTTTCTTCCCACTTTTGACGAGCCCATGCATAGTTCCCTGCAAACTCAAATAATTTGTGCTCATCAATCCAATATGTCTTTTCAAACAATTTATTTAAGAAATAACGATCATGTGAAACAGCTAAAATCGTCCCATTATATTGTTCAAGGGCCTCCTCTAAAACTTCCCTTGATTCAATATCAAGATGATTCGTCGGTTCATCTAAAATAAGAAAGTTAACATCTTGATACATAAGTTGCGCGAGCCTTAACCTCATTTTTTCTCCACCGCTAAGTTGTGTTACTTTCTTAAAAACAGCTGGACCATAAAATAAGAAACGAGCTAATATATGTCTTGCTTCTCCCTCTGTTACAGCCACGCAATCTCTGAAAGCTTCCAATACATTGTTCTTCATATTCTCGTACGCATGTTGCGATAAATAACCGATTTTCACACTACTACCAATCCGAATTTCTCCAGCATCTTGCTGCATTTCTTTTAGTAATAGTTTTAATAACGTAGTCTTTCCTGTACCATTACGTCCAACGATAGCTGCGCGCTCCTGAAAACGAATATGCAAATTTACTTTCTCGAATAAAGATCGTTCATCAAATCCTTTACTCACTTCTTTCATTACAACAACATCTTTCCCGCTTCTCTCTTGCCCTTCAAACTGAAGTCCCATCTGTTTTCTATCCAAAATGGGTCTCTTTAGTTTCTCTATGCGCTCTAATGCACGTTCCATATTTCTGGCTCTCTTATGCAATCCTTCATTCGGCGGATTCGCTTGATTTGCCCATTCACGTAGACGCTTAATTGCTTCTTTCATTTTCTTTATTTTCTTTTGCTGTTCTTGATACGCTTGAAATTCTTGAAGCAGCCTTTCTTCCTTTTCCTCAACAAACTGTGAATAGTTCGTATGATATACGTGAATTTCTCCATCTTCTAAATCAAAAATTTTCGTTACAACTTCATCAAGGAAATAGCGATCATGCGAAATGACCATAACTGTTCCTGTATATTCTTTTAGAAATTGCTCTAACCACTCGACTGCAAATAAGTCCAAATGATTTGTTGGTTCATCTAACAAAAGTAGATCTGGTTTCTGCAATAGCATATACGCAAGGCTTACTTTTGTTTGTTCTCCACCACTTAACTCCATAAATGATCTTGGAAATAGTTCCGTCACCTGTAGACCATTTGCTACCTTCATAATATTCGCTTCTATTTCATAACCACCGAGAAACGCGTACCTTTCTTGAATTACTCCGTATCTCTCCATCAATTTTTGTAAAGCAGATGATTCCTGTTCTTCCGCCATATTTTTTTCTAAAGCATGCATTTCTATCTCCAACTCTTTTTCCTTTTTAAAAGCGGAGCTTAATACATCATATACATTCATTTCATTATTAAATTTTGGAATTTGTGCTACATGACCAATGCGCGTACCTTTCTTCACATGAATAGCCCCTGCATCCAAACCCTCAATTCCTGTTAAAAGCTGAAAGATAGTTGTCTTCCCACTACCGTTACGACCAACTAATCCAATACGTTCTCCATTCTTTATTTCAAGCGATATATTTTCAAATATGATGTTTCCACCAAAAGATTTCTTTACATTATTTACACTACAAATTGTCATTTTCCGTACTCCTTTCAATATAAAAAACCATGGGAAAGAAACATTCCCCATGGTTTTTGTCATAGAAAAAGGAAGCCAAATAGCTCCCTTTTCACACGTTTATCAAAAATGGGTGAAGAGACTTCTATCGTTCAATAGCTACTATGCAATTGTTAAAAAAGGGCATACGTATCCCGTTAACAACTGCATCATGAAAAATCGCACGACAAATATAGATATAATCTAAAAATTTTGCGCGCGTAGCTAAAGAACATTTCATCTCATTCACTCCTTTCGTACGGAATTTAATACTTACTTCTTTATTATACTTCCCCGATTTATGTTTGAATAGTCATTTTTCTGAAAATAATGAAGATAGACTAAACATTTCAATAAGTGACATCAAATCTTACAAAACTGTTATGTTCACGTAATGGAAAGCGATAGTACGAAAAGATGCCTCCCTATACAATAAAGATATAAACAAGAGAGACAAAAACAAGGAGGAAACAATCATGATGAAAGAAATCGTAAAAGCAATCTTTGAGGTATTAGTGAACGGACAAGCAGTTGTAAAAGAACTAAACGAACTATAAAAGGGAGGAAAGAACTATGATGAACATGGTAAAAATGATCTTACATGCTTTAGTTGATGCGAAAGCAGTTAGCCAAGAATTAAACCAACAATAAAAAGGGGTATATGAATATGAAGAAAGCCATTATTGTAATCGCAAGTACAGCAATTGCCTTATACACAATAAAAAATAGAAAAAAGAAACAAAATGAAAATGCTCTATATTATCCATACACACTATTAAAGAAAAAATAAAAGACAAGGTACCCTATTGCAATGAGGATATCTTGTCTTTTATTTTTCCCTATTCCCTTTAAAGGATTTCCTTCTCCTTTTCCCGAATGTATTAAGCGGGATTTTTACATATATTTTAAAGGGGCATATACAAATGGATACACAACAACTATATTTTTTAAACGATATCGGTAAACAAAAACCAGAAAGCATTCGGAACAGAAGCGCTGCATGTCCTTTTTGTGACAGAGAAAATTTAACGGATATTTTAGCAACTGAGGGCTCTATTATTTGGTTAAAAAATAAATTCCCTACATTAAAGGATACCTTTCAAACCGTGCTAATCGAAACAGATAATTGCGAAGACCATATCGCAACATATACAGAAGAACATATGAGAAAACTAATTCGCTTCTCTATTCTCCATTGGTTAAACTTACAGGAAAATGAAGAATTCACTTCTGTGATTTTATACAAAAATCATGGTCCATTTTCAGGCGGAAGTTTGCATCATGCACATATGCAAATTATCGGAATGAAACATGTAGACTATCTTGAAAATATTGAGGAAGCAAATTTCCAAGGGGTAATTGTTCAAAAAAATGAACGCATTGAACTCAACATTTCAGGGCGTCCTATTATCGGCTTTACTGAATTTAATATCATCATTGAAGATATTGCATTTATAGATGAAATGGCCAATTATATTCAGCAAACTGTACGTTACATACTGACAGATTTCCATAAAGGATGTAGTAGTTATAACTTATTCTTCTATCACTTAAACAAGAAAATCATTTGTAAAGTTGTTCCTAGGTTTGTCGTTTCACCGTTGTATGTAGGATATAAAATACCGCAAGTTTCTACAAAACTAGAAGATGTGAAAATACAACTAGCGCAGTATTTCACGAAAGAAAAGGATGAAATTATTCATAAAAAAACAGAGTAGGTATAGAAAACCTACTCTTTGATTACACCTTTATTTCGATAGTATACATCCTCTAATCCGATGTTATACTTCATATTGTTATCCGTCCACTCTGGTCCTAAATTCCCTGGCCATCCAGATGTATTCGCTATATATTTCAGTAATGCAAAATCAGTCAAACCTTTTTGCACCCCGCGCTTATAACCTTTCATTAAATGCGGCATTGCAATTTGCGCATTTGTACGTGGATCTTTCAACTCTTCATCAGTTAAATGATCTGGCGCAAGCCCACCACCGCGGTGTAATTGAAACAATCCGAATGAAGTTCCGTTATCTCCAACACTTCTTGGATTTAACCTACTTTCGTGTTCGGCAATTGTAAGAGGTATCCATTCCGGAAGGTTTACTTTCTTTGCTTCCTCTATAATGATTTGTTTCATCTGTTTTGCTTCTTCTGAATCAACATAGCTTGTCTCATTCATTAGCTTACCCATTCCTTCAGACTTTCCTTGGAAATATAAATACACTCCAAGAACAACTAAAAATCCTACAAAGAATTTCTTCACTACCTCTACCTCTTTCTCCGCTGAAATTTGTCCCCTTTCAGCCTTTCTTTTACAATTACCAACACTCTATCATTCTCTTGCCTTTCAATCATAGCAAATTACTATACATATTATCATCATGCTTTAGACCGATTTTGTGAAAAAACAGTTGGTAAATACGTGCAAAAATGTAACTTACATGGACTATAACTTATTTCTTGTATATAATTGTAAATTGAATTCTACATATAGAATAGGAGCACACAAAATGAAAAAATGCCTAATACTCTTGTTCAGTATTTTACTACTCATACCTGTACACACATCCGCACAAACATCATCAAAACCAAAGGTACTTATTTTATATAGTACAGAAAATAATACAGTTACAAACAATGTACACATCCTTAATACTCAGTTAGGGCACTTTACAAAAGATATAACAGTGAAAAGTTTAAAAGAGATAAATCAAATTACTAACTCATCTTCTTATACACATATCGTTTATATCGGAGAGAAAAAAGAAGATCTTTCTACTGAAGTAAAACAATTTCTGGAAAGCTTCTCAGGTCCAGTATTAGTTTTAGGTCAAAATGTTGAGCAATTATCTAATCGTTTTTCGTTCATTACCTCGGATGAAACTGATATACGAACTCATACTATAGAATATCCGACACACAAATTTAAAAATGAATTACAAGAAGAACGCTTAATGAAGAAAATTGAAGCAAAAGGAACAACTCTTGCTTATGCCTTGAGTGCCGATGGAAACCATCCGTTAATCGTTCACCAAGGAACATCATATTATGTTGCAACTCCAAACCTTTTCGATTGGATGTCTCATTACGTCGGTGAAATGTTATTTTCTTATTTCGGACAAAAACCTGAAACAAATAAAACTTCAGCTTATTTACGTCTTGAAGACGTTCATCCAGCTGTAGATGTAAAGCAATTAAAAGAAATCGCTGAATTACTAAAAGAGAAAAAGCTCCCTTATATGATTACCGTTATCCCTGTTTACAAAGATCCAGACACAGGAAAAACAGTACATTTAAAGGATAACTCTGAATTAATCGATGTTTTACACTTTATGCAAGATAATGGTGGCTCTATCGTTATGCATGGTTACACACATCAGTTTTATGATAGTGAAACTGGCGAAGGTTTTGAATTTTGGGATGTAAAAACAGATCAACCAATTCGCCAACCAAACCATGAAAAATCAAAAACAAAAAAAGATTTTCAGTCTACAGAAGACTATAATAAATACGTAAAAAACGGGAAAGCCTTCGAAGAAAAATATATTAAAGATCATATTGAAAAAGGGATTACAGAGCTTGTAGAAGCTAAATTATATCCAGTTGCCTTTGAAGCTCCGCACTATACAATGTCTCAAAAAGGATATGAAATACTATCACAATATTTTTCAACTTATGTAGGACAAATACAACTAAACGATACAACTTGGAAATCAATGCACTCACCAGCTTATATAAGTACACCGTCATTTTTGCATGGGATGAAATTAATTCCTGAAACTGTTGGCTTTATTGAAGAAGGTAAGCCACAAGCTATAGCAAAAATGAAAGAACGTGCTTTATCTATCACTAAACTATATGATGGAATTATCGGTGCATTTTATCATCCTTACTTGGGCGTTGAACCATTAAAAGAAGTATTAAAAGAACTAGAAAGTATTCCAAACATAGAGTGGATTGATTTACAAAAAGACATAAATGAAGTAAAAATGAAAGATATTCATATTACTACTAATAAAGAAGGCATTCACGTTGAAAAACCAACAAGTGCGAATGACATAATTGATTATATAAAACAATATGGGTTCTTCCTTATAATTGGGTTCATTATAATTGTCTTTCTTTTATTATTAAGACGTGCGAAAAAATTAGAGTCATAAAAAAAACACCAAGCGAGATGCTTGGTGTTTTTTTATGACTCACTAACTTTATAAAATCGCACCGTATTCGCATATATTTGCTCAGTAACTTTCTCTACTGATATTTTTTTTATTATACTAATTTCTTGTAATACATCTTTTATCATATAAGGATGTGTCATCACATCCTTCTGAAATTCCCACGGCCCATCTGTTTCTACCATCATATATTCAAGCGGATAATACGAAACTATTTTTCTAATTTTCTCCTTATGTAAAACATCCGGTGTGATAGAAATATAATAACCGTTCCTCATCATCCGTTTCATTGTCTCTTCACTTCCTTTAAACCAATGAAAGTGTGCACGCGAAACTTTATATTCTTCAAGTAAACCACATACAGTGTCAGTATCTTCATAAACCGCATGCAATATAATTGGTAAATCGTATTTACTAGCTAGTTCCACAAACTTTTTTAACACCGCTATGTATGGATCAATAGCAATATTTTCATCTTCTTTCCTTAAATAATATGGCAAGCCCACTTCACCAATCGCAACGATTTCCTCTACATGATCTTCAATTAATTTATAAATTTGCTCACATTCCTCTTTATGAATCGGCTGCTCCGGATGAAAACCTATTGCTGGATGTACAAAAGGATATCGCTTTGCTAAAGATAAAGTTTCTAGACATGATTGATAATTCATAGATACTGCAATAAGCCCTTGTATCTCTTTACTGTTTTCCACATCTATAAATAATCTACTTTTCTCTTCATTCTCATATTGATCAACATGTATATGACTATCAATCAATTTCATCTTTATGCCCCCATAAAAAAAACAAGAAAGGGTCTTCCTTCTTGTTTTATCATCTATATTAGTTAACAATTAAATTTGTTATTATATCAAATAATCCAATACATACTACGGCAACAGTAAAGTAGCTACAGAAATCTTTAATTGGAAACTTCACTATTTCTTCTTTACGCATCCCAGTTTTCTCCCTTCTTAATATATCCCTAATTATTTTTTATCTATTTGTATCTATTATGCAAAAAATATGACAAATTTACTATCGAATTAACTTACGTAAACCTTACAATGTTGTAAGGTTTGAAAAAGAGCCTCATCTAAATAGAGATGAGGGCTATTAAAAATTAGTTGGTTTTTCATTCTTCATTAACATTACAAACAGAAAGTGATACAGTGAGACTTTCTAGTTACACTATATGAAATTTACTATATTTTAACCATCGAATTACATTACAGAAGGCTTACATGTTTGTAAGCTATGTGTAATGTAATTCGATAGTTTCCCTTACCTATATTTCGTACAATAAAGTTAGAAAGTAAGCCAAATAAGAAGAACACTCACATAACCAAATTACATTGCTAGTAGCCGACTCTTCTTATACCTTTCACTCATGCTACTACAATGTACCCCCTTCCCCTTTATATAATAAGAAAAGCCTTAGTCCATATGGACTAAGGCTTTTCCACGAACCTAAAATACCCCTACCTAGTATTTTTATTTTCGACAAAAAATAGGCGGGGGTATAATTCGCTATCTCATCGTTAAAAGTTTACTCTTCGCATTAATAGGAATATTTACAGCTTCAATTTCTTCAATTGCCTCGCCGTAGCGTCCTTTTGCGTACACCTTTAATGCTTCATCTCTCTTTAACATATGCTTAACAGTCTTCTTTATTTTTTGTTCTCTTCCACGTTCATCAAATGCAATAAATTCATATTCATACCATTCATCACCGACATGCTGACCAATCGCATCCACAATTGTATAGTATTCTTTCGTCGTATAAAGCGGATTATATTTATCAATAACTGGTCCAAGTTTCGTAGGTAGTAATACTACTACTATCACTACCATAGCTATTACAGTAGTAATTATTTTTTTCTTCATAATACTGATCTTCCTCCTCTGCAGGATACTTATACATCCATTCTAAAGAGCAGGAATTTAATCTACCATTCAATCCCATTACATTACCCTTACATTTTTGTAAGAATAAAGTGAAACTTTAATCAGTGGGGGTTTTGTTCATCCCCCCACTGATTATCGGCCCTCACCAATCGGGCGTTTACGGGATAAAAAAAAGATGAACGAATTTTCTCGTTCACCTTTTAGCTTGCTTTAAAGCCACCGCCAAGTACATCACGCACATCGTGAATGACAACAAAGGCATCTTCATCAACTCTACTAATAGCTTGCTTTAACTTAACAAGCTCTTGTTTATTAATAACGATATATAAAACTTCTTTATTTTTACCAGTATATCCGCCGCGTCCTTCTAATACAGTGACACCGCGTGTCATGTTTTTTGTAATAGTTTCACGTATTAAATCCGGTTGATTTGAAATGATTGTAACAGCTGTTTTTGTATCCATACCTTCCACGATGAAATCAATTACTTTCGCTCCGACAAATACAGCTACAAGTGTATACATTGCCTTTTCTTGTCCTATTATAAATACAGAACCCGCAATTACAACGATATCAATAATAAGTACGCCTTTACCAACGCTCCAACCTAAATATTGATTTGCTAGTCGAGCTAAAATTGCCGATCCTCCTGATGTACCTCCAGCTTTGAACATACAGCCTAATCCGATACCTACAAATACACCAGCAAATAAAGCTGCTAGTAACGTATCACTATTTACTTGATATTCGATATGTTCTGTAACATATAAAAACAAAGAGGTTTCCACAATACCTATAATTGTGTAAACCATCGTTTTCTTATCAAAAAATTTATAACCTACAGCTAATAAAATTGCATTCAAACCAAAATTCACAATTCCTGGTGACCAATCAAATAAATAGTACGTAACAACCGTTAAACCAATAATTCCACCCTCTGATAAACGGTTTGGAATTGCAAAGTAATTAATACCAATTGCGAATAATAATGAACCAATTGTAATTAGTGTTATTTCCTTTATACGTTGATTAACCATAGTTCATACCTCCCCCCATTTGACATTGTATCACTATCTCCTAGAGGTTTAGAAGTTGTTTTTATTCCGCATTTCCCCTCACAAAGACCAAGATATTATGTTTAAACAAAGGGGTGATTAATTATTCATATTCGCTCTAACTGTACGGACAAAGCGCTCCACATTCCCACTCTGAATATACTTAGCTCTAATGGTTTCACGATTACAAGTACATTCGAAATATGGACGGAAATCTATGTCATCTATATGCAAATATGAATACTCTTCAAATATCGCAGGATAGCACGAAAATTTCCCGTAAAACAGAAGACGTCTAGTAGTGGCAACAAAAATCCCATGTTGATAACATAAAGTAAAGTCATCCTTTTCAAATATCCCTACGACAAACGCTAAAATCTTTTCGTCATCCTCTACATATTTTTTCATACTTAATAAAAGTTCATTCATGCATATTCCTCCAAATTCTATTCATTGTTTTAATACTTGAAAAGAATCCATGGATTATTACAGACCGGTGTAACTCTTTTATAAAGTATGAAACGCGTTTCCTGTCAAAGACATTTCAAAAAATAATCCGTTATGTGATTATACACATAACGGATAAATACTAAACCGTCGAGCGTTCCACAAGTTTATACGGAATTTCCATCTTTTCTTGTTTAGAACTCTCATCACTTACTTGCCTATAAAACATTTCAAAAGCCGTCTTACCTATTCCCTTTAAATTTTGGTCAATGGTTGTCAGTTGTAAAACTTGAGAAATCGGTTGATTATCAAAACCAATAATCGCTAAATCCTCAGGAACTTCAATACCTAATTTTTCAACTTCTGTCATGATCCCAATAGCAACTTCATCTCCTGCCACTATTAATGCTTCAGGAGGATTCTCCATCTCCTTGAATTGATGTGCAACTCTTACACCATCTTCTAACGTAAAGCACTCTGTGAAAATTCGATCTTCCATCACTTCTTCATCTATTAATTGTAGCTGTTGTTTATAAGCATCAAAACGTTTCTTACTACTTGGCCCTAACTTTCTTCCCGTACAATATCCAATCTTCTTATAACCTTTTTCAATAAGGTAACTCATCCCTAATTGAAAGGCATTAAAATGATCTGTATATACACTCGATATGCTTTCAATATCATTATCCTCACAAGCAATAACCGCCCCATACGCTGCATAAGGCTCTATAGTTTCCCACTCATTGGCACGAGAACAAATGATAAGACCGTCTAGTTGCTTTGTTTTCAACATATGTAAACTTTTCATTTCTTCTTTTTTATTGTAGTTCGTTTGACAAAGAAGCACTCTGTAATTATGAGCTAACGCAACTTCCATCATTCCACCCACCATCGCATCAAAAGACGGATGATTAATATAAGGTAAAATCACGCCAACAATATTCGTCTTCCCTTTTGATAAATGAACAGCATTTGCATTTTGCGAGTAATTCAATTTCTCAACTATTTCTAAAACAACTTTCCTTTTTTCTTCACTTACATATGGATGATCATTTAATACCCTCGAAACAGTCGTAACTGAAACCCCAGCCATCTTTGCAATATCTTTAATATTAGCCATACACTCACCTCTACTTTTAACTTAATGAATCACATGAACATATGTCAAATCTTCTCATCATGACACTTTCATTCGTTTTTCTTACAAAAGTGTAATTTTCCTGTAAGCTAATTCGATAGTGACTCTCCGCAACATTTCATATAATTAAGTCAGAAACAGGGCAACAACCATTTGAAAAGGAGCGGATCTATATGATGAACAAAATGAAAACGAACAATTTCTTAAATATAATGAGCTTGATATTTTCCGCTCTTATCGATGCAAAAGCTGTTGCTTCTACATTAAACAAGTAAGGAGAATGCATTATGAACAACATCACTTTTAATAAATTAGATTTTTTAGGGCTAGCTAGCGGCACGGTTCTTCTTACTACTTTCATTTACGCTGCTACACTATAACTTCGTGTCCCCTTTCCCCTTTATATAAATAATAATAGAAAAGACGACCGTCTATGCACGATCGTCTTTTCTTATTTTTGATTTGGCTGCAAAACTTCCTTTAGTTCTTCAAACTTTTCATTTAATTCATCTGTCATCATTTTCATAGCCGTTTTTCGGTCTATTTGTTCTTCAGCATCGATTTGAATTGGGTCTCCAAAAACTAATCGCGCTTTTTTTCCTTTTATCAATTCTTTTATACTTGATGGACCAACATAAGCTGCCGGTATTAACGGAACGTTAGAACGCATTGCAATCGTAACAGCCCCAGCTTTTAGTGAAACGTCTTCTGATGACCTCGTCCCACTCGGGAAAATCCCTACTACTTTTCCTTCTTTTAATAAACGTGATGGAATTTTTAATGTGCTTGGCCCTGGATTCGCACGGTCTACAGGGAATGCATTTACATTTTTAAAAAACCAATTTTTAAATTTCCCTTCAAACAATTCTTTTTTTGCCATGTAATGAATTTGGGTTGGGTACATTCCTGCCGCTAACATTAAAACATCCATAAAACTTGTATGTGTACACGCAACAACGTAAGGGCCATCTTCCGGTAATTTCTCTCTCCCTTGTACTTCTACCTTCCCAGCCATTTTAAATATATATTTCAACGAAAATGTAATTGGTTTATACATTTGTTTCGTTCCTTTCTGAATATCCGAAGTATAATTATTTTCTTACAACGATTATAACACTAAGTTTTAGGAGTTGGTAATAAAAATAAGTATTTATTGTTAAATTTCAATTCTTACAAAAGTGTAATTTTCTTGTAAGCTAATTCGATAGTGACTCTCTCCACTATCTTATACAATTAAGTCAGAAAGTAACAACAACCATTTGAAAAGGAGCGGATCTATATGATGAACAAAATGAAAACGAACAATTTCTTAAATACAATATGCATGGTATTCTCCGCTCTTATCGATGCAAAAGCTGTTGCTTCTATATTAAACACGTAAGGAGAATTTATAATGAATAACATGACTTTTAATAAATTAGATTTTTTAGGACTAGCTAGCGGCTCGATTCTTCTTACTGCTTTCATTTACGCTGCTACGCTTATATAACTTTGTGTCCCCTTTCCCCTTTATATAAATAATAATAGAAAAGACGACCGTCTATGCCCGGTCGTCTTTTTAATTTTTTCTTTCCTTCAAGTCTTTTAAAAGCTGTATCAGTTCAGCTTGTTGTTTTATATTTTTACGACCGTTTCGATTAATTGCTGCAAGCTCGCAGGCAACTCCAGCAGCAAAGAAAAACAATAAACTTTCTAACATATAAAATCCTCCAGTTGCCTATTAAACAGCTTGACGCAATTGCTTTTCTTGCAAAATTTGTTTATTTATATTTTCTTCTTTTCTCTGACAAACATTATTACGAATAAGCGCTGCAATAACAAATAATGTTCCTAATACATCAAATGTCGTTATTTTATATCCTTGTATCATCATAATAACTAAAGTAGTAATTGGCACAAAGTTAATAAATAAAATACCATTAATTGATGATAAGATTTTCACACCGTAGTTCCAAGCAAGTAGCGCTACAATACCTGGTAATGTCATCATAAATAATAAATCATATTTCACAATAGAAATCGTTTCCATACTTGGAACAGATACATATCCAAGTGACGTAATGATTATAGTTATAATTCCTGTAACTGCTGTCCCAAATATACAAGTTAATGTTGAATAACGTAATGTTGACCAATCGCTACACGTTTGACCACCCATCGTATAAATAACCCATCCTACAACACCAACAAATATAAATACTAGTGAAAACATATTATCTTTCAATGTTAAAAAGAAACTCATATCACCTTTCGTAATAACAAATACAGCCCCTACAAACGCAATAATCATGCTCGTTATCATATATTTCTTCGGCTTTATATTTTTATATCCCCATAAAATACAAATTGAAATCATTGGCATAAGCGCCTCCATAATAGAAGCTACCATTACACCTGATTTTCCCATTAACATTTGTCCTAGAAAAATTAATACATTATATACGGTAAAAGCCATTGTTCCAAAAAAGACGAGTAACTTCCCTCTTCCTTCTAAGCGAAATGCCTTCTTTCCTTCTTTCATTAGCAATAATACAATCAATACAATTGCTACCGCACCATAACGAATAAACGAAAAATAAAATGGATCTATGTATTCTAGAGCATGATCAGCAACCGGAAACATCGCTCCCCATGACATACTTGCAATTAAACATGCCAAAGCACCTATTATCATTTGACCTTTTCTCACCACAATCCCCCGCTTCTTTCTATTTGCACAAAGAGAATTGTAAAAGAAAAAATATATCACGTAAAATGATTCAAAATGATGTTAACTATCATTTATAATGATAGTTAACATCAAGGAGGAGCATAAAATGGAATTACGAGACTTACAAATCTTCCAGAGCGTTGCCGACCGCGGTAGTGTAAGCGGCGCAGCAAAGGAATTAAATTACGTACAATCAAATGTAACCGCACGTATTAAACAATTAGAAAACGAGCTGAAAACACCTCTCTTTTACCGTCATAAGCGAGGCATGACTTTAACAGCTGAAGGAAGAAAAATGCTCGTTTACGTTCATAAAATTTTGCAAGATGTTGAAGAGCTAAAACAAGTGTTTTTAGATAGTGAAACACCATCTGGTATATTAAAAATCGGTACAGTCGAAACAGTCAGTACATTGCCTACCATTTTGTCTTCTTACTACAAAAGCTATCCAAATGTCGATTTATCATTACAAGCCGGTCTAACGGAAGAGCTTATTAGAGAAGTACTCGATCACCAATTAGATGGCGCCTTTATATCAGGTCCTATTAAACATCCACTAATTGAACAATACGATGTTAGTACTGAGAAATTAATGCTTGTTACACAAAATAAAGCTTTTCATATAGAAGAATTTACTACGACGCCCCTACTCGTTTTTAATCAAGGATGTGGATACCGTTCCAAGCTTGAAAGATGGCTTAAAGATGAAGGTTTGCTACCAAAAAGAATTATGGAATTTAACATATTAGAAACTATATTAAATAGCGTAGCGCTCGGTCTTGGGATTACACTCGTCCCCCAGTCTGCGGTGCAGCACCTTTCTACAGCAGGTAAAGTCCACTGCCATCCAATTCCGGAGAAATACGGCAGTATTTCAACTGTTTTCATACGCCGTAAAGATAGTTACATGACCAATTCGATGCGCAGCTTTTTAAAAACAATTAAAGAGCACCATCATATCAATATGCTTTAAAAGACATTCTTACATGAATGTCTTTTTTTCTTACAAAAGTGTAATCCTCCCGTAAGCTAATTCGATAGTTGCAGGCGGCCATATTTCATATAATTAAGACAGAAAGCAGGGCAACAACAATTCGAAAAGGAGCGGATACGCATGATGAACAAAATGAAATCAAACAAATTTTTCAATACAATGGGCATGGTGCTATCCGCACTTGTCGATGCAAAAGCAGTTGCAACTACATTAAACAAATAAGGAGAGATTATAATGAACAACATTACTTTCAACAAATCAGACTTTGTCCCGCATTAACGGGCAGTAAGACTCCCACTTCAAAATTCAGCGAAATCAAAGAAGTTAGGTTTGGGATCAACTGCCCGTAAAAGCCCGATTGGTGAGGGCTAATAATCAGCGAGGGATACCCCGCCCTCACTGATTAAAGTTTCACTTTATCGGACTTGCAAGTGGAGCTACTCTTCTTACTGCATTCATTTATGCACTTGCTCAAAGTCTTATTTAACACTTTGTTTCCCCCAACCCCTTTATATATAGAAAAGGCTGCTCGTCTTATAGACAAGCAGCCTTTTAGTTTGTTTCATATATAATTTGGCCTGTTTTCGTAATATCGTATCCGCCAATCGCTTTTAACTCATTATGAAATTCTTCCGATTGCAGAATGTCTTTCATAACCTCAATAAGTTCCTCATTTTCTTTATTCTTCAGAAGTACTAAATCATACTGTTCTTTCATTATTGGAATAAAGTCCACGTTCACAATTTGGGAAAACTTTTCTGATCCTACCCCAACATCAGCTTTTCCATTCGCGACTTGCGAGGCAACGCCAAGGTGATTCGATTCTTCCCATTCATACCCGTTAATATCTTCTTTACTTAATTTTTGAATTCGCAATTGCTCATCCACTAACACCCTAATACCAGAACCTTTTTCTCGATTTACAAATCGTATAGATGACTGAGCTAAATCAGCCCATGTTTTTATATTTTGTGGGTTCCCTTTTTGCACATAAAACCCAACATTTCTTGCTAATAAATTCATCATAATATATGGTTGTCCAACTAAAATACGTTTTACGTAAGGAACATTATATGTACCCGTTTCACCATCAAATAAGTGTAAACTAACGACGCTTCCTTCTCCCTGGTACATCTTCACTAAACTCGTTAAACTACCTTGATACGCTCTCAATATATTAGAATTTGGCAATCGATTTTCTATATGCTTTGCCAACATATCTAACGTTAGTTCTTGACCACTAATGATGCGTGTATTCGAACTACTAATTTCGTCCTTCTTTACAGGAGTAAATTGTACCTTCCCTGTTTTCATTTGCTTTATATATTGTTCTAAATCAGCTGCATCAATGCGCATTTGTCTACCAACCCTATAAGAAGGAAGTTCTCCTTTTTTAATTAGGTCGTATACAGTTAATTTTGATACTTTTAATTGCTTTGCTACTTCTTCCGTTGTGTAGGAATGATGATCCATAGACGATTCCTCACTTTCTTCCTTCATTGTAACAAAGAAAAGAATATTTCTCCTAGTTTTAAAAAACAACTATATCGTTCAAATTATATTCAATTATAACTAGTTATAATTAGTTATATTTAGTTATAATTAATTTAGTAAACGAAGGGAGATTTTTTATGAACAAATTTACTTTACTATCCATTGGGGTACTTATACTTTCTTTTCTTCTTATATTCAGTGTAGCTTGTTCAAGTGAAGAAAAGTCAGCTGCTAAAGAGGGAAAATCAGTGGAGCTGACTATATCAGCGGCTGCAAGTTTACAAGATTCACTAAAAGAAATTGAAAAACAATATAAAGAGAAAGAACCAAACATTAAACTTTCTTTTAACTTCGGTGCTTCTGGTGCACTTCAACAACAAATCGAACAAGGTGCGCCTGCTGATTTATTCTTCTCTGCAGCAGAAGATAAATTCCAAACTCTTGTTAAAAAGGGATTCATTAATGAAAAAGAAGGGAAAAACCTTCTTGGAAATGAACTAGTTCTAGTCGTTCCAAAAGATAGTTCTCTTACAAAATTTCAAGATTTAAAGGATGCGAAAATCAAGAAAATCGCACTTGGTACACCCGAATCTGTACCTGCAGGAAAATATGCAAAAGCTTCTCTCACATATGAAAATCTTTGGAATGACGTTCAAAATAAAATCGTATTTACAAAAGATGTTCGCCAAGTGTTAACATATGTAGAAACAGGTAATGTTGATGCCGGTATTGTATATAAAACAGACGCTCTCGTTTCAGACAAGGTAAAAATTGTAGAAGCGGTAGCAGCTAATTCTCATGAGCCAATCCACTATCCTTTAGGTGTTATAAAGGAATCTAAGCATAAGAAAGAGGCGACTTTATTCTATGAGTATTTACAATCAAAAGATGCACAATCTATCTTTAAGAAATATGGATTTACAATCCTGCCATAATCGCTATGAACTTTGATGCAATTTTGTCACCTGTCTTTCTATCCTTGCGAGTAGCTGCGTGCGCCACAATAATCGTTACGATCTTAGGAACGATTATTGGACGAGCATTAGCGCGCTCCTCGTGGCGATATAAAGTACTACTAGAAACTATTTTCTTATTACCAATGGTGCTTCCACCAACTGTTATCGGCTTTTTTCTAATTATCATTTTTGGAAATAACAGTCCCATTGGAAAGTGGATTGAATCATTATTTCAGCAGTCCATTATGTTTACATCTACTGCTGCTATCATTGCTTCTACAGTCGTTGCATTTCCGCTCATGTACCAATCAGCAAAAACAGGATTTTCTATCGCAAATGTACAAATTGAAGATGGCGCGCGCGATCTTGGTGCAAGTGAATATCAAGTTTTTCTACATGTTACACTCCCGCTTGCATTCCCCGCACTACTTAGCGGTATGATTTTAAGCTTTGTTCGCGCACTCGGTGAATTTGGTGCAACTTTAATGTTTGCAGGAAATATACCTGGCAAAACTCAGACGATTCCAACGGCGATTTATATGGCTATTGATGCGAGTAATATGCAACTAGCTTGGACGCTTGTAATCATAACGATTAGTATGTCCCTTCTATTCTTACTATGCATTCAACTCATTAATAGAAGAATTACTACTTCTTAAAGCAACTTTCGACAAAAGTTGCTTTTTATTTCCCGGAAAATAAAATGATTTGATTAATAACTGAATTTTTTCTCTTATTTAAATATACATTTTATTTGAATTCACTTTCTAAAATAGGTAATTTCCTGTTATTATATGAAAGTGTTTCAAAAAATGAAGAAATGAAAACGCATTTATATCGTAAATTCTTCATCCTGTTTTAGCGATCGGTAATCTTCTACTCTATTAGTGGGGCATTACCGATCGTTAGAACGCTATGTAATTATATTGGTATAGAAAACCGAAGGGAGTCTTGTAATGGACATTTTATTAGCGCTTCTTCCTGCAATCGCATGGGGAAACATCTTATTAGTAAGCGTAAAAATGGGCGGTGGTGCATATAGCCAAACGGTAGGTATGACAATCGGTGCTCTATTCTTCGCAACAACTATGTATGTATTTACTCAACCAACTTTAACAATGACAGTCTTGATTGTTGGCTTTATTTCAGGTTTATTCTGGGCTTTAGGACAAGTAAACCAATTAAAAACAGTTGAAAAACTAGGTGTTTCAACTACTGTAACTATTTCTACTGGTATGCAACTTGTTGCAACTTCTATCTTTGGAGTTATCGCTTTTCGTGAGTGGACTACTACTACAACGATTGTTCTGGGAACGATTGCAATCCTATTAATCGTAGTTGGTGTAGTATTCACATCACTAGATGATAAAGAAAATGCACAGCCACCAGGACAATTGAAAAAGGGACTTCTTACTTTAATTGTTTCTACTTTCGGCTATCTTGTATATGTAATTATTATTCGTTGGTATAATATCGATGGTTGGTCTGCTATTTTACCACAGGCAGTTGGTATGTTCGTTGGTGCGGTTGTACTGACGTCTAAACATAAACCATTTAACAAATATGCAATTCGTAATGCTGTATCTGGTTTACTTTGGGGAACAGGAAACTTATTCTTACTTCTTTCATTACCACGTGTCGGAGTAGCGACAAGCTTCCCATTATCTCAAACTGGAATCGTTATCTCAACATTCGGTGCGATTGTCTTCTTAGGTGAAAAGAAAACAAAACGTCAATTGATCTTTATTGCCCTAGGTAGTGTTTTAATTATCGGCGGCGCTGTATTGCTTGGTATGACAAAAGCATAAATTCACACTATATTTAAACCCCCTGAAACGTATATGCTTCAGGGGGTTTTTTGATTACAATTATTTTCTAAATATAATTATTTACACGTTCTCGCTCTTTATGGTTTTTCTTCCATTCTAGCAAGCCATCGATACATAAACATAGATTAATAATAGCTAATACTAACATGACGTATAAGCCCGTTGAAATATAAATCACAATGCTAACTATGTTATACAAAATCCATAAATGCCAATTTTCTAAGATTTTTCGGCTCAGCATAAATTGAGCTACTAATCCTAATACAGCGTTTAAAGCATCTAAATATGGACTTGTCGATTCTAAATAACGGACTTGATAATATCCCCAACCAATCCAAGCAACTAAAATAAAAAGTATATAAATAATCCATCCTTTCAAATCTAAGCGAACTGTCGGTTTTACCTTCTCCTCCCCACTACGCGCAATCCAGTAATACCAACCGTACACATTAAATATAAATTGGAAGGCTGCTAATACTGCCATTGCGTATAAGCCTTGTGTAGTGAAAATATACAGAAATACCGCAACTGTAATCATCCCAAATAAAAAGTTTGATACCTTTTCCCTTGCAAGTAACCAAACATTAATAACCCCCATAACCGATGCGAAAATTTCAATATAACTTGATCGGATATAGAATCCAACTAATATGCAAACAATACTAGAAATGAGTAAAAAAAGTGGACTTCTAACCATATTTATCTCTCCCCAGATATGTAATAAACTCCCTATCAACAGTATAAGAAATAACTCTTATACTTACTATAAATTTTCTCCTGTAAAACTCCCCACTCATCTATTCCACTTACGATAAGCCGTTTCTTTTTACAAAATTCTCTTAAAAATGGTATCGTTTTTTATAACATATTCTCATCAGAAAGGAATAAAGGATATGCCTAATAAACATCGAATTTTATTTATTGGTGCCGGTCGTATGGCAGAAGCTATATTTGCTGGACTACTTACAACAAGTAAAGAATACATCGAAGAAATTATTGTTTCCAACCGAAGTAACATAGAAAAACTAACGCAATTACAAACTCAATATGATCTATCGATTACAACAGATTGGAAACAGCATATTAAATCTGTAGATACAATCGTTTTAGCAATGCCGCCTGTCGCACATGAACAGCTATTAGCGGATCTATCCCCTCTTCTAACTAATCAATTTGTCGTGACAGTTGCTGCCGGAATCGGACCATCTTATCTAGAAGAAAGACTTCCCCAAGGGACACCTGTTGCTTGGATTATGCCAAATACAGCTGCTGGGATTGGAAAGTCTATCTCCTTATATACGACGGGACATTCTGTAGATGAAACACATCAAGAAACGTTACAACTTCTTTTAAAAGGTATCGGTACCTCACAGTTTTGTACCGAAGAGGAAGTTCACCAACTTACCGCAGTTACTGGTAGTGCACCCGCTTTTCTCTATCACTTTGCTGAAGGTTTAATTGAAGCAACGAAAAGCTATGGTATTGATGAGGAAACAGCAAAACACCTTGTCATTCAAATGATTGCTGGCTCTGCCGCTATGCTCCAGCAAAATCAGGATCCAGCTATGCTCCGCGAACAAGTAACAACACCAGGAGGTTCAACGGCTGAAGGCTTAAAAGTTCTATATGAAAATAATTTTTCAGAAGTCATTCAACAAGCAGTTGAAGCGACCAATAAAAAAGCTAGGGGGAATTAATATGACTTTAACAAGTTTAAACGACTATACAACATTACATAACGGCGTGAAAATGCCTTGGTTCGGCTTGGGTGTTTTTAAAGTTGAAGATGGTACAGAAGTAATTGATTCTGTAAAAGCAGCTATAAAAAATGGATACCGTAGTATCGATACTGCTGCGATATATAAAAACGAAGAAGGCGTTGGACAGGCAATTCAAGAATCTGGTATTCCTCGTGAAGAGTTATTCATCACTTCAAAAGTGTGGAATAGTGATCAAGGTTACGAGTCAACACTACAAGCATTTGAAACTACATTAGAAAAATTAGGTCTAGAATATTTAGATCTATATTTAGTACATTGGCCTGTAAAAGGAAAATACACTGAATCATGGAAAGCTTTAGAGCAGCTTTATAGAGATGGTCGTGTTCGTGCTATCGGTGTGAGTAATTTCCATATTCACCATTTGCAAGACGTATTTGAAATTGCAGAAATTAAACCAATGGTTAACCAAGTGGAATACCACCCACGTTTAGCACAAGGAGAATTACATGCCTTCTGTAAAGAACATAACATCCAGCTTGAAGCTTGGTCACCATTAATGCAGGGGCAGCTACTTAATCACCCAACATTACAAGAAATCGCTACGAAATATAATAAATCGACTGCACAAGTTATTTTACGTTGGGATCTACAAAATGAAGTTGTAACAATCCCTAAGTCTATTAAAGAACACCGCATTATTGAAAATGCAAACATCTTTGACTTTGAATTAAGCTCGGATGATATGAAAGCAATTCAAGCTTTAAATGAAAATCATCGCGTTGGTGCAGATCCAGATAACTTTAACTTCTAGTAGGGAAACCACTGCCATATGCAGTGGTTTTTTTATTTTTAATAAAACTGAAAATTCAAATTATATTCCATTTGATTGACACTTCATTATCTAAGGTGTAAGATTTTGAATTATCAAAGAAACACAAAAATTAATAAAATTTATTTGTTTACTCATTGTATCAAGAGAGGTGGAGGGACTGGCCCTTTGAAACCTCGGCAGCAGGTTCATTTTGAATACTGTGCCACTTCCTGCAAGCTTTGTGCTTGAAAGATAGAATGAGGGACTTCGTTTATATACGGGTGCATAACTTGTACGTAAAAATCCCTCTTTCTCAATACGAAAAGAGGGATTTTTTGTTTTTCATTTCCCTCATCATCATCCAATCTTATTAACTATTTAGGAGGAAAATCAAATGAAAAAGAAGTTTGTACCCGGTATTGCATCAGTTGTAGGAGTAAGTATTTTATTATCTGGTTGCGGTAGTTATAAAAACGAAGCGAGCGGAGCAAATGCAAAAGATGAGGCACCTAGTAAGCAAGTTTTAAACTTATCTTCACCTACTGAGATTCGAACAATGGATACGGCTCGTGCTACAGATACTGATTCTGGTCAAGTAATGAGAAACGTATTTGAAGGTTTATACAATCTTGGTGAAGGTAATAAACCTGTTCCTGGCGTTGCGAAATCTCATGAAGTAAGTGCTGATAAAACGAAATACACATTCCATTTACGAGATTCAAAATGGTCGAACGGCACACCTGTAACAGCGAAAGATTTTGTCTTCGCTTGGCAAAGAGCTGTCGATCCAGCAACAGCTTCTGAATATGCTTTTTTATTCCTGGATATTAAAAACGCTAAAAAAATTAATAGCAAAGAACTCCCATCCGATCAACTTGGTATAAAAGCAGTTGATGACCATACGTTTGAAGTAGAATTAGAGCGCCCTGTTCCGTATTTTATTAGCTTAACGGCGTTCCCAACATTTCTACCAATCAACGAGGAATTCTTTAAAGCACAAGGTGATAAGTACGCTTTAGAAGATAACAAAATCTTGTACAACGGAGCTTTTACACTAAGCGATTGGAAGCATGAACAAAGCTTTAAATTTAAGAAAAACCCTACCTATTGGGATAAAGATAATGTCAAACTCGAAGAAATCAATTTCAACGTTGTGAAAGAGAAATCAACAGAAGTAAATTTATTCGAATCCAAACAATTAGACCGTATAAAACTAACATCTGACTTCGTTGATAAATATAAAAAGGATGCTAACTTTAAAGAACGTCCGAACGTAGGGGTACAGTTTTTACGTATGAATCAGCAAAACAAAGTACTTCAAAACGTTTCTGCACGCCAAGCAATCGATCAAACAATTGATCGAAAATCTTTTGTAAATACGTTATTAAATGATGGCTCTACACCAACCTTTAGTCTCGTGCCGAAAAACTTTGCAAAAGGGCCTGATGGAAAAGACTTCCGTACTGCAAACGGCGATTTAACAAAAGTTGATACAACATCTGCACAAGAATTATGGAAGAAAGCAAAAAAAGAACTTGGTTCTGAAAAGATAACATTAGAATTATTAACAAGTGATGGTGACCTTGAGAAGAAAACTGGTGAGTTCCTAAAAGGACAACTAGAAAAGAATTTAGATGGCTTAACGGTAAATATAAAACCGCAACCACGTAAACAACAAGTTTCACTCTTATTAAAAGGTGACTACGAGATTGGAATTGACGGTTGGAGCCCTGACTTTGCTGATCCAATTACATTCCTTGAACTATTTACGACGAATAACCCTTACAATTTAGATCATTACTCTAATAAAGAGTTTGATGACACAATTGAAAAAGTTAAAACTACTTTGGCTGGTGATGAAAAAGCTCGCTGGGAAGCGTTACTAGCATCAGAAAAAATCTTATTTAAGGACTCTGTTATCGCTCCTCTTTACCAAAAAGGAGAATCTTATTTAGAGCGTTCTTATGTGAAAGGCATTGTGCAAGTAGACTTTGCAGGTCAATTAAACTTCAAATGGGCAAAAATCGAAAAATAAAGTGAAACTTTAATCAGCCCTCACCAATCGGGCTTTTACGGGCAGTTGATCCCCCCTAACTTCTTTGCTTTCACTGAATTTTGAGGTGAGGATCTTACTGCCCGTTAATGCGGGATAAAATGCAACTTAGATCATCGTGTTCTCACCCACACCCATTGTTTTTTTAGCAAAATATATTAAAAGCAGATTCCCTAATATGAGGAAATCTGCTTTTTCAATATATTATTCCAAGAAATTAACACTCCACTTTTTATTATTGACATATAGTTCTTTCTAGTGTTAATATTCTAAATAATCAAAGAAACAAAATATTTTACCATCAAAATGTAATGTCTACTAAGTTGAAACATATAACGATAGATTATAGTTCAACATGTATATACATATAGAATACCTGATTACCTATATACACATATTTATAATAGGTTTTCTCTCCTTCTATAGCTACACTTCAAGACATGGACATTATGACGTTACGAACAACACATTTAGGGAGGAAAGAACAATGAAGAAAAAAGTTGTACCTGTTGTTGCATCTGTTTTAGGGGCAATTCTACTACTAACTGCTTGCGGGGGAAATAAAGATAATGCAGGCGGAGCAAAAGCGAACGATAAAGCACCTGATAAACAAGCGATTAACTTATCATTTGCTTCAGAAATTCCAACAATGGATGTTGCAAAAGCGACGGATGGGGAATCCATGAATGTAATGAGAAATGTTTTTGAAGGTTTATATGCTATAGGAGAAGATAATAAACCGATCCCTGGTGTTGCTGAATCGGTTGACATTAGTCCGGATAAAACAAAGTATACTTTCCATCTTCGTGATTCAAAATGGTCAAACGGTACTCCTGTTACAGCAAAAGATTTTATTTTCGCTTGGCAACGTGCCGTTAACCCTGAAACAGCTGCTGAATATGCATTCTTATTCTTTGATATAAAAAATGCGAAACAAATAAACCAAAAAGAAGTAGCAATCGATCAATTAGGCGTTAAAGCTCTTGACGATAAAACTTTAGAAGTACAACTGGACCGCCCTGTTCCCTACTTCTTAAGCTTAACGACATTTGCAACATTCTTACCAATCAATGAAGAGTATTTAAAATCTCAAGGCGATAAATACGGTTTAGAAACAAATCATTTAATTTACAATGGTGCTTTCACATTAGATAACTGGAAACATGAACAAAGCTTCCAATTGAAGAAGAACCCTAACTATTGGGATGCTAAAACTGTAAAACTAGAAGAAATCAACTTCAATGTCGTTAAAGATAAATCTACAGAAGTTAACTTATATGATTCAGGACAAATTGATCGTGTTGCTTTAACTGCGGAGTTTGTTGATAAGTATAAGAACGATTCCAACTTCAAGGAACGCGCTGAAGTCGGTATCCAATTCTTACGACTAAATCAGAAAAATGCAGTATTAAAAAATCAACATGCACGCCTCGCTATTAACGAAGCAATGAATAAAAAAGCGTACGTAGAAACAATTTTAAATAACGGTGCAATCCCAGCAGAAGGAATGGTTCCTGCGAAATTCGCAAAAAGTCCAGACGGTAATGACTTCCGTAAAGAGAATGGAAATCTAGTCAAAGATGATGTGAAATCTGCAAAAGAAAACTGAAAAAAAGCGAAACAAGAACTTGGTACTGACAAAGTAACAATTGAACTATTAACAAGTGATAATGCTTTAGCTAAGAAAACTGGTGAATATTTAAAAGGTGAATTAGAAAAGAATCTAGATGGATTAACAGTGAATTTAAAACCTCAACCACGTAAACAACAGTTAAAACTACTATTAAGTGGTGATTACGAAATTGGAATCGATGGCTGGGGCCCTGACTTCGCGGATCCTATTACATTCTTAGATCTATTCACAACAGATAGTGCTTATAACTTCGATAAATACTCTAACAAAGAGTACGACGAGCTTATTCGTAAAGTAAAAGCTGATTTAGCTGGTGATGAAAAAGGTCGCTGGGAAGCAATGAAGCAAGCTGAAAAAATCTTATTACAAGATGGTGCTGTCGCTCCTTTATACCAACAAGGTCGCTCTTACTTACAACGCTCTTTCATTAAAGGACTTGTAACAACTGACTTCGGCGGTGAATTTAACTACAAGTGGACAGAAGTTGCAAAATAATAAACACTAGTAAAAAAGGTATCCCACGAAGGATACCTTTTTTACTTTATGCTTCTTTAACTACAGAACTTCCCCTCTTTACTATCACTTTTATACCTATAGTGATTCCCGCTACCAATTGTGTAACTAGTATAATAAGTAATAATGAAATAATATTTTCCGCTAAATTAACTCCACCGAATATTATTGTGTAATAACCATTCGCTGCATGTGTTGCGGGAAATAATCCACCGATTGTTTAATATGTTTTAGAAAGCATCACTGCATTTCCAAATACAGCGATGCTTATTTGTGTTAATGATTAGAAAGCGCAAAGATATTTTTTTAAAATCTCCATATACATACAAATTACTTTCAATTTAATTAATAAGCATGTGTGTCCCCCTTAAGGAAATAATTTATTAGGTTTATACATAATTACATAAAATTAGGAAAAACTTGTATAGAAAGAAGTTACATAAGGAGGAATTTATAATGAGAATTTTACTATCAATTTTATTAGCTCTTATGCTAGTACCTGCATTAACAGGATGTAAAGCTCCTGCAAAAGAAGATACAACTTCTAATAAGAAAACGACTGAAGAAGCAAAAAATGAGGCTCCTGCAGATTTAAAACTAAACTTTAATGAATTTGATTTAAAAGCAGACTATCAAGATACGAAGAAAGACTACGAAGCTGATTATAAAAGTGTAGCAGCGGACAAGAAAATGGAAGCAAAGATTGAAGACCATAAAACAGATGTAAAGTTCACAGGCGACGAGGCTATTACAAAATTAAGCCCACTTCTACAAGAATTAAAATTTGATAAAGATACTCCTGACCAAGAAGTAATCGATCAAGTAGTAAACGTGTTCAAACTTGATAAAGACTACCAAAAATTCGATTTAGAAGTTGTCTTCTCTGATGGAACGAAAAAAGAATATAAAAGAGAAATAAAATAAAGAAGTAGGCGGTTGCCTACTTCTTTATTTTATTTTTTAGCATATCGTAAGCTCGGTTGAGATCCTACGTAGTATTCTAATCCAGATACAGATGATTTTTGTAAATAAGAATCTGTTGGGAATACAAGTGGGATTAAAGGATATTCGGTAAACATAATATCCTCTGCTTGATGTAATAAGTCAAAGCGTTTATTTTCGTCTTGTTCTAATTTTGCTTGATTAATTAAATTATCGAAGTCTTTATTAAACCATTTTGCATAGTTATTTGGTCCATCCCCTGCATAAATTTCTAATTGAGCAGCTGGATCTAATGTAGATCCTCCCCATCCCATATATGCGATTTGGAAGTCACTTTGTTTATACATATCAATATAACTTTTCCACTCTTTACCTTCTATTTTTACATCTACACCAAGATTTTTCTTAAACATTTCTTGAAGTGTTTCAGCTATTTTCTTCTTAACTGAATATTTCACTGTCACTTCTGGAAGAGTAGTCCATCCTTCTTCTTTCATTCCTTCTTCTAATAACGTCTTAGCCACCGCAGGATCATATTTAAAATAGTCACCTTTCTCTTTACGGAAGTCGCGACCACTTTCTGTTTTTGCTCCTTCTGGTACAAATCCATATGCTTCTTTTGCATTATTCTTTAATACTTTCTCTACGATAAACTTACGATCTACAGCCAATGCAAAAGCTTTACGAATTTTCGCATTTGTAAATGGTGGCTTCTCTGAATTAAATGAGTAAATATGAGTTGAGTAGTCTTGCATTTTTTTAAACTCTTTATTTTTTTGTTCTTTTTCAACTAAATCTGTTGGCATGTTAGATAATAAATCTAATTCTCCAGATTTATATAATTGATACGCTGTTTTACCTTCAGGAATAATACGGAATTCGATTTCCTTTGATGCTACTTTTTTATCATGAAACTCTTTATTTTTTTCTAGAATAATCGCTTGATTATGCTTCCATTCTTTCAATGTGAAAGGACCATTTGTAATTAATTCCTTTGGATCTACTTTTAGTTTACCTTTTTCATCAATAGATTTTTTATTAAGTGGAATATATAACGACTGAGATAATGTTCGTTTAATAGATGTTACTGGATGTTCAAATTGTAGCTTTAGAGTTACATCATCTACCGCTTGAATTCCTACTGCATCTTCTGCACCTTTCCCTGTATTAAATGCTTCTCCACCTTTAATGAAATATAGTTCTGTTGCATTCATAGAACCCGTTTTAGGATTTAATATTCTCTTCCAAGCGAATTCAAAATCTTTTGCTGTTAACGGGGAACCATCAGACCATTTCAATCCTTTTTTCAAATAGAATGTGTACTCTTTTCCATCTGCCCCAGCTTCCTCTTTCTCTACTAAATCCTTTTCAAATTTCCCATCAGTTGTCTGTCTATACAAAGTTGCAAATAAATGCTCAATTACATAATTAGAGTTATTATCCGTTGAAATTGCTGAATCTAGCGTATAAGGATCACTACCAAGATTCGTTACAAAACGGTCTCCTTTACTAGCACTTGCTTTTGAAGTATCTTTCTTGCCACAAGCGACAGAAGTAATTGCTAATACGGTCATAATGACAAATAATAAAAACTTCTTCATCTTACATTCCCCTTTAACCTAAAATTTTTGGTGTTGATGCCAATAATGTTTTTGTATAAGAATGTTGAGGATTACGGAACACTTCATCCGTATTTCCAAATTCAACAAGTTCTCCTTTATATAAGACAGCCACTTTTTCACATAAGTAGTGAACCCTCGGTAAATCATGTGCGATAAATAAATATGTATAGCCTTGTTCCTTTTGAATCTTTTGCAGCAAATGTACAATTTGGATTTGCAGTGAAACATCTAATGCTGAAATTGGTTCATCAAGGATTAATACTTCTGGCTCACATAATAGCGCTCTCGCAATGGCAATACGTTGACGTTGTCCTCCGCTAAATTCGTGTGGGTATCGATCAATATATCGCCTATCTAATCCAACACGTTCTAGCGCATCACCTGCCACCTTATCTTTCAATCCTTTATCTCCTAAACCGAATGAGATATATCCTTCTGTTACAATATCGCGTACTTTCCAGCGCGGATTTAATGCAGCTGTGGAATCTTGAAAAATGAACTGTACTTTCTGTAAAAAATCTCGCTTATGAGCTGACTTCAGCTTGTGAACAACTTGGCCGTTATAATCAATTTCACCAGACGTTGGGCCCTCGATCCCAGCTATGAGCTTACCAAGTGTTGTCTTTCCTGAACCACTTTCTCCAATAATGCCAAGAGTTGTTCCTTTTGGGATAGAAAATGATATATCTTTTAACGCTGCGATTTCTTTATTTTTACTTCCATACGTTTTCGTTACTTGCTTTACAGTAATTAAATCTGTCGTCATGAGGCATTCACCCTCTCTTTTGATTTCGCTTTATTATGCTCCAGAATATGCTGCCAGCAATGTGAACTATGCTCCTCAGAATATGTTGTTCTCTCTGGGAAGCGATGAATACATTCTTTTATCGCTACAGGACAACGATTCACAAACGGGCATCCAAAACTATTTAACGTTTCAATTGAAGGTGTTGTTCCCTCAATTGCTCTAAGTACCTTTTCTGAATCATCCATATTCGGAATTGCTTGCAATAAACTTTTTGTGTAAGGGTGCTTAGGTGAGCCAATTACTTCTTGAATCGTTCCTTTTTCAACAACACGTCCCCCGTACATAACTACTACTCGGTCAGCTACTTCACGTACAAGTGCCAAATCATGTGTAATTAATAAAATACTCGTATTTTGTTTTTCCTTTCTTTCTTTTAACAACTCCATAATTTGCTTTTGAATCGTTACATCTAATGCTGTTGTAGGTTCATCTGCAATAACGAGCTTCGGTTGACAAGCAAATGCAATTGCTAAACAAATACGCTGCCTCATACCTCCGCTCAACTGATACGGGTATTGTTCAAAGCGTTTCTCTGCTTCATGTATCCCTAAATCATTTAGTAAGTTAATTGCAATTTCTTTTGCCTCTTTTTTCGATTTCTTTTCATGCTGCACAATTACTTCTGTAATTTGTCTTCCAACCTTCATCGTCGGATTTAAAGATGAAAGCGGGTCTTGAAAGATAAAGGAAATATCTTTCCCGCGAATTTGATTCCATTCTGATTCTTGTAAATCCGTTAATTCCTTTGATTGGAAAGATATATTTCCATCATCAATATGAATCGATTCTTGATTTAAGCCGATAATTGATTGTGCTGTAACACTTTTCCCTGAACCACTTTCTCCGACAAGTGCAACTATTTCACCTTCGTTAATAGAAAAGGAAACATGCTTCACAATTGCTTGCTTACTATTCTCTTTTTCAACGGCCAACGTTACGTTTTCTAAAGATAAGATTTGTGCCATGTTTTTTCTCCTTTCGATTACGTTTTACGATTTTTGGATCAATCGCATCTTGCAAACCGTCACCAATCGCATTAAATGCGAACATGATGAGCGCAATCATCAGCGATGGGAAGAAAAGTTGCCACCATTCCCCGCTTAATAATGTCCCGAGCGCATCATTTGTCATCGTCCCCCAGCTCGCTGCTGGTGATTGTACCCCTAGTCCGATAAAGCTTAAAAATGATTCCGAGAAAATAGCTGCTGGAATTGTAAATGATAAATTTACGATAATAATACCTGTTAAATTCGGAATGATATGTCCGTATATAATCTTCATATGCGATGTACCTAATCGTTCTGCCGCAATAACAAATTCTCTTTGCTTTAAAGATAAGACTTGCGCCCTAACGAGACGTGCCATACCAATCCACCCTGTTAATGCAAGAGCAATAATGATTGTAAAAAGTCCTGGTTTCATAATGATTAGTAGTAAAATAACAATTAATAAATATGGAATACCGTATAGTACTTCAATCCCTCGTACAATCCACTCATCAATTAACGTTCCAAGGCGATTACGCCCTCTCACATATCCACTAAAGCCACCGATAAGTACACCAAGTCCTATATCAAGAACGGCCGCTACTAATCCAACTACTAATGAAATTTTCCCTCCAGCCCAAGTACGTGCCCAAATATCCCGACCTAAATCATCTGTTCCAAACCAATGCTCACTACTAGGAGGTAAATTTGTCGCCTCTTTTACTTGTTCACTCGCAGTAAAAGGAGTTAAACTTTCACCGATAAGAGAGAAAATAATAATGAGTAATAATGTCACCGTTCCTAGAACTGCGATTGGATTTGATACAAACTTACGAAACACTTTTTTTTTCGGCTAATCGTTTGCTGCTCTTTATTTATTGTTAATTCTTTTTTCTCTTCATTCGTTAATAGCTGTTTATTGATTTCATAAGCTCCCATTTAAATATCCTCCCTCCTTATGTAATAGAACGAATACGCGGATCAACAATACGGTGAATAATATCTGTAATGAAAATACAAGAAATTAATAATGAACTATAGAAAATTGTTGTTCCCATAATGACTGGATAATCCCGGTTAAAAATACTATCTACAAAATATTTTCCGAGACCAGGAATTGCAAAAATCTTTTCAATAATGAACGTCCCTGTTAAAAGCCCAGCCATTAACGGCCCAACAAACGTTAGTACTGGAACAATCGCATTTCGAAGGGCATGCCTTATAATAATCTTCTTAATTGGTATACCTTTCGCTCTTGCTAATTTAATATAATCACTCTGCAAAACCTCAATCATATTAGAGCGAACAAATCTTGTAATAACCGCGATTGGCCCTAATGCTAATGCAAAGGATGGCAATACCGTATGTTCGAATGTGCCCCAAGATGCAACCGGTAAGAGTTCAAATTGAATAGCAAATACTTGTATAAACAATGGTGCTAAAATAAAACTTGGAATAGAAATACCGAGAATCGCAAGTAAGCTCACACTATAATCAATTACTTTCCCATGATATAGCGCGGCAAATGTACCTGCTGCAATTCCGACTAATAATGAAATAACAAGTGCTTGTAAACCAATAATCGCTGATGGACCAAATCCTGTCGTTATAATTTCTGATACGCCTTGCCCCGTCGATTGAACGGATTCACCAAAATCAAAATGAACTACACCGTCTAAATAAGCAACATATTGATTCCATAATGGTTCATCAAGGTGATACTTTGCTCTCATGTTCTGCACAACTTCCGCCGGAAAGATCTTTGCATCCGATGAAAATGGATCCCCCGGAATAATGTGCATAATCAAAAATGTTACTGTTGTAATAATCCATAGTGTAAACACCATAACTGATAGTTTCTTAACAACATACACTCCAATAACCCCCTAAACTCATAAATTTACTTTGTTTTATTAACGTATCTTTCCCATTACTCCCTTTCCTCTTCTTAAAACACAAAAAGCCTTGATCTTAAAAAATAAGATCAAGGCTTAATAAACGAAGGCCCATCACTTATCTTTCAAGACTTGCTTGCTGGAATTAGCACGGTGTTCCTGTTACAGAACCCGCTGCTGAGGTGTCATAGGGCCAGTCCCTCTACCTCTCTGGATAAGTAAATTGCTATATTATTATTTGGTTCAAATTGTATATTTTGAATTATAATTCTGAAAAAATGAAAAGTCAATCAAATTTGATATTTTTAGAAAAATCAGTTTTCTATTATATTAGTTATTGAAATTACAATCTTTCGCTTATAATAAAAAGAAATTGTATTAAAGGAGTTATAAAATTGATCCCTTACTTCTTGCTACTATAGGATTACCATTAACAATCGTAATACTTGTACTTGTCATCATCGGCTTCTATAAAGTGAAACTTTAATCAGTGGGGGTTTTGTTCATCCCCCACTGATTATTAGTTGAACCAATCGGGCTTTTACGGGCAGTTGATCCCCTACCTAACTTCTTTGCTTTCACTGAACTTTGAGGTGGGGGTCTTACTGCCCGTTAATGCGGGATAAACTCTTCATTAAAAAGAAAAGCATCACTTCTTTTTACACTCCATTCGATAATATTACTGGCCAAACAATTTCAGAATTTCACGAAGAACAGAAGGTATTAGTATCCGAGGATAAAGACGGAGATGGTAAAAAGAAAAAATAACCTTGCGCATGCGCAAGGTTATTTTTTCGCCTCTGTTTGAAAGCGTTTATAGTATGTCGATGCTGTTGAAAAATTAATTTCTATATCACGAATCAACGATGAATCTTCTTCTTTAGCTAACTTCTGTAATTTTTTCATCGCTTGTTCTGCTTCATTTAAGAAACCAACATATAGTTCATGTTCGTCCTCTTTCGACTTCGGCACACGAATTTCTTTACGCATATGATCAATATCTTCTAACATGCCCGTCGTTACCTTCTGCACGTCTTCTTTATATTTAGCATTCGTTATTTCCTTACCGCCCTTTTCTTTTGCCACTTCCCATAACTGTAATGCTTTATTAATTTCTTTGTTCATCTTCATATCATATTTTTCATGTATTTCGCGATACACTTTCATCTCTTCTGTTTGTTCAGTAGATTGCTCTACCTTTTCTTTCGGTTCTTTCGTATCTTTATTTCCATTACACCCTGCTAGAAGGAGCATACTTCCCATTACAGCAATACCCAAAACCTTCTTCATCTCTTCTTCTCCTTTTATCTACAGCTATTACTCATTATAGTTTCTTTTATCTCCACTTGTTATTATACCGAGAACACCCTACTTTTTACACTTAAGACGAGATCTTAATATACACACCAACATTTTTGTCACAGTATCGTCACTTTATGCAAATAACTTTTGCATCACCTTACAACACTGTATAAGTTATTTCAAAGAAATGAAAAAAGAGCTGATTCAAAACATGTTTGAATCAGCTCTTTTTTATAAATTAAGCCTCTAAATTTGGTCTTTGTTGCAGTTCAAACTGCTTCTCACTTCTTCTGGCCATAAATAGATAACATAACACAGCACCAATTTCACAAAGAGCTATAACAACCCCCATAGGAAGTGCTGTATTGCTTCCACCAATACCTACTAGCGGTGCAACAAGCGCTCCTGAAATGAACTGTAATAAACCTAGTAAAGCTGATGCTGTTCCTGCTGCTTGTTTTTGATTTCTCATCGCTAACGAGAAGCCAGTTGTTGATACAACCCCAACACTTGATACAACAAGAAATAGCGAGCATAAAACACCGATTAGCCCTATTCCTAATACGATTGTAAGTAGTAATGATAGACCGCCAACAGCCGCAATAATAATACCAGCAACAAATAAAGTTTTCTCATTAACTTTCCCCGCTAAGCGGCCAGTAACTTGGCTAGCAATAATAATACCAATACCGTTAATTGCAAAGAACAAACTAAACTGTTGTGGTGATGCCCCGTATATATTTTGCAACACAAACGGTGAACCAGAAATATAAGCAAACATCGCAGCTGTTACTAATCCTTGCGACAATGCATACCCCATAAATAAACGATCTTTCAGAAGCTTTCCGTATGTTGCAAGCGTTCCTGATAATCCACCTGTCTCTCTTTCTTCAGGAGGTAATGTTTCACGTAATACGAAAGTAGCTGATATTAGCATGAATACACTAATTGCTCCAAGAACGATAAAAACGCCGCGCCATGATGTGAACTGTAATAATTGTCCCCCGATAATCGGTGCCAAAATAGGCGCTGCTCCGTTTACTAACATAAGCAGTGAGAAAAATTTCGTCATTTCAGAACCTGAATACATATCACGTACCATTGCACGTGATATAACGATACCAGCAGATCCTGAAGCACCTTGTAAGAAACGTAAAAGCACTAAACTCCAAATCGATGGTGCAACAGCACAAAGTAAAGAAGAAGCAACATAAATAATAAGAGCGATAATAAGAGGTTTGCGTCTTCCGTAAATGTCACTAATTGAACCAATAAATAACTGCCCTACTGAAAGCCCAAGCAGACAAGCAGTTAATGTAAGCTGCGCGAGGGATGCACCCGTTTGTAAATCATCCGTTAACTTTGGTAAAGAAGGCAAATACATATCAATAGATAATGGCCCAATTGCCGTAAGTGTCCCTAATACAAGAATCATCCATAACCTGTTTGTCTTTACAGGTTTATATATTTCGTGATTAACTCCATTCACTTTTTCCATTCACCCTTTCATATAAACACTTAATCGTAACAATTATAGTTACAACATGAATATACGTCAAGTATACCGTATTTTCCTGTTTAATAATGTAAAAAAAGCGATAGAATCTCTATCGCTTTACTTTTTCAAATTACTATTTGTAAATTTAGATACAGATGCCATCATTTCTCCTGTGTCTAAATATGTGATTTGAATTGGATCTCCTACTTCTGTAAACATTGCATATGGGAATTTCTTCGCCGGTACCATGAATACTTTTTGCTCGTTTTCTAATAGTACGTACACAATCGTATTTTCACCTGATTTTTCTTTATACACACGTTGTACAGTACCTTCTTTTTGCGCTTCTTTCCCATTTGAAGTCGGTCTAAATGAATCACCACTTCCGCTCAGCGCATTTTTATAATTCTCAAGTGCTTCTTTTTGCGTTGAACCTGTTGCAAACACTTTTGCATTAGAAGCATATATGACAGTATGAGCACGTACTAATCCGCCGTCATCAATAACCGGTACAATCCAAGAAGGTTTACCATATACGTTATAAATAACCGGCATTGTTCCATGCCATTTCTCTCTCTTAAAGGAATTATCCACTACTTCTGTAGCAGCCGAACCATCCATAATTCCCTTTACTTCTTTTCCGTTATAGTAATACAACTTACCTGTACGCGCATCAATAAGCGAATAGCCTAGTGCAGAATCTACTCCTTCTTTCGGAGAGGTGAAATCAGTAAAATAATATAACGTTCCATCCTTACCAAAGATTGGTGTAACTCCTTCTTTCGTTCCCCACTCAGTCGGAATCTTCATATCCGTTTGTGAGAATTTTGTATTCCAAAATCCGTGAATATATTTACCAAAATACGTATTTAATGTAGATGCAGTCTCGTGATTTAATACGCCATCAACGAATTTAGGTGCCTTTCCTTTGTTGTATCTTTTCACTTCACCTGTTTGTGCGTCTACTACTACAACACCTTCTACTTCAAATCCAGATCTTCCTGAAATAAATTCACCATACGTCATTGTATAATACGGTTTCCCTTTATCATCAACTTCAAATTTTGGTTTCCCTTTAAAAACTAAATCTGGCTCTGCTTTTCGAACGACACGTTCTAATTTATTACCGAAAAACATGCTTGGCACATATTTCATTTTATAACCAAGGTGCAGTTTCGCTTCCGCATCAGGATTCGTACCTGACATCGTTACGTACCCTGGAATTGTCTCAGCTTTACGTGCTTTAAAAAATCCTGAAACTTCAATTGGTGCTACATATAAGGCCTCGCCATTTACCATTTGTGGCGTTAATTCTCCTAGCTCAAAATAAGCTACTTTCGGAATATCCCCAAATACTTTTTTCATCTTATTCTCCGCTGTCTTTGGCGGCACTGTAAACGGCTGATCATTTTCAGTAAATGGCTCTGAAATATCTTTCTCGATCTTCACAACAGAATCATATTTTTTTTGCGTGATTACTATATCGTGCAAATAACCAAAATAGCCGTAACTTGCGAGTAAAACAAACATTAGAAGTCCCTTTAACGTACCTTCTAATTTCCCTACCTGCTCTTGTGAGAATAAAACAAGCCCAATTAAAATCGCTACTGCAACAGAATAATGAGTAAGAATAGAATCTGCTCGATCATCAATTAGCCAGAAATATTCATAGATTGCAATACCTATCCAAAATAAAACAGGAATAACTAAAATAGATGATTTCTTACCCTTTACAACTTTCTCATTTCCTCCTTTATCCACCGCGCGAATTTTATTACCGCTTCTAGTCCATGGAATCAAAAACAAAGTGAGAATAGCTAAAACTATAAATTTCATCAAAGGCAATGTCCCCTTTTCTTTTGTCTTCTCCATAAGTATAACAAATAAAGGGTAATCAGGTAAAAATGGGTATGATTATATTTTTTTGCTACTTAATACAATTCCACTCACTGCATATAAAATAGATGCTATATAAAAAATGGTGCCAATCGTAAAGAAATCTACTAAATATCCCGTTGCAATAACTGCTACTGCTCCTCCAACCGATGTCCACACATGATATTTTCCAATCTCATAACCAGCTTTTTTCTGTTCTACCTTTCGTGCTAACGATGTCTTCTCCGTATTACGCTGCACAGCACCTAAAATACCCATTAAAATTTGGAGAATGTATACATGCCAAACTTCTGTTGCAATAGGGAAAAAAAGCATTAATATAGCCATGGACCATGCGTATATAATTAATAACTTTCTATCACCTACCCTATCAGAGATTCTTCCAACTAACGGATATACTAGAGCTGAAGTTAAGGCAAATAAGCCGTACGCCCAGCCAAATTGCGAGAAACTATTTCCTACATTTCGAAGCAATAGTATATAAAAAGGAAATACCATACTACCTGCCATCATAATAATGCTTTGTGAGGCTACAAATCTTCTATATGTCATTTGCTATACTCCTTATAAAATAAATTCACAAACCTTTCCTCTGGGTCTACTTCCTTCTTCTTCTGAAGGAATTCTTCTATGCGAGGATACGCTTTCTTTAGTTGCTCCTTTTCCGGATAAGAATAATACGGTAAATAATAACTTCCATTATGCTTTAACGTAACATCAATCATCTTTTGAATGACCACTTTTGTTTTCTTTATTTCATCTTCAGAACGCCCTTGATTAATTAGAAGCACAAGCGCAAACATATCATCTTTCGCATAAGATAGCACCGCATTCTCATTCTTTTCTACATAGCGGATTGTAATGTTAAGAAGGTTTAATTCCTCTTCATTTAAAACGCTTCGCAAATCATCTATATACTCTGCAAAACCATCTATCGGTACAAAGTACTCTTGTAAAACTTCGGTCAAGTTTGGATTATCGTATTCCATAAAAGCACTATCAGATCTCATTACGTTATTTCGAGTTTCGTACTTACCATCTGTACGTTCAAAATAACTTCTTTGTATATCCCAAAATGCGCCCTTTCCCCAGTCACTATAACGTGATAACCCAAGTAAAAATTTCGGTGCAGCTATAATATTTTCTTCTTTTAATTTGCTGTACTCTCCCAGCTTCTGTTGATCTTCTGCCAGTACATAATCTGTTACATACATTTCTTTTAAAAATGAATTTGGGGCAACAGAAATACGTGCTAAATGCATACGTATATTCTCATCCCTTCGCACTTTATTCTTAAAGTATGAAGAGTATTCTTTATAATCTAGTACTTTCGTATGCGTTTCATACAATTCATCGTTTGTTAACTGTAGCGTCACATCTAAAATCACACCAAATAATCCATATCCCCCAATTACATATGGAAACAAGTCAGCATTTTCTTCTCTATTTACATTACGCACCGTACCATCTGCCATTAACAATCTGAACGACTCTACTGTATCAATCAATGCTTCATGACGAATATCACGCCCATGTACATTTACACTTAATGAACCACCAACAGTAAAAATATTTTGAGATTGCATCACTTGAACTGCAAGACCATATGGATTGATTTTCTTTTGAATGTCATTCCATGTGACACCGCTTTGCACCCTAATCCTCTTCTTCTCCGGATCGAATTCTAATATTTCATTATATCCTTTCATATCAAGCATCGTACCGTTCGGATAATACGTCTGTCCGCCTTGGCTATGTTGCATACCTGCAATAGAAATCTTCTCTCCAGAAACATTTGCATCTTGCACTAACTGTTTTAATGAACGTTCATCCTCAGCATTTTCAACACGTTTAATTTTCGTTGGAAGCAACTTCCCTACATCACTCATAATAGGATGATCCAGTTGCCCTTTGTATGTATATACAGATGTCGCGAGCAACACTGTATACGCTACAATAACAACTGCTATCTTTCTTTTTTTCAAATGGCACTCTCCTCTTCTAACGTTCTTCCTCTTCATATTGTACCTACTTTCCTACGAAGAAGGTATTAACAAAAAAGAGAGAGACCCTTTATTTTAGGTCCCTCCCTCATCAAGACTGTTACTTTGCTGCTGGCAGCTGTATTGGCTCAAACTTTTCGTACGATGTATATTTTGCATTCGTAATAATGTGTGCCTTATCCTTACCATTACTACTCATAATCATATCTATCTTCGCTGATTCATATTTAAAATCTTTTGTAATGATATATTCTGCATCCACTTCTTCTATCTTTGCGTTTTGTGCTTGTAGCATTTTCTTCTGCGTTTCATCCATGCTAGTTAACATACTTTCTGTTTCTTGCCCTTTTAATGTAAATTTCAGTTTATATTTATCTCCGCTTTTCTCCATCTTCATTTTATCTAAAACTACTGCTGGTACTTCTAACTTATCTATAATATCTTGAGTCGCTTTCATTCCACCAGCGTTTAATTGCTCCTCTGGTACGGTTATAACTTCTCCTGTATTAGGGTTTTTCACCTCACCAGCAACTTTACCATCCACTGTATACACTACAACATCTGTACCAGAAATATTCATTTCAGAACGAGAATTCTTTGTCTTTGGCTCTAATTGCATCTTAGCCTTTAATATATCCATCTCTGTTCCCTCAGCTTTTATCCCTACATCATATGTCATCGTTACATTTTCTTCATTTTTAAAAGCTTCGTTCGTTTTCTTGAAAACATCCTTCGCTGCTAATTCCTTTTCTTTTTGCATGGCTTCTTTTTTCGGTTCATCAGTCTTTGTTGTTTTCTCATTGCTACACCCTACCCCCAGACTGATTGCAAGCACTAAACTTGAAATAAAAATAGTTTTTTTCATAATGTCGCCCCCTTTCTCAAAATAATATCACCTCTTTTCCTACGAAATCTATATAATTTTTAATCTTTATTCGCTATATAGCGACATGTTTGATGAGAGTTTTAAATATGATGTAAATAACAACAACTCATTTCAGGAGGTCATTATGAAGGCGATCATTTGCACACAGTATGGACCACCTAACGTTCTTCATCTTCAAAATATAGAGAAACCTACACCTAAAAAGAACGAAGTATTAATTAAAATTCACGCAACAAGTGTAACGACTGGAGATTGTAGAATACGCGGCTTTAATAGCCCCCTCTTATTTTGGATTCCTATGCGGATCATATTAGGTTTCAGAAAACCGAGAAAACCTGTACTCGGCGTAGAGTTATCCGGTGAAATCGAGGAAGTAGGAACAGATGTAACTCAATTTAAAAAAGGTGATCCAATTTTTGCATTAACAGAACTAAACCTCGGTGGTTATGCCGAGTACACATGCGTACATGAAAGTGGATTAATAACATTAAAACCTACCAATGTGACGTATGAAGAAGCGGCAGTTATTCCTTTTGGTGGAACTTCAGCATTACATTTCCTGAGAAAGGGCCGTATAAAAAAAGGGCAACAAGTGCTCATATATGGTGCCTCCGGATCAGTAGGAACAGCTGCTGTACAACTTGCTAAATATTTCGGCGCGACCGTTACGGCTGTTTTTAGTAATTCAAATTTTGAACTCGTGCAATCTTTAGGAGCTGATAAAGTAATTGATTATACGAAAGAAGATTTTACTAAGCAAGGCAAATGCTACGATATTATATTTGATGCAGTTGGGAAGTATAAAAAATCCCTTTGTACAAATACATTAACACCCAATGGAAAATATGTATCTGTTAATGGAATGATGGCCAAGGTAAGTAAAGAGGATATGATTCTATTAAAAAAACTAGTCGAAACGGAAAAACTAAAGCCCGTTATTGATAGAACTTACCGATTAGAAGAAATTGCTGAAGCTCATATGTATGTGGAAAAGGGACATAAAAAAGGGAACGTTTCGATTACCTTAAAATAAAATATATTCAGAAAATAATATTGACAATTCTTTTTGTAAGATTTACTATTAGTACCATATTTAAAAACTACATACACATACTCTTATCAAGAGTGGCGGAGGGACTGGCCCGATGATGCCCGGCAACCGAGCTTAGAACGTATAAGCTAAGGTGCTAATTCCTGCAGAACGATTTTCGTTTTGGAAGATAAGAGAGGAACCTATTTCGTCTATTCGGCACCTCTCTTATTTTTGAGAGGTGCTTTTTATTTTGGAACGTATATTAAGGGGGAATTATAAATGAAAAAGGTATTATTAAGTATTGTAAGCGGAGCTGTATTATTGTTAGGTGCGTGTGGCGCTAATTCTGATAAAGAGGTAAAAGCATTAGATGAGAAAAAGATTACTGTCGGTGTAACAGGCGGACCGCATGAACAAATTTTTGAAAAGGTAAAAGAAGTGGCAGCAAAAGATGGTCTCGAAATTGATGTAAAGGTATTTAATGATTATGTAGCACCAAACGTATCTTTAGATGAAAAAAGCCTCGATGTAAATAGCTATCAAACTAAATCTTATTTAGACGTATTTAAAGCTGAACGCAACATGAAATTAACTGAAGTATTTTCCACAGTAACATTCCCTATGGGTGTATATTCTAAAAGCTTAAAAGATGTAAAAGAATTAAAAGAGGGCGATGCAATCGCTGTCCCAAATGATCCAACAAATGAGCTTCGTGCTTTAAAGCTATTTGAAAAAGCAGGTGTTTTAAAGGTTGATCCAAAAGCTACAGAAAAAGCGACTGCAAAAGATGTAATTGAAAACCCGAAAAATTTAAAGATTGTTGAATTAGAGGCATCTCAATTACCAACACAACTAAGTGAAGTAAAGGCAGCTGCAATTAATACAAACTTTGCATTAGGTGCAAAATTAAGCCCAGCGAAAGATTCTATTTTCCGCGAAGGAAAAGATTCACCATATGTGAATTGGGTCGTTGTTCGTACTGAAAATAAAGATGATGCTGTTGTTAATAAATTAAAGAAAGCTTATCAATCTAAAGAAGTAAAAGATTTCATTGAGAAAAAATTCGATGGTTCTGTTTTACCGTCTTGGTAGGAGCTGACTATAATGATTGAATTAAAAAATGTCTCCAAAGTATTTACAACAAAAAAAGGGAATGTTGAGGCTCTTAAATCAACTTCCCTTAAAGTAAAAAAGGGCGAAGTATTTGGAATCATCGGATATAGTGGCGCTGGTAAAAGTACATTAATCCGTTGTGTAAATTTATTAGAAAAACCAACGACAGGAGATATCATTGTAAATGAACAAGAGTTAACAACCTTATCGACGAAAGAACTCGCAAAGGCGAGAAAAAAGATCGGCATGATTTTTCAAGGATTCAATTTACTTAAAACCGTTACCGTTTATGAAAATATCGCACTACCCTTACGTCTATCTGGTCTTCCCAAAAATGAAATTGAAAAAAGGGTAGAAAAGTATTTACGCATTGTTGATCTCTTTAATAAAAAAGATGCCTATCCAAGTGAATTATCTGGTGGTCAAAAACAACGTGTAGCGATCGCTCGCGCACTATCTTATGAGCCTGAAGTTTTATTAAGTGATGAAGCAACGAGCGCATTAGATCCGGAAACGACCGATTCTATTCTTGATTTATTATTAAAGATCAACGAAGAAATCGGAATTACGATTTTGCTAATTACACACGAAATGAATGTCATCCAGCGTATTTGTGACCAAGTTGCTGTAATGGAACATGGGGCGGTAGTCGAAAGTGGAACCGTAAAAGATATTTTCACAAACCCACAACATGTAACAACGAAGAAATTTGTAAATAGCGCGTTTGCAGCTAAAATTCCAGAAGATGTGCAGAAAGAACTACAAAGCACCGGGGAAATCGTAACACTTTCATTTATAGGAACCGCTTCAGGAGAACCAGCGTTAGCTATCGCTACAAAACGTTTCCACGTATATCCGAATATTTTATCAGGCAATATTACGCAGTTAAAACATGAGGCATATGGGAAACTGACCGTTCATATGCAAGGTGAAAAAAGTGAAGTACACCGTGCCTTATCATTTTTACAAGAACAAGGGATCATCGTAGAAGGAGGTAGAACAGATTATGGGAAACAAGTCCTTTTTGGATGAGTGGGGTAACGTAATATGGGAAGCAACAATTCAAACATTTCAAATGACATCTATTTCACTACTTATCTCTATTCTTATTGCATTACCACTCGGCGTCACACTTGTTTTAACGAGACCTGGTGGACAGCGAGAAAATAAAATTATCTATCCTATTCTTAATACAGTTATTAATATCATTCGTTCTCTTCCGTTTATCATTCTATTATTCTTCATTTTACCTTTTACAAAGTTTCTAATGGGAACGTCCATTGGCGTGCAAGGTGTTATCGTACCACTTGTTGTCTTCACAGCCCCTTACATTGCCCGTTTAATGGAAACTGCTTTATTAGAAGTGGATCGCGGTGTCATTGAAGCATATCAAGCAATGGGGGTCTCTACTTTAAAAATCATTTGGCACGTTATGGTTAAAGAAGCTCGCCCGTCTCTCGTACTTGGATTAACAATCGCAACGATCGGCTTAATCGGTGCAACAGCAATGGCTGGACTTGTAGGTGCTGGCGGCCTTGGTGATTTAGCATATCGATTCGGACATTTACGCTACGAACCTGAAGTAATGTATGCAACAGTCTTTATTTTGATTATCCTCGTTCAAGGATTACAGTCTTTAGGGAATGGTGTTGCACGAAGATTGAAGAAAGATTAAAAAGAAGGTATCTCATTGAAATGAGATACCTTCTTTTTAATTATAAAATTATCTCTTAAATCCACCTTCTGAATGAATAACTTGCCCTGTAATCCATTCGGCTTCTTCGCTCACTAAAAACTTAATAAGTCTTGCTGCATCCTTTGGCTCACCAATTCTGCCGAAAGGAAACATCGGTCTTAATCCTTGCTTTATCTCCTCAGTCATCCATCCTGTACTAGTTGGACCTGGATTAATTGCATTCACTGTTATCCCTAAATGGGCCACTTCCGCTGACAACGTACTAGTAAGAGCGTCAATTGCTCCCTTCGTTGTTGCATACGCTAATTCTCCTGCCATAGGTCCTTTAAATTGTCCCGACGTCATATTCACAATTCTACCACCAGATTTCTTATCAAAACCTTGGGCAAATTGACTACTTAACAATGTAGTCGCACGAACATTTACCATGTAGTGCTTATCTAGTTCTTCAGCAGTCAAATTAGAGAAATCATTATTTGTAGAATATGCTGCATTATTAATTAATATATGGGGGTACCCTAATTGTTCAGTAACTTTATTTATAAGCTGATTTGATGCATCATTCTGAGTTAGATCTAACTCCATGCTCGATACTTTGACACCGTTTTGTATCAACTTTTCTTTTAATTGTATTTGTTCATTTTTATCAACGCCCCAAGGCATCTCTTTATCGTATTCTGTCCAATACGTAAAAAATATATCGTATCCAGCCTCTGCTAACTCGGTGCAAATAGCTGCTCCTATACCGTCTAGACGACTAACACCTGTAACAACAGCTACTTTATTTTTCAATTGATTCATCATATACTCCTCCAAGTTTAAAGGACGCATATTTTATATAAGAGATATAAATTTCCCCACATAGGCATCTACCCTTACAAAGGGGATGTACAAGCTAAATATGCAGTCCTTGAATGATTTACAGATAGCTAAATAAACCCTCACTTATGAGAGAAAAATTCATCTATCTAATTTCTAATCATTACAAGTTCGTACACATATCGAGTCTTTGTCCCCTTTCAATATATCTCTATTATTTACTCTAACAAAAAGATTCAATATTTAAAATAGAAAAGATAATCTTCTCTCTCTTTTGGCGGAAAAATATTGTAATTACCTATATAAGCTTTAACTATGTTTCTATTAAAAATAACCATTAAGATATCAAAATAATAAAAACAATCAGAAAAACACTGGTAAATACTGGTTCACTTTCTTATAATAAAACGTGGGGCTAATGTGAGAGATATAAAGGGTCTGATTATACAGACCCAACTGGTTTTAAACAAATAGGGGGAAGAAACATGTCAAAAAAATTACTTTCTTTATTTTCTACACTAATCGTAGCAGCTTTTGTAATAACTGGCTGTGGTCAAAGCGATACGACAAATAAAGAACAAAAAGAAGATGTAACGCAAGAAAACAAAACAGAAAAAACGGATACAACGAAAGAAAATAAACCTGAAGAAAAAAAATCCGAAGATAAAAAAGCTGAAGATAAAAAGCCTGAAAATACAGCTACTAGCTCAAGCGATTACTCTAAGCTGATTTCCTATATGGAAAAAGAAACAGGTGGTAAAACAAAAGTTCTTTTTGAAAATAAGGAACCACAAGTCTATAAAGCTGAAGATGTTTCAGTAACAATGAATGGTTATACATTAGTTGAATTAAATGGATTCCATACAAACTTCGACATTCCGTTTAATCGTCAAACAGAGGGCGGAGTTATTCTTGTGAACTACAGCGTAAAAAATAGTTCAGCTAAAGATATTTATTATATGCCAGCATTGGACATGTCATTTACTGGTGCTCAGAAAGCATATAGTAACTATAGAGATTTAATTCCAACAGAAGATCAGCTACCAACTAAGCTTGCTCCAACGAATGATTACTTAGTAAAAGCAGGAGAAACTATTTCTGGTTATATCGCTTATCCATTCGGAAAAGATGATCTAGCAAAAATTTCAAATCTCTCAACGGTCTCAGTCACAGTCCCAACTGCACAAGCTAATAAAGGAAAATTTGATGCTCCAATCGGAAGTCCTGGAAGCTTTTCATTAAGTTTAAACAAACAAGGTGCTGAAAAGGTTGCAACAGATAACACTTTCTACCAAGATAAAGCTACAGCTAATAACATGGGCGATAAAAAAATGTTAAAAGAGAAATCAAGTATTAATAACAGCCAAGAATTAGGCGCTGTTAATGTTACATTAGACGGATACCAATTCACTCAATTCACACCAAATTCCGTCGAAGCTCCACGCTTTGCAAATTTTAAAAACGGTCTTGTTCTGTTAACAGTAAAATTCAAGCTTGATAACAAAGATGCTCAAGACGTTTCACTATCTCCTATAAGCTCTACATTAAGAGTGAATGATGGTACACAATATACGATTAATGAAGGTATGCTATTAAATTACGACTATAACGCTGCAGTTAAAACTGGAACATCTGGAGAATTGCTGCAAGTATATATTTTAGATCAAGAGCAGTACGAAAAGATTTGGAAAGAAAAAAGCTTTGAGATTGAGTTAGGACCTATGAGAAATAAAGAAGCTAAAGATATTTCACAAGGTAAAAAAGTTAAATTTACATTACCTAAATAAATTACTAAGTATATATTAGAAAAGGCATATAACATATGATTGTTATATGCCTTTTTTATTTTATAAAAACACCATTTTTGTTCACACTTTATCCATTGTGAATTTATTCACAATGGATATATAATAAACATGTAAATACAATACATTGGAGGGATTTCAATGGTTATCAATTTTTTAAGAACTGATAAACGCGCTACTTTCATATTATTATTTTTACGACTTTACATAGGATATGCATGGCTCGCTGCTGGAATAGGAAAAGTTTTTGGACAGTCTTTTGATGCAAGTGGTTTTCTAAAAGGAGCTATCGCTCAAGCATCAGGTGACCACCCTGCAGTACAAGGTTGGTGGGCAGATTTTCTTCAACATTTTGTTCTTCCAAACGCAGACCTATTTAGCTTTTTAGTTCAATGGGGAGAAATTTTAGTAGGACTAGGTTTGATTTTAGGTGGATTAACAAAAACAGCTGCATTTTTCGGCATCATAATGAACCTTTCATTTTTATTAAGCGGAACTGTTAGTGTAAACCCAAACCTACTTATTTTAACTATGTTCATTTTAGTTGCAGGACAGAATGCTGGACGTATTGGATTAGATGGTTATGTTTTCCCAAAACTTTTCAAAAAAAATAACCGTGAAGCATATAAATTAAGTAAAACTGCATAAGAACAGTTCATCTTTTAAATATAAATAAGAAAAGAGCCTACATTCAGGCTCTTTTCTTATTTACACCAAAATATTTCACAGTTTGCCTTATCCGAAATGTTAAACTCAATCATATATAACCGGATAAATGTGTACGACTTTATTTCAAGCATCTAAAAAGCTTAAAGACTAAAACAAGCCATTATAAAACCCTAAAACCTTTCATACTTTCCCCAAGAATATAGTGTGAAAACCACATCAGATTCTGTTTCATAATAGCTACATTCATTCCCGGCTGATCAGGACTATATGCCATTCCTTTAAATATAATTAATTCTGTATCAACTTCCATGTCCCTTAATCCTTCATATAGTTCATGTGCGTTTAGAGTTGGAATTCTTGCATCCTTTTCGCCATGTTGGATTAAAGTGGGCGTACAGGCTGATTTAATATATGTCATTGGTGATGTTTTCTTATATATCTCTGGATCATTCCATGGAGTATTTCCTAAATACATTCTAATAAAGTAAGGGATATCTGTATTTACATAATGGGTACCCCAGTTAGTGATTCCGCCCCCAACTGAGATAGCTTTAAATCTATCACTATATGTAGAACAGAAAGCTGATATATATCCCCCGTTACTCCATCCCATAACCCCTACTCTATTTTTATCTGCAATCCCTTTTTCAACTAGTTTATCCACTCCAGATATAACATCCTCGTAGTCAGCAATCCCCTGTTTTCTATAGTTTGCTTTTAAGAATTCATTACCATAACCAGAACTTCCCCTGTAGTTTGGTTCTAAAACGATAAAGCCTTTTTCGATAAACTGCTCAATAGGATATTTTTCATTAAAACAATCTGAAAATATTGGGAAGGATGCCCAAGCCGGACCACCATGGATTACTACTAATAAGGGATATTTTTCATTTGTGTCAAACTCTACTGGAGTCGATAAAACACCCTCTATTTCAAGACCATCACTACTTTTCCATGAGATTATTTCCCTATTACTTTTAAGCTCTCCTTCAAAAAAGCTATTTTCATTCGTTATTTTTTTATCGTCTAAATAGATTTCAAAGGTTTCATTTGTAATAGCCTTATTATAGGATATATGATTTCCATCCCTTGTTATAGAAGCATCCATTATAAAGCCATCTACGTTTTCACTTAACATTTCTACAGTGCCATCCTCACATAGCAACCCAATAAGATAATTCGTTTTATCCTGCCATCTAATTAAAATCCCTTTAGCTGTCCACTGTAATGGCATAACCGTACTATCAAAATCTAGTAAAGGTCGAATTAGCTCTCCATTATTCATATCATAGATTTCTAATGTACTGTCTTGTATATGAGTCTTATAGTACTCCTTCTCCCTTATGCTTGCCGAGTAACATATTTTGCTGCCTTCAGGAGAAAAGCAAACGCTCCCTCCCAACAACTTATCTATATTCATCTTTTGTAGTTCTCCAGCTTCAATATCTAATATGTATAGATCACCATTCATATAATCGTTTAGGCTTGGTGTAGCTATAAATACAACCTTTTTCCCATCATTTGAAATATCAAAGTTATGTATATAAAAATCCTTACCCTCAGTTAATTGATAAACACCGCTAATCTCTCGTTCCCCTTTATCATTTTGTATCACTTTTTCTATTTCAATGTAATATAAACAATTATGCCGATGTTCCTTACCTACATGTTGGAAGTCCCCATATAGCTCTTTACGTTTCTTTATTCCCTCACATTCTTTTGACTGTGCCACATAATAAAAGCCTTTGCCACTAGGCTCCCATTTAAAATTACTGACCCCTTCTTTCTCATCAGTAATTTGAACCTCACTACAACCGTCTATTGACTTAACAAAGATCTGATTTTTATTAGCCCCTTCACCGCCTGGGCTAAGGTATGCAATAGTCTTGGAATCTGGAGACCATAATGGATGTGTACTATCTATATCTCCAGTTGTTAGTGGATAACTCTGCCCTTTATCTTTCTCATATATCCATACATGATTTCTATATGTATTGTCTTTCCAGTTAGCTGTCTTCTTAACAAATGCTACATTTTTGCCATCATCACTTATGTTTGTACCTGATAAGGTTGGTAACGAAATAATCTCTTCTATACTTAAATATGTTTTTTCTTTCACCTTCATTAATAAACCCCCTTGTAATGTCTAGTAATCTAATTTGTTCAATAAAGTGAAACTTTAATCAGTGGGTTTTTTCCATCAACGAATATTCGGAATAACAACAGAAAATTCAGTTAAACAAAAGTGGTTCCGTCCCAAATCCGATAAAAACTTATGTTGTCTGCCGGTTTTTATACTTTTTAAATCCTACTGACCAATCTAATGAGGGACCGTCTTGAATTTCAAGACAAGGCTGATAATCTCTCCCACTGCCAGTTCCTTTCCTCTCTTTAATCCACTTATCAATATTAGATGTTCTTTTTTTCGACACAAAAATGCCCCTTTAGATAATCATATCCAAAGGGGCAAAGCTTCACAACTTTTTTATAAACGTCGTGACTTTATTTTAAATTTACAATAATCTAGTTACTCTACCAATCTCCTACTCAACAGTAACAGATTTAGCTAAGTTACGTGGCTTATCAACGTCACATTCGCGGTGAAGCGCTGCGTAGTATGAGATAAGTTGGAATGGAATAACTGCTACTAGCGGTGCTAGTGCTTCGTGTACAGCTGGTAATACGAAGCTGTCACCTTCCATTTCTAAGCCTTTCATTGAGATGATACATGGGTTAGCTCCGCGTGCTACTACTTCTTTCACGTTACCACGAATTCCAAGGTTTACGTGCTCTTGTGTAGCAAGTGCGATAACTGGTGTACCGTTTTCGATTAAGGCAATTGTACCGTGTTTTAATTCTCCTCCAGCAAATCCTTCTGCTTGGATGTAAGAGATTTCTTTTAGTTTTAACGCACCTTCTAAACCTACGAAGAAGTCTACGCTACGTCCGATGAAGAAGCAGTTACGCGTTGTTGCTAAAAATTGTTTTGCTAATGCGTCCATTTCTTCTTTTTGATCACAAAGTTCTATCATTGCATTTGCTACAAGTCCTAATTCGTGTGTTAAATCAAAATCAAGAACTTCGCCTTTTGCTTTAGCAATGTCCGCAGCTAAAATTGAAAGTACCGCAAGCTGTGCTGTGTAAGCTTTCGTTGATGCAACTGCGATTTCTGGTCCCGCGTATAACGGAAGTGTATAATCAGCTTCACGAGAAAGCGTAGAACCAGGTACGTTTGTAATCGTTAATGCTTTATGACCCATTTCATTCGTTTGTACAAGTACTGCACGGCTATCAGCTGTTTCACCACTTTGTGAAATGTAAATGAAGAATGGTCTCTCTGTTAATAATGGCATGTTATAAGAAAATTCACTTGCTACATGCACTTCAACTGGCATTTTTGCAAACTTCTCGATAAATTGTTTTCCAACAAGACCTGCATGATAACTTGTTCCACATGCAATGATGTAAATACGATCGCTATCTAAAATTGCGTTACGGATATCTTCATTCAGTTCAATCTCGCCATTTTCATCTTGGTACTTTTGAATTATATTACGGATTACAAGTGGTTGCTCATCGATTTCTTTAAGCATGAAATGAGGGTATGTTCCTTTTTCAATATCACTTGCGTCTAATTCCGCTGTAAACGGTGCACGTTCAATCGTTTCACCTTGTAAGTTTTTAATTGTAATACTTTCTTTCGTTACGATTACGATTTCTTTATCCATTAACTCAATAAATTGATCTGTAACTTGTAACATCGCCATAGCGTCGCTCGCCACAACATTAAAGTTGTCACCAACACCTACTAATAGCGGGCTTTTGTTTTTAGCAACATAAATCATGTTTGGATTTTCAGCATCAAGTAATCCGATTGCATAAGAGCCATGTAAAAGAGATAGCGTATTACGGAACGCTTCTTCTACACTTAGTCCTGTGCTCACTTGTTGTTCCATAAGTTGCACGATAATTTCTGTATCTGTTTCACTTACGAACGTTACATCTTGTAAATATTCCTTTTTCACTAACTCATAGTTTTCAATTACACCGTTATGAACTAGTGTAAAGCGTTTTGATGTACTTTGATGCGGATGCGCGTTTAGTTTGCTTGGAACACCGTGTGTAGCCCAGCGTGTGTGACCGATTCCCACGCTTGCTGCTACGTTCTCTTCTACGACTTCGCGAAGTTTTGCAATACGGCCTTTTTCTTTGTATACAACAACACCGTTCTCTGCTTGTACTGCAATACCTGCTGAATCATATCCGCGATATTCTAGCTTTTCTAAACCTTTTAATAAAATTTCCTTTGCATCTTGCTCTCCAATAAATCCTACGATTCCACACATGTTTAGTCGCCGTTACAAATGCTTACACTGCTTTGCGAACATGTAACGACATAGTCCGATACCATTTATTTATATTAAAAAAACGGATTACATATTGCTAGCCCTGTAAGCTTGTAACGGCTTTCACCTTCCTCTCGATTGGGTTAAAGTCCGTATATACTTATACAGCTAGTATTCATCCGTTCCTTTTCTCTCATCACACTTTCACCTTTGTCCACTAAGTCACCTTAATGTTTTAAGTAAAAGATTGCGGTTATGATGAACAACCGGGAGTCATCCGCCGAAATCTCGATAAACTCCACCTCGTCAACTACACTACTTGTAGTTCTGGCGCTTTTATAATTTACAATATTTCCTTTGAGAAAAAGAACAAGACCATCGTATAACAAACAATATAAATCGTCAATGAATTTTTTTTCATTGTCTATAAAACATATGAAAAAGGAGCACTTTTTGTGCTCCTTTTAAATAAAACCAGCTAATTATTCAACGCCAACTTCAGCTTTCACAACTTCTACAATACGATGTACATACCCATCACAAATTTCTTGTGTCGGTGCTTCTGCCATTACACGAATAAGTGGTTCTGTTCCAGATGGACGAACAAGAATACGACCGTCTCCATTCATTTCTTCCTCTACAACACGAATAATTTCTTTAATTTTCTCATTTTCTAATGCTAGTTTTTTATCTGTTACACGAACGTTTACTAGTAATTGTGGGAATTTTGTCATCTCACCTGCAAGCTCAGATAATGGCTTTTTCGTCATTTTCATGATGTTTACAAGTTGAAGTGCACTTAACATTCCATCACCAGTTGTAATGTAATCAAGTAAGATAATATGACCTGATTGTTCTCCGCCCAGGTTATATCCACCACGTTTCATCTCTTCCATTACGTAGCGATCACCAACTGCTGTTTTATCACTTGTAATACCGTTTGCTTCAAGCGCTTTGTAGAAACCTAAGTTACTCATAACTGTTGAAACAACTGTATTATGTTTCAATTGACCAGTTTCTTTCATATACTTCGCGCAAATAAACATAATTTGATCGCCATCAACGATGTTTCCTTTTTCGTCTACTGCGATTAAACGGTCTCCGTCACCATCAAAAGCAAGACCAATGTCAGCACCTTTTTCTTTTACTAATTCAGCTAACACTTCTGGATGCGTAGAACCTACTCCAGCGTTAATATTCATACCGTTCGGTGAAGTTCCCATTGTTGAAATATCAGCTTCTAAATCTGCAAATAAATATGGAGCTAAAGAAGATGTAGCACCATGTGCACAATCTAAAGCAATATGTAAACCAGAGAAATCTTCCTCTACAGTTTGTTTAATGTATTGTAAATATTTTTGTCCACCTTCAAAGTAATCACTCACTTGTCCAAGGTTAGTACCTGTTGGACGTGGTAGCTCATCAACTTCTTTGTCTAATAACGCTTCAATTTCTGCTTCTTGCTCATCTGTTAATTTAAATCCATCTGAACCGAAGAACTTAATTCCATTATCTTGTACTGGGTTATGGGATGCAGAGATCATAACACCTGCTTGCGCCCCTAAAGCTTTTGTTAAATAAGCCACACCTGGTGTAGAAATAACACCAAGGCGCATTACTTCCGCTCCAGTTGATAATAGGCCTGCTACTAAAGCTCCTTCTAGCATATGTCCAGATACACGTGTATCACGGCCAATAATTACTTTTGGACGATCTGTATCTTTTGTTAATACATAGCCGCCAAAACGTCCTATTTTAAAAGCTAATTCAGGTGTTAATTCCTTATTTGCAACCCCACGTACTCCGTCTGTACCAAAATATTTACCCATTATTATTCGCTCCTTTTTCGTGCTCTTTTTGATTATCTACTGTTGGTTCTTGGCTTGGTTCTTGGCCATTTTCTTTTTCTTTTTCTTTGTCTTTTTCTTTGTCTTTTTCTTTGTCTTTTTCTTTTTCTTTTTCTTTTTCCTGATCCTTTTCTGGATCTGGTTCAGGATTTTTTGGTTTTTCAGTTTGATTTTCTTGATTGTTTTTTGAATCTGGTTGTTCAATATTACCCTGTACTTCTTTATCCGGCTTTTCTTTCTTCACAATTGTGACTTTAGCACTTTTTTGTTTTGCTTCTATCGAAATATTACCAGGACCACTCACTTGAATAGAAACATCTTTCGTCCCCGGAGATACATTTTGCAGATTAATCGCCGCTGTTATTTGAGCAGCTGTTATTTTATCTACTATACTTGCTTCTCCTGAAATATCAACGCTTATCTTTCCATCTTGTGGCGAAAGTAGCTGCGCAGTAACATCATTCGGAATTCCACTTTTTTGAATCGGGATACCATCAATAGTTTTACTTTTCGTTTGTTTTACCTTTTGTACCCCTACGGAAACCTTCACTTGATTTGGTTTTGCACTTGTTACACCTTTTGGCAATAAAACAGAGGCATCGAATGTTGTAGAATCCGTCAATTGACTAAAATCTACCTCGACCCCCTCTATAGATTGTATATTATCCAAAATGTCTTTTGGACCTGCTATCGTTACTTCTCTTGGCTCAACGCTAATATTTGTAACAGTCAATCCTTCTGGCAAACTCCCCTTTTTCGTATACGTCACAGGAACAGTTTTTTCAGTATTATTGGCCGTAGCTTGCGTCGCCACATTCAATGTTACACTAATTTTAGATGGACTCGTTCTTACATTTAAACGTTTTCCTTCTTTATTGTATAATGTAACTTCGGCTGTTTTTGTAACAGTTTTATTAACACCTTTTAAATCAATATACGCCTTAGCAGATGAAATACTTTCAATTTCTTCTTTCGTCCCAACTACCTCAACAGTATCAGGTTTAATGTTTGATTTTTCGAGAGTAGAACCCGCTGGCATTTGATCCTCATTTGATAATTTTAAGTCTACATGAACGTATTTTCTCGCTTTTTCATGTAGAGTAATTTTAATTGTTGATGGCTGAACTGTTCCTTTCACATCATCTGGAAGCCCGTTCGTTTTCAAAGAAACTTCATAAGTTCCTTTTTCGCTATCTCTCAAATCAACTGGTATATCAAATTGTTTTTTTGCTTTTGCTGTAGCAACTGCTGATTTTGGACCTTCCAACTTCACCTTGACTCCACCTGATGGAATACCACTTACAATATATTTCTCTTCATCATACTTAAGGGTAATATGATAATCAGTTAATGTTTCTTTCGTTTCATTTACGAAAGGTAATATACTCGATGTCGTATTTTTTTCAGTTAAAGTTGCTGACATGAAAAGCATACACGCCAATAGTAATGAGATTCCTTTTAAAAACCAATGATTCTCCATTAACTTATCCATGACGCTTTCTCCTCCAATTCCATAAAGACGAAGAAGTCGTTTTTTCATTCCCACTAAATTCTGCTAACAACATGTCCTTCAGCTGTTCTGTCTTCAAATCACGATGTAACTTCCCGTTTTTCGTTAAAGAAATTTGGCCTGTTTCTTCCGACACAACTACTGTAATACTATCAGTGACTTCACTAACTCCCATTGCAGCGCGATGCCTAGTTCCTAACTCCTTAGAAATAAATGGGCTTTCTGATAACGGAAGGTAACATGCTGCTGCTTTAATTGTACTTCCCTGCATAATTACTGCTCCATCATGAAGAGGGGTATTAGGGATAAAAATATTAATGAGTAATTCCGATGACACATTTGCATTTAGCGGAATACCCGTTTCTACATAATCATCCACCCCAGTCTCTTTTGACAAAGTAATTAGTGCACCAATTCTACGTTTTCCCATATATTCCGTTGCTTTCGCTATCGCTGTTGCAACAATTTCAGGTTCATCGTCCTCGTGAGTTCCCACACGCGAAAATAAGCTACCCCGTCCTAGCTGCTCAAGTGCTCTTCTCAATTCTGGCTGGAAGATAATAATAACGGCTAAAAATCCCCACGTTAATACTTGTTCCGTTAGCCAATATAGCGTATGCAATTCAAGTAAAATACTAATCATCCGGACGACAATAATAACTGTAATACCTTTTAAAAGTTGCACAGCCTTCGTGCCCCGAATTATAAGAATTAGCTTATATATAATAAACCATACAACAGCAATATCTAATGCCGTACTAAGATATTTCAAAATGGTCGTATCTTCAAAAGGCATGCTAACCCTTCCTCCTACTTACGAGCAATTCTATCCATATATTGAAATATTATTTTATGCTCTATCTGTATGTATTTCCAACAACTAGTTAATTATACCATACATGAACCAAACGACAATTACAAACGCCCCCCTTTAGCTTAAATTGGTAAGATGTCAAACTTTCTTATCCTACAGTATAATATAAGTCATTATTATACGCCTATTTTCAAATAAAAAAAGCAACTTCTCAGTTGCTTTTCTTACATTTATTTTAGTTTTTCACCGAATAAAGAACCCATTAAAGCAACCGCTGTTGTTGCTGTTCTATTTCTCTCATCTAAAATCGTATTTACTTCAACAAATTCAGCAGATGTAACAATATCAGCTTCTGCTAACATTTCCATCGCTAGGTGGCTTTCACGATACGATAAACCACCAATTACAGGCGTCCCAACTCCTGGTGCATCATGAGGATCAAGACCATCTAAATCTAATGATAAATGAACACCGTCAGTATGAGATAAGTAAGCAATTGTTTCTTCCATAACAGCCGTCATACCCATACGATCAATTTCATGCATTGAAAATACTTTAATGCCTTCATTACGAATAAAGTCTTTTTCCCCTTCATCTAATGCACGTGCACCTATAATTACAACGTTCTCTTTTTTTACTTTCGGGTATGCCCCGTATAAATCTACAAGTGAAGAATGTCCATAACCTAAACTTGCAGCAAGTGACATACCGTGAATATTTCCAGATGGTGATGTTTCTTCTGTATTTAAATCACCGTGTGCATCATACCAAATAACACCTAAATTTTTATAATGTTTCGCCACACCAGCTAGCGTACCGATAGCAATACTATGATCACCGCCTAATACAAGTGGAAAACGGCCTTCTTCTATAATATGATCAACCTTAGTCGCTAGTTCATTACATACAGTTGCAACTTGAGTAAGGTTTCGTAACTTTGTATTTTCATCTACTTCTTTTTCTCTCTCTATACATATATCTCCCATATCTTTTACGTCATATCCAATTTGTTCAATTCTTTCAACTACCCCTGCATAACGGATCGCGCTTGGTCCCATATCAACCCCGCGACGCATCTGTCCTAAATCCATTGGAACTCCAATAACTGAGATTTCTTTTTTCATAGATAGTATCCCCCTTTTATGCCTTCACTAAATATTTTAAATCTTTTATATAGTCTGACTCAACTCGACATTTTTCTGCATGGATATACATTTTATTCACTTATATTTACGTTGGACTCCCGATTTTTAAACTATTCTATGTATAAAGTTAACTTAATGAACCAACTAACTTTTCTATCAGCTAATATTTTTATCCGTGCCTTTCTCCATCAATACCTAGAATTACACAAAATATCCTCAAATAACTGAATTTAAAAAACACTTCTACACTTAGAAGCTTTTTTCTGATGCTAGTTTCCACACTGCTGCAATATTTTTTGCTGTCATTTCGATATTCTCTTCTGCCGCTTTATATGCTTCTTCTAATGTCATTGGGCTAGCCGTAATACTAAACACTGCATCAATTCCCTTTTCGTAAACAGTCGTATAATTCGAGGATACAGATCCACCAATAGCAATTACAGGAATATGACGACATTTCGCCCGCTTCGCGACACCAACAGGAGCTTTTCCATAAGCTGTTTGTTCATCTATCCTTCCCTCACCAGTTACAATAAGATCGGCACCCTCTATACACTTATCAAAATTTGTATAATCTAATACAATTTCAATCCCTTTTCTTAGCTGTCCCTTTAATACTGCAACGACAGCGGCTCCCATTCCTCCAGCTGCCCCTGCACCAGGTATTAGGGACACATCAAAAGATACGTACTGTTTAAGTATATTAGCATAATGTTTTAAATTCCCGTCTAGCTCTTTCATCATCTCTACATTCGCACCCTTTTGTCTCCCAAATACAAAAGATGCTCCCTTTGGTCCAACTAATGGATTGTCGACATCACATGCTGCTTCTAGCTTTATATCCTTCAAACGTGTATCCATACGAGAAAGGTTAAGAGCAGTAATCAAATGTAATGTTCCTCCAGAGGGCTCAATTACTTCACCTTTCCTATTAATAAACTCTACGCCTAAAGCAGACAACATACCTGCCCCACCATCATTTGTAGCACTTCCTCCAAGCCCTAAAATAATGTGTTTAGCTCCTTGATCTAATGCATGTAATATCAGTTCACCTGTCCCTTTTGTCGTTGTAATAAGTGGGTTTCTCTTTTCAATTGGAACATGTTGTAATCCTGATGCTGCCGCCATTTCAATAAATGCTGTCTCCTTATCCTTAGACATACCATAATAGGCTTGCACACTCTCCCCAAGCGGCCCTGTCACATTAAGTGATATAATTCCCCCCATTGTAGCACCAACAAGAGATTCGACCGTTCCTTCACCTCCATCTCCAATTGGTACTTTAACGTACTCTGCTTTAGGAAAAACTGCTGCAAAGCCCCTTTCAATAGCTTCACATACCTCTATAGCTTTCAGGCTTTCTTTATATGAATCCGATGCAATGACAACTTTCATAATTATCCCCCCTTATTCAATCCCTTTTTTTCATTTTAAACGATATACGGAAAAGTTTCCTTTTTGAGTGGAATTTAAACACAAAAAAAGCTTACATCATTTGATGTAAGCTTTTCCTATTTATATGGAGCCTAGCGGGATCGAACCGCTGACCTCCTGCGTGCAAGGCAGGCGCTCTCCCAGCTGAGCTAAGGCCCCTTAGTAATTAAGCGGAAGACGGGATTCGAACCCGCGACCCCAACCTTGGCAAGGTTGTATTCTACCACTGAACTACTTCCGCGAAAATGGTGAGCCATGAAGGATTCGAACCTTCGACCCTCTGATTAAAAGTCAGATGCTCTACCAACTGAGCTAATGGCTCGTAAATGGCTGGGCTAGCTGGATTCGAACCAGCGCATGACGGAGTCAAAGTCCGTTGCCTTACCGCTTGGCTATAGCCCATTAATATTTACTAGTATGGTTATCTTTTCAAAAAAATAAACCCTCTCAGGTTATTTTAAAGAAAATGGTGGAGGGGGGCAGATTCGAACTGCCGAACCCAAAGGAGCGGATTTACAGTCCGCCGCGTTTAGCCACTTCGCTACCCCTCCGACATTTAAAAATATATGGTGGAGGATGACGGGATCGAACCGCCGACCCCCTGCTTGTAAGGCAGGTGCTCTCCCAGCTGAGCTAATCCTCCAAAAGTGGTGACCCGTACGGGATTCGAACCCGTGTTACCGCCGTGAAAGGGCGGTGTCTTAACCACTTGACCAACGGGCCAAAAAAAAACAAAACTTTTCCCAAGCTTCCAACCGGGCTTGAACCGGTGACCTCTTCCTTACCATGGAAGTACTCTACCAGCTGAGCTATGGAAGCATAATGGCTCCGCAGGTAGGAATCGAACCTACGACCGATCGGTTAACAGCCGATAGCTCTACCGCTGAGCTACTGCGGAATAATATAAGCCTGGCAACGTCCTACTCTCACAGGGACAAGGTCCCAACTACCATCGGCGCTAGAGAGCTTAACTTCCGTGTTCGGTATGGGAACGGGTGTGACCTCTCTGCCATCATTACCAGACTTTTATCATTATACACATTCTTTTGAGAATGTCCAAAGGAATTTTAAATATATATTCCTTCAAAACTAGATAACATTAGCT
>NZ_NADT01000044.1:86593-109927 GCF_003264205.1 Bacillus sp. SRB_8 | reverse complement strand
TACTTAACGTGGAACCTTGCAAGCCGGAGGAGTGGTTTAACAGCATACGTGGCGTAATGCGTTTGTACCGCTCGTCTTTCATCTTGAAATCAGGAACAAAGTGGACGACAGGAGCATCCAAATCGACTTTTCGACCAATTTCATTACAGCCGCTGTTGCATACATTTTACTGACTGAACCAATCCCATATAGAGTATCTTTGTTCAGCCGCTGTTTTCCTTCCATATCGTTCTTGCCTGTCTGACCCGACAAAATAAGTTTACCATTATCAATTAGCGCATACTGCACGCTAGTCGTCCCATAGGACTTCGTGAGTAGCGCAGCCTTCTCTGCCGCAATCTTCTCCAGTTCTTGGTTAGCAACTTCTTGGTTAGCTACAACCGGAGTCTTACTGCTTGAAGATGCTATCGCCCCTGTTGGTAGGATCATCGTTAGCGCTAATGTAGCGGCTAACACCCCAGATAGTTTATTTTTCATGAGAGAATTGCCTCCTTAGATAAGTAATCGAATTCATCACTTATTTGTTTAACTATAAAAAATATGACAAAATTTATCCGTTTTTCTTTTTTGCCTACTTGCTAAATTCAGCAAGTAAAATATTTTTAAAAGGATTAGGACTGTCAGCTCTACCCAAACTATTCCAATTGACGACCAACGTATGCTTGCCTCCAAGTTTACCTCCAACAAGAGTAGTAAACCCTAGAATGCCACCTGTGTGTCCCCATATCGAGACATCGTTTGGAAGCTTAGTTTCATAGATTCCAAGACCATATCCATCGATTCCTTCTTTTCCTGTAGGAACTGTAGTAAGCATTTGTTTTAGTTGCTGTTCTTTCAGTAATTTACCCCCGAGCAAGTAAGAGAAGAATTTATTTAAGTCGTCAGCAGTAGAAATCATATCTCCAGCTGAGCTACCTGCACTTGGGTTATAATAAGTAACGTCTTTTAGCTCACTTACTCCGTCTGGTTGGACATATCCACGGGCATGCTTGGTGCCTGGAATAACGCTTGAATTGCCAGGTAGGAATGTATTCGACAATTCAAGCGGTTCAATAATCCGACTTTCAATCTCTTCCGCATAGCTGTTTCCGGTTACTTTTTCAATAAGAATACCTAGTAATACATATCCTGTGTTTGAATAAGACCAGCCCTTTCCTGGGGCAAAGTCTGGGGGCAGAGAAATCCCCATCTTCACTAACTCTTCAGCCGTATACGATTTTTTTGTATCCATAAAGTCAGCGTCTTTTGACCTTGAGTATTCAGCGATACCACTTGTATGGTTCAATATCTGCCGGATAGTAATCTGGTTACCATCATATCCGTTTCCTTGAATGACACCAGGCAATCATTTTTCGATGTAGTCGTCTAGATTCAAGCGATTCTCTCCGACTAATTGAAGTACAACCGTTGCTGTGAACGTCTTCGTCACACTGCCAATGCGAAAGCGAAAATCTGTTTTCATTGGTTTCTTGGTTCTCAGATCCGCTATCCCAGCGGCATAACTCCACGTTTTTCCACCCTCAGAAGTTTTAGCAAGTATCCCCGGGTATCCAAGTTGCAATGTATCCCGCATTGCTTGCTTGACGGAAGTACGATCTCGTTGAGTATTTGTTTGTAACGAACTAGATACATTTTGAGTGGGCTCTGCTTTTACAATTGAGGCTGGCGTTGTATATAACAGGGAACTTCCAGCTATTAAAAGGGCAAGACTTGCAAATGTAATTTGACTACGTGTTTTCATAAGGCATTCCTCTCCTCTATTCATATTGTATAGGTGGTTGCTTGATATTTCATACTCACCACACAGCTATCATCTCTACCGATGACAAAAAGTCAACATTGAATTCGTAATCATCTTCATAATGATTATTTTTACAAGCTCCATTCTGTCCTAATAAACGGTAAATCCCTCTTTTTGCATGTATGTTAACCTCAGAAATTATTTCTTTTCCATGAAACGCTCTTATTAACTGGTTTGTTTTTCATATATAAGTTATATCTGTTCCTCCTTTCATGCTTCTTTATATTTTCATCATACACAATGAAAATCTCTTTTTCCTTACCTATTCCTTACAAATCCCTTACGTTCAAAATAGCTTCTGTGTCTCAAATGTGCCAATTAATTCTCATCAAGAAGAAACGAGAATTAAGCGAATATAAAGCGATTTATATCATAAAAGATTATTTTCTACTTATTTATGAATCTCTACAAAAAGACACCAAAGAATTAACAAAGATATTGTTTCGTCTGTTTGATTTCTTACAGAAAAACAGACGAAAATCCCATAGGTATGAGAAGAAAACCGTCTTTGATATTTTAGGCGTCGTATATAACCTTTCTATGCCTCACAAGCATGTAGCGTAATCCAAAAAATTAAAACCCAATAGGGTTTATCTGGTATGAAAATATTTAAAGAACTTACACTGGATCTTTAGAAAAAAGAAAAAAGCCCATCAATCTAAGGTTTTGAAGTACCCCCTAAATGAAAATTTTCTTTCTCTACAGTTAGTTTTTTTGAGAAGTCAGCTCATTTTTTTGTTTTTGGGGTGTTTACTTTTCTTAAGTTGATGGATGTGGTCTCACCATACCATTTCAGGAAAATTGTACGTTTAGACACAATCCGGACATATTTTAAGCGTTTTCTGTACGTTAAGAGACATCTGTCCAGAAAATCTTATGTTTATGAACAGAGGATAAAACTCAATAATAGAATATTAATATTCAATTTTTATATAAAAAAATAAGCTCCGAAGAGCTTATTTTAATAATAATATCAACGCAATTATCAATGATATTATTGAAAATACAATCATAAATAATGAAGCTCAGTCATGAGCTATCGCCCTGTTACCGTCATTGCTGCTGTGTAAATTGTATCTACAGAACCGTCAGCACTTACAATTTCAACTTTATAACGGTATGTTCCATTGTCGTAAATGTTTTCTCCATATCCTGTGAAAGTTGAAATTTCATCATTTGCTCCAGCTGGAACCCATTGATTTTGCCAATGGAAGAAAGTATCATATTCTCCCCAGTTGTCTCCATATTTCTTTTCGATGCTGACATTATAATGAATGTCCTCAGCTCGGTTATTTGTAATTCTTGCAATTACGTTTCCACCAAAAGTGTATTCCGTAGCGTGAACTTGAACTGTAACACCATTCACCGTTTCGCTAGGACCACAGATGTAATGACAATCTTCACTTGCTTGTGCTTCAGGTGTGTTAATGTTCATAACCGTCAAACCGCCTAAAGCTAAAGCTACTGTTAATGCAATTGTAGCTAATTTTTTCATGATAATTCCTCCTATTAACCGTTATAAGTGAATGTTTTTGTTTTTACGTATTCATTGCCAGCATAAAAAGATTTCTATGTCTCATTTTTATCACCCTTCAGCTTATATAATTCGACAAATGGTGATAATTTCCTGCAAATAAAATAAAAAAGCACTCCCGCAGGAATACTTATTCAAATTCAATTTCTGTTTTATTGTCTGATGTGAAGTATCTTATGGTTGTTTTGCCGTATTCTTGCAAGCCACTCTGCGCAACGGCGTCTTTTAACTTTGTTCTCGTTCTGTAGCCGAAATTTTCCCGTAGGCCTTCGTCTGCATTTGACAATGCTGTTTTGTCAACGAAAACATATAAGACATACAAGTTATTTTCTTTTTTTAATTCACCCGCTGTAACAGTACCGCCGAAATATTCTTTAATTTCTTTGGTTCTACGTTCAAAACTTTTCATCATTCGTGTTTGCTCATCTTTTGGTTGTTCTGTTTTCGCAGTTGTTTGTTGTGCTTTTGGCTTCTCTTTTTGAACCACTTCTTTTTCGCCGCAAGCCGCTAACATTGCAACCGATAAACCAACTGCTAATACTGATTTCTTCATCATTTTAATCCTCCCAATATAAATACCCAAATATTAGTATACTATGAAATTTATTGCTGAATATGAAAAAGATGCCCATTAAGGGGTACCGCCACATCGCTATCAAGCTAATATTTTTAACTACCCCCATAACGAAAATTTTATACATCGTTGACTATTGATAATGATACGTTATGTAGACCTCACAGATAGATATGGGCATACAGTTCTTCTTTTATGGTACACTTCAATAAAAGGGGGGTAAGAGGTTTGAAAAAGTGGATTAAAATCACATCAACCTTAGTTATTGCTATAGCAGTTGGTATTTTTACTGGCTACAAAGTCGGTACGTATGCAGGTTCAGACGTTAAGGAAAAGCAGACTGAGAGAATTAAAGGGGAAGAGGTAATACTTGACCTCAACTCTGATCGTCATATAATCAATGCAATGCACAAAATGACTCATCAAAAAGTATTATCCCACGAAAAGCAAGGATTTATCAAAATGACTCCAGAAAACATCGAAAAAGTACGTCAAGCGATTGATGAAAGTAATAGTGGAACCTTACAACATAAAGAACAGTACCTTAAGATTTTGGTTCGTTGGTATGAAGGCGATTTCTCTCAATCGGTTGAGGAGCATAATTTATTATGGGAATGGGACAATAGCAGCACTGGTAAAGCATACGAATTAGCGACACCGGAACAAGAAGAAGCATACATTTTAGAACAAGCGAAGTCTGAAAAACAATAAAGGGGTATCGTCACCTCGCTATCAAACTAATAAAAAGAAATGCCCCCTAAAATGAAAAAATACGCTATTCTTTCTGTAGAATCATAGGAAAGGATGGCGTTTCTGTATATTGTTACAAAAAGAATAGCGTTTTTTTCGCTTTATAAATACAATTTCTTTTTCAGTAAAAAATGTGGGTGGTACCCCTCTAATACCCCAGAAGGAAAAGAAGAGTTTGAATTCTTTAACGTACAGGGCGTTCCATATATCATTGTAAAAGATCATGAGAATAACACTCAAAAATCAATTCTTGGATTCAGCACTCAATCATTAGAAGAGGCTATTTTATAATAATCATCCCCCCAAAAAAGAAACGAACAAAAATGTTCGTTTCTTTTTTTGTGTTTAATGCTCAAGAAAACTTATAACCGCATAAGTATATAGAACGACTAGAGCAAAGGCACATATTCCCATAATTATAATCGCTAGTGCGCTTTTCTCTTGTCTAAACCCTATAATTCCAAGAATAAATGCACTCCACATTGTTACCTTAAGCATTGTAGAAAGGTTGGGAATTGAATATCCACTCAACCAGGTAGAGAAACTTACAATTACGGAAAAAGAGAACAAAGTTAGAACAATAGATAATATATTAATGTGCTTCCCATACTTCAGTTGCATTTCGCTACCCCCTTTTCTTTTCATTAGTGAATAATAGGTAGATGGTTATATTTTTATTTTATTCTAAATTTTCTTGAAAATCCACAACGAAAAGAAGAGGTTGTCCCAAAAGTCGCTGAATAGTTACTTTTAGGTAACCTCTTTTCTTTATTTTTTACTTACCTCTAGTTTAGAGATACTTGCTTCTTTTTCAGGTAACGTATCAACAAAATCCTTTTGAGATTTTAATAAGTCAGATTGTTGTATCCAATCCATAAGATCATCTAAAGATTTACGGGCTTCTTTTACATCGCCAGTAATATCATTCATGTTCAGCTTATTAAATGTAGCTAAAAATTCTTGTTGAATCTCACCTTGCAATGCATTGCTTTGTTAATTCTTTATTTTCATCACTTTTTGCCTTTTGAACATTATTCATAGCTTTCCCGATTTCATGTTTATCAAAAGCATCTTGTGCTTTCTTTAAATTTTTCAAGTTCTTCACGTTCACGCGGAGACAATTTTTCTAGTAGGGGTACCCCCCATCACCATCAAGCTAAGAAATGCAAAAGATAAAAATTGTAAGCCAATAGATAAAAAAATAATAATTTCTTATTCAACTAACGCATGCATGAGTTAAACAACCTAAGGCTGCTTCGGTAGCCATTTTTTGTACCAACTGGCAGTTTGGTTTTCAATATGTGAAAAGGGATTTCTAAGTGATTAATTGAATATATATTTATTGTTTACTAATTTTTGGTAGGTCCCTTTATGGGAGATAAACTTTACTGTATTGCTACATATCAAGTTCTTAATGAAGAAAGACTAAGAGCTTCGCACGGTTCTGTAATAACTTATAGTAATGCTGTGACGGGATCTCCTGTTAGTGAGATAGGGTGTTTTTTAATTTATTTATCATAATAACGTGCCATGAAATTGCAACTCTCGTCCTCAAGAATTATTTCTTTTGGGTGAAAGTTTTTTTATTATATAAGTTTCATTCTGTCATAATTTAAAGTTTTCGAGAGGAGAAATGATATGAATTCTATTTTATTAGATGTTCCGTTACAAATAGAAACAGACAGACTAATTCTTCGAGCACCACTTCAAGCTGGTGACGGGAATGTCGTACACCAAGCTATTAAGGATTCAATTAATGAGTTAAAACAATGGTTGCTTTTATTTCAGTCAATTCCTACTGTTGAAGAAACGGAAATTCTCCTGAGAAATGCCCATATAGATTTTTTGAAAAGAGAAAGCTTTCGCTATCTTATCTATCATAAGGATACTAATGATTTTATTGGAACTGCTAGCCTTCACGGAATTAATTGGAAAATTTCTAAATGTGAAATTGGATACTGGATTAATACGCAATTTAGTGGCAATGGATATATGACAGAGGTAGTAAGTGAGTTAACAAACCTTGGATTTCAGTTACTCAAATTTAGAAGGATTGAAATACGCTGTGAATCTACTAACACTAAAAGTCGTATGATCCCTGAAAAACTAGGTTTTGAGCTTGAAGGGATATTACGTAATGAAGATCTTTCAGCTGACGGTAAAAAACTAACTGATACCTGCATCTATGCAAAGGTAAATTAGATTGAAATTTTAATACTCAATTGCGTCTGTGTACATAGTTTATTCCCCTTCTAATCCATTATTGTGATTTGTTTAGAACTATAGTACATCAATATGTTTAAAATGAAATGTACTGAAATGGGTATATTCTATTGTTACAATCATTTTATAAATAAATTACTTCATGAAGTTATAAAATTAGGACCGTACATATTAGACATATCAAAAATGTACGGTCCTTTTGTTTACTAGTGGTTCACTTATCTAACCTAAAGATAAGTATGTGGTCCTTTTACAATTTGAATTTCTTTTTAAGCTTCTTATATTTTCTATATGAACGTCGAACAATGTTTAACATGAAATACGGTATTTTAACAGGGAAAGGCAATTTATAAATGAAAGGCAAGTAAAATGTAAAATATGCCTTTTCTAAGTCTCTCCACTTACTATCTTCTTTTGTTTTTAAGAAATCAGATACATCGACTACATATCCCCTTCCATTTTCCATCATCACATTTTTTCCGTGAACATCACAAGGAGTTAATCCTTGCTCCCTTGCATACTCTATAGCTTCATTGATATCAAGGATTACCTGCTTAGGAATTTTAATCCCCTTATGAATAGCATCGTATAAGGTAATTTCTTTTAAACGTTTCAATACTATGAAATTTTCTCCTTTATATATAAGATTCGAATAAGAAGGATGATTTCCGATTCTTCGGTATACTTCTGACTCTTTTTCAATTCCTTCTCCTTCTCGCGCGTAAACTTTCACTACCCAATCTTTGTATTCTTTGTGCATAAATACTGCGGCATAATTACCTGTCCCTAAACACTTCCAAAGTCTAGGAATATCTTTAACTACTATAGGCTCGAATTCATCCTCACTTCTTATGCTTACCTCTTTTAATAATTCGTCCTTTATCAATCTCACAAAACTATTTATACTCATCATTCCCACTCCGGTTTTGCTACAAGGGGTACTACCCCATACCCATCAAGTTAAAAAGTACATTCTTCCCTAATACGAAAAAAATGAGCAGACTTCACTAAGTAACTAACTGTAGCGAAATAAATTTTTCATTTAGGGGGGGTACTTCAAAATCTTAAAATGGATATTCTACGCAAATATATATTATTGATACAGTAAGTTATGTTAACTTCACATAATTATATTATACAAAAACTCAGCAAATACCGTTACAAAAAGTGTACAAGCCATATCTACTCTCTCTAAATAGTTTATTGCGAATCTATTTTAAGGAGAATTCTTACATCACAATTTCATAAATCTAAGGTTTCAAACTATTCATTACGAAAAAAAGACCGTATCACTACGGTCCTTTTCTCGCTCTTATTGCAAACACTATGACTGTGTAACTTTATTAGAAACAAGTAGTTTTTCAATACATATAGGTAACATATCTAATAACGTTTCAAATGCGTAATTTACGTCCAGACGCTCCGTCCATTGATGTGCATCTTTTCCTACTGGTCCCATATTTAATACTGGAACGTCAAACTCTTCTAATTCCTCTAGTGGAATCGAATAACCTTTATCCCATAATGGCATATTGTCTACAAGAGAACTCATTGAATCCAATGGGTTTTGTAAGCCCACATAGCTTAAATCTGAAATTCCTCCAAAATAATTTTGGTTTTCAAATGTAATGCTATGATTATAGTGGGCATACTTTTCCATTTCTACAACTACCTCTTTAATTAAAGGATTGTTGCGTGAACTCACAGCTGGATAGTATGGCGGCGCAAAGAAAAGTACAATCATTGGAGCCTTTTCTTTACATAAGATAGATAATTTGTCTACTAAATCAATAGTTACTGCACGATCATCTTTATCTTCTCTATTTTTTATAATATCGGATTGAATTTCATCTATTTTTTCTCTTCCATGTTGTTCAATTGCATAAGCGATAAGCTCTTCATACGTTAATACATTTACTTTAAGATTCGGCGGTATGAACGGATTATACTTAGAAAAATGATACGCTCGCTCCTCATACGATTCTTCGATTTTCTCTGCTACTTTCGTTACTTTTTGGCGTAACAATGAAACTACATCTGTCATCGTTTTTTCTAGTAAAAACAAATTAAATAATGTGACAGCACGATGAGGAATTTGTACAGAATAATCCTCCTTTAAATCTCTTTGAAGCAAGTTAGTTGGTGGTGGACTCGCTTCCCCTTCTACAATATCACAAAGGTCCGTATTCAACTCTAATTCCGCTGTTAATAATGCAGCCATATAGCTCCCATTTAATCCTGCAAAAGGTTCGCCTACATGTGTCTCTTTTCCATAGCAAAGGAAACCAGGTAACACCTTACCAATAGAACCAGTATAAATGTACTTATTTTGGTCACCAGGATGTCTTGAAAACATAGGCTCTGAATTTAGGACCGTTTTATACTCTAAGTCATGTTCTTTTGCTAAGTCTAATAATCTTGGAACAGCAGCTCTCATCCCTACAGAGTTCACTTCTTCATCTGGAACAGCCAATAAAAGAACATTCCCATCAAATCTTCCTTCACAAGCTTGCTCAACCATCGCCATTTGTAAAGTTAGACCACATTTCATATCCATTGTTCCTCTACCAAAGAGCCAATCTCCTTGTTCTATATCTTCACGTACATGATCTGGTAGCTCATCTTTATGAGAATAAAACATAGATGTTAATTTTTTAGGGTTAAATGCATCTTCTTTCCACACTCCATAATCCTGTACATCTACAACATCAAAGTGACTAACAAGAATTACAGTATTTTTCGTACTATCACTTTTCTTTACTAGGGCTGTAACAAAATATCGTCCATCCCCCGTCGGATTTTTTTGTAAATGATGCGGATTTTGTTTGAAATACTGTAAGTCAGATAATTGTTCTACAACAAAGTCTGGCAATATAACTTCAGCTTCTGAACCTGTAATACTAGGAATTTCAACAAGATTGCTTAATAATTGAACCAATTGTTCTTTAGATTGCCACTTTGACATATAAATCCCCCTATTTTTCCGCATTATGAAATTCATTTCCAATATATGAATAAAAAATGACGACAGCAATCAAAATTATAATTTTTCCGTTTGGCAAGCTTATGGTTCTTTTCATTTGCGGCAAACATATGCTTCCAGGATTTGAAGAATATGTTTAATATCGCTTTTAAATAAAGTCACGGTGTTTATTTAAAAGACGCGATGTTTTGTCCCTTTAGATCTGTTTATCTAAAGAGAGGTTTTTATAGTGAAAAGAAAATCTGAACTGAAAGACGGATTAAGAAACTGCTGAGTAGCAATAAAGTTACTCCACTAAAGGGCGAGATTGTTGAGGAACGTTTTCAGGAAATTAGATTATTCGAGTTTGAATATATCATTGAGATTGTGAAGGTTTTTTACTTAAACTGACGAGGCAGTAATACTCAATTAAAAATAATGGTAAAGTTAGTGAAAAGAAGAAGGATTAAAAATCGTATAGATTCATTGTAATACATTTTAAGTTTTTGTGTGGCGAGGTATTTGAGAAGTAAGAATGATTTCATCAAAAAACATTGAAGCTCCAACGGGGTTTTATATGACTATTTTTCCAGACCCAATTTAACATCATAACAATTATAAATAAACAATCTATACTTTTGGTTAGATTTTTTATATAGTTTGATTGACAGCATCAGGGCTAGTCATAGCAATCTACTCGATACATTGTACGAGCTTGAATCAAAAATTGAACCAAGAAGTCGTTATGGATTTATACATGGGGAACTCGGCCCTGCTCATGTATTAATTAATGACAAACTAGAACCTTATTTGATTGATATCGAAGGAACCGAGTTCTTTGATATTGAGCATGAGCACAGTTTTTTGCAGTTTCGATTTGGGGATTATTATCGATATTTAAAGAATGATACTCTCGACCCCAACAGGATGTTATTCTATCGATTCCATCATCATATACCCTTAACTTCAGGCGGGTTGAGATTGCTTCACAGAGGATTTCCGAATCAACAATTTGCAAAAGATCTAACCAATCACCATTCCCGTTGTGCACTGCGTTTTATTGAAGGTTGAACTTATGTCATTAAAAATTTAAAGATAGATAGGAGTTAAATACAATGATAAAAGGTTTCGGAGGAATATTTTGGAGAACTAAAAATCTTGATGTTATAAAAAAATGGTACAGTGAAGTGTTGAAGATTGAAATAGAAAATTGGAACGGGACTGTGATTAAACCCGAATTAGGAACTGAGACTATCTTTTCTTTCTTCACTGAAAATGACAATTATTTTCCAACAGAACAACAAGTGATGTTGAATTTCCAAGTACATAATCTAAACGAGACTATTCAGCATCTTGAACATATTGGTGTACCTCTTGAAAAGAAAGAAGAGATTAGTGAATTTGGAAAGTTTATTTGGATTAAAGATCCTGAAGGTCGATTGATTGAGCTGTGGGAGAAATAGCCGGTTACAATCATTTACTATTAAGCTAACGAGTGCTTTAGTTCAATAAAAAAAGTTGATTCCTTTGAAGTGCACCTTCGTTTATTAGACACAGTCTAACAATCGGAGGTGCACTTTTTTATGGATTAAAACTTCTTAGTGTTGTAAATTCGCATTTTCCTGTGTGTTAGCTATTGATAACCCTCTTTCCTCCATCATTTGCACCAGGTTACGGAAGCTCAAATTGTACCGTAGATACCATCTTACTGTTAATAAGATTAGTTCAGGCTGATAATGCTTCCATTTAAACAAATTTTCCTTTTCCATACTGATCACGCACCTGTTTTAGAGTCATACTTTCAATATGTCCAAGCTTAAGAGATTACTTGCAAGGGTCTTGAATTTTCCGCACCAGAACCATAAAAAGTCATCCTATTATTTCTAAAAATTGTATAAAAATATTGTCCCACACACAAGATTAAGTGGCCTGATATATCTAAATGAAAAAATAACCCATACTTTATTGACAACCACCTTAAATATCTGAATTTTCCATATATTAAAGGATATTACTCAAACAACCTCGAACATTGTAATAAATATACATAAGGAGGTTGATTTATTTTGTTTCGTTCATTTACAAATGGATGTGTTGCCCTTGTGCAGCGTTTCTTACCAGAACCGTTTATTTTATCATGTTTATTAACTGTTTTCGTTATCTTCTTCGGCATGTTTGCAACGCACCAAACACCGGTAGAAATGATTACGCATTGGGGCAATGGCATTTGGGGACTTCTTGCTTTTTCTATGCAAATGGCTCTTGTACTCGTGACAGGATCTGCATTAGCAAACGCTCCTCTTATTAAAAAAGGATTAACGAAAGCAGCGAAACTACCGAAAACAAATGGCCAAGGTATTATCGCAATTTCAATTGTAAGTTTACTAGGAGCATACATAAACTGGGGCTTCGGTATTGTTGTATCTGTTTTATACGCAAAAGAAGTGGCAAGACAGTTAGAAGGATTAGATTATAGGTTAGCAATTGCTTCTTCCTACTCTGGATTTCTCATTTGGCATGCAGGCCTTTCTGCTTCTATCCCTCTTACGTTAGCAACTGGCGGCGAAACGTTAATTAAAACGACAGCTGGGAGTATTAAAGAAGCGATTCCAATAACAGAAACGTTATTCTCACCATACGCACTCGTGCCAGTTATTATTTTTCTCGTTACGATGCCTCTCATTAACCGGGCCATGCATCCAGATGAAAAACATACGATAACTGTAGATCCTAGCGTATTCCATGAAGAAGCTGCCGCTCAAGAAGTAGGGAACAATACGTTCGCTGAAAAAATGGAAAATAGTATGATTATTACACTTTGCATCGGATTATTAGGTCTTATTTATATTTTTAACTATTTTAGTACGAAAGGCTTTAACCTTACACTTGATATCGTTATTTTTATGTTATTAATTGCCGGTCTTATTTTCCACCGTACTCCGATTCAATATATTCGCGCTTTCTCTGACTCAACTAAGAGTGCTTCAGGTATTTTACTTCAGTTTCCGTTCTATGCTGGAATTATGGGGATGATGATTGGAGTCAATAGTGAAGGTCTTTCGCTTGGAGGAGCTATTTCTACTTTCTTTATTAGTATTTCAAATGAAACCACATTCCCGCTCTTTACATTTTTAAGTGCTGGCATTGTAAATATTTTCGTTCCATCTGGAGGCGGTCAATGGGCAGTGCAAGCACCAATTATGATTCCAGCTGGCGCTGAACTTGGTGTACCTGCCGCGAAAACAGCGATGGCAATTGCATGGGGCGATGCTTGGACAAATTTAATTCAACCTTTCTGGGCATTACCGGCATTAGCGATAGCTGGTTTAAGCGCGCGTGATATTATGGGATTTTGTGTTGTTAACTTACTATATGCAGGATTTATCATTAGTCTATGTTTCTTATTTATTTAAACGAAAAGCTAGTTTTATACTAGCTTTTTTATATAATAAATCATTCATTATCTATACAGCTTATTACCTTTCTCCACTCTACCTCTGCATGATTTAATGCTTCATATGTAAACAAATCTTCACATACTTTTTCAATCATATGAGGATTGTTCTTAAGGAAATTCCACTGCAATACTTTAGGGAGAACATACGTTTCATATTCTTCACTTCCCTTTATTACCTCATCAACTTCTCTTTCACAAATCCCTCTTATTAAATAATCATTTCTTAATTGTATTTGAATTTGTTGAAACGTTTCGCTGTATTTCTTCAATTGGACTAAACAATTAATATACGTACGCAAAAGTTCGTCATCACAATTGCAACACTTTATAATACGATCGATTTCATTCATAATGTACGAGCCGCTTCTTCTATTTGTAACAACCATTTTTCACGCTTCGTTACTTTACTCGTTTTCACAGATTGAAAAGCAGAACGTTTTATATCGCGAATACCACAAAAACGTAAAACCCCTCTTTTCATCATAATCCAATCCGCTGATCGATATAATAGGGACACGTACCATAACGGTGAGTCTAACGTATTAATAACCCATGCTTTCTTTCCTTTAAATAAGCCTTTCGGTAAGGACCCCTCATATTTATAAGCAAATCCAGCTACAAAAATACGATCGATAAATCCTTTTAAAATAGCAGGCATGCCCCACCACCATATCGGATATATGAAAAGAAGAATATCCGCTTTCTGCACTAATTCTCTATATCGCTTCGTCTCTTCTTCATTTAGTAAATCACGTCTTTTCTTCTCTTCATTAAATACAAGCACTGGATCAAATTGTTCTTTATATAAATCAAGTAGCGTAACAGAATGATTTGTTTCCTCAAGTCCTTTTTGCACATGCTCTAAAATTGCCCCATTAAAGCTTGAAGGATTAGGATGAGCATATATAATTAGTACGTTCACTACAAAACAACTCCCTCTTTAGTTAAAGTTTCTCCTTCTTTAACATCTTCTCTACAATTTGCACATTTTTCGAACTTTGTAACAAACGATTTAATACTGTTAGTAACTCTTCTTTTTCTAAACCTTTCAATTGCTCTTTAACTGTACTCTCACCAGCACCTTGAATTTCATACACAACTGCCGCCATATGTTTACAATAATTTTCATAAGGACACTCGCAGCTACTTTCTGCAAAATCTTCAAGATCAATAATCACTTCATAATTCCCTGCATTTCCAGTAACGAAAGCAAATACTTTCTTGTCGTGTATTTCAACATCTTCTACATGTCCCTCTTCATAATATTCATATCCTCTATCTATAATGTACTTTGGAATCCATTTCATTATATCTTTTAATAAGTATGCATACATCACAACACCTCTTCCTCTAATTCCCTTTTGACTTCCAAAATCCTGCATGTTATTCTAATAACTGTCAAGTAGCGAGTCTACGTGACAAAACGACTGACACCTATTCGGCGGAGGTGTCTCTTTTCATTTGCAGCCGATATGAAGTGCCTCTTTCAGGCACATTCAATCTTTGACACTACACACTCAACACCATTCCCTTGTATCAGGCTGCTTTAGCAGTCTTTTACTCTACATACTTCAAAAAAAAGAGAGCTCAGCTCCCTTTTCCCGCCTTATAAAATACCCCTTTTTCAGCATAGCGATATTCATCATCAGCTAAAGTAATTTTCCCATCCAGTTTGAGTTCATCTAATAGTCTTGATAAATAAAATTGATGTAACATTTTTTTAGTGAATTTTCCTTCATGATGCGAAACGATATGTTCTTGAATATCTAACAATGATATTGGCTTATCTTGCTCTATCATATATTCATAAACTGTACTACGCAGTTTTACGTATTTTTCGAGTGTCACAGTACTTCGCAACCCCTTTCTTCTTATTATATGTTTTCGTAATCGGTTTTTTTGCAACAAAAAAACCTCTCCGATAAGAAGAAGTTACGTATATCTTCGTCTTATCTCCCAGAACAAATATGTTCTGCTGGAATTAGCACCTGCATCGCGGTTGCTGGGTTTCATCGGGCCAGTCCCTCCACCTCTCTGGATAAGAAAATATTCACTTTAAATTTAACTATACGTAATTTTATTATAATTGTCAAATAAATATAAAAAATTATATTTTCTTCTTTATTGTTCATACTACAAAAAGATGTACAAAAGGAGGCTACTACTTTGAAAAAGAATGCTCGTGGATACGTACAAGATTCTTTTCATTCCTTACAAGAAGCGAAACATTGTTTAGAAGATGCATTACAAACTGTTGAAGAAGATTTTAATCGCGCACGTATTGAACAATCCCTTTACGCTGTAGAGCAAGCTCTTCAACGTTGCGATTACACCGTTCACATTTTAGAACAAGAATGAAAACTTCCCATCAAAAGATGGGAAGTTTTTTTCAAATGGCATACTTCATCATTATTACCGTTATTATTAAAAAATATACAGAATTAACAATTTCTAAAATCCCTACTTTTAATATAGAAATCTTTTTGCCATACAACATAATGGCCCGAATTACACTTGGTACAAATATGAGTGAACACCATGGATTTATAGCAAATACAATTACCGTTAATACAATATGGTATCCCCAAGATATAAAACGATACTTCGGATTATTTTTTTCACGAATCATCGTTTTTACATAAAACGTACTTCCTAAAAAATATAGAAATGAAATAAGCGCAATGAATAATGCTGTTTTATCTATTAATTTCATGGAGAAATAATAACTGATTAAACCACCTATACAAAACACTATAATCGCACAAACATCATTTAGTAATGCTCGTTCATTTTTTTGACGAGCGTAATACATATTTACAATAAACAATGGAATCATTAATACTGCGAATAAAAGAATTCGCCATTCATATAATAAAGAAATCATCCCAAATACAAATGCAATGATAAAATAAACAATTGCAGCGTGTAGAAATTCTTTTTTTCTTCTCTGCCTTATGTACATGAGAAATGGATAAGTAGCTAGATAGATAAAGAACCAGGCTAAAAACAGTGGGATATGATAAAAAGTAGGTTTACCAAGTAATACACTTAATAGAAATGGTATGACAAGCATCGCCCATGCTCCATGTTGCTTCGGAATAACTAACTTCATTAACTATACACCTCCCTCTTGAAAATAATTCTCACCTACTATTATACAAATAATTTCATATAATAACGGACATATATTGAATCTATTTTTTGACAATAAAAAATGCTCCTTACAATATGTAAGAAGCATGAAAGAGGCAAACGAATATGTAAGTCGCGACCCTACCTTATATGAGTATGCTTTTCTATGTCACGTTATGCTCATCTAATATACCGTATTTCTTTTTAAATCTTGTGAGGATCGTAATCCATGACGTACTAAATAGCAGAAGGAAAATAACATTCGATATCGCGTGACTCAGATCAAAGTAAAAACTTGCGACATAGTAAGCAATAACTGTTTCCCACGTTGCTTCCTGTATAAAACCAAGAAGACCCCAAAAATTCATAATCCAGCCAAATAGAAATCCAACGGCAAATCCGTACAACAGTCTTCCCCACAGTTTTTTCATTAAAAATGTATTACGTAATAGTCCAGCTATAAACCCGATCATGCCCCAAGAGAACATTTGCCACGGCGTCCACGGACCTTGTCCTAAAAAAATATTAGATACAATAGCCGCCGTTGCCCCAATCATAAAGCCAGTTTCACTCCCAAAAACAATTGCAGAAACGATAATGACAAAAGAAGTCGGTTGTACACTTGGTAAAATAGAAAATGGTACCCTGCTAACCGCTGCAATCGCCGCTAACACAGCAACGATAACAATTTCACGTGAAACAAACGCCTTCCTTTCAAAACGAACATAGAAAGGTAACATAATGACAGCTAATAAAAACAAACTACTTACCATGTAATACCCGTCCATAATAAAAGTCGTAAAGAGTAGTGTACATATTACAACAGCAAAAATAAGTATTATGAATGCAACATATCGTTTGGACACGCTTCGTACACATCCTCCCACGTTAATGCAAATGGCAACTCTCTACGGATGAATCGATTAATAGATGTTGTATAAAAGAAGTTACCACTAAAGAACTCTTTCGGTGCATCATTCATAATGACTTTCCCGTCAAATAACATCATGCACTGATCAACGTATTTCGCTGCAAACTCAATATCATGCGTTGCCATTACAATTGTTGTACCTTCTTTTTGCAACTGTTTAAATAGCTCTCCTACTCTTTCCTTTTTCCATGGATCTAGTCCCTTTGTCGGCTCATCAAGTAATAATAAAGTTGGCTTTGATAATAACGTTGTACATAATGCGAGTAATTGTTGCTCTCCGCCGCTACAATCATGTGGATGGCGCTCTTTAAGTGAATCTAACCAGAACTTTTTCAACATTTCTTCTGCTATTGTTTTTCCCTCTTCACCATATAATTCACGCGCACGCTCATAAACCTCTTCCCATACTGTATCAAAAGTAAAATGATAGTACGGATGTTGCGATACGTACCCTATACTTTTAAATCGTTCTTTCGAATCAATTTTATGTACCACTTTCCCATTCCACTTTACCTTACCTCTTCTAGCTTTTTGCAATCCTGCTAAAATCGTTAACAGTGTAGACTTCCCGGTTCCGTTTTTCCCAACTAGAGCTGTCCATTTTCCCTTTTCGATGTTCACTGTTAAATCTCGTAAAATAAGTGGACTATTTTTTTCATATTGAAAAGATATATGTTCTGCACTTAAAATTACATCTCGCTTTTCACATTGTTCTACTTGCCCATTCCTATATGATATCACTGAAAAATCATTCATTTTCATTTGTGCTTCTCGCACTGTAAATGGAATCTCTTTCACATTCCACTCTAAAAACAATCTTGGAATTTGCGGAATGAATGGACGAAACTTTTCTACTTCCCACATGTTCGCTATCACATTTTTAGAAGTACCATCATAAATGATTCTGCCATTATCCATACAAACAACGCGTGTTGCGAGCGGTATAACTTCATCTAAACGATGTTCACTTAAAATAATCGTAATTCCAAGTTCTTCATTAATACGTTTTAATAATCCTAAAAACTCTTTCGCAGCAATCGGATCTAGTTGTGCTGTCGGTTCATCCAGTAATAATAGTTTCGGCTGCATGACTAACACCGCAGCTAAATTTACAAGTTGTTTTTGACCACCAGATAAAGTATGAACAGATTGATGTAATAAATCTTGAAATCCCAAAAAGCTAATGAGCTCCGCTATTCTTTTTTGAATAATATGTGATGGTAATCCGATATTTTCTAAAGAAAATGCTAGTTCTTGAATAACGGTATCCATTACGAGCTGATTTTCTGGATTTTGAAATACCATACCAATTTCTTGGGCAGATAATAACTCTGGCACTTCTTCTAATAAAGCACCATCATAATATGTATGTCCAGAACGCGTGCCAATTGGAAGTAACTCCTTTTTAAAATGTTTTAATAAAGTTGTCTTCCCAGAACCTGAACCGCCAACAAGTACTATAAATTCTCCTTTTTGAACAGAAAGAGAAATATGCTGTAACGCTTCTTCATTTTCATCAGCATATATAAATGATAAATTCTTTATTTCCGCATGCGCCACCATATCCATTCCCTTCCTTCCATTACAATCGGTAAACTAATAAACATCATAAATAGGAAAAACATCATTCCATCATATTGCTGGAATAGTATTGATTCCACTTTCGGATAAATGATCAATTTCCCTCCGCCGTAATAACTAAATATGAATGAAGTTATTAATAGAAAAACTAAATAACTTAGCGTATACAAATCACGTCTTTCCATTCTATATCGAATATATGTCGTACGCTTCGTTACACCAAACCCACGAGCTTGCATAGAATCTGCTGTTTGAAGTGCATCTTCTAGTGAACAAATTAATAATACTTGCAGTAATTTCATTCCATTTTTTATACGCTCAATGAGTGAACCTGAATCTAATTGCACACCTTTCGTTTTTTGGACGAGTGTAATTTTCTTTAACCGCCTAATAAACAAAGGAACAAACCTCACTGTAATCATCGTTAACAATGCTACTTTCGGTGAAATTCTTGAAAATAAATATAAAAATTTATGACTCGAAATAATATCGTTATAAGAAGCAAACGTAAACATAATCGCAACTAATAATAAACCCATAACAAGTCCATACATACAGGCCTCAAGCTTAATCCGGCTATCTCCTAAATGAAATAACGTAGTCGCTCCTCTATGTGTTAATAGAGAATTAAATAAAATAACCATCAAAAAGAATACGATAGTACTAGGTAGCATCTTTCTTATTTTCTCACCATTTCCCTGTACTATATTTAAGATTACTATTAGTATAATCGCTCCAATTAAAAAAAGAGGATGAAGACACATCATACATAGTATCATCACCCCAATATAATAGAAAAAATTAACAAAAGGATGTAAAGAAGAAAAGCTTATTTTCATAGTCCTTTACCGAAGATCCTTTCCTATTTTAATACAAACACCCACTCGATTGTATCGCCTGGTTTTACTTTAACTACACCAGCACTATAGTTTGGAAAAGCACCGTTCACACGATATTTCCAGCCACTAGTAGTAGTAATATCTTTCTCGTATAAATCATTAATACCTTTTACATAAATATCACCTTTAGAGCCCATTGCATCAACCTCTAGTCCTGTGCCCGTTAGCACACTGTAAACTGTATCGCCTTCTTGAACATCAACCTTTTTCGCACCTAATAAGTACCCTTCATTTCCTTTTACTGAGATTGTTACTTGTTTCGCTTTAGGTTCTGGTGGTACTGGTGGTGGTACTGGGTTTTGTGGTGGTACCGGTGTTGGCGGAGCTGGTAGATTATTGCTCTCTTCTGGATTTTTCTTTTGTTCCTGTTTTGGTGTTTCTTTCGGCTGATTAACAACCTTGGCTTCTTCTTTTACTTCTGGTGCTTTCGGCTGCTGGGGTTTCTCTTCTTGTACTTTTTGTTGCTCTGGTTGTTTATTTGCAGCAGGCTGTTCCTTTGGTTTCTCTTCTTTCTTTACTTCAGGTTGTTCCTGCGCTTTTTCTTCTTTCGGTTTCTCTTCTACTTTTTGTTCTTGTTTATCTTTCTGCTCTTCTTGTTGTTTCTGTTCCGGTTCAGCTTGCTTCTCTTCTGGTTTCGGTACATCTTTTTGTTCTTCCTGTTTCGCTACTTCTTTTTGCTCTTCTTGCTTCGGTTCTGCCTTCTTCTCAGGTTTTACAGCCGTTTCTTCACATCCGGCTAATAATCCCAATGAAAGAACTAAAGAAATGAACCATTTCATCTTACTCATGCTGTCCCTCACCTTTCATATTAAAGTGAAACTTTAATGAGTGGAGATTTTGTTCATCCCCACTCATTATTAGCCCTCACTTTTATAATAAAATTAGGAGCAAATGATTGCTCCTAATTTTTGTTAAGCTGCTTTACGTCTCCATAATACATATGCAGAAGCGATACATAATACACCCATACCTACTTGTGTAGCTGCACTATGAGAAGATGCTCCTGTTTGTGGTAATTGATTCTTATTCTTGTTTGTTTCTTTATTAACTCGTTCGTTATCTACAACAACTTTTAGATTTTCATCTTTTGGCTGTTCTTGTAACTCTTCTTGTTGTTTCGGCTGTTCTACAACTTCTTTTTCTTCTACAGTTGTCTCTGGCTCTACAATTGGTTTCGTATCAATTTCATTCTCTACTACATTTGACCAATCATAAATCGATTTCCCAAGATCTTTAAACTGAAGTAACGCTAAAAATGCTTGCTCTGTAGCCATTCCGCTACCTTTTTGATCACTTGGTAACCATTTGAACTCACCATTTGGAAGCTGGTATGACATTAAATTTTGTACTGCTTTATTAAGACGATCGTGATCTACATCTCTAACTAGCGATAGTCCAATAATTGCTTGTGCAGTACTATTAGAATTCTCTTGTCCATCAGCGGCAAAACCACCATTACCTAGCTGCTGCTTGTATAAATAATCAACAGCTTTTTGAATAGCTGGCTTTACATCTGCTTGATCTTGATAAGGAGCTAATGCTGCTAATACCATACTTGTTACATCAACGTTACTAGCACTTTCTTTACTACTTGAACTATCATATGTCCAGCCACCGTCTGTATGCTGCGCTTGTAAAAGTGCTTGTACTAAAGCAGCTCGGTTCCATTTTGCTTCGGCCGGAATCTCATATTTCTTTGTATCTAATGCAAGTAATGTAAATGCGTATCCTGTAACGGAATTCACTTTATCTGATTCAAATAAATTTTGTACTAAATTTTGTCCCTCTACCTTTGTAGGATCAACATTCATTGCATTCATCATAATAATCGTTCTAGCTAAATCTGTTGCTGAAAAACGATTTAAACGCTTCTTAACCTTTTCAGCTACTGGCTTAACATAGTTTATTTTCGTTTCAAGCGGAACATTTACACCTGAACGAGCAAGTCCAATCGCAACCCAATCACTACCAATTCCATCTTGTAACATCTTTTCTGACGTTTTAGAAATCGCTTCATTTAATTGTGCTGCTGGAATTTCGACTTTCTCTTGCTTTGGTTTTTCTGTTACTTTATCTTCTGGTTTACCATCTGGTTTTTCTGTTTTCGGTTCCTCTGGTTTACCATCTGGCTTTTCTGTTTTCGGTTCCTCTGGTTTTGGCTCTTCTACAGTTTTACAAGTGCCAAATTTATCTAACGTTTGTTGCAACGTTTGTTGACTCATATTGCTCCAGTCTGCAACGTAACGAAATGCAACAACATCCCCAGACTCTAATTTATAACTATCCGCCCCAACTTCTGCAGATTTATCATTTACATCATACAACCAACCGCTCGTTGCTCCGGCCATTAATCCATCGATGCCCTTTATATACGTTCCAAATGACATACTTTCAGATGTTACTTTGTCACCCATAACTTTTTGTAGCAAACTAAAAGCTGTTTCTCCATCTTCAATGGAAACTTCTTTCGGACATAACATAATTCCTTTTTGTGATTCACCAATAATTGCAAGTTTCGCTGTCTTTCCTTCAGCAAACGTAATATGTACTGTATTCGCAAAAGAAACAAATACAAGTGCCACTGCCATTAATGATGTAAGCAGCCATTTCTTTAACATTGCCATCCCAAAATTCCCTCCCTTTACTAACATTCACACAAAAAAAGACCCTTTAAGGGTATGCGGTTGACACTCTCTTTTTGTAAGTGTCGAACAAGAATGTACAACACCTCCTACCCGCATTATTCGCGGCTATATTTGTATAGGAAAAATAATTTTGTTTATGAACGCACCATTGTGATAACATTCACTTTTCTAGGCAAAATTTACTCTCTTTTCAAGTCATCCCGCTATTCGCCGAGCAGTAAGACCCCCACCTCAAATTCAGCGAAAGCAAAGAAGTTAGGTGGGGATCAACTGCCCGTAAATGCCCGATTGGTGAAGGCTAATAATCAGTGGGGATGAACAAAATCCCCACTGATTAAAGTTTCACTTTATCGTAAATCGATAAACCTATACATTCTGTAATTTTTAAATTCTGTATTATTTTACTATTGACAAAGAATTTTGTCCATGCTTTATCTGATTTATTTTCTAACAATAATAGCTTAATAGCCTTCCATTATTAGAAGTCATCCGATACGATAAACTTAACTAAATCTATACAATTCAATCAAATTTACACAAGTTAGTGCTTCAAAGTGTTCTCGCAACCCCGAAGGGACGAGGGGTTTAACACTCCACACGAGGCAGTATCGTTACCTCCTATTATCAAGCAATTATTTTACCCATCTTGATAAATTTATCGAAGCATTCAAATCTCTATCGTGATGGCTATTGCATTGAACACAGTTCCATTCACGAACCTTTAAACTCCACTGTCCTTCTGGTTGAACTGAATGGTCGTATTTAACTCCACAACTTGAGCAAATCTTGCTTGAAGCGAACCATTTATCAGCTTTTACATATTCAATGCCGTACTTCTCACACTT
>NZ_NADT01000044.1:0-86359 GCF_003264205.1 Bacillus sp. SRB_8 | reverse complement strand
GTTCTTTCGTACCATTAGAAGCCACAAACAGCTCTTTTAAACCAACATCCACACCAATCGACTCATTGGTTAGTTCTTGTGATTCAAAGTCTTCTTGGAACCCTACACTAATCCACCAGTGACGACCATCAAATGTAACTCTTGGATTTGATGGTTTTTTGTTTCTTGGTAGTTGTTGGCTTGTTTTCACTTCTCCAATAGACTGAATATCAACTACTTTCTTTCCTATAATCAGTCTTTCATAATTGGCATAAAATCCTTGAATTAAATCTTTTTTGGATTTATAAGAAGTGTGATAACCATTTTTGTACTTTTCGAACGAATTTCTTCTCGCCTTATCAAAATCTTTTGAAGCCTGTTTGGGAACTTGTGCGTTGATGTCATTTAACCACTCATATCTCTTTCGCTTCTTGATCTTTGTAAATCGTTTCTGTAAATCTAACTGTGAAACAGATTTTCCAAATAGCTTATAGTATCTATCACTCATTCTTTTACAGTAGTTATAAGCGAATCTTGAAGCTCCAGCATGATTTCTAAGCACTTTTTCTTGTTCAGGCGTTGGAATCAGTCTGACTTTCTTCGCCAATATCATCAGAAGTCAACTCCTTAATTATCTGTTTGGTCTTTAGCCAATTACTGTGCGATTATTTGGGCGCTCCCCTTTTAGATAATGAAAGATTTGTTCTTCTGAATAGTAGCGTGTTCCACCAGCAGTCACCTTTTCAGGTGCTAATTCAAAGCTTTTGTGCATTCTCCTAAGACTACTAGGATGCAACCCTGTTAATTCCGACACTTGACTAGCAGGGCTTACTTATATATTTAATTAACTTTAGTTATAATTGGTTAAATAAATCGTAACAGTTAGTTACCCTCACTATGTAAGCTTTTATCACTAACAATAATTCCATCTTCATCTACATAAACATATTTATTCGGTTTCCATTCAACTTCACCAAATTGCAATGAAATATTTCGCTCTCCTTTTCCTTCTTTTACACTTCTATTTGGCATCGTCCCTAACGCTACAATACCAATATTAATATTTTTTAATTCACTAGAATCGCGAACATATCCATTTACAATAATCCCTGCCAACTTTCTTTCTTCCGCAATAGCTGCCAAATTATCGCCGAGTAACGCACAATTTTTAGAAGCTCCGCCATCAACAACTAATACTGTACCTTCCGGCAGTGTTTGTAACCCCTCTTTTACTAGTACATTATCATCCTTCACTTTTACCGTTGCGATTTTCCCATAGAATTGTTTTTTCTTCCCGAAAGACCGAAAAGACTGGCGACATATTTGTAATTCCTTTTCAAATTCATCACATAGATCCGTAGTTTTCCACATCTCTTTCCCTCTTTTCTTTTCCTTTTATATTACATATTCTTGGATTTTTTTCGTTTCCCTGTCTAATGCTGCAACAATTTGTATGTGTAAGAAAAGGACAGAAAAACTATTGCCTTAAGAAGCCACCTTTATTATAATCTATTCCACGGATAAATTTCAGAATATTAAAAATTAACCAAGTGAAAAAGGAGGGGTTTTATGCAATTACAGACCGAGGCAAAAAAACAGCCTAGTAAACGAAAGTTTAAAATGCCTGACGCGTACGTACTACTATTTTTTATTGCTTTACTTTGTGCAATAGCTACATATTTCGTTCCTGCTGGAGAATTTAAAAGAGTCACAAACGGTACTGTTACAACGACAATACCAGGAAGTTATCATTCTGTTCCACAATCGCCGGTAGGGTTTGTTTCTTTTTTTACCGCTATTGAAAAAGGAATGACACTTGCTGCTCCTATCATCTTCTTAATTTTATTTACAGGTGGAGCCATTGCAATTCTTGAAAAAACAGGTGCTCTTGACGGTTTAATCTATCATGTAATTAACAAATTTCGGAATCAGCAATTACTTTTCATTTGCATTGTCGCCGCACTCTTTTCTATTCTCGGAACGACTGGTATTATCGTGAACTCAGTTATCGGCTTTATCCCCATCGGCATCATCGTTGCACGCACATTAAAATGGGACGCTATCGTCGGCGTAGCAATTATTTATTTAGGCACTTATGCTGGTTTTAATGCTACTATTTTATCTCCCTCACCTTTAGGCATTTCACAAAAAATCGCAGAACTCCCGATGTTTTCAGGAATTGGTTTACGTACGGCAATTTATATCTCTTTTTTAATTGCTACCGTTTTGTATATTAATTGGTATGTAAAACGCTTAAAAAAATCGAATAAAGGAAGCATACTCGGAGATAACTGGTTTCCAAGTAATGCTCTTTCAAGTGAGAAAGAAACAGAGAAAACAGAAGTTCCTTGGACAATACGTCATAAATTAATTTTACTCGTTTCAGCTTTATCATTAATTGCATTTTTAATAGGCGCTTTTCGTCTACATTGGACGGACGCAGAAATGACCGCTACTTTTATATTCATAGCAATTACAGCGGGAATAATAGGTGGTATGAAAGCAAACGATATCGCTTCTACTTTTCTAGCAGGCTGCCAAAATCTCATATACGGTGCTTTGATCGTCGGAATGGCTCGTTGTATTTCAGTCATTTTAGAACAAGGCAAATTACTTGATACAATCGTTAATCAACTCGCACAGTCTCTCGAAGGACATAGCCCTGTATTTGGCGTTCTCGGCATGTATGTAAGTAGTGCCGCATTACATTTCCTCATTTCATCCGGGACAGGAGAATCTGTTATTTTCATTCCGATATTAGCTCCATTAGCCGATTTCATGCATATTACACGCCAAGTTACAGTACAGGCTGTTATGCTTGGAGAAGGTGTAGTGAACTGCCTCAATCCAACTTCCGGTGTTTTAATGGGCGTTCTCGCAGCGAGCGGCATTTCTTATGGAAAATGGATTCGCTTCATGGCTCCACTTGCATTCATTTGGTTTATCATTGGACTTATTTTTCTTATTGTTGGCGTGAATATTGAGTGGGGACCGTATTAAAAGAATCATATTATACTTAACTTAATAAAATATCTATTCTATTCTCCAATCCTATAAAAATCACTTATTCTAGTATAGATATAAACAGGGATTGATCATAGTGATCAATCCCTTCTCTCAAAGCAAAATACCCTTAAATATTTTAATTCCAAATTTTATTTACCCATTCTGGATGATCAATAAAAGGATTACGATTATGTTGATATTTCGTAAAAATCACTTCATTACGCTTTCGCTCTAAATCATCGACAGGGTCTTGTTCATTCCATTTTAGTAAAACGGATAGTTTACCCATGTATGGATCTTTATTGTTATTCACCTTTTCATTTAATTCTAAGTCTATTTCGCCGTTGTCTCCTTCATAACGAACAGCCATGTAAAATAGCATTCTAGCGATATCTCCTTTTACACTATCACGAGGTTCCCAAGAATCACTATCGTACTTACATTCTGTCGCTTCTGAATGATTCACACCACCATTATCAAAATCCAGATTTCCACGTGAGCTATTTACAGATACATCCGTCGCTCTTAAATGATGCAAATCTGTTCCAGCTCCTGCAGTCGTTCCAAAATCACCGTGAGATTTTGCCCAAACATGCTCTCGGTTCCAATTATCAACTCCTGAACCATTCGTAAGTTTCCCTTGCGAACGCCCAGTATATAAGAGTAGCACATTGTTTTTATTATTTGGATCTTCATCAGTATCTCTTAATGCTTCCCAAACCGCACTGTATGATAACTTTGTATGATCATCAATAATATTATGAAGTTCCTTCTTTAATTCTAAACCCATTTTTCCTATTGCATTATTATAATATGTATCGTCATAGCTTTTTACAATAATCTCTTGTGGTGATGCAGAAGCTACTTCACCGTGTATGATATCTGTGAATGATAGAGATGCAGTACCTAAAATAAAAAATGAAGATAGTGTAACCATAGCAAGCCTTGTATTTCTAAACTTCATATACCCATTTCCCCTTTAAAATATAATTTGAAGCTATTAACTAAAAAATGCTTTCTAGCCCCCAAAAACTTTTAGAAAGCCATACCCATCCTTTTCTTTTTATTTAATACAAAACTCTATTGAGTCTGTATTATTTCCATACTTTTTGTTTATCTACTTTTCACAAGGAATATCCTTCTCTAGTAAAGATTATTAAAATATTCTTTACAATTAAAAAGTAGTTTAATGTTAACTTATAAATTTCAATTTTTTTATGCAATTATGCATATTTGATAAATCGTTCGACTTTTCTTTTTTCTATAACTGTCTTTATTTTTTGTGTAAAACCCTTCTTCCTCTGTAGAATAAGTACAAAAATAGATTGGATACCATGTAAGGCACCAATCTATTTTAATTAAAGAAACTTTGGTAATTCTGAGTTCACAACACATTGTGCAGTAATGATAACATTTTTATATTGAGACAGAACTACTACTATTTATTTGGTATCGAATCTATATACTTTTTAACTACTTCATATACATATTCTTGATTTGCCGCCGCTGTATTTGGATTGTATTTTCCGCCGTTTGTTTTATTGTTAGATAATACTCGAATCCCTAAAAATGGTACGTCATAAGCTTTTGCGATTTGCGCTGCTGCTGCGCCTTCCATTTCTTCTACAGATGTACCGTATTTTGTATGGAACCATTTAATTCTATCAACTTCATTATTCCAAACGTCTGCTGAACCTATAGTACCTTCGACCACTTTACCTTTTGTATATTTATCTTTTACTGCATTAGCTGCTGCAAGTAAATCCTTATCTCCCTCGTAGTATCGGATTTTCTCAGCATTTGGATCTTCTCCTGCACTCCCTTCAGAAGCCATCAGGTCCATAGATATCCATTTTTCCGGTTCAATTCCTTGGTTCTCATTCATATTTGTTGTTTTTAGTGAACCTATATTCGCGACTTGTTTTCCTAACACAATATCAAATACATTTAAATTAGGATCATGTCCACCTGATGTTCCTTGGTTAATAATCGCTATAGGCTTATATTTTTCAATAGCCACTGCTGTAGCGGCTGCTGTATTTTCCATTCCTTTACCTGTTTTCGCAACGATTACAGGATAATTGTCTACAGTTCCTTTATAAAATACGAAACTCCCAGATTTTTCTTCTTTCACATTTTTTAACCTTTTTGCAAATTTTTCAGCTTCTATTGGCATTGGGCCTTGAATTAAGATAGGGTTTTGATTGCTTTTTGCCTCAACTTGTTTTGGAGTCACATTACATCCCGCAAGTATTGAGAATGACAATGCAACAGTAGTTACTAGGGCAGCACATTTTTTCAACGTATTCTTCTTCATAAATAATCTCCTCTTTCTCTTGTTGTTTTCTATACTCGATGCTTTTGGTCCAAACAAAAAAGTTCTAGAAATTGTAGAAGAATCTCTACTTTCTAGAACTACGGTAGTCAAAGTTAATTAAGCAAAAGATAAAACAAATGCCAAATTATAGATCGGTAGCGCTCATGAAATAGCACGGCCGAATACTTTAACCCGTAGTCCAGTTCTTTCATTGGGAACTAGGTAGAAACGCTCGGACCATATTACCGAGTATATACGAGTGATGTTATTTAAAATTATTATATTGATAATATAACAAACTATTAGTGAATAAACAACAAAAATATGAACATTTTTATTTAAATCTATAAAAATGTTCGTTTTTTAATAGTATAAAAATGAAAATAATTGTTTTTCGATGTATTAAAACGTTAAAACTTGAAATTCATGTACTAAACTATAATTAGTTCATTTATCAAAAATATGGCGTACAATGAGTTCTCTTTGAAGTGATATAACGTTATACCTACTAAAAGTTTTATCTTTTCCCTTCAATACACGTTATTTTAAAAATAATGAAGTTGTTCAATTTTAGAGGTTCAAATAGAAAAATCCCACAACATATTATAAATATGCTGTGGGATTTAAATTAAAGTGTTCTTTAGAAAGTAAGCCTTAATAAGGATTGTATTTCAAATTCACTGGTTTACTAGCACTTCTTTTTTCAAATATGTAAGGATTCTATATCCCTTTTAATTTCACTATTTATTTCGTTACTTCTCCAAACTGCGCTCTCGTCACTTTCATCAAATCTTCAACTTTAAGCTCAATTTGCACGCCGATTTTCCCGCCGCTTACAATGATTGTTTCAAGTGATTGGGCACTTTCATCAATACATGTAGAAAATAATTTCTTCATTCCTACTGGTGAACAACCACCGCGAATATACCCTGAAACTTTCGTAATATCTTTAACAGGAATCATTTCTATCTTCTTTTCACCGACCGCCTTTGCGGCTGCTTTTAAATTTAGTTCCTCATCTACTGGGATAATGAACACATGATAATCCTTACTATTCCCTTGAGCGACAAGTGTTTTATATACTTCTCTCACTTCTCTACCAATTTTCCCAGCAACTGATACGCCATCAATTTTCCCATCGTCCGGATCATATGACATCATCGAATATTCAATTTTTTCTCTATCTAATATTCGCATCGCATTTGTTTTATCTTTTTTCATGACGCTCTCCTTTTAATACATAGAAATTTATTTCATATCATTAATTTTCCTTTTATTATACACCTTTTTCAAATTCTCCTACAAAACTTCACATATTGTTCAATTTAAAGTAAAACTTTAATTATTAGATTTTGACTCTAAACATCCTCAACTTAAAGGTACTAAGAGAGCAAAAAGAAAACCGACTCTCACCTTCAAATAAAAGGCTTGATGTCGGTTTTACATTTAACGTCCAAACTCATTATTAAATATTTTATCCCTCCCCTCAATAACCTCCGGACCTACTGCATTGATAGCAGTTACTAAAATATGCTCTCCTCCAATTGGTCCACCGACCCTCGTTTCAAATCCATAAGTCCCACCAGCATGCCCCCAATATGATTGTCCGTCCGGTGTTTTTTCTTCATAAATTCCTAGTCCAACCTTACCTATAGGTGAATCTACTGTTTTGAACATCTGATCCATTAGCTCTTGATTTAGAAGCTTTCCGCCCAACAGTGCACTGAAGAAGGTAGTCAAATCTTTCACTGTTGAAACCATATCTCCAGCTGCATTCGCCCATGACTGATTTATTTCTGTCAAATCATATAAACGACCCGATCTGTCCATATTATACCCATTAGCATGTTCACCTGGTATGTGCGAACTTGCTTCCATTACGAATGTCTCTTTTAACCCCAGTGGCTCAATGAATCTTTTTCTAATTTGCTTCGCATACGTATCTCCTGTTACCTTTTGAATAATCTTCCCAGCTATAACAGTATTTGTGTTCGAATAGTCCCAGCCCTCCCCTGGTGCAAATACAGGCGGCTTTGCAAGTGCTAAACTGATAAGTTCATCGGTACTATAGTAACGAAATGGGTTTTGGGGCAGTGTAAAATCTCGCATATCCTTATCTATATTGGTTGCAATTCCACTTGTATGATTCAACAACTGACGAATTGTAATTTTATTTCCATCATATCCGTTACCCTGTACGACTCCTGGCAACCATTTTTCGACTGAATCATCAAGGTTTAATTGTTTCTCTTCAGCCAATTGCAGTACAACAGAAGCTGTGAATGCCTTAGTGATACTTCCGATACGGAATGAAAAATTCGGTTCCACTGGGCGTGGTATTTCATAACTTGCCGTCCCTGTAGCGTAAGACCACCGTTTTCCATCCTTTAATCCGCCAGCTATAACACTTGGGATTTTTTTATTCGTTACTACTCGATCCATTACGTATTTAACTTCTTCTCTATGCTTACTTTTCTTTTCCTTATCCGTAGGTTCCTTTTTTGATTTTGCTGCAAATTCTGAAGCTAAAATATTGCTAATCTGTTTTTCCGCTCCTAATACATTAATGTTTATCGAGATAACATGTTGACCATCTTCCGTTCCACCAGCAAAGTTAGTAAAACCAGGAATACCACCACCATGTCCCCATACTTCAGTACCGTCTGGCAATTTTGTTGCGTGAATGCCAAGCCCATACTTTCCTAATGGGGTATCAACTGTGTTAGTCACCATTTCCTTCTGTATCTCCGGTGTCAGTAGTTTACCACTTAATAAGGCATGGAAGAACGTTGTCATATCTTCTCCTGTCGAAATCATTTCACCACTAGCATTAGCAAATGATGGATTAAACAAAGTAATATCTACTAATTTATCTCCCGTATTCAAGTAGCCACGGGCATTTTTTTTCGGAATATCCATCGAACTTCCAGGAAGGACCGTTTCTTTTAAACTAAGAGGTTCAATAATTCGTTTTTTTATCTGCTCGGCATGTGATTCCCCTGTTATCTTCTGAATAATCAATCCTACAATAACCATATTCGTATTCGAGTATGACCAGCCTTTTACCGGTTCTAATTCTAAGGCACGGGAAATTAATTGTTCCGATCTATAATTCTCACTTGGATTCTCTATTAATTTCGCTTTAAGATCTGGAGTCAAGTAATCTGCAATTCCGCTTGTATGATTTAATAATTGACGAATTGTAATTTTGTTACCATCATAGCCTTTCCCTTTTATAAGTCCTGGCAACCATTTCTCTACCGTATCATCAAGACTTAGCTTCTTCTCTCCCGCAAGCTGCAACATTACTGTAGCCACAAACGACTTCGTTGTGCTCCCGATTCTAAAAGCAGAATCAGCATCTACTTTATGATTTCTCTCAATATTCCCTTCACCTGAAGCATATGACCAACTTGCCTCTCCATTTTTCACAGTAACAATGACCCCTGGAATATTTTTCGTATCGGCAGCTTTATCGACAGCTTGCTCGGTTGATGTCTTTTTATTCACCGCTTGTATGTTTCCATAAGAAGGTATTGCTAGCGCTCCAACTAATATAGTTGCTGTTAAGGTAAGTGCAGTTCCTTTTTTAATGATGAATGATTTCATAATGCATCGCTCCTATTGTTTTGAATTTTTCTATTGCTTCACACACTCACCTTAACTCCGATATTGTTAAATAGAATAGTGACGAAATGATTTAATTTTTTCATGACACTGTCCGCAAGTCTGTCACATGATTCATGTGATAAATTGTCAACTGTCTCATATGACATACTTTACAGACTGTGCTTCTAATCTTCTCCCCTTCTTTCTATTGACGAATTGAAAGTTATGTTACATGATAAGTCTGAATCGCTAGATAATTACTCCAAAAATACAAGTAGGTGTGCATAATTTATGTTCTCATTCACAAAAAAATGGTTTTGGTACGATTGGATATTTATATTAGTACGAACGTTTTGGCTATTCGTTATTATCGGTGCTAATTTTATATTTCCACCATTAATTAATACGTCAGTTTTGATTGTGCTTTCTCTTGCTTTCGTCGTTTATCTTGGTCCATTAATGATCCGTTATAAAAAAAAAGGCTGGTACCCTGCAGTCGATATTATCGCCGCGGGCTGCTTCTATCTTTATTTAGCATACGTAGCTCCGAAATTACTTTGGTCTTTCGTTCTACTCGTAATCATTATTGGTTTATGTAGCAACCAAAAAAATTATATATGGACTGGTATTTTTTGCGGATTCGTATTTCCAGCATTGAACGCTTGGATTGCCCACCGCCTTCCATACGAGCTTATCGTTAGTTGCAGTCTTGGTTTTGCCATTGGCATTGCTTTTAATATACTAATTCAGTATCATAAGCAATCTCAAATTATTGAAGAGCAAAAGCTATTGCTAGAACAACATATTAAGAGGATTGAGGAGCTTACCCTTATAGAAGAGCGTAATCGGCTGTCACATGAGCTACATGACACGATTGGTCATACGCTTACCTCGCTCATCGTCGGTGTCGAATCACTACGATCATCAGTACCAGATTCACAGTTTAAAAAGATTGATTCACTTATCGGTATTGCCCAGCATAGTTTAGATGACATCCGAAAACATCTACACGAGCTATCTCATAATCCATTAAACAACTTATTAAGTGAATCGTTGCAACAATTAACAAAAGACTTTATGAAATCAACAGGTACAACCGTTACATTCCGTGTAATTGGTAGTGAAACTCTCGTTATCCAAAAAATCAGTTTTTGTTTATATCGTTGCCTTCAAGAATCTTTAACAAACGCGGTTCGACACGGTAAAGCGAGCGCTATATCTGTTCAATTGCATTTCGATGGACAACAGCTTCGATTACAAATTGAAGATAACGGTATTGGAATGGAAGAAATTCAATTTGGCTTTGGACTCAGTGGAATGAAGGAGCGACTTGAACAATTTCACGGTACATTATCGGTTCATTCTAGTGCTGAGCAAGGAACATTCATCATTTGTAATATTCCATTGCAAATAGAGCTTGTACATGACACAATCCGCTTATTGGTGGTCGATGATCAGGCACTTATTACGAATAGTTTAGAGCAAGTTTTAGAACAACACGCGAATTTTACTGTTGTTGGTAAAGCACAAGACGGACTTAAAGCATTAGAACAGTGTGAACAGTTACAGCCTGACATTGTACTAATGGATATTCAAATGCCAGAAATGAATGGTATTGAAGCTTTACTTGAAATGAAACAACGGTGGCCTAATATGAAGATTGTTCTTATGACAACGTTTGAAGATTCCTTACAAGCAGCAACTGCACTAGAGCATGGCGCTGAAGGATACATGTTGAAATCTATTCATCCACAGGAAATGAACGAAGTTTTGAAACTTATTTATAACGGAGGAACTTGGATTGACCAATCGGTTGCTACGCGAGTTTTTGAGGAAATGAAACGTCAACGTGAGCAATTAGAAAAAATCAGATTGACTAAACAAACTTACCCGTACGGACTTACAAAACGCGAAATGGAAATTTTAGAGCATCTATCAAACGGGCTACGCTACAAATCAATTGCCGTTAAACTGCTTTTATCGGAGGGAACGATTCGGAATTACTGTTCAAATCTCTACTCAAAGCTTGGTGTCAACAACCGTGAAGAAGCAATTAAAATGGCACGAACGGAAAACATTCTGTAGGTACTGTAAAATTAATATGTTTCTCTCAAAACTGAAAATATTGATATTTCAAAAATCATTTGTTATACTTTGTAAAAAACTTATTAAGGAGAGATTTCATATGTGTACTTTCAATACGTCTTTCCAACTTCATCATCATACGTAACGCCGTGTATCCGAAGAAAAATTTTTCTTCGTGGGTACAGGGCTTTTCCTGTTAACCCACGAAGCGTTCATAAAGCTATGTGGGTATTTTTATACCCGCATAGCTTTTTTTAATTTAAAAGAGGAGTGATTATGGTGGAAATGAAAAATGTAAAAGGGACAAAAGACTATTTACCAGAGGAACAAGTACTACGAAATAAAATTAAAAGAGCTTGTGAAGATACGTTTGAACGTTATGGCTGTAAACCGTTAGAGACACCAACGTTAAATATGTATGATCTTATGTCTTACAAGTACGGTGGTGGCGATGAAATTTTAAAAGAAATATATACACTTAAGGATCAAGGAAAACGCGATCTTGCCTTACGTTATGATTTAACAATTCCATTCGCAAAAGTCGTGGCGATGAATCCGAACATCCGCCTACCCTTTAAACGCTATGAAATTGGGAAAGTATTTCGAGATGGGCCAATTAAACAAGGAAGATTCCGTGAGTTCATTCAATGTGACGTTGATATAGTCGGTGTAGAGTCTGTCATGGCAGAAGCTGAGCTCATGAGCATGGCGTTTGAGCTGTTCCGCACGTTAAACTTAGAAGTAACGATCCAATATAATAACCGAAAATTGTTAAACGGTATTCTCCAGTCTATTAACATCCCTACTGAACTAACGAGTGACGTAATTTTATCATTGGATAAAATCGAAAAGATTGGGATTGATGGTGTACGAAAAGATGTATTGGAGCGCGGGATTACTGTAGAAATGGCCGATACAATATGTAATACTGTTTTATCTTGCCTAAAGCTCCCTATAGCCGACTTTAAAGACACTTTCAATAATACACTTGTCGCCGATGGAGTAGAGGAACTACAACAACTACAGCAATACTTACTCGCTCTCGGAATAAATGAAAATACGATATTCAATCCGTTTTTAGCAAGAGGACTCACAATGTATACAGGCACTGTGTATGAAATCTTTCTAAAAGATGGCACGATTACATCTAGCATCGGTAGCGGTGGTCGATACGATAATATTATCGGAGCATTCCGTGGTGATAATATGAACTATCCAACAGTCGGTATTTCATTCGGATTAGATGTCATTTATACAGCTCTATCACAGAAAGCAACAACATCATCTACAGCAGATCTTTTTATCATTCCACTCGGGACAGAATTACAATGTTTACAAATCGCCCAGCAATTGCGTTCTACTACTTCTTTAAAAGTCGAACTTGAACTAGCTGGACGTAAATTGAAACGTGCCCTTAATTATGCAAATAAAGAAAATATCCCGTATGTGCTAATAATTGGTGAAGAGGAACTATCTACAGAAACAGTTGTATTGCGTAATATGAAGGAAGGTACTGAAGTGAAGATTCCCCTCTCTTCCTTGGAAAATAACACATTTAATAACTATATATAATAAGCGCCACCCTCATTTGGGTGGTTTTTCTAGTGCAGAAATAAAGAGTCATTCAGTTTACATAATATAATTATTGATTTCTATAAATGTAATTTTCAACCATATACAAAAAAAGAGGGCAGATATGCATCTCCCTCTTTTTTCTAACTCTTTTTATTATTATTCTTGTTCTTGCTCGTCCATAATCTTCTCGAACGCCGCAGATACTTTTTCAAATTCCTCGTCATTCTCTATGTATGAGAATTCATTATCTTCTTCTACTTTTAAAAAGAAGATATCAATGTCTTCCTCAGTTTCTGTTTGAATGTCTTCTACAAAGGCAACCGCAATGTATTCTGCACCTTCGACATCCATCGCTCCAAGCACTTCAACTTCCTGTTCTTCATTATTCTCATCGGTAAGACTAAAAATTTCGCCTACTTCAATTGCTTCCATATTCATTCTCCTCCTATCATACTCTAAAAAATAAAACGTTCAAATTGCACACTTACTAACATATCTTTCCATAAAAAAGTTGAATTCATACAGAAAGAACAACAAATTCTTGCTGATTCAGCAAAAGTATTCAACTATAAGGATATCATTTATGAATAGGAATGAACATATTTTAAATGAGATAATTGGATTAATTAATTTAAAATCCTTCTTTAGATTTCCGAAAGACCTCCATGTTCCATAATGGTTCTTTCATATAGGCAGCTGGAATGCCACCTTTCAATCTGTAAGTAAATACTAAAATAGCACCTCCTATCCTGATTCCTTTCCGTACGTTTTTAGGATGAGAGATAAATCCTTCTATATAAACTAAAGAGACTTATGCAGCAATTCCAATACATCTTTCATCGCAAAAGGACCGTCTTTTTTTACATGCTCAGCGAATTCCGAAACGAGACGTAACGTTTTCACACTTTCGATTGGATGCTCTCCTGACGCACTTTCAGCAGAAAGCATAACAGCATTCGTCCCGTCCAATACAGCTTGAAATACATCTGTCACCTCAGCTCTTGTAGGAATAGAATGATCTACCATAGATTGAAGCATTTGTGTCGCTGTAATGACATATGTATTCGTTCGATTGCACTCACGAATCATCATTTTTTGTAACAGTGGAATAAATTGATACGGCGATTCCACACCTAAATCTCCCCTTGCGATCATAATGCCATCCGCTTCTTTGCATATGTCTTGAAAATTCTCGATTGCTTCCATCGTTTCTATTTTTGCAATTAAATTTGGGGAAGTTTCTTTATGTTCATGTATAAAACTTCGTATTTCCTTTATATGACTAGGTTTTCGAACGAAAGAACACGCAATAAAATCAACTTCCTCTTCTAGAAGAAATTGAATATCTTTTTTATCTTTCTCCGTAATAGCTGGCAAACTAACAATTGTACCTGGTAAGTTCACCCCTTTGTGAGAGGAAATATTGCCACCTGTTTTTATTCTTGTTTCTATTTTTTCCGAACTTATCTTTTCAACGATTAACTCAACTTCTCCATCATTAATAAGAATTCTACTTCCAACTTTTACGTCATTCGCAATCCCCACATAATCAACACTTGCTTCTTCTTTATTCCCTTGCACTGGATTGGTATATAAAGTAAATAACTCCCCTGCTTCAAGTGTAATTTGTTCCTCTTTCATTTCACCCAATCTTATTTTAGGACCTTGTACATCCCCTAGAATTTTAATAGAATCGTCTAACGATTTTACTAAACGAATGATGTCTTTATGACTTTCATGCGTACCATGTGATAAATTTAACCGAACAATTTTCATACCATTGTTTATTAACTGCGCTAACGTTTCTTCATTATTACTCGCTGGCCCAATTGTACAAACTCGATCAATTGTCATGTCCCCACCATCCTTTTTTAAATGTTTCCCATAAAATAAAGAGAAGATTCTTTTTATAGGAAAGACCGTGTAACTAAGGGTGCAAAGAAGTTTTATATGAGGAGAATATTTTGCTGAAGAAGTAGCTTAAATTTAACTTTTCGACTCCATAGTTATTGTTAGTTTCGTTGCAATGGGGTACTACTAATAATAAATCTTGTTTACATACGAACGTTAGATTGGGATATCGAAAACGACCTATGGAGGAACCACAATGACTACTCTTCGAAAAAAAATAATGGGACTAACATTAGCGGGAACGATAGCACTATTTACATTAGCAACAGGAATCATAATGAACGATAACGAGGTAAAAGCTGAGGTAAAAAAAGCAGGAAAGCAACCTAAAAATGTGATTTTCATGGTTATAGATGGGACAAGTTCTTCTGCTACAACATTAGCCCGGTGGTACAAAGGTTCACCTCTTGCGCTAGATCAAATTGTATCCGGAGGTGTTCGTACATACTCAGCAGAATCGGCTATTACGGACTCTGCACCAGCAGCCACAGCTTTAGCGACAGGAAATAAATCAAATTCAGGCTACGTGGGCGTATTACCTTCTGTTGTGAATTCACCTGGCTTAGAACCAGTGAAAGAAGAATGCAAGTTTCGTCCAGTTGCCAACGTCTTAGAAGGCGCAAAACGTTCCGGCCGCGCGACAGGAATCATTGCTACATCAGAAATTCAACATGCTACTCCGGCTAGTTTCTCTGCCCACCACGTTAACCGTAAAGATTTCGAAGTACTTGGTGAACAGCAAGTGTATCAAAATATAGAAGTTGTATTAGGTGGTGGAAAAGCAGCACTTCAGCCTACGACAAGCAACGGAATTCGTAAAGACAACGAAGATTTAGTAAAAGTGATTCAAGACAAAGGGTACGACTTTGTCGAAACAAAAGATGCGTTATTAAACTCCAAATCAAATAAAATCTGGGGTTCTTTCTCTAATACTGCCCTTGCGTTCGATATGGATCGTAGAATAACCAATCCTAAGCAGCCAACTCTTTCCCAGATGACGAGAAAAGCAATTCAAACATTATCAAAAGATAAAGATGGTTTCTTCTTATTTGTAGAAGGTAGTAAGGCAGATTGGGCAGCACATGCAAATGATCCAATCGGGATGATTAGCGATGTATTGGCATTTGATGATGCAGTTACAGAAGCATTAGAATTTGCGAAGAAAGACGGTAACACTATGGTCATTGCTTTAGCGGATCATGGTAATAGCGGTATTTCCATTGGTAACAGCAATACCACAAAAGGATATGATACTACACCAGTGTCAACTTACATTGACCCACTGAAAAAGGCTAAAATGACACTTGAAGGTGCTACAAACAAACTAAAAGATGATTTATCTAATACAAAAGAAATAGCTGCACTTTACGGTTTAGACGACCTAACTGCTAATGAAAAAGAACAGTTAAAAGCTGCACAAAAGAAAGCTGATGTAGGTCCAATCCTTACTAAATTATTGGCCAACCGTGCGAACATCGGTTTTACAACTGGTGGTCATACGGGTGAAGATGTATTCTTATACTCTTACGGTCCTCAAAAGCCATACGGTTTAGTCCAAAATACAGACATTGCGAAAATAATGGCCAAAGCAATGGGCTTTCAATTAGGAGAATTATCTAAGAAATTATTCTTAGATGCTGAAACATCCTTTAAACAAATTGGTGCAACTGTAACGATTGACAAAAAAGATGCACGAAACCCGGTGCTTGTAGTAAAACGCAATAATACGGAGGCCAAATTGTTTGTTAATAAAAGCATTATATATATTGGTGGGAAAGATTATGAATTAGGAGGCATCGTTGTAGAAAGCAACGAGAAATTCTATGTACCTGAAAAAGCACTTCAACTATTCACAAAGCATTCTCGCTAAATTTAAAAACAGACATAAAAAAACGCTATCCTTTCTATAGAAAGGGTAGCGTTTTTTTCGTTATATGGATACAAATTTATCTTATTAAATCCATTCAACAATAGTATCCATAGTTTGTCTTGTTTTATTAAATTTTGGTTCTCCTTTACGGTATCCAAATGCAACCATAACTGATACCTCAAGATTATCATCTTTTAAAATTCCTTCTTGACGAAGTAAAGAATCTACTTTTTCTTTATCGAATCCTTCCATTGGACAAGAATCAATACCGATTTGAGCTGCACTAGTCATCATATTAGCTAAAGCAATATAAGATTGCTTTGATGACCAATCAAATACAGCACGTTCGGAGTCTAACAATTTAAAATCCGATTCTTGGAATTTTTTGAAGAATTCATATCTCATTTGTTGGGCTTCTTCAGGCAATCCAATAATATCTTTCATCATGTGCTGAATATACTCTGCATCATAGTGCATATCTTTGATGGTTCTTGAAAGAACAATGACAAAATGACTTGCTGTTGAAAGCTGCCCACCTGCTCCCCATGAATATGGTAATAGTTTTTCTCTTAATTCTTTATTTTGTACCACAATAAATTTCCAAGGCTCATATCCAAAAGAAGAAGGGGATAATCTTCCTGTTTCTAAAATAAATTTAAAATCATCTTCTGAAATTTTCTTCATAGGATCAAATTCTTTACATGCATGTCTAAAGTTAAAAGCCTCAATAATTTTTTGTTTTGTATTTTGTTTTGTGTTAGTCATAAAAGATCCCCTTTTCATTAAATTATTATTTAACCAAATTATATTTTCAAAGTAACAATGATACAAGTACGCACATTTATGTGCTATAGTATCAAAAAAGATACTATTGTTAAGGGAGAGTCTTTTTATGATTAGTTCAAAAGAAGATGATGTAAATTATCCATTTTTAAATAAATATTCTTGTCCAGTAGAAGCTATGGTCGAGGTTATTGGCGGAAAATGGAAAGGTGTTATTCTTTATCATTTATTAGATGGTAAGAAACGATTTAATGAATTAAAAAGATTAAAACCTAATATCACCCAAAGAATGTTAACACTTCAACTTAGAGAACTTGAAGCAGATGGCATCGTACATCGGGAGGTATATCGTGAAGTGCCCCCTAAAGTAGAATATTCGTTAACTGAACTTGGCGAGTCATTACGTCCAATTATCCTTTTAATGATGGAATGGGCGACTAATAATATGGAGCAGGTTTTGGAAAGTAGAAATAACACTAAATAGTATTTAAAACCTGTAATTAGCCATTACAAACAACTCAAAAAAGATTGCCTCTTAGTATACAGGCGATTTTTTTTGAGTAAAAGGATTATTTGGGTCAGATTCTGGAAAAGTGTTAATATACTTCATAAAGGAGGTCTACTGATGAAAAATTTATGGAAGAAAGTTTCTTTAATTGCTTTCATAGTAATTGTCCTTTTAATAATTTTATATTTTTGTGGTATGTCACTTTTCTGGAACCAACCCTAAATTACATTTAAAAATAAGCCCTCCTCGAATAAGATTCAATATTCCGTCAATACTATACATGACATTAGATTTTCTCCTTGTTCCCCCTTGGAGAGTCGGGCAGCTAGCTTTTGTTAGCTGCTTTTTTATTTTCGAATCATTGCCGTCATTACTACTGGTAGTCCATTTGTTCCGTATTTCATAATTTGAGCAATTGATTGTAACTGCTGAATGCCTTCTTCTTCATTATGTTCTCCCTGAACAATTGCTGACGAACAATATAATGGTTGAACAGCCACTGTATGGAGACTCTTCCGCTAAATAAAATTGTGCGACCATTGGAAGTTCTTCTCGTTTACATATTTCTAGGATTTTCTGCGATACTGGTGCAATTTCTTCATCATAAACTTCCTCTTTATCGTACATCTCAATTCATTCTCTTTTTCTACAAAATGAAATTTTTGTAGAAAAAGAGAATGAACTTTAAAAACTACTAAATTGCAAATATAAATACAAGGGAGCGTTTTATATGACTTCCTATCAAAAAATATCTTTAATAGTTATCACTCTTTTTTATCATTGTGATGTTCCTTTTAAATGAAGTCTTTATTTCTTAACACCCAACGAGAATGTACAACAAACTAAAAGGCCTACTCACACGAGTAGGCTTTTGAAACTATGAAAGCTTCGTTAATAATTGATTTAAATCTTTTTTCGTTTTCGTCGTTAATGACTTCATTTTATTAATATCGATCTTTTCTTTCTCCGCTCCTACAATTAACGGATACATACTTTGGCCAATTGTTTTATATTCAGTCGGATGTGATGCTTCTAACTCTTTTTCAATGACATCCCACTTCTCATTAATTTGTTTTCCGAGTTTATTAACTGTTTCTAATTTAGGATTTGCAGCTAATTGCTTGTCCAAGCTTTCAATTAATGTAACGACTTCTTTTACATTTGTTTTCACAGCGACGCTTTTCTTCGGATCTTTCGTTGTTTTTCCGTTATTGTTTGTACTTGTACTTTGATCTGTTGTTTTTCCGTTGTTGTTTGTACTTGTACTTTGATCTGTTGTTTTTCCGCTAGTAGTTTGATCATTCGTTTTTCCTGTCGTTTCTTTTTCTTTTGTTGTTTTGCCGTTACTTTCTGTTCCTGATGATTCCTTTGTATTTTTTGCATCCTTATCTGTTTTTTCATTCGAAGAAGTATTTGTGTCTTTTTCAGTATCTTTCGTTGTTTTTGACGCTTCATCTGCACTTGTCGTTTTCGATTGCTCTTCATTTTGTGCAGTTACCTGATCCTTCTTCGCTGCATCTTTATCTGTGGAGGTACTACAAGCTGCCATTGTAAGCATTGTACCAATTGCTACTGATGCGATAGCGACCTTTTTCATTTTCATAAAAATCCCCCTATGTTTACAATTTTATCCTTCTCTTTACGATTCTATTTCCCCTTAAAAAATCCCTTTTCATACGAATCACCATCTTTCCGACAGTAATCTTCATAATAATACGTACAAAAAACGATAAATTTATTTTAATATTCGAGTTTTTTCTACTACATTTTCCTCCTCTGTAGCAAAAGAAAAAGAGTATGTTGTCACATGAAGATTTACAATCTACAAATGACAACATACTCCCCTATCAATTTTTTATCTTTCTTGACATTTTATTTATACAAAAAACAAAATAATTACTAATTTTTTTATTTCTCAACACTTGTTAACATAATATTTTTATGAATAACCACCGTTTGAATGAATGACTTGCCCAGTAACCCACTTCGCTTCTTCACTTACTAAAAAAGCAATTAAGCGTGCCGCATCCACCGGTTCTCCAACTCTTCCTTGCGGGAATTTCCATACTAAATGATGCTGTAATTCCTCTGTAATCCATCCTGTATTCGTTGGTCCTGGATCAACAGCATTGACTGTAATCCCCTTCTCCATAGCAATTGGTGCAACTGACTTTGTAAATGCTTCTATTGCTCCTTTCGTTGCTACGTATGCTAGTTCATCTGGCATCGGGCCTAATGACTGCCCAGAAGTAAGATTTATAATACTTCCACTCGTTTTAAGTGAAAAATGTTTAATAAATAATGAACTTAATAGCATAGGAGCACGAACATTAACCGTATAATGTTTATCTAGCTGTTCTACATCTAACTCTTCAATTTTCGTAGGAGTAGAATACGCCGCATTATTAATAAGAATAGATGGATCCCCTAAACGTTCTGATACCATATACAATACACGATTAGGCGAATAAGACTGCGATAAGTTGATTTCTGCCATTTCACATCGAACGCCGTAACTTTCAATTTCCTTTTTCAACAAAAAGGGCTCTTGATCATTCATTCCCCATGGCATCGCTTTATCATACCGAGGCCAGTACGTGAAAAAAATGTCTATCCCATTTTGAGCAAGCACCTTGCATACAGCTGCACCAATTCCATTCAGACGAGTTGCCCCTGTTACAATTGCTATTTTCTTCACCTTTTCTCCTCCATCTATGGATAAATCCCCTGCACGAATACAGAGGATCTACCTTTTTAATTAATATTTGACAATATACGCTCAGCGCCTAATTTTAAAATTTTAATAAAGATATAATTTACAATCGTAAACATTACAAATAAAACGATAAACATAATCCAAAGTCCTACTTGAAGGAAGAAGTATAATACACTTACACCCGCTACAATAACTAAAGCTATTAAAATATTAGCTAAAAAATTCCACAAAGTTGTATATCGACTTTTAAATAATTTCTGTTCTGTATCCCAATGAATATCTGCAGTTTGTGCATCCCAGCGTGTACCGATTAAATTAATTAACAATAAACCGTTCGCACTTAGTAAGAACCAAAGTATCATGAAGACTGGCGAAATACCTGCTACAAATGCCATTGTAATACCGAATACTCCTAAAATGACTACATTAATTAACCAGGCCGTTATCGCTTTCGCAAAAAAGATATCCGAAGCCTTTACTGGTAAGTAACGATTCACAAACCAAGAGCTTCCATCTCGTGAGAATGACGTTGTTGCAATAACGTTACTCCCCATTAAAAATAAGGATGCACAAAGGCCAACACCAATTGCGAAACCTGCTGATTCTGGATTATCAATATACCCTGTAATCCATTTTAAATTTCCATCTTGTACAAACAAAACAAAGAACAGCATAATTGGCATAACGAAAGTTTGCACAATACAATTTAAGAAAAATTGTGGTGTACGGAATAACGTTTTAAATTCTTTTTTCACATATGCTTTTAAATGAGAACTTTGTACTGTTGATTTCTGTAAACCTTCTGCTGAAATTACCTCTTTCTTTGCTGTACTCGTTGAAAGTCCAATAACCCCTTTTAAATATGTACGCTCTGCAATGTAATAAAACAAACCGAAAAATGCGATAGAAATAAGAATGTATATTAGTACGTATAATATTCCCTTCCACGATGCATTTTCTACTAATCCCATTGCACCAAAATATGTAGTTGGAAAATAATTTGTCATTTGTATAAAAAGGGAGGATTGATTATTTGTAAGATAATTCGCAACTGAATCTCCAGTTCCAGATACTGCACTTTTATTTCTCCATTGCATAAATACATTGATTCCGACGATAAATAGTATACTTACGATTCCAATAAATATACTTCCTCGATCTTTATTTTTCGCTATATTCGTATACCTCATAATAATTGTCATAATTAACGAAGCTAAAACTAGCGGAATGATCGGGAAGAATAAGTAAATGACAATCATATAAATGTAATATGTAATGAAAGCACCACTCTTTAAACCGTAAGTAATAAAGATAGGCAATAAAATAAACGAGCTCATTACGTATTGTGTAATTAACACTGTAAAGAACTTTGCCGAAATAATTTGCGCTGGTTTTAACGGTAACGGTAGCAACATTTCAACATCATTACTATAGTAAAACACTGTTAAAATGTTCATAATACTCATCAAAAATACCCATATACTAGCAACTGCTAATCCCATCGCAATAACAATTCCTGGATCCTGTCCGAGGTGTATCATTCCTTCATATATTCCATGGGTCATCGAACCGAATATTAAAAAACCTACAAATAAAATGGCTGCAAATGAAAATAAATACGCCCATCTTTTCTTTTTATCTGTTATGAAATCTGCATAATTTAATTTCAATAATACTTTCGTTAACGTCCAAATTTTACTCATTGCCCGTCATCTCCAAGAACATTTTTTCAAGTGATTCATTGGATTCAAAATGATCTCTCATTTCATTTAAATTCCCTTTAAACTGAAGATTTCCCTTATTAATAATCGCGACGCGGTCACATATTTTTTCAGCTACTTCTAATACGTGTGTCGAGAAAAATACAATCTTCCCTTTATCAGCATGTTCTCTCATCATTTCTTTTAAAATATATGCAGATTTCGGATCAAGACCTGTTAACGGTTCATCTAAAATCCACACATCTGGTTCATGTACGAGCACACCGATAATAACAATCTTTTGTCTCATACCGTGTGAATAACTTTGAATTTGATCAGATAAAGCATTGTACAGATCAAACTTCTTCGCTAATGACTCTATTCGTTCTTGTCTTACTTCCTTCGGTACTTCATACATATCAGCCATAAAGTTTAAATATTCAATCCCTTTTAATCGTAAAAACATATCCGGGCTATCTGGAACATAGCCAAATGTTTTCTTCGCTTCCATCGGATTTTTCATAATATCTTTACCGTTGATTGTAATGGTTCCTTTGTCCACCCCATGAATACCAGTAATCATCTTAATTGTCGTTGATTTACCCGCACCATTCGGTCCTAAAAACCCAAAAATTTCTCCGCTCGGTACAGATAAACTTAAATCTTTTACTGCATAGGTAGATCCATTATAACTTTTTGACACATTCAAAATTTCGATCATTACATCCAATCCTTTCCTTAATTACCAATTAACTATATTAACATTATAGCATACTTATATTTATAGATTTTTACATTTTTCAGTTTTTTTAACCTTTAAAATAAATATAAACTCCTAATCCAACAATTAAAACAACAGCTAGTATTATATAAATCATCGTAAGTCGTTTAATATTTCCTTTTGTCGCTTTACTATAATTCGCATCACCATTTCGCCCAATTAACACCGTTCCAATTACAGTAATAACTACAAGTAATATAACGATCATTATCCCAGTTAACATTTCGTCCTCCCCCTCCTTACATCCATTTTACGATATTTCCCTTTTTATTTTACAGAATATTTAACCTTTTTTACTATTATTATGAAATAAATCGCAAAACTATTATTACTATGAATTTCCATATGTGATATATTTATAACATATAGTGATTTATCCCGCATTAACTGGCAGTAAGACTCCCACCTCAAATTTCGGCTGGAGCAAAGAAGTTAGGTAGGAGTCGTGCTGCCCGTAAACGCCCGATTGGTGAAGGCTAATAATCAGTGGGGGATGAACACCCCCCACTGATTAAAGTTTCACTTTATTTCTAACATCGAAAGGAGAATCTATCATGAAAACGACTTGGATTAAATATTTAGGATTTCTCGGTTTCTTTGGGTTTTTCGGATTTTTTTATGAAAAAGGATTGTTTACTATGTTTTGTTTTTTCTCCTTTTTCACGACGTATAGAAAAGTTCATCACGATGAGCTTTTTGAACAAATCGTCAATAAATCTTGCCGCAACGCCTTTATCGTTACGTTATTAACTACCGCTATCATTATCTTTATTGAAATGTTATTTCCGAATCCTACACTACAAGAGATTGATATTGCTCTTATTTTCAGCACACTCATTCTTACATTCGGATTCTCTACCTTCTTTTACGATAAACCAGTTGATGAAATGGAAGATGCACCATGGCGTTCGTAACGAAGATAAAAGAATACCGTGCCAAAGTACATATGACGCAGGAAGATTTAGCGAAAAAGGTTGGTGTACGTCGTGAAACGATTAGCCATCTCGAAAAAGGAAAGTATAACCCTTCCTTACAGCTTGCTCACGATATAGCGAGGGCACTACATAGTACGATTGATGAGGTTTTTATTTTTGAGGATTAATAAAGGGCACCAAGTTTAATATATAATACTGAATCGTGAGCGGAAAACATATCAACAAAACCACAGCCTAGATGCATAGTGCTCTCCTTTCAAATTTGATAGGTTCTTCTCTTATCTAGTTTACTTTTTACACATTAAAAAAGAGCGAATCTACATTCGCTCTTTTCCACATATTTATGGCGTAAAGCTTATCATCCAACCTAACATAAATCCAAATACAGCAAACAGTAACATAAAAACAAATAAACTACATGCCCACAATGCATATTTTCGACTTTTGCTTTTTGTGAGCATGCCTACGACTGAACACATCAATCCAGCTCCAACTATTTCTCGAAAACCTTCGCCTATAAATATTTCTTGAATAAGCAATGTAATGTTCAAATACAATAACGCTAGAAAGGCAATAATTAATGAAATAATACCCATCCACGTTTCCTGTTTATAAATATGACTCTTTCTTTTTTTTAAGAATGCCAATTCCATAATCTCGCTTCACCTACTTTCAAGTTTCTAACTTTTTCATGGCTCATCAATTTTTCAACTTCTCCTTTAGGTCCAGTTACAACTGCCCCGTATGTTTTTATCCCATTTTTTTCAAGGAAAGAAATGCGCTGTGACAACTCTAATGTTTTCGCTCTAGATAGCTTCACCGCTAAATCTTCATGCTTCCGTAATGACTTTAACACATCAATAAATTGTTCCTCATGAGGTGAGTCACTTAAAAAAGGACCACTTGGACTTGAAATCATATCTGCTGGAAAACCGATTGGGGCAACATACTGACCCTCATCATTCTTTTGCTTCTCCTCTAATCCTGTATTCACGGCATACCAAACAATATCAATAGTAGGAAACGTATCCGTTACCTCTTGTACACTTAATAATTCTCTAAAAGATACAAATGCTTCTACAACAGATTCTTGTGGAAGACCTTTTAATACCTGAGCTTCCTCGCTACTATTATAAGACACATTATAATTATTAGGATGAGATAATACCTCGTTATCTATATATGGGACTTCCGGAATTTTTTCATCTGTTGTATATTCACGGCTTACTTTCATTGCTCTACTTAATAAATAATCTGTTTTCTCTTCTCCTATTCGAATATCTTTCTTTCCTACCCTTTTATACAAATCAAAATGCAATTGTAAACTAAGCGGTAACAATGCTTGCTCCATATCCCTTTCTTTCATAAATACATTAGGTTCTGTTACACTTAATGTTTGATTTACTACATTCCGTATCTCCATCGCGTTTGTAGGTGCCAATGTATAATATAAAAGTGTAGATATATATAAAATAGGTTGAATAAGTAATAAAAAAGTAAATACAATCAACACATTCGTAATTCGAGCTCTTTTTTTACCTATTTTCAACACTTGCTGCTGTTTTCCATCAGGAAGTGAATCTGGTCTTTGATGAAGAGCTTCTTGTAACAATTCTTTATAATCTTCTTGTTCAGAATGAGGTTTATCATTTGTCATTTTGACTCTTTTCCTCCTTTAACAATTCTTTTAATCTCTTTCTCCCACGAAATATGTGACTTTTATAAGTATTTACCTTTAAATCTAATACAGTAGCACCCTCTTCGTACGTTAATTGATGTACGTCACATAATAAAATAGCTTGTGCCTCTACCACTGGTAAAGTATGAATAATCTGAATTAATTTTTCATAACTATTTTTTGCGACTACATACTCTTCTGTAGATTCCCCTGCTTGTATTGTCTCTAATTCCTCCGTTCCTACAAAAGATACTTTTTTCTCTTTCCTTACAAAATCAATAAACGTATGATATGACACTTTAAAAAGCCATGATTTTACCTTTTGGTTTTCATAGTCTTCTAGGTAAAGATACGCCCGATAAAAAGTCTCCTGCATCAAGTCCTCCGCTACGTGATGGCTACGAGAAAGGGAAAATAAATACCGGTACACATCGTTTATATAAACCTTATATATTTCTTCAATTTCCATCCCCCTCCTCCTTTCATATATAACACGAATAAGCGTGTTATAAAGTTGCATTATTTTTCCTTTTTATATTTTTTATTTATTAAAAAAGAAATAACATTTATACATTTTAATAACTATTTACAATTATAAACAAAATATGAGATGTTATAACTGTAAATTCCTAAAAAAAGAAAAGCGACAAAATGCAATCTTCACACCAGAACCACATAAAAAATACCGGTATCCTTCCCATGAAGAATACCAGTACTTTTCATTTATCACCCATACAAAACCGCATGAAATACACCTAACAGTAAGTATTGATCCTCTATATAATCCTCATCATATACATCCATCTCGATATAATACATATCTTCCTCAAGACGAATATTCCAATCTGCGATTACATAGCCGTTTCGTAATAATTTTCCAAGCCCAATTGAAGTTTTGTGAACAACATATTCTTCTGTCTTATATGTAAAAGTAAATAAGAAATTTGCATCTAATAACTTTCCGTCACATACAAGTATTTCATGCTCTGCATCATTATTATCGATGTACGTTACTAAAATCCTTCTTTGACGCTGCCTACTTACATCCTTTGCAATGACGCGAATATTGTTCTTACTATCCTTTATTTCATAAATGATATTACTACCGACTTTCGGAATGAAGTCTAGCACTTTCATCAACGTATTTTTATAATAGCCCCGTACTGCGCCTACTCCTTCGCTTCCATTGTAAACCTCTATTGAAGTCGTATCCGCTTTACTATCACACAGTCGTTTATAAGAAAGCTGCATCATTCGCTCTCCTCTTAAGTACTGATCAAACGTCACAGGATATCCTATCGCGCGCAGTTCCTTATTTAGCTCATATAAATAGCGTTGAACGCTCTCTACTAATGTTGTAGTTGATATACGCTCTTGAAGTTCAAATTGCTGCCAACTGGAAAAAACTCTCCACTGATCTTCCTCTTCATATACGAATCCGAGAATTACTTCCTCACGGTCACTCGTTTCATAATTCAATTGTTCTTTCTGCCCATGTTGCACTTGTTCCATCCACTGTCCTAAATAAATGCCAAGCTCTGCAACCTTCATGCATGACTTCTGAAAAAATACGCTGTCACTCACGCGAATCGTTAAATCCCCTTCAATAAAGCCATTTGCATAAGCGGCATACCGTGGCTCATCCTTCTGCGGGATAGCCTTGTCTAACTCAAATAAAAACATTAACATCCTTCACTCACCTCTAGTTGTTACACAGCTCATACATGACATCGCATCACTCTGAGAAACTATGTATATATGAATATTTAATTATCGCATTATAACACGTGAATGACCTTAGTATATTAGCGCTATTTTTGCTTCGCGAACTCCCTCATAATAGAATAACTATCCTTTTATTATTTTTTTCTTGACTTAGAGTTCACTCTAATTATTATAATCAACTCATAGTTCATTCACAATAAAATCAATTGGATAAAATTCAGGAGGGATCGGAAAAGCTAAAATCAAAAGTGGCTGATATTAACGCAGACCTGAATGTTGTCATTCGAACCTTTGATTTATCTGTTAATACAATTGTACATTAAGGTACTAATTAAATAAAAACCTACGATTTCCTGTACGTTAAGAAGTCAGTGATTCTTGCCTTATTTTACTTTCTCTTAATAGTCGTAAAGCTTCTATAATTTATTTAGTACATATAAAAAAGACGGAATCATAATATCAGCAAATTAGAAAATAAAACAGGATGGGAGTCAGTTATTATGGAGCAATCAAATAAAGCGTTTAGCCAGGCATTAGTAAAATCGTTAAGAGGGGAACGAGGACATCTTCCCATCAAGAATGCTTTGTCGGATATAGACGTGGCGCTTGCGGGAAAACGCAGAGAGGAACTGCCTTATTCTATTTATCAATTAGTGAAACACATGACCTATTGGCAAGATTTTCTCTTATTATCCGCTCAGGGGAAGAAGCCTGCATTGCCTGCCCATGTAAAAGAGAGCTGGCCTGAAGAAGAATGCCCTGGCAGTGAGGAAGAGTGGCAACAGATTATTCAGTATTTTCTTCAAGGGATTGAACAGGCATGCACGATCGCCCAAACTGTTCAATTGGACAAAACATTGGAGGAATGGCCTGATGAAACCCCTGGCGGTGTTCTACGGAATATTGCATCTCATAACTCCTACCATTTAGGAGAAATTGTGCTGATTCGCAGATTATTTAGTGCTTGGCCACCGCCAACAGGCGGATATCCGGTCTAAACAAGGAAAGGGTCCCACCTCATGCCCATTAACTTAAGATTTTGAATTACACCCAAAACGAAATTTTTACCACTTTACAGTTATTTATGAGAATTAAATTCATTTTTTTCATTACTGGGGAACAAACATTTTTTAAACTTGATGGAGATAGGGTATAAAAATACAAATTTCATCTCCGAAAAAAATAAAAAAACGATTGCTTGGATCCTAAGAGGCAATCGTTTTTTTAGCTGTTTGTAATGACCAATTACAAACAGCTAAATATATTATTTTGTGTTATTTCTGTTTTCTTTCAGTAAAATTATTTTGACTTGGTACCATCTTTTTTGTCTCATATCTTAGTATATGAAATTATATGCACGATTTTCAAATACATCTACCGTAACTTACAATATATCAACTATTCGACAAATCTTAACAAGATTAAAATGAGACTACCTTTTCTTCCGCCACTTCCACAATTTCTAAAATTTGTAGCAGGTTCTCCACTTCATAAGTCGGCTTAACACTCGTCGTATTCTCTTTTAAACTCGGATTATACCAACACGTATCAATACCGTAATCTTCTCCGCCTTTCATATCAGAAGTTAGCGAATCTCCAACCATTAGTACACTTGATTTATCAGTAATCCCAAACTTCTCAAAAGCATAATCAAAAATCTCACGCGCTGGTTTTTGATGGCCGACCTCTTCAGAAATAATAATATGATCAAAGAAGTTACATAAAGGCGAATTTCCAATTCTCGATTGTTGCACTTTTGTGTATCCATTCGTAATGATACCTAACTTGCAATCTTGAAGGTTCTCACATAATTGCACTGCACCATCTATAAGATGTACTTCTTTTCCTAAGTTTTCAAGGTATACATCACTAAATTGCTGCGCATCTACTTCTAGAGTATGAAGAGCAAATAATTGTCTAAATCGATCTACCGCTAATTCACTTAGCGTAATCATTTTATTCTCTAAATCTCTCCATAATCCATTACTAATCTCTTTATAACTTGCAAGATAATCATTATACCCTGTAGGCATGCCAAATTGTACAAACGCGTTATGTAATGCGTTTCTTTCTGTTTTAGGGAAATCTAATAATGTATCGTCTACGTCGAATAGTATTACTTTGTATTTCATGATGTTCGCCTCAATTCCTATATTCTCATAGCTTAATTATAGCAACAATAATAAAAGGAGGCTAATCCAATCAGCCTCCCTCCTCATTATTTATCCCGCATTAACGGGCAGTCCGATTGGTGAAGGCTAATAATCAGTGGGGATGCCCCCACACTGATTAAAGTTTCACTTTATCTTCTAGCAATAACACTTTCATTTCCTCTAACGATTCTTTCGTAAAGCCAAGAGCTTTTTCAGCGTATGCTTCCACTGATCCATATTGCTTTTTAACTTCATCAATCGCAGCTTGTAAATACTCAGCACGTGCTTCAAACATTGCACCTAATATTGCTCTACTTTCGTCGTTCTGTAATTTCGCACCTAAAAAGGCCATCATTTTTTCATTTAACTTTTCACGGAAACCGTTACTTAGTAAGTAGTCTTCCATTACTGTTTTTTCCGGTACACCTAGTAAAAGTAATAATAATGCTGAGCCAAATCCTGTACGGTCTTTTCCAGCTGTACAGTGGTTTACTAACGGTAAGTTTTCCGGGTTTTGCGCCAGTTTTAAGAAGCTCACGAATGCTTCATTACCACTTACGAAATCTTGATTCATTTTCACAAGATACTCGCCTGGTTTCCCTAACATAGAAAGGTCACCAACTTGGAAAAATTCATTTATATTCAAGTCTTTCGCCAAGTCTTGCATAACTGGTAAGCACACTTGACGAGCACCTGTAACACTTGGGTTCGGCTTATGCTTCACTTCAAAATCTGTACGGTAGTCACAAATTAATTTTAAGCTAGACTTCTGTAAATACTCGATATCCCATTCTGTTAATCCTGCTAATTCTTCAGAACGATACAATTTACCCCATTTTACTTTACGGCCTTCAGTCGTTTCATATCCTCCCATATCACGGAAGTTAAACGCACCTTGTAATGGTAATCTACGCTCAGCTACTGTCACTGCTTGTCCATTACTTCCTACTAACCTAAAATATGGACGCTCATTTTCACTCGGGTTTTCAATTGTACATGCTGAATCCCCACTTACTGTTACAAGTAATTCTCCATTTTCTTCAATATGATTTGGTGAAGTACTCCAATAAATACGAACTTCTTCTATATTATTTTCCCACTTTATATGTAACGTATTATCTTCATTTCGTTCTACAGTTGCTTGTAGCCAATTTCTTTGCTGCTCCATTCTTTCACCAACGCTTTCTTCGTATAGTCTAATCCTTCTCTATTGTATTATAGGAAAGCTTACTTTGTCGTTTCGATTTTTCTTTTTATCTTACAAACATGCAAAAAGTTCTTTTACTTGTTCATAAGTTGTACATGGATTCCCCCTAAATGAGTTCGAGAGAGTAAGCCATCCATCCTTCTAAAACCTTCTCACATATCGCTCAGTAGAGCTCAGCTGCTGACATCCGTTCTTTTCAAAGACATCCTTCATCCACTCGTTTTGTACATTTGTCTCGCCAATATAATAAGATGCGCCTATTTCTTTTAAGACAAACATTGCCCCTGTAAAGAACGCTGCTTCATACCCTTTATTTCGCATATTTGGAGCAACTGCGAAATACATAAGTTTTCCTTCTTCTAACGTACCTCTTTCAATATGCGGGATTACAATTCCTATTGGCTCTTCATCGATACTTGCTGTTAAACAATGTTCTTTCCATTGCCCACCTATTTCTTGTAGCATCGTATTTACAAATTGATCATAATCGATTTGTTCTCCCGTCACTTCATTCCACAGTGAATAAAAAGCGTCTTCGCCTATCTCTTCAATAAGCTTAAAATCAATATCACTTTCTATATCTTCCACTTCATATATATCCTTAAATACAATCATGTTTTCAGTAATATATTCAAATGAATACGTTTCGAAACATTTCTTATACACATCATAATTTGGGCTTTTTGAAGAAATCTCAAATTGCAATTCTTCTATTCCATCTTTTTCAGCTTCAGCAACGCAATATTGCATTATCTCTTCTAATTGCTCTTCTGTAAAAACCTCTGCATCATTTTCTTTTATCATTATAGAAGAAGCATTTTTTCTTATTTTAAAATGTTTTTCTAACTGTTCTATAGTCATCATATACTTCCCTCATCTATGTCATACTCGAATTTCTACTTGTTCTCCTTGCATGAGCAGGATTGTCCTTGAATATATAGAATACTAGAAAACATTGCATCTTTAAAGTGCGGAGGAGGTTCTCCATTGGATATTACAGCATTGCAACAACAGTTAGAGCTTATACAACAAAATGACTATACGCAACTGCAACATATAGATATTAATGAGTTAACGCTCAATATGCTTCAGTATATCGGAACAACTGATAGTTACGTTCGTTACCAACTTATATATAAATGTTTTGCACATTTCATTCATCATGAATTCCTTATGGATGATCAGTTGAAATTACTTCTACAAACTTGTTTAAGTGATGAGTATTTATATTGTGACATTCACTCCCCACTTACAGATGGGGTTTTCACACGTTCTTATACTGTTTCGTTACTTGCATTAATACTCCAATTCGCTAACTCGCACTACTTTTTTACAGAGGAGGATATCGAAGAAATAAAAAACAAACTCATTACATACACAAACTTAGAAATGGATTTTCGAGGCTATATTGAAAATAAAGGATGGGCTCATTGTCTTGCCCACGTATCTGATGCCTTTTCTGAAATTGTTCACAATTCCTATACGACCTTTGAATGGTACGAGGAATTAATTCATTGTTTATTAAATAAAATTTTCATCCCATCGGATCTTTTTCATAATAATGAAGATGAACGAATTGTTACACCGTTACTATCTATGCTATATCATGACTTTCCGCAAGATGAGTTAATTTCAATTATTTATAAAAAAATAAAAAGGCTTCCTCAAATTAGAAAACGTCTTTCCCTTAATGAGTATTGTATTTTATGCGCAAACATTAAAATCTTTTTACGCACATTATTTTTTAGAACAAAAGATGATCATAACTTAGCATTTACAGCACGTAAAACAGAAAAAATGTTAAAAGAACTGCCTAATTATTATTAAATATAAGGAGAAGAATTATGGGCTATATTGAAGACATGAGAAATCTAGTAGGAAATCATCCACTCATTTTAATCGGATCACACGCCATTATATTAAATGAGAAAAATGAAATATTATTGCAGCTCCGTACAGATTTTAATCGCTGGGGCATTATTGGTGGCGCCTTAGAATATAACGAAACGTTAGAAGACGCTTTACAACGAGAAGTATATGAAGAAACTGGACTTATCATTAAAAATCCAGAACTATTCCGTACATACTCAGGACCTGATTTCTTTCAAATCTATCCAAACGGCGATCAAGTACACGGTGTACTCGTTGTTTATATTTGCCGCGAATTCAATGGTGAACTTGTATGCGACCAAACGGAATCGAAAGAACTACGCTTCTTTCCGCTAGTTGAGTTACCTAGTAATCTTTCTCCTGTTATTGAGAGAATTATTAAGGCGTTTCAGCGCTCCAATTAAAAAACATTACATATTAAAACAACCTCATTTCCCGTTATTATAACGAGAAATGAGGTTGTTTTATTTCACTGTAAATCCTAATTATCCCCTTAATAGTTAGATTGTTATCTCAATCTGATTTCCTTCAGGATCACTTACTACACTTTCATAGTAACCATCCCCTGTAGTACGCGGGCCGTTTAACACATGGTACTCTGCTTCGCTTAATGTATTAGTTAATTCGTTCACCTTTTCTTTACTACCTACAGAAAAAGCAATATGCGCATATCCTACTGTTTGTGTTTTTATTTTATCGTCTATCCCTACTTGTCTCATAAGTTCTAGACGCGCACCACCTTCAAAAGTTATGAAATAAGATTCAAACTGCTTTTTCGGATTGTGATATAAGCTATTTTCTTCACCACCGAAGTACTGTTTATAGAAATCACGCATTCCTTCTAAATCATTCACCCAAATTGCTACATGTTCAATTTTCATAATCGACACCTTTTCTTTTATGTTATTCAACCGACAATTGGATGCTTCATTGCCAGCACATTTAATTTTCTTTATTTGTTCTAGTAATCATAAGATCAAGCCCAAGGCTTTTTAACCCAAATAAATAATCTTCTTTCCAATTACTCACTGTTATTTTCGGAATATGTTCTTCTGGAATGTACTGCGGACAACTTTTTACAATTTGCTCTATTACGAATTGATTCACTTCATCATCACAGAAGATAAACGCATGCGGGTTAATAATAGCTATACATGTAGCTATTAAACGAGTAATAGCATCTATATTATATTTTTCTGGATTATTTGCATCGTTAACTTCGTCTTCACTTCTTAAAGCTTGTAAGAAATTTTTATTATCGTACTGCGGAACGAAAGATATCTCTCCTGAAAAAAAGGTACTTCCTCTTACCACATCTCCATTTATCATAATACCTGCACCTGGACCATTTTGACCTGAATACAAATATACAAGAGATGAATTATCATCATTTCCAGTGTTTTTATAATAGCCAAGGACTGCGGCATTCATATCGTTTTCTATTACTACAGGTATAGAAAACAGGTCCTCCAAGTGACTTTTCAAATTAAAATTCTGAAACTTTTCATAACCAGGTATATAAAAAATACGACCATTATCAACCGAACCGGGCACACCAATTGATATAGAGCTTATTTTCGGAAATGTAGCTATAAGACTTTCTATATGTTTAGATAATAGGTTTACGCCAGTATCAATTAATACACTTGAAGTACTTCCTTGTTCTTTTACTTCCCCTAAACAGTTAAAAATTGTATAGTTCGTCTCATTTTTTTCTAAAAATATCGCTAAACCTAACATATATTCCGGATTATACGCATATCGTTTTGCTCTTCTTCCACCACTTGAATCATCTAAACCGACTAGAGTGATTTCTCCGTCTTGTTTCATTTTTTCTATAAATTTACTCACAGTTGGAAAACTGATTTCTAATGTATTACTAAGTTCAACTTTCGTTGCACTACCTTGCTCTAGAAGAGCTGTACGAATGCCGCGAAGGATCGTCTCTTTAATCGATTTTTGAGTAACAAATTGTTCACTCAAATCGCTCACCACCTTAATCAACATACTTATTAAACACTTTTAATAAGTTGCGTTGACAATATATCATACATCATTTTCTAAAGCAATAGAGATGATACATTTCCGCTGGCATGCACTCCTTATTTAGCTCGATTTATTCTCTCTCGTAACAGACGATACAATTCCAGACAAGAGAACAAATAATAAAACAGCTAACAAGGCATTGCGTATCCCGAATGCTTCCCCCAGTATACCTAAGAATGGTGGTCCGACTAAAAATGCTGTATAACCGATTATAGAAACTGCAGCAACATTAGAAGTCGCATTTTCACGGTCATCTCCAGCAGCTGACAGACCAATTGGGAACCCTAGCGCTGCACCAATCCCCCACAGTACTACACCAAATGCTAGAAAATACGAATTACTCCCAAATATTACGATTGAAATTCCTAGAATCGCCATCATAATGGTGGCACGTACGACAGCGACACGACCGAATCGATCAAGGAAATAGCTGCTACACATACGAGTTAACGTCATTGCTAATACAAAAATTGTGTACATAATAGAACCTGCCACTATACTTTGCTCGTGTCCATCTACCATCACGATAGGTAGCCAATCATTTGCACTACCTTCTGCAAATGCCATTCCGAGTACAAAAAGACCAATTAAAAGCACCTTTTTTTCCATACGTAAGGTCGTATGCTTCTCTCTCCTTTTGTTCCACGATTTCTCCTTCTTTCCTGTTCCATGCGGAAGAAAACGATACACCATACATACAAGTAATATAAACACGACCGAAATCGCAAGAAACTGATACAGAATCGGGATGTGAAGCGACGCTGCGACAGAACCACTGAGCGCGCCTACTAAAGTTCCTACACTAAAAAAGCCATGGAATTTCGGAAGAAGAGTTGTTCCTAATTTCTGCTCAATGGAAGAACCTTCTACATTCAATGCGACTTCCGCCAATCCGTAGCCTACTCCAAATACTAGTAAGCTACTAAAAGCCCCCATACTAGAAACAAAATAAATATTTATACCTAAACAAATCAATCCAACAATCATAAAAAACATACTGCCTATAATAACGTCTCTAGCTCCCTTACAGTCAATGAAGCGGCTTGCACTCAGTAAACCAATTATTGAACCGACAGATAGTCCGAATAAAATCCAGCCCATTTCTGCATTTGACACTGCTAACATATCTCGAGTAGCTGCTGTTCTTGAAATCCATGTAGCAAACGCGACACCTGGCAAAGCAAATAAGAGAAAAAGAGCATTTCGAGAGGCAAGTAATGTCTTTGTATGATTATACGCACTATTTTTCTTCATATGAAACACCTTTCACATTGTCTATACGATACGACACCAGTTTATTCATGCATCCGTGAAAAATGATTTCTATAAGTCTATCATTTTCATAACTTTGGCTGGATTACCACCAACTACTACATTATTAGGTACATCTTTTGTCACAACTGCCCCTGAAGCAATTACAGCGTTGTCTCCAATTGAAATACCAGGGTTAATAATAGCTCCCCCACCAACCCAAACATTGTTACCAATCTTTACAGGCTTTCCATATTCTTTTCCAGAATTCCGCTCTACCGGATGTAAAGGATGAGTGGCCGTATAAATATGGACACCAGGTGCAAACATACAATTATCACCGATTCGAACTTCACAAACGTCCAAAATAACACAATTGAAATTTGCGAAAAAGCTCTTTCCAATGTGGATATTGTAGCCGTAATCACAACGAAAATCAGGATTAATGTGGGTTTTTCCGTCAGCTGAAGAACCTAAAAGCTGCTCTAACAAGGTAAAGCGACTTTCATCACCAGTCTCCATCGCCTCGTTATAAAGGCGTGTTAAACGTTTTGCCTCCACCCTATCAGCTACTAATTCTTCGTCATCCGCAATATACATTTCTCCCGCTAACATCTTTTCTTTCTCAGTTTTCATCTAATCATCTCCTTCGTTATCGAATGAATCAAACTTATTAAATTAGTTTAATAAGTGACTTTAATGTTACTTATTAAACATGTTTAATAAGTAACCCTATATTAACATATTTTTATTAATATGCAATTAATAAATTCAGTAAAAAATGCGAATCCCTCATTTTACATGCAGATAAAACGAATAAATAATTAAGATTCACATAGAAAAAAACAAGGGAGCGCTCAGCGTCCCCTCTCAAATCCAATCTGTTTTTTAATTTCCACCAAATTCACCTTCGCAATAGCCCGCGCCCTCTCAGCACCTTTTTCTAACGCTTCATATAGTAAATGTGGATCATTCATATAATTTCCGTATTTTCCCCTAGGTCCTGAGAGTTCACGATTTACAACGCGGAATAACTCTTTTTTCACATCGCCCCATCCGATTCCAGTCTCATACTTTTCGCGTAACGCCTAAATTTCGTCTTCCTTCGCAAATTCTTTATATATCATAAATAACGTTTCTAGTTCTTTCGGTTCATTCGGAAGTGAGGAATCTGTTTTTATTTTAAATATTAACTTTCTAAGTTTTTCTTGCTCTGCAAATAATGGGATAACATTTCCGTAACTTTTACTCATCTTTCTTCCATCAAGTCCCGGTAAAATTGCCCCTTCTTCTTGTATGACATACTCTGGAAGCGTAAATGTCATACCAAATGTATGATTAAAGTACGTCGCAATGTCACGAGCAATTTCAATATGCTGAATTTGATCTTTTCCGACAGGTACATGAGTAGCTTGAAATAATAATATATCAGCCGCCATTAAAATCGGGTACGTATATAATCCCATATTCACACCTGCATCAATTTCTAATCCCGCTTCTTTATTTTGCTCTACCTTCGCCTTATACGCATGAGCACGGTTCATAAGTCCTTTCGGAGTTAGGCAAGCTAACATCCAAGCTAATTCTAGAATCTCTGGTACTTCTGTTTGTCGATAAAAAATAACATCTTCTCCAAGTCCGAGTGATAACCAAGTAGCTGCTACCTCTTTCGTATAACTACTAAACTGACTCGGATCATGCACAGCATTTAACGCATGATAGTCAGCTATAAAGTACAATGCTTTTCCTTCATTATTTTTTGACATTTGCAATGCAGGTTTAATTGCACCAATATAATTTCCTAAATGCGGATAACCTGTCGGCTTAATTCCTGTTAACATTATTTTTCCACTCATACTAACCCCTCCTTTCTCAAAATAAAAAACAAAAAGAGCCTCTCATCCTTAAAAAAGGACGAGAGACTCCCGCGGTACCACCTTAATTAGCTATCATTAGCTCACTTCATACTTCTATAACGTGAAGTAACCGTCTTTACCTACTCATTTCAGTTAGAAGCTCCAGAGCCCATTCCATATTCATCCCTTACTGATTCCCACCACATATCAGCTCTCTGAAAAGTTTTGAACATGTACTCTTCTCTTTCATTGCTTTTAGTTATTTTTTACAGTTTATCACATTCCCTTTCCAATTAAACCCTAATTTTCTGTTTTATATAGCAGGAATTTTCACCTTGATTGTCTAATAATATATAGGTTTGCAGAAATACTCGAAACAACTTTGGAGGTTTTTTCATGGTAAAATATATATCCATTTTAGGTTCAACAGGATCCATTGGCACATCTGCATTAGATGTCGTTTCCGCTCATCCTGAACATTTTAAAATCGTCGGTTTAACCGCAAATTATAATATCGATTTTCTCGAAAAGCAAATCGAATCGTTTCAGCCTCGTATTGTAAGCGTAGCGACAAAAGAATTAGCGGACACATTACGTTCTCGTATTTCAACAAATACAAAAATTACATATGGAACTGATGGTTTAATTGAAGTATCTACCCATCCTGATACAAATCTTGTATTAAGTTCAGTTGTCGGTGTTTCAGGTTTACTCCCAACAATTGAAGCATTAAAGGCGAAGAAAGATATCGCCATCGCTAACAAAGAAACTTTAGTTGCAGCTGGACATATCGTAACCGAACTAGCGAAACAAAATGGATGCCGCCTAATTCCAGTCGATAGTGAACATTCAGCTATTTTCCAATGTTTAAATGGGGAAAATAATAAGGAAATCGAAAAATTAATTGTTACAGCTTCTGGCGGCGCTTTTCGTGATAAAACACGTGAAGAAATGAAAACATTACAAGCGAAGGATGCTTTAAAACACCCAAACTGGTTAATGGGGGCAAAACTAACGATAGATTCTGCCACGTTAATGAATAAAGGGTTTGAAGTGATGGAAGCTAAGTGGCTATTTGATATTCCTTATGAAAAAATTGATGTTATGATTCATAAAGAAAGTATCATTCACTCTTTAGTAGAGTTTATTGATGGATCAGTCATGGCACAGCTCGGTGCCCCTGATATGAGAATGCCGATTCAATATGCATTTCACTATCCTACTCGACTACCTTCATCCTATGAAAAATTAAATTTATTAGAAATTGGTAGTTTACATTTTGAAAAACCAAATTTAGAGAAGTTCCCCTGTCTACAATACGCATTTGAATGTGGCAAAATTGGCGGTACAACTCCAGCTGTATTAAATGCAGCGAACGAAATTGCAAATGCACTATTTCTTAAAAATGAAATTGCATTTTTCGATATCGAAAAAACAATTTACAATACAGTTGAAGCTCATCATAACGTAAAAGATCCTTCACTCGATGCTATATTAGAAGCTGATCAATGGGCACGCCAATACGCAAATCAATTATTAATAAAAAAGAGCTAAAACAGGTTTCTCTGTTTTAGCTCTTTTTTTTACGTATTCAATTTTACAAATCTATAACCATGTGTAACTAACACTTTTAATATCGCATACCCTGGAATTGCTAAAACTATCCCCATAATACCGAATAAGTTTCCAGCAGTTAAAATGATAAATATAATTGTAATCGGATGGATATCTAGCTTTTTCCCCATTACTTGCGGGGAGATAAACTTACCTTCTGCTAATTGCACAACCATCATAACTATAATTACCTTTAAAACCATTCCTGGCGAGTCAATAAATGCGATAATTAACGCTGGAGTTATTGCGATAACTGGGCCTACGTACGGAACGATATTTACAATCATCGCTAAAATAGCAAGTAATACCGCATATTTAATACCAATAATAAGGTAACCAATTAATAGCATGATACCGATAAACAAGCTAACGATAATTTGTCCTCTTATATACGAACTAATCGCATAATGCATATCATCTAGTATTCTCTTTGCTGCCGGTTGTCTTTGCTCTGAAATAAACTTCAAAAAGTGATTCGGTAATTGTTCACCATCTTTTAATAGATAGAACAATATAAACGGAACCATGACAAATGTTAAAACAACTTCTGTAAGTGTACTTAAAAATCCAGTTACATTTCCAGTTACTGATGATAATGACTTTGTAAAATCAACTGTGTAGTCTTTTACTATATTCGCTACATCAATATTTAAATTCTCCTGAATTTTACCGAGTAAATTACTTTCCCCAAATCTACGTGCTGCTCGTTCGATTTCATGACCGAAATACGGTAAGTTATCTATTAATGCATCAATTTGATCTTTAATAATAGGGATAACCGTTACAACTAAAAACACAAATAATCCTAGTACTATTAAATATATCGAGGCTATCGATACGATTCTTGAAACACCTTTCTTTTCTAAAAGTGAAACGAATGGGTGCAAGATATAAAATAGTACTCCAGCTAATAATACCGGGAAGAAGATTGTTTTTAAAAAGACGATAAACGGAGTAAAAACAAAAGAAATTTTTGTTAGCAATAATATGTTAATGAACAATAATGCAAATCCAAGTAACACTGCTAAATAATTTTGTTCTCTAAAAAACTTTTTTAACTTGTCTCTTTTTCTTATATTTACTTTCTCCAATGAAATCACCTCTTTGAATGATGAAAAGCCCTTCCTCAGGGCTTTTCATCATTATCTATATCTTTATTTCCTTGCAGCTTTCACTACAAATGATACAATAAGAATTAATACGATTGCTCCTAATAGTGCTGGCACGACATGAATCCCACCAAATGATGGCCCAAAAGATCCAAATAATCTACTACCTAACGAAGCACCTAATAAACCTGCGATAATATTTCCGAACATACCACCTGGGAAATTTTTACCCGTTATAGAACTAGCAATTGCACCTATAATAGCACCAACTATTAATGTGATAATCCATCCCATTTCTAGTCCTCCATTTCTATTATAGTTTGTATGATCAAATACAAGAGTAGCAAAACTCTTATATAAGATTTCAAATTCGTTTACACTAACCATATCCTACTATAGAAATAAACGTAAGAATAATATATGTATGGAGATACATATATTATATGCAAAAAAGAAAAATATTGTCAAACTTACCCAAAAATCAATTATATTAATATACCATATTCAAAGGAGGCTTCCTTATCTATGATTCATAAGTTACTTTCCAGTTCTCATGAGGTAGCAGTATCTATTTTACAAGTTCAAATTCCAGCTTATAAAGTTGAAGCAGACTACTTAAATAGTACTGCCATACCCCGTTTATATGATACTGTAAACGATATTCAAAGTTGCGCTGAAACATTCTATGGATATTTTTTTGAAAATAAACTTGTCGGTTTTATTTCTTTTGTACAAGAAGAACAACTAATGGATATCCACAGGCTAGTTGTATCGCCCGATTTTTTTCAAAAAGGAATTGCAACGAAACTCCTAAGTTATATATTTAACATGTTCCCTTCTTCCATGACATACATTGTACAAACGGGTAAAGCGAATACCCCTGCTATTGCATTATATAAAAAACACGGATTCATTGAAGTAACAAATACAGAACTCCCTGATGGTCTAGTTCTTACAAAACTTAAAAAACAGAAAAAATAAAATAGTTTGACTTATCTGTTTCTTTATGTTATTTTTTACTTTATAAAACCTTTTGCTGAGTCCAAATTTTGGAGCGGGGGAACCATTTTTGTAGCAATGCTACTTGGGGCGAATCTTTTTTAAGTAGGGAAACTCTCACTTCCCGAGTCCGACAGCTAACCTCGTAAGCGTAATGGGAGAGGAAGGTGCTTTTTGCCTATGTTACACAGTATGCCTCCTTAACTATAAAATGTGGAATCGATATCATTTTAGAGACCTATATTTATAGAAAAGGAGAGATGTATTATGTTACGTTTATCTGATCACGCAATAAAAATGATGGAGCAAAGACTTCGACTCGAACAACATCGCACATATCAAGCAAATAAAGTTGTAGATAACTTACATCACAAATACTTTTTCCAACATATTTTTCAACCAAAAAGATAAAGAAATTGTTCATTTAACATCCAATACACAAGGTGTGTCTAAAAAGACATCCCTTGTGTTTTTATATTTCCTGTGCTTTTTATAATATCCTCACTACATTTAAACTTGCCGTAATTGTCCCTGCTATAGTGGTCACATGCCCAACAGCTAATGGGCCATTTTGTAATACAAACGTTGAATTTGCACTCGCTACATTCACAAGAAGTGTATTTGAAATGGCTGGCTCTAGTACTACAGTTGATGTCGTTACATTTTGTATAAAACTCCCTGTTACTTGTGTTCCATTTAATAGTAATCTTACAGATACTACTTCATTCCCACCATTTGCATCTCCTTGAAAATAGTAGCTTACTAAATAGATTCCTGGCGTCGATACTGTAACAGTTGTAGCACTAGTTAAAGATACGCCAGCTCCATATACAGTTGATCCCGAATTAATTGGAATGTTGGCATTTGCCGCAATTGTGCTTGTTGATGTAGAAAAGAAGTACCCACCACCTGTTGATATAGCAGATGATCCAGTTGGACCCGTGGCACCTGTTGGACCGGTTACTCCCGTTCCCCCTGTTGCTCCAGTTATCCCTTGTATTCCTTGGATTCCAGTCGGTCCAGTTGCACCAGTCACTCCCGTCGGACCGGTTGCTCCTGCTGATCCGCTCACCCCTTGTGGACCTTGGATTCCTTGGATTCCTTGAGGACCGGTTACTCCCGCCAGACCGGTTGCTCCTGTTGGACCAGTTATCCCTTGTGGACCTTGAATTCCTTGTGGACCTTGAGGACCAGTTGCTCCCGTCGGACCGGTTGCTCCAGTTACACCGGTTGGACCTGTTGAACCCGTTATTCCTTGTATACCTTGTGGACCCGTTGGACCAGTTGCTCCTATAAGCGGAAGAGGCAGTGCCACTCCGAATTTTTTGCAATTTTTATGATGACGCACAACAATCCCCCTTCCCCAAAATAATCACACTTTTTATATGAAATGCACTGTTATAAAAAAAGTACACATTCAACTACATTTTTTATAAAATAAAGAAGCCTATCATTTCATGTATTTGAAATGATAGGCTTCTTTTCTACCAAATTACTTCCTAGCTTCATATAGAATAATATTTCGTAGAAAACTCCGCTAGTTTTTCATCAAACGAGCTAGATGGTTCAAATTCTTCTATTTTCTCAATCGTAAATCCCACTTTATTTAACGCATTTTTCTCTTATATACTATCGCTTGTACATCTTCTCCTTTAAATACTTCAAACGTAATAGGTATTACACATTATAACTTGATCTCCCTTTTCTTTTCGCTCGGTAGTTTTTCACTTTTGCGATCGTTCCGCACGCTCTTCCTCCTTCTTCTCCAGCATACATACCGCACCATCTTTTACTTCCATTACGCGAATGATCATAAAAGACCCAGTGGCAATCCGGACATGCTTTTAACCTTCCCCACAAATTTTCTTGAATCGCTATTAAAACAACGCTTAATATTTTTGTATACACATTCTCTTCGTGTATTGGTTCATATGTAATACCTTTCATATCTTCCTTTACATGTACTTGAAATGGGTATTTTTCTAACCACTTTTGCAACGATCCTTCCCCTTCAATTGTTAGCCGAATGTCTTCTCGAAAACGTTTCAATTCATCTATCGTATGAAAAAGAAACTCTTTATGAAAATGTTTTTTCATAAATTGCTTTATATCACCTTCTGTTTGCAACAAATCAATTGGCTCTCTCGTATCATTTGGTATTCTCCATGTATTTAAAAATCCCCGAATATATTCTAATTCATTTGGTGCGTTCTGATTCAATTCCATTCACCTTTTTCTTAAAATTTACTTTTTTCTAACTTTATGTATAATTATAATATAAAATCGTTAACCACCAATTAATTTTACTGGTTACAAAATTAGGAGGAGTTCTATGAAAATTTTCTCAATACCGATACGTTTCATGCTTATTGCTTCATTTTTCATGTCTTTTGGTTATTTTGCGGTATATGCCTTTTTAGCTATTTATCTATTAAATTTTCTCCACTTTTCAGCGATGCAAGTAGGAACAGTTTTAACAGTTATGACAATCACATCTCGAATTATCCCTTTATTCTCAGGGCTAATCGCGGATAAAACAGGTTATATCATTATGATGATAGCCGGATTATTTTTAAGAGGAATCGGATTTATAGCCTTAGGAATATGCTCTGATTTCTATACAATTTCTATTTCTTCCGCACTTATCGGTTTTGGGACTGCATTTTATGAACCTGCTGCTCGCGCCATATTCGGCTCACAACCAGCTCATATGAGAAAAAGTTTATTTACATACTTAAACCTTAGTTTTAATTGCGGTGCGATAATCGGACCAATTGCAGGAGGTTTCTTACTCTTACTCAATCCGATATATGCTTTCTCTCTAACAGGATCTCTTATGCTGTTATTCTCTCTTATCTTTTACTTGCTTAAAAATCACTTCCAAGTCTCTACTGAAAACACGTCTATTACATTAGGAATACAGGCAATCTTACAAAATAAAACCTTTCTTTTATTTTCATTTATTATGATTTTCTTCTACATTATGTTTACTCAGCTTACTGTCGCACTTCCACTTCATATGAAAAACATTAGTCATAGCAACCAGCTCGCTACACTAGTTATTACGATAAATGCAATAACAGGCGTCATATTTATGGTATTATTCCGGAAACTCTTTCATAAATACAACACACTTTCTATTATTAAATACGGTGTTTTATTAATGGGTATTTCCTTTTTACTCATTCCTTTATTCCAACATCCATATTGGCTATTTATTTGTGTAATTTTATTTACAATCGGTGAAACGCTCGTATTACCTAACGCTGATATCGCTATTGCAAATTACAGTAACGAATCGTATACAGCTACTTATTTCGGATTTTATCAACTATCACTCGCATTTGGTTTTATCGTTGGTAATTATACCGGTACATCGTTTACATCGAACTTAAACGGAATGTATGCACCTTGGCTTATTTTCGGTACATTTGGACTTATCGGCTTTATTGCATTACATATTTTATATACTAAAAAACTTATTTCTAAAGAACATGAATCCCTATGTAAAGATACAAAACACCTTTAAAAAATTACAATTTTCAAGAATTAGGAAATGCGAATTTACAATAATAAATGTATCTTTCAATACGATAAAAAACATAAAATCCTGAAGCTATCCCTTAAAGTAAATATACACCTGTTACATTTTACATATTATGGTATAATATTGTCAGATTAATAGCTATTTATCTATGTTCCACACTAACCGTCTAGGAATGACAAATCAAAAGGTTTTTAAATTAGGGGGGATCTTGTGAAAAAGATAAAAGGATTTAGCCTTCTTCTATTCATCTTAATCACATTATACGGATGTTCAACTATAGTAGAACAGTCTTTAGAAACTGGAAACGGCAGTATTGAATTATTAACACCCACGATTACAACAAAAGATAATGAATTAGAAATTAAGACCGAGGGCATTGATGAAAATAAAGTGACTTTTATTTATGTAGCCAATAAAAAAGTATTGGAACAAAAAATAAATAATGGTGAATCCTACAAACTTAACATTAAAGATATCGAGCACGCTCATAGGACAGACTACAAGCCAAAAGTTCAACTTTTGCAAACGAAAGATGATAACGAAGATGGAGACATGGCAACCTTTAAACAAGTTAGATATACAGTTAAAAAAAAGTAGTTTTATAGTTATTTCATTTAAATATAACAACCGAAAATATACTTTTAACAGAGGGTAAATATAAGAGGTGCTAATATGAAAAGACGATGGATTTTTTGGTGGATTGGTAACATATTTTGGATTACCATTTTTGGGATATTGGCAGCTATCATTTGGCTAAGAGAGGTTGATGGTACTGGTGTTACTCAAACACCCGAGCTGAAATTAGTAGCATTTATCGTTTTATTAATTGCATTTATATTACCGATAATTATTCAAGCTATATGGCTAATTGTTAATTTGAGAAAGAGCAATAAAAAATAATCATACATAACTTTAAATTTTTTTAGAATTATACGAGAAATTATTTTTTTAAAAAAGAGAGGAATCTTTTTTAAAATAGATTCCTCTCTTTTACATTTTCGTATTCATATAGGATTATGGTTATAAACTTATTTTAAGCCATACTACTCCCTTTTTCTTACGATGCATGTTCATCTTTCTTCTTCTTCAACAACGCTCTCTTCTTCATCGCCTTCGTTAAGTATCCACCTTTAAACGAACGAATTTCATAAGAAGACATAAACGCTTTCGGTGCGATTTCATTAATAATTTCCAAAAGTTCTTTTTCTCTAGAACGCTTTGCAACGATATCTAAGCGATAACGTATAGAATTTATTCCTTCACCTTCAAATACTGTAACGCCAAATCCAAAATGGCGTAATTCATTTACTAATTCATTACAACGGTCTAGCAAACTAACTTGATACGTAATATATCCAATTGCTAATTTATTTTCTATATAACCGCCTAATAATAGTCCCGCACTAAAGCCGATGACATAGGCAACAATGTTCATCCAATTTGATAAATCTTGAAACACAATACCTAAACTGACAATATAAATTGCTCCTTCTAACAATCCTACACCTGCAGCGGATCTTGTTTGATTCTTTACAAGCAAAATCGTACGGATTGTTAAAGTTGGAACGTAAATAATTTGAAGCACAAAAATAAGTAAAGCTTGTAACATTGGTATCCACCTCTTTCGCAAATTCTTTTGTCATGATAACATACATAAGCTTTAGAAATCGATGGGTTTTTTAATTTTTTTAAATTTTTTTTCATACTATTGAAATGCCCCAAAAATAAGCGTATTATGTTTGGCGTAAATTCGATAAGTACCAGTAAATCATTCGTATTATATCATTTATTTTTAAACGCAAAAAAGGAACCTGATTAGGTCCCTTTCATCAGAGCTCTATGTTTTTCGAAGCATTTTCCTTTTGCTTCTCTTCTTCTTTTACTAGCTGCATATTTGCATAGGCTAAATTCGCAATCATTACAAAGTGTCCACCCAATATTCCAGTACCAAATGCCCACATTTCCATTTCATGCTCAATTTCAAACATAATGATAGCCCCTAATATTGCGGCTGCAAATCGGTTTAGAACTCCTAATCCAGGAGCCTTTTCTTTCATCACAATACTTCTTCCTAATTTCTCCACTCTGCGAGCTAATAGCCAAAGACAATATGCGCTAACTGCTAAACCGATACCGAACCCTGTCACTTGTTTCCCAAACGGAGTAACCGCCCACATTAGTAGTAAACCACTAAAGATCGTATACAATTGTAATCGATATACACGTAAGGCTACTTGAATCAAAATATCCGCTCCTAATTTCACATTTTATTATGTGTCAGAAGAAAAGCAGCAACTTACACAGTTGCTGCTTTCTCTTGTTCTTGTTCATGATCCATTTTTTGAATTTCAACACGTTTAATTTGATAAGCATCTTTTTCTAATACTTTAAATTCATAGCCTTCTGCTTCAACGTATTGTCCTTCTTCGATTTCATGATTTTGCATCATAATCCATCCACCGATTGTATCCACATCGTCTTCTTCAATGTGTAATCCAAACAAATCTTTTACTTCTGAGATAAGCACTTTTCCATCAACAATTTTATGATACTCGTTCACATGTTGAATTGGTGGTGCTTCATCTTCATCATATTCATCACGAATTTCGCCGACGATTTCCTCCAATATATCTTCAAGCGTTACAATTCCAGCTGTTCCTCCGTACTCATCATATAAAACAGCCATTGGAATTCGCTTCTTCTGCATTTGCAGTAATAAATCATGAATTGGAGTCGTTTCCATAACTTCAATAATCGGACGCATATACGTGCGAATCGATGATAAATCTTCTTGATCGTTATTCATATATCGAATAAAGAAATCTTTTACGTTGACCATACCGATAATATCATCTTTATCTTCTCCAAAAATCGGATAACGTGTGTATCGTTCATTTTGGATTACTTTCATGTGTTCTTCTACTGAATCTTCAAGATAGAAACCAACGATTTCTGTACGCGGTACCATTATCTCTTTCGCGATGCGATTATCAAATTCAAAGATATTATTTACATACTTGTATTCAGCTTGATTAATTTCGCCACTTTCATAGCTATCTGAAAGAATAAGACGTAATTCTTCTTCTGTATGAGCTACTTCATGTTCAGAAGCTGGTTTCAAACCGAATAAACCAGTTATAACACGAGCTGAACCGTTCAATACCCAAATAAATGGATACATGATTTTATAGAACATCATTAACGGAGTTGCCAATAACAACGTTACTTTTTCAGCCTTTTGAATTGCCAGCGTTTTCGGAGCTAATTCCCCTACTACAACGTGTAAATATGTCATTAGCATAAAAGCAAGACCAAAAGTTAATACTGATGAGATAGAAGGATTTACGTTCCATTTCTCAAATAACGGGTGTAATAACTTTTCGATTGTCGGTTCACCTAACCAACCTAATCCCATCGCTGTAACTGTAATACCTAATTGACAAGCAGATAAATATTCATCTAAATTTGTTGTTACCTTTTTCGCTGCTAACGCACCGCGTTTCCCTTCCGCAACAAGCTGATCAATGCGACTTGAACGTATCTTAACAATCGCAAACTCTGCTGCTACGAAAAATCCAGTAAATGCGATTAAAATCGCAACCATGACTAAATTAAATATTTCCAATGAATCCCCTTAGTTAAAAAACTAAGGTGTCCACCTCCTGTATACTATAATGTTTTCTTATTTGTTCATTAGAAAACATAGCCCGATACAAAAATTAAAGAGGTCGGATTTCACTTATTCTATAATAATAGAGCAAGTGTCTGTATTAAAGCTGTCGTTTGACCTGATAAAGATTTCGATATTTTTTCACGTTGTGAATCAGTCAATTCATCTAAAAGAGGCTTTAACTCCGTTAGCTCTGCTTCTAATCTATGAATATGGTCTGTCACTTCATTCACTTGTTTCGAAACGTGTTCATTGATACCGAGCAGCTTCTTCTCCTCGATCTTCTCTTTAATCTCACAAAGCGGCATATGCATTTCTTTGCACTTCTCAATAAATTGTAATGTCTCAAATGCTGTTTCGTCGTAATAGCGATAATTAGATTGAGATCGCTCCGCTTTTAAGATACCTAGATTCGTATAATAATCAATCGTTCGTTTCGACACGTGAGCCATGAGAGCCAACTGTCCGATTCGATACACCTTCCCAACGATCTTCCCCCCTTGTTTATATTACTATTATCATACAATACATAAACTGTACAGTCAAACGTGATGGTTATCATTCACAAATTATACAAATTTCTAAATTTCATCCTTTATTAATAAAAACAATTAATCTATAACTATACAGCTTTTTCCTTTCAACCTTTCTTATTTAACAGCATACCTTACTAATAACGATTGCTTGTATAGGAGGAGATTAATATTAAAAAAACTATCATTTCTCATTTTTATAATGAAGAATACCTACTTCCATGGTGGCTTATGCATCATACAAAAATATTTGATCACGGCATATTAATTAATAGAGGTTCTACTGATCGTTCCGTAGAGATTTGTAAATTATTCGCACCCCACTGGGAAGTGCGAGATTCCAGATTTCTTGAGTTTGATCCAACAAATACTGATATTGAAGTGATGGGAATTGAAAAAGAAATTTCAGGTTGGAAAATCGTTTTAAATACTACTGAATTCTTTTGTTGTAATAATACAGAAGAGTTTTTCTCATCTCTTCATGCACTAGGACAAAATATGTATGCGATTAGAATGATTTTAATGATAGATAGCCATAAGTACAATTATTCAAAGCCAAGATACTCTATCCCATTAGTAGAACAACGATACCACGGCGTCTTCCCTTATAACCCAAAACTCGGATGTGCCTGGAGATTTATTCACAATCATCTAGATGGTGCATATTTACCTGGTAGACATTATTCGCGGCACGGGAATATAGTTTATGACTATCCTTCATTTATTTTAAAATTTTATTTTAGCCCTTGGAATGAACAGTCAAAGGCAAGAAAATTACAAATTACACCTACCCTTTCAAAAATAGGTGTTCAAATGGGACTCCAAACACATTACGGTCAATCTCCTGAAGAACTGGAAACACGTTTTTTAGAGCTTAGTAACGTAACTCAAGACCTCCGTAATAATCCTGAATATCAAGAATTATTTCCAAAGTTTAAACCATAATGTTTTTTGCATGGTCATCACCTCACACCATTTCATCCGCTTAATCAAAAACAATCTCATTTGCATAAAATATGAATACTGTATATATTATAAATTTTTATTTTAGGAGGAAAAAATGAAAGCTGTTATTCTTGCTGGTGGATACGGTACAAGAATTGGGGAAGAAACACATTTAAAACCAAAACCTATGATTGAGATTGGAACAAAACCTATTCTATGGCACATTATGAGTTTGTTTAGCCATTATGGGATCACTGAGTTTATTATTTGCTTAGGCTATAAAGGATATGCAATTAAAGAGTTTTTTCTAAATTACAACTTACACATGTCAGATTTCACAATACATTTAAGCAATAACACAATTACTAGCCATTCTCATCCTATAGAACCATGGAAAGTTACATTAATTGATACTGGTCTAAATACCGAAACAGGTGGACGAGTTAAAAAGATAAAAAATTATGTTGGAGACGAACCTTTCTGTCTCACTTATGGTGATGGATTAAGTAATGTAAATATAAAAGAACTTATTGCATTTCATAAAAAACACGGAAAAATGGCTACTGTTACAGCCGTACAACCTCCTGGTAGATTTGGTTCTCTCGTTTTAGATAAACAATCTGTCACATCCTTTCAAGAAAAACCACTAGGTGATGGTGGATGGGTTAACGGTGGATTTTTTGTTTTAAATCATGATATTTTCAATTACATTAGTGGAGATAAGTCTGTTTTTGAAACCGAAACTTTAGTTCAGTTAGTAAACAAAAATGAACTGGCAGCATTTCAGCATACTGGTTTTTGGCATCCGATGGATACATTGCGCGATAAAAATAAATTAGTCGAGCTATGGGAAAATAATGACGCTCCATGGAAGGTCTGGTAATATGACTTCATCATCTTTTTGGAATAAGAAAAAAGTATTTATTACAGGACATACTGGCTTTAAAGGCTCATGGCTCACCCTTTTTTTAACTTCTTTAGGCGTAGAAGTAATCGGCTACTCTTCTCACCCTCCCTCAACTCCTAACCTTTTTGAACAATGTAACGCAGCAAAAGAGTGCATTACAATTGAAGGAGACATTACAGATTACGATTCTTTATTCCATGCCATAAAACAGCACAAACCTGATATGATATTTCATTTAGCAGCTCAACCAATCGTCACCACTTCATACAAAGATCCTATTGATACATTTAAAACAAACGTCTTAGGCACTGTTCACATATTAGAAGCAGCAAAGTACGTCGAAAGCGTACGTCTCATTATTAATGTTACGAGTGATAAATGTTATGCGAATGATGGGAGCGGTAATCGAGCATTTGTAGAATCCGACCGTTTAGGGGGCTATGATCCATACAGTGCTAGTAAAGCTTGCGCTGAATTAGTTGCAACATCATATCAAAAATCTTTTTTTCACACGAACACCCTTTCACTCGCCTCAGTAAGAGCAGGCAATGTCATCGGTGGTGGTGATTGGGCAGAAAATCGCTTATTCCCAGATATCATTCGTGCATATTTACAAGACCGTCCTTTAAGTATTCGAAACAAAAATGCTATCCGACCGTGGCAACATGTTTTGGATCCTTTACATGGATATATCCTTTTAGCTGAGAAACTTTGGAAGCATAAAGAGTATGCAGAAGCATGGAATTTCGGACCAATTAACGAGGCTAACAGAACCGTCCATGATGTCATTCAATCTATAATAAAATTATGGAATCAACCACTAACAATCCTTTCCCCTCATACAAATACTCTTTATGAATCACCTATTTTAACACTTGATAGTACAAAAGCAGTAAATAAACTCGGTTGGACTCCTAAATTATCAACAGATCATTCTATCACTTGGACTGTTGATTGGTACAAAAAATATGCATCTGGTGAAAATATGGAATCTTTCACGCGACAACAAATCGATGCATTCAAAAATTTATAAGGGGGCTATAAAATGGAACAAAAAAAATGCCGTTTTTGCCACTCATTACTAACAAATACTTTTTTAGATTTAGGCGTTTCTCCTCTCGCTAACTCATTTGTAGTTCCAGAACACTCATATAAAATGGAGCCATTTTATCCGCTGCACACGTTTGTTTGTAACTCTTGTTTACTTGTACAATTAGATGAATTTGAATCTCCCCACAATATTTTTCATGATTATTTATACTTTAGCTCTTATTCCTCCAGTTGGCTACTACACGCTAAACAATATGTAGAAATGGCGATTAAGCGTTTCAACTTAACAAACCATTCGAAAGTGATTGAAATCGCAAGTAACGACGGGTACTTATTACAATACTTTCAAAAAGAAAATATCAAAACGTCAGGAATTGAACCAGCAAAAAATGTAGCAGAAATCGCTATCCAAAAAGGAATTCCTACTGAAGTGAATTTTTTCAGCAATGACTTAGCAAAAAAATTACCACAAGCTGATTTAATCGTCGCAAATAACGTATTAGCACACGTTCCAAACTTGCATGATTTTGTTGCCGGTTTAAAAACATTATTAAAACAAGATGGCACGATAACAATTGAATTCCCGCACTTATTGAACCTCATATCCTTTAAACAGTTTGACACAATCTATCATGAGCACTTCTCTTACTTCTCTCTTATAAGTCTTCAAAAAGTTTTAGCGCATCATCATTTACAAATTGTCGAGGTAGAAGAACTTGCAACGCACGGTGGTTCATTGCGTATTTTTGTAAACCATCACAGTGACTCATCCACTATCCATTCCAGTGTTACAAATATAATCCAAAAAGAAATAGATCACGGGCTAGATACTTTAGATTGCTATCTCCTTTTTTCTAAACGCATAGAACAATTGAAAATAAGTATTTTAAAGTTTTTTATCAAAGCAAAAGCTTTAAACAAACAAATTATCGGTTACGGTGCTCCCGCTAAAGGAAACACCCTTTTAAATTATTGCGGGATAGGAAAAGAATTTCTAGCTTATACAGTAGATAAAAACCCTCACAAACAAAATCTCCTTCTACCAGGTACCCGCATTCCAATAAAATCTCCAGAAGAAATTAAACGTACAAAACCCGATTACATTCTCATACTTCCTTGGAATTTAAAAGATGAAATTATGAAAGAATGCTCTTTCATTCGTGAATGGGGCGGCAAATTTTTAGTAACGATTCCAGAAGTTGAGGTGATTGAGCCATGAAAAAAATCCTTGTAACAGGCGGTAGTGGATGGATTGGTAAATATGTTGTAAATTCTCTTATACAAAAGGGCTATGAGGTGCACGCCACTTACAATACAAATAAGCCTTCTCACCTTTCTTGCCATTGGCATAAAGTAAACTTACTTTGCGATGAAGAAGTAAAAAAACTCATTTACGACATTAAACCTAGTCATCTCATTCATTTAGTTTGGGAAGCAGTGCCGCCAGCGTGTTATGTATCTATTAATAATTACTATTGGCTTACGTGCAGTATCTCATTGATTCAACACTTCACATCATGCGGTGGAAAGCGAGTCATTGTTGCAGGTACTGGCGCAGAGTATGAATGGTTTAACGGCGTATTATTTGAAGATTCACCGCTTCTTTCCTATAAAACCCCGTATTCATTATGTAAAAACACACTACATTCCTGGCTACAATCATACGCTGGGCAAACCAGCCTCAGCGTATGTTGGGGACGAATTTTTCATATGTATGGCCCTCACGAACAAGGAAATCGGCTCGTTTCTAACATTATCACTTCTTTATTAAAAAATGAGGAAGCACTATGTACACATGGAAAACAATCAAGAGATTTCCTCCATGTGGGTGACGTCGCTGATGCTCTCGTAACAGTATTAGAACGCAATGTTACAGGCACAATCAATATCGCTTCTGGTCAATCTGTACAAATTAAAGAATTAGCTTCTATCATTGCTAAAAAGATAGGAAAAGAACATTTAATTAAATTAGGTGCGATCCCTTTCTCTAAAGATGAACCTTTATTTGTCGGCGTTAATGTAGAACGTTTAAAAACTGAAGTAAACTGGAAACCAACATACGATCTAAATACAGGAATTGAAGAAACAATTTTATGGTGGGAATCATTTATACAAAAGCATACCGATATGCATCACTAAAACGTAAATCCTTCGTTCCTCTCGCTAAATCCCTATACCATTCTTCTAATTTTTCGGGTGTAATAATATGATGCGTTCCCATTCCCCCATGCTTACTAGCTTCAGAAAGAGTCGGACCAATTTGTAATTTTCTCTTTCTCATCGCATCGTTCCACGGACTAAATCCAAACCATAATATGCAAGCAAGAGGCGGATAAATCATAGATTCATGCGCGGATAAATGTCTTCCAACCGTATAACTTCCGTGTTCATGATTATGAATAAATCTACCTCTTCTCCATAACGCCCAATCTTCTGGTAAATAACCGTGAAATCGCTGTTTCATTAAAGGTATTCCAAAGTTAAGGTCCGGATAATTATAGTTAAGATTATCGACCATAATAAGCCCTTCCAGCCAATACATCCTCCCTCCCAATTCATTTAGTGATTTCCAAAACTGATTCTTATCTTGCACACAAAGAAACTCAGTCGTATTTAAAATCATTTTCCAACCTTCTACTTCTTGTTCCGCCCTCATCACTTCATGATCTGTCGCTATTGCATCAAACTCTGGATTTGTAGAATCTCGCACTTCCCAATGCGGTGCGAATTTTTTACAAATTTCAACCGAACGATCTGTAGAACCTTTATTAATTAAAATACCATGATCAAACAGTTTCGTATGATGCACAAGCCACCACGGCAATAAATACTCTTCGTTATAAAAATGAGAAATAACGGTTGTAGTAATGTAAATCTCCTCCTCTTTCTCTATTAATCTACTTTTTCATCCTACTCTTAATATACTTATCAGTTATGTAATTGGTTTCTTTTATTTTAAAAATATGTTTTTCTACCATATACTATGCTTTCTTAGACAACCACCATTTTCTAAAGAATCAACTCCGTACAATAACCATCCCAATAAACTGAAAATTGAGTTATAATATCATTATAAAATTATGAAGGAGGAATGCGCTCATGTACTACAACACTTCATTCGAAAACGACCAACCTGTAGGCCGTCTATAAACTAAGACGGGCATTCATATAATAAAGTGAAACTTTAATCAGTGGGGGGCTTTATTCCCCACTGATTATTGGTTGAACCAATCGGGCATTAACGGGCAGTTGATCCCCCGCCTAACTTCTTTGCTTTCGCTGAACTTTGAGGTAGGGGTCTTACTGCCCGTTAATGCGGGACACATACACTTTGCCTCGTCTTAGGGAACTCATAATACCCTAAAAATAGACGGAGGTAGTTTACATGAAACAAACAATTTTAGGAGCTATATGTTTATCACTAGCAGCAAGTATTTGGGGCGGTATGTACGTCGTTAGTAAATACGTACTCGACTTTATTCCGCCACTTACACTCGTTTGGCTACGCTTTATTATCGCTTTTGTTGTTTTATATGCGATTTTGAAAACAACTGAAAAAAAGCAAAAGAAAAAAGTAACCATACACAAAAAAGATTGGCTATTATTCGCTTGGATTGGATTCATCGGGTATTTCATTTCGATCACATGTCAATTTATCGGAACGAAATTATCCGATGCTCATACAGGCTCCTTAGTGACATCAGCTACACCTGCATTTATGGTTATATTTGCAGCGCTCCTTTTAAAAGAGAAACTAACTGCTCGTAGACTTTTATCAACTATAATAGCGACAATCGGTGTCATTATCGTTATCGGATGGGATATTGAAATCGGCTCCTATTTTATCGGTACAATCATTTTAGTTGGATCCGCTATTACGTGGGCTTTACTATCCATTTATGTAAAAATCGCTTCCGCTCGATTTTCATCTTTAATTATTACAACGTACGCAATATTTTTTTCACTCTTTTTCATTACACCTTTTATGGTATGGGAATTCCAAACAAATCCTATTGAACATATGAACATGTATGTAGTATTAGGCGTACTCTATTTAGGAATCGTCTCAACCGCAGGTGCATTTTTTCTTTGGAATAAAGGGTTAGAATTAATGGATGCTAGCATCGGTTCATTATTTTTCTTCTTTCAACCGATCGTAGGATCATTACTTGGCTGGCTCCTGTTAAATGAGACGTTAAACAGTAACTTTTTCATTGGTGGTATCCTTATTATATGCAGTGTTATAATTACTACTTTTGAAAAGCAAAAATAGTATAAAAAAACAGGCAGAGACTTAGTCTCTGCCTGTTCGCATAATTGGGTCTTGGTCGTGAAAACCGATACAAATTGGTATATTACTTTGTAATCCACTGCATGCACTTATAAAACTACACACCGTTCTTGCGATTAAATATAAAGTAATACCTACAGCCTTTTTATCTGAATCAAAGCCATTTTCACCATAAATATCAGCTAACTCTCCTAAAGATGGTCCTTCTATTTCATCCGTCCAATCACTTGCCCAATCCTCATCTTCTTCTTCAAGAAACATATAATCGTCACAAATATAAAACTGACTATCCCACTCATTATCAAGATCATACTCAAAATAAATCGCCTTTGCTTCTTCACTTTCAGCAATTTCTAACGCTTCTTTCAAACCTATCCTCATACTTTCCTTGTATGAATCTAATGGAATCAATTTAATGCGCTCCGCATCCTCACTTGACGCTAGTGTGCGACAAATATCATAATACTTCAATTCTATTTGAGATACTGATAACAAAAATACATCTTCCTGCATTTCCTCTAAATACTGAAAAATATCCACACTATTACAACTCCCTACACTTTACGCAGTCCAATGCGCTGGACGAGACAACATTTCCGGTAATTTCGTATGTTTGTCCCCTTTCGCCGCATTAATTTGAACTTGCGTAAGAAAAACACTATTTGTAAAATCTGTCCCGCGAATGTCTGCATCTCGCAAGTCTGCTCCGATGAGATCCGCTCCCCTTAAATTTGCATCTCGTAAATTAGCCGCAATAAGATACGCCCCTCTTAAATTTGCTCCTTGTAAATCTCTCTTTTTTAAATTCGCTCCCATAAGGTCTGCACCTCGGTGACTGATTCGTTTCTTACGTGCATCATTCATTTCTTTCCAAACTAATTCACTCGTCTCTAAAAGGAGAATGTTCACTTCTGCACGGTGTAATGGCACATTTACTTCCATTAACTCATCTGGACTTAAATTAGAAAGACGCTCAGTCTCTTCAATTGCTTCCTTCAGCTCTTTATGAATTGTCTGCGTCGCCTTTAATAGAATAGCCTCATTCAAATACCAAAGCATTTCATGAAGTTGATGCATTACCGGAAAAGCATCATACATTTTTCTCGCATGCTGAGCATCTTTCCGCCAATCAATTCCTTTAAACGTAACTTGAGAAATCTTTTGTCCAGCACCAAAACATTCAAACACTGTACAACCTTTATACCCTTTTCCTCTAAGATCTCTATGTATACTACATTTATAATCTGATTGTAAATTTGTACAAGGTTTACCACCATCTTTATTCACCGCAAAATCTATTGACGCTGCGAACGGTAATGCTACACAACATAATCCAAAACATTTTTCACAATCTGCTTTTAAACTATTGTGATTTACATCCTCTTCTACATGAAAATAATCGTTATTATTAGTCAAAATATATACCCCCTGTTGTCTTTTGACTATTTCATAATATTCCAACTACAATAAATAATCAATTTTAAAATAAATAGACCTATTTCATTTCAAACAACAACATAATCCTTTTATTTCTTTTCATTTAAAAAGGACACCCACTACAATGTTAATTATAATTAAATTATGAACTTTCGAATAACAAGGAGGATTACTATGGCATTAGAAATGAAAACAAACTGTCAAATTTGCGACCATTCCCTTCAGCCTGATTCTGAAGCATACATATGCGTGTATGAATGTACATTTTGTGCACCATGTACAGAGGAAAGGCAAAATGTTTGCCCGAATTGTGGCGGTGAGTTAGTACGTAGGCCGAAAAAGAAATAATAAAAAGGCAAAAACGAACAGGAATATGTTCATTTTTGCCTTTTTATTTAACTATTAAAATTACTTCTATTATTGATTCAAATGATTTTTAACTGCTCTTATAACCAATTCATGATCTACTTCTGGTGGTAATCCTGAGACTGTTATCATCCCAATAACCCCTACGTTTTTTATTTGGATAGGAAAGCATCCACCAAACGCAGCATATTCCGAGCCATCTAAACGGTATTTTTCATGATATGGAACTCCGCTTATTTCACTTTCTATCTGCATATAATACGAGCTATGATTATGCAGGGAAACGACCCGTTTTTTACGCTCAATCCATTTCGTATTTTCCTCAGTCGTCCCTGTCATCTTGAAATGAAATAATTGCACACCATTTTTTGCTATATCAACAGCAATCAATTTCCCCTCTCGCTTTGCTGTTTCAACGATATATAAACCTAATTGCAAGGCATCTTCATTTGTAAAAGAGGAAAATTGAAGTGTTTCCTCCTCTATTAATATTTGTTTACTTATTTCACTCAAATTTGAAGTACTCATATCTTTAACCTCCCTAATTGTCTTATACCACATTGGCATTTTTTAGAATTACCAGATTCTATAGTACCGTAACGCTTGTTTTCTTCTTACTGGTGCTATTATGAATTATATTTAACACATTAAAAATGTATGTACTTTAAAGTGCTATAGGTACTAAACATTTAGTACAGGAATTGTCTATTTCTGTGATTAATTAGAATATATTAAGGTGTTTGCATTTTTGCCTTGCTACAATGCCCTTGCGAAAAGATACTATATTTTACTTATGTGAATACAAAAAAAGCAAAGCGCCCAAGCTTTGCTTCTTACAAAATCCCTTTTAATTTTTCACAAATTAACTTCGCTAAATACTCATAACCTTGTGGTCCAAAGTGTAAACCGTCTTTTTCATCATCTTCTACAAATTTTTTATAATGCTGTTCTTGAATCATTTCAGCATACAAATTTAAAAAATGACTTCTTGTTTCTTTCGCCACTTCCTCAACCACGTCTGCATATTGGCCGAGTACTTCATTCGTTCTATTATGCTGTCTTTCTTCATCAACTGGTGCAGGACTAATAAGTAATACTTTTTCTGGTGAAATCATGCTTACAATCTTCTCTAAGTTTTCTTTGTATACTTGTAATGACACTTGAGAAAAAGAGACCGCATCATTTGTACCAAGAAAAACCGTTACAAAGTCTGGTTTATGCGATAGTACATCATCTTCTATCCTATTTAACGCATCAAAAGTATTATCACCTGGAACACCCGCATTAACCACTTTCCAATTTGGAAACATCTCTTGCAAACGTGGTGTTAATCTCGGTGTTCCATCAAAAAACATTTCATCAGCTGTAATACTATCGCCAAAGCATACTAACGTTTTCATTAATCTAGCACTCCTTTTACGTATGAAACAACTTTCCTTCTATCGCTTTCATATATCTTTCAGCAGAACGTTCCACTGCCTCATTTGCATTTTCTTTTACTACTCGGTGAAAAGCATTATATAAACGATTAAATTGTAACGGTTTCACTCGATTCGCCATTTCCTCAACTTTTCTCGCCGGTAATGGAATTAAGTTTGGATAGCTGTACATGAAGCTCACCCACTGTTGATCCGCTACAACTTGAATGATATCACCTGTTAATAATATACCTTTCCCATCATTTCCTTCTTCCCAATGTAATACAGAACCGCCACTAAAATGTCCTCCGAGACGATGCACAGTAATTCCATCTGCTAATTGTAAAGACTCACCAGTCCAATAAATAATACGACTACTCGGGCGCATAACCCACTCTTTATCGTCTTCGTGTATATAAATTGGTACATCAAATGTTTCTGCCCATTCTACTTGTGTTGAATAATAATGCGGATGAGATAGTGCAATTGCATCTAATCCGCCCCACTCTTTTACCTTCTCAATTGTCGTGTCATCTAAATAAGTAATACAATCCCATAACAAACGATATGACTCTGTTTTTACTACAAATGCCGTCTGACCGATCGCAAATTCTGGTTTTGTCGTAATACTATAAAGCCCATTTTCTTCTTCTATAATTTCATTTTTATATGTATCACTCGTTTGCAAGTTTTCTAAACTCGTCCAAGACTGCCCTTTCGGATTAATATATTGTCTCTCCTCATCACAAATAACACAACTTACCGGCTCTTCCACACTCGCTGCATACTGCACACCACACGTTGTACAAACGAAATTATTCATAGTCATTCCCCTATCCCTTTAATTTTTTATTAAGCTGATATTTGTTGATAGTTTTCTGCTTTTTTATTTTCGATTACTAAACCTATTAGAGTCAGTAAATAGACAGCTGTAACTGACAATGGAATTACAATAAGTCCATTGTCTGCAAAAAGAATCCCGCAAACTGACGTCACAAATACGGTTCCTACTGACAATACACCATAACTTTTACTTTCATAAATCCATACGTATGGTACAAAATGAACACCTATTAACATTGCTACTACAAAAGGTAACCATTCTGGAAATTGAAAATATGCAAGTAACACTAACGGAATATTTAATACATTTATCCCACCAATTATTCCAGCTAAAGTCCCTAGCGGATTTCCTTTCGCAAACATATCAATTTTCAATATAGCAGCTATCATTAAGCCACAAGGAAATACACAACCCATACCAATTAAATACACCCACACAACTTGTTTTTCTGAAAGAAGAATACCCGTTACACTCGCTACAATCCAAAACAAAATACCAGCTATTATAACAGGAATTCCCCTCTTCGTTCTTTGTGCTAAATCTCGTTTTGCTTCTGCTATGTTCATTTCACTATCTCCCCCAAACTATTTGTACTATAAAGCCGGCTCAATTTCGTTCATCCAATAACGCCAAGCTACTAAGTAATCTTCTAAATCTTTCGGGTGGTGTCTCAAACATGTATCTATACGCAAATATAAACCTATGACTATTTCCTCATATAAATCTCGTTCTTTTTTATGAAATATACATGGTTTTATCGCATAACCAATCACTTCTTTTGTTAAATCTTCCGGAGTTGAACAGAACGCGTAAATTAAATCATATAGAGGATCCCCTAACACTGGTAAAGGATCTATCACGCCATATAACTTATTTTCTTGAAATATAAAGTTATGGAATCCGCAATCACCATGTAATAAAAATGGCTGATTTACTCCGGCTTCCCTATTTGCTAGTTTAAGAACAATTCTATAATCTTCCTCACTTATGTAACGTCTTACATTTTCATAAGCTTCCATCACATTTGCCGTTAAAAATTCATTCCAAGATTGAACCGGACTTTCTTTCCATCCCCAGCCTTCTGCCCCTGGAACCATTTTATACTTATTGATAACTTCTTTTACAAGTGTACGAAGCGTACTTCGTTTATATCCTTGTTTACACGAAGTATTACCTTCAAGGAAAGAATACACGAAATATGTATGTAAAGGTTCCTTATACAAAAGCTTTGAAAATAAACTATTCTCCTCATAAAATGAGAGAAAATTAGCTTCTTCACGTATTACTTCCGCTTCATTCAGCTTTACTACATATTTTTCGTCCAACAAATATACAGTACTTGTCGTTCCTCCGTTCAACGCTTTTACGCTATTTGGATCATGTGAAATAACTTTCTCCTTAACTAGTTGTGCAGCAATTATTGAAATGTCCATTCTCCCACCCTTTAATTCCGAAGATTCCCTCAATTCAAAAGACAACTTTACTATTATTTGACAAACGAATAGGAAACCCCTTCCAAAATCTTAATATAACAAAAAATCATTTACTTTTATATTTCAAAAATAAGGAAATACTAACAACAACGTTACATACATATTAGGAGGACAATATGAAACCTGAATTTTTAAAAGCAGTACATGATGCCATTGGAAGTGTCGAACACATTCATATAGAAGAAAGCGGTGCCGACAGCTTACTTATCCATCATGATGATGCACAGCAATTACAACAAGTCGCTAAAACGTTAGAAAACAACAATTTCCGCTCTGCTTTAAGAACAACTGGAGATGCTTCGTATATTGAAGTGTTGAACAGATAATGAAAGTCTGGATGTATTCCGGGCTTTCTTTTTTTATCCCGCTATTTGCCGTGCAGTAAGACCTCCACCTCAAAATTCAGCGGAAGCAAAGAAGTTAGGTGGGGGATCAACTGCCCGTAAAAGCCCGATTGGTGAGGGCTGATAATCAGTGGGGGATGAACAAAACCCCCACTGATTAAAGTTTCACTTTATATTGAAACTTCAAACTCTTTTACATACACCGCTGTTCCAGCAATATCAATTTGTAAGTTATCATTTTCTACATCTTTCGTTACATAAACCGTTACACGACCATCTTTATTTATTTCCTGTCCTTGCTCAACGATTAACTCCAATTCATGGTCAAAATCTTTCTCCAAATACGTCGCATAATACGCTCCCATTACACCTGAAGCTGTTCCTGTCACAGGATCTTCAATCGTTCCAGCATAAGGTGATGAAAAATGACGACCGTGCATTTGCACCTGTTCATCATAAGTTTCTAGACAAACTGGATGGATAGAAGCCTTAGGTATTTCTTTTAATACCGATGGAAACGCCTCATTTTTAGGTTTCATTCTTTCACATGCATCTAGATTTTTAATCGGTACAATTACAGTCCAGTTCCCCGTACTTCCATATACAATTGGTACACTTGCATCTAAATCAGTTACTTCTAACCCGATACTATGAGCTAATTCTTCTTTTGAACCTGCAAAATCTTTAAACTGAGGTGCTGCCTGCCTCATTTTAATAAAGGTTTCTCCATTTTCATTTGCACCTATTTGTATCGGTAAAATACCTGCCTTCGTTTCAATCGTAAGGTTTGTTTTTTCTTCTAATAAACCTCTTTCACGCAAGGCATATATAGTTCCAACTGTCCCATGACCACATAAATCCATTTCAAACCCTGGTGTAAAATAGCGCATGCTTATATCTGCTACTTCTGAAGAAAGAACGAAAGATGTTTCGTTAAATCCAACTTTTTCAGCAATACGCTGCATGTCCTCTTCCGTTAATCCATCCGCCTCTAATACAATACCTGCTGGATTTCCCATATTTGGTTTATTCGTAAATGCGTCGTAATGAAATACGTTTATAGTCTTCATTTTTTATCCCCTTATTTGTTCGTTTCATTATTTTTATAATAAATAAGAAAATCTGCCCACTTACCATTCCCCATAGAAAATGCCTCTCTCGTACATTCAAATGAAAAACCAGCTCTTTCTGCAAGACGAATAGATGGCTCATTATCGATATGTATATGTAATTCGATTCTATGAAATTGAAGGCCATTAAAAAATAACGGCAGCGCAGCTATTACACTTTCTGCTCCGTATCCATTTTTCCAATGTTGATTATGAATAGAGTAACCCATCATCGCCCATTGATAGTCCATACGTAAAATTTTTATAAGTTCTAGCTTTCCAATATTGGCGCCATCTTCTTTCTGAAAAATACCTAGAACGTACATTTCATCCCGTCTTGCCGCCTCATCAAATCCTCTTATCCATTCCGTAAACCATTCTTTCGTTGAAGACGACATGTCATGATAGCCGTCATCGTATTTATATTGAGATGGTAACCTCTTATTGAATCCATCTAACCAACTTTCATAATCCTCTTTTTGAAATGGACGAATAATCAGTCTCTCTGTCTCTACTTGTAATAGTGGCAGCTTCATTTATATCTCTTCCTTTAATTGTTAATTGAATATTCTTTATTATCTTACACAAAATACAAAATCTAGTAAATCATTATGTTTTTTATAAACAAAAATCCAGTTATGCTTTTTACATAACTGGACTCTTCATTATTTAATAACCTTTTATTTCACAAGAAAAACATCCCTTAATTCCCTCTTCAACACTTTCCCTAAAGCGTTTTTCGGTAATTCGTCCATAAATACAACTTCTGGTATTTTATAGCTTGCTAGTTTTTCTTTACAATGCTGAATAATCTCTTCTTCTGTTAAAGACGTTTGAATGTCCTTTACAATGTAAGCTGTTGGGACCTCCCCCCAAAAGTCATTTGGAATCCCAACTACTGCAACTTCTAAAACGCCATTTATTTCATGAATTACATCTTCTACTTGATCTGGATATACGTTGTCACCACCGCGTACGATAACGTCTTTATATCTTCCCATAATATGTAGAAATCCATCATCATCTATCATACCGGCATCACCCATGTTAAACCAATTATCTTTTACTACCTTCTTTGTTGCCTCTTCATTATTCCAATATCCTTTAAACATGTACGGGCTTTTCACGTGAATCTCTCCAACTTTATTTGTTGTTAGCTCATCACCTGTTTCTGGATGAACAATTTTCAGCTCTACATGTTTCAAAGTTTTCCCTACAGAAGACATTTTTTCTTTTCCCATATTTGGATGCCAAGAAGTTACTACCCAACCTTCTGTACTCCCATAACCTTGCACCATATATATTCCTTTTTCCATATATTTTTGGATAAGTGTTTCTGGCACTTTTGTACCACCACTTTGCGCTACTTTAAAGGTCGAAATGTTGCGCTCTTTATTATCTAATTCATCAAGCATGTAACTATAAACAGCTGGGAATGCAAGCATCGTAGTAATTTTCTCTTCTTCAATCTTATCCCAAATAAGAGTAGGATTCGAATCAGCTAAAAAGACCATCGTAACGCCATGATAAATACAATTTAAAATAGAAAGCACGCCACTCATATGAAACAATGGGTGCACTGATAAAAAGCGTTCACCTGCTGGAATTTCTCTTTGCCCCGCAATTTCAGTAAAATAATGGTGTAAGTTTTTATGACCAATTACACATGCTTTTGCCTGTCCAGTCGTTCCTGAAGTAAATAAGTAAATGGCATCATCATCTTCATGAACTTCCACATTCGGCTCTGTTATTGGCTGTTCCTTTAATTTTAATTCAAATGAGCCAAATCCTTCTTTTGTCGTCTCAATTACATAAGGAATTCCTTTAACTGCATTAATCTTTAATACAACTTCACTAAATTCATCATCAATAACTAATACTTTTAATCTCGCTTCTTTTACAATCGATTCTAATTCATAAGCAGTAAGCTGATGATTAAGCGGAATAAATACCGCTCCAATTTTTAAGCTTGCCATCATAACGCTTGGAAACGGATGATTATTTTTGCATAGAATTCCTATACGATCCCCTCTTTTCACACCGGTATGTAACAAATAATGTGCAAGCTGATTTACTCGTTCATTATACTGCTGAAACGAATACCTTTTCTCTCCACCGATAAGCGCTTCCAAATTTGGTGACTGCATTGCTCTTTTTTGTAATAATTGTCGCATCGTTCTCAAGTAAAACTCCCCTTTATATATGTTAGGATTTTTATTTTACCAGATTAATTATTAATTTACTAAAGATTAAACTTAGTGAATTTAAATGAAGTGAATCTTTAGACGATGTGGGGTGTTCATCCCCACTGATTATTAGTCCACAGCTTACGGGCGGTTAATGCGGGATAAACAAAAATAGCCATCTACTTAACAAGTAAATGGCTATTTCTCCTTATATATTAGAAAACTCCTTATTCATCACATATTTCACATACTCAGGTGCACTTTTGTCAATCTCTTCATCACTGATTTCATATTCTGCACCATATAAATAAAATGATGGTATAAATTCCATTCCTGTATATAAGCTCGTAGCGTGGAATGGTTTCGTTAATTCATCCATTGTAATTCCGCTATTTTTATAGTCTTTTTCTAACCCACCTATAGAAATAGCTACACCAAATTCTTTCCCCTTCACTTTATCCCCTTTTGATCCGTAGGCAAATCCATATGTTAATACATCATCGAACCATTTTTTTAATAATGGTGGTGAGCTATACCAGTAGAGTGGAAATTGGAATATATATCGGTCGTGCTCTACTAACAGCTTTTGTTCTTCTTCAATATTAAATTCCCAATTTGGTGCCACTTTATATAATTCATGCACCGTTATTTCATCTGGATATTTCTCAAGTTCTTCTACCCATCTTTTATTAATTCGAGACTTTTCAATATCAGGATGTGCTACAATTACAAGTGTTTTCATATATTTTCTTCCCCCTTATAAATAATTCAAACGCTTTAGTATTAGTATGAATGAGTCACATATAATTGAAAAGTACGTACTTTAAAGTGCTATAGGAACCTTAAAGTACCTTTGGAGGTGTTATATGAATCAAAATGATAATTGCCCAATCGCAACGACACTCGACGTGATCGGTGGAAAATGGAAAATTCATATTTTATGTGTTTTGGCGGATGGAAAAATGCGAACAAATGAAATAAAACGAGAAATTCCAAACATTACACAAAAAGTTCTCACACAGCAACTTCGGCAACTTGAGGCTGATGGGATTATCCATCGTACTGTATATCAAGAAGTACCACCAAAGGTTGAGTACACAATAAGCGAATACGGGAAATCTTTAATGCAAATTATGGATGAACTATGTGAATGGGGAAAAGACCATCAGATCAAAAGATTACATGACTAAAAAAACTACCAAATTCTTTACATACTAGTGGGAATGGCACATCACTATCAAGCTAACAAAAAGACCCTAATAAGAAAACTTTCATTTTTATAATCCATTTAAACTTTAGCTTGATAGTGATACGGCAAGACCCTAATAAAGAAATGTATTAAACAAATTAAAAACAACAACACATACGACTAATGTTAATAAGAAAATTATAGTCGCTGAATTGCTTACTTAATTTTGAAATCTAAACAGTTACCCTTTAAGCCAAGCTTAATAATATCGCTTTTGTACGATTATCTGTTACCTCATAATAAATTTCTAATCCTTTCCGAGTACCTGTAACGACTTTAGTAGCTTTTAGTTTAGATAAATGTTGACTAATTGTACTTTGAGGCATTTGTAATGTTTCATACATTGTCGTTACGTTAATAGGACCTTTTGCAAGCATTATTTTTACTAATGATAAACGGACAGGATGCGCCAACACCTTTAATACTTCAGTGATTTCTTCATACATTTCTTTCATATTTTTTTCTCCCCTTTTATATAAATATTAATGATATCCATATATATAATTCGAAAGGATATACGATTTTATGTCCGTCATTTTAAAAAATATTAAGAAATTCCTTCAGATGGAAGGAATCCCTCTGTTCAATATTCTATAGATTTTTCTTTCACTCGATATTATGTGGTAGGAGCTTTCCTTACTGAGACCCTCTACCATTGTTCCCTTGCGATCCTCTACCGTTGTTTTCTTGCTGATGCCCATTATTCCCTTGCGATTCTCTTCCGTTGTTCCCTTGACCATTCCCATTATTCCCTTGCGATTCTCTTCCGTTGTTTCCTTGACCATTCCCATTATTCCCTTGCGATTCTCTTCCGTTGTTCCCTTGACCATTTCCATTATTCCCTTGCGATTCTCTTCCGTTATTCTCTTGCTGATGCCCATTATTCCCTTGGGATCCTCTTCCGTTGTTTTCTTGCTGGTGTCCATTATTTTCTTTTTGTGGACCTCTACCGTTGTTTTCTTGCTGGTGTCCATTATTTTCTTTTTGTGGACCTCTACCGTTGTTTTCTTGCTGATGTCCATTATTCCCTTGCGATTCTCTTCCGTTGTTCCCTTGCTGGTTTCCATTATTCCCTTGGGACCCTCTGCCTTTGTTTCCTTGCCCATTTCCATTATTTCCTTGTGACCCTCTGCCGTTGTTTCCTTGCCCATTCCCATTATTTCCTTGTGATCCTCTTCCGTTGTTCTCTTGCTGATTCCCATTATTTTCTTTTATTTGCTTCGGTTGTTGTTCCTTAGATTGTTTTTGTTCTATATGCTCTTTCTTCTCGTTGCTTTCTTCTTTTACAGGAGATGCGTCCGATGATGCATCAGAAGATGACTTTTGTTGTTCTTGATTAGACGGAGGTGCAGGTGGAGTAAGCGATTTTTGCTTCTCATTCTCTTGTTTTATATAAACGCCCGTTCCAACCCCTGCTTTCTTGGCATCCTCCCGCATTTGCATCGTACTGCTTTGATATTCAACTGTAATATGTTTTATCTCATACTCTTTCTTTAATTCCTGCATAACCTTTTCCAACTGTGGTTCTAACGACTTGTCCTTTGTAACAGCTGTTAGCATAACTTGCTTATCATTCGTTAAGTACTTATCCCCTTGACTCTGCTTTATAATAGTACGTATTACGTCTTGCAGATGCTTATTTTCCCACCCTTTCATTTCTTTTAAAATACGCCTTCCATCATCATTACAAGCTCGCAAATCTATTACACGAAGATCCTTTGTTACGCTCACCTCTAAACTTGGATTTATATCAACTGAGACATAAGCAAATACTTTTTCTTCCGGTTGGTTGTAGAAAAACAGCAACACACATAGAAAACAAGTAACAAGTAATGATGCAGGCTTTAAGAAAGAAGGGATTGAAAAACGCGGTGCTCTTTGCTCTTGTTCGTTAAACGAGATTTCCTCTCCAATCATGTAAGAGTGTACTTTTCTTTTAAACGTAATAAACTCTCCATTTGGAGTTAAAACAACTACGTTATGTTTCTTTATATCCATCACAATTCCTTTATTCATCATGCTTCTCCCCTCTTATATAATCCAGAATATATGTATAGTTGTTTGCAAAGATAATACACATCGCAATAATGTATTTTCGATGTCGCTCCAACGTTTTACGACTTACCCTAACACGTGGTTCAATATGTTTAAGGGGTAACTTTTTCTTTCGGAACAGCTCTTCCATCATTTTCTCGTCTTTTATAATAATCTTTACAATTTCTATTAAGTGCTCACGCGTATCACGATGCTTAGGGGATTCCTTAGCAAGCTCTGAAAATGTGATTTTAAACTCAGCTAGCACACTTTGAAAATGAAGAATTTCCTCCTTACGGTTACTATTTTCCATCTCTTTCATATACTCCGTAAGCGATACTTGTATTTCTAATATTTCCTCTTGCTTATCTTCTTTTAAAAAGACAAGATTATGCTTAGACTCCTTGCGTATATAGTCAATTACATCTCTTTTTATAAGAAGATCAGCAAACGCTAGAAAAGATTTTCCTTTTTTATATGAATACTGTTCAATTGCTTCGTTAAACGCAAACAATCCAATACTATATTCATCATCCTGTTCTGTAATGTACCTGCGGCAGACAGACGAGATTGATTTTCTAATAAACGGCTGATACTGTACGATAAAAGCTTCCTTATCTCCTCCGTTGTTTTGTATGTTAAATACGATATCTTCTATTTTCGTTTTTTTTAAGATTTTCATTACTAAACTCAACACTAGTAATCTCCCTGCCTCCTTCTGCTTCAAATAGCAAAATGGCCACTAAACAAGTGACCATTTAACCACATTTTCTTAGTACTTTTCTTTGGGCTTGTCTTCTTGCTGGTGCTCATATTTTTCGAGGCCGACTTTTTATATGACTATTTTTTCCACTTGTACTAAAGTGAAGTCTGTATTTTGTATTACTTTCTTGTTTTCTTTTGCAATACCACTTGTTCTTCTTGCTCTTTTCTATTTTAGCTGCAATCTTTGAATAACTCTTCGCTATATTTTTGGTAATTTTAGCTTTTTCTTCTACTGTTTTCTTCTACTTTATATATATTCGAAGGAACAAATAATTTTATGGGGGTCAAAAAAATATTTTTTATAAAATAGTTATTTTTTCAAAAATAAAAACCATCAATTGGAAGAAACTCGTTATAAATCCTCCTTATGGTAATCCCTTTGTAAACCTTTTTATTTAAATGTATAATTGTATTAAAAGTCTAAAATTTCAGAATCCGAGGGCAGCGTCATGAAAAGTTTTGGTACGTTAGTAATCTCTACCGTCATTTCAGCAGGCTTAGTGTATTATAATATCGATTCCTTTTATAATAAATTTACATCCGGGAATACATATTACTGGGTAAACGGTATCCTAGCTGCTGGATTCCTTATATCCTTAATTATCAACATAAAAGATATCATCAAGAAAAACTACACAACTTCTGAATCAAATTAAGGAGCCTATTATGGTTCCTTTTTCTATGCAAAATAAAAAAGCAGCTGTTAAGCTACTTTGAATTCTTCTTATCCCCAAATGAAATGATATATATATTCTCCCGTTACACGTTCATTAATTCCAGCGATCCTAGCGAATCTCATTAAGTCCGCCCCTTGAAGAAAATACACCGAGATCGTAACTGGTACTTGTGACCACATGAATTGATAAAGCTCATTCACTCTCTGATTCGTCGAAACGATTAAATCATTTACAGGTCCATGATTCCATGCAGAGGTTTGAACTGAAGTGAACGGAAGGTCTTTCCCATTAACCACTATTCTTACCACACTTTGAGTTATGTCCACAACAATCCCCTCCACCATTACAAAATTTAAGCCTGTTTCTATACTCATATTCTTGATTAATAATAAATGTTTAAGGCAAACCCCTATTTTCATTTCTACTCAAAAACAATTTATTTGATAAAATAAAAAAGCAGCGGATTCGCTGCTTTAAAATCTACATAACTCCCTTTTCTTTTGCTCTCTCATAAAGAACCGTGCGGCTTACACCTGTAACTTCACATATCTTCTTTACTGTAAGCTTGTTTTCCTTTCGGTTTGCAAGCAGATCTAAAGCATGTTCCATATTAGGATTATCATCATCGTACTTCTTAGGGCGCCCTTTATAAACACCACGCTCTTTAGCTAGTTCAATACCTTCTCGTTGCCGCATTCGAATTAGGTCACGTTCTAACTGATTAACACCAGCCATTACAGTGAGTAGGAAAGTGCTGTATGGATTATCGCTTGTAGTATCAAGCCAATTGTCTTTTAACGACTTAATAGAAGCGCCTTTTTCTTTAATTGTTTCTATGATACATTTCATTCGCTAGATTGATAAGCATTTCAAATGCCATCCCACGGTTTCCGAGTCCCATTGTTATTCCTCGCTTTCTATTAAAAGGATTATTTTGTTAAAAAATTGATTCTAATTTATAACCTCTATCTTTTTCCTTCATTTCCCATTAAAATTGAGTAAAACTATTTTGAAAACATAGGAGAAAGCTATGAAGCATAACCTCAATCTATGGTCCTTTATATGCTCTTTGATTTGCGTTGGACTATTCCGTTTATATTTTGAAATTCCACTTGAATTATTCAAATTTTTCACGGATTCATTACACATTCACCCTTTATTTATATTACTAGTTTTAACAATAGGAACTTTTTTTGCTGGCATTATAGGATTTTCTAAGATGAATAATTGGATTGCGATGCTTAGGAGTGTAGCAACAGTCTTACTAACATTGTTATTATCAGTGTTTTTAACACTAACTTTGATTGTGGGTTATGCATTAAGTTAAACGTAGTTTTTATGAGTAAAACTCAATATTCCGTCAATAATATAGATGACATTAGATTTTTCTCCTTGTTCCCCCTTGGAGATGAGCAGTTAGTTTTTGCTAACTGCTCTTATATTTATAACAAAGATAAGATTCTTTAGAATGATTCTTCTTTATTTCTCAATATAAGGAGCCTTGGATTTTCATTAAAACTCCTGTAGTATATGAACAAAGAGTAAGGTAAGAGTTACTCTTTGCCATTTTAGGAAAGGTTCTGTTGGAAACAACAGGACCTTTTTTCGTAAAGAGATGGTTTTGTTTAATTTCTCACCACTAACCACAAAAAAATATCTTATAATCGTTATATACTAAATTAAAATAATGGATTAGGAGTAGATCAAATGCCAGTTACACTAGAACTTATTCTTTTCATTCTTCTAGCAATTAGCGCTATTGGCTATTTAGTAAAAGAATTTCAAAAAACTAGGAAAAGAACACTTGGAATTTCACTAGAATTCTTGGTTCTTTTCTGGTCAATATGGAGAATATCGACTATCATAATCTGATTTGTAAAACATGAATTCCTTCGAATAAAAATCAATATTATGTCCATAATGTTGATAGGCTGTATGCCAAAATCCATTTAGTTTTCTCTGTATCTCCTTGTATTGAGCAGTTAGTTTTTGCTAGCTGCTCTTTTATTTATGAAAAAAGATAAAAATTTTTATAATGATTCTTCTTTATTTCTCAATATAAGGAGCCTTGGATTTTCATTAAAACTCCTGTAGTATATGAACAAAGAGTAAGGTAAGAGTTACTCTTTGCCATTTTAGGAAAGGTTCTGTTGGAAACAGCAGAACCTTTTTTCGTGATTTAAAGGTACTAAGACAAAATGAAATATTTACCATGAAGGTAATTGTTAAATATTTTACGCTTATACAGTATAATGGGATAGTTATTGTGTATTGGCATTAAGAGGAGCGTCCTGATTAAGCGCTTCTCTTTTTTTATAAAATAGCTCCAAATTACTTGGACACATTTACCAGTTTATTCAACACAAATATCATGTTAAAATCCCTTGTGAATACGACATAACTCAACTTGGTGAAGCCCTGTAATATTTCCTGTAGGGCTTCTTTTTTTACAAGCAGTTATTTCATTAAGCTGACTACCTTGTTGTGCAAAATAACGATTTTGTTCATTTTTTTGATACATTTATAAAACATTCATATGTTATCTTCAGTAAGTTCTATTTCCTTTATAATATTGTGTGAAGTATACCAACGAACGAAGCCTAAAAAACTCTAATGAAGTGATGAAAAAAACCTAATTTCTCTACAAAACATTGAGAAATTAGGCTTTTTAATAGAAAAAGTAGCATTCATAAACAATGAATACAGTTTAACTCTTCAATTCTATTTTCACAGATTCATATATTCTTCTAAAGTCAGTTTTTCCTTATATATATTTTCAGCAATATCTCCTACATAGCGAATATGCCAAGGTTCATATGCATAACCCGTAATACTTTCCTTCCCCTTAGGATAACGAATGATAAACCCTGCACGATGCGCGTTTTCTTTCAGCCATTTTCCTTCCTTCGTATTCGCAAAGGATAGCTCTAGTTCATTGTTCGCACTTTTAGAAGAAACATCCATCGTTAACCCTGTTTGATGTTCGCTATGCCCTGGCTTTGCAGAGAAGCGATCCGTATGCTCTTGCCCTTTCTTTTTAACATTGTTGGCATACAGACCTTTTTGATACTCATAGGAACGAAATCCTGAAACAGCATTCAACTGGATCCCATCTTGCTTAGCTAAAAGGAATAGTTTTTCTAACGCTTCCGCTGCTTCTTTACGAAGATGACTCTTTTCTACCGTTCCACTAAATGAGAACGGTACATTTGGTACAACTAAATCCTCTGGCATATAGTCTTCGGGTAAACCATATTCCTTATTTACTACAGCCTGTATACTAGCAAAGGAACTTGCTATCTTATTTGAGGTCCGATTTTGCTTACTATTTTTTTCTTTATTTATGGAGTTTTCACTAGTTTCATGGTTTGTCTTATATGGTTCTTTACCAATAGATATATTGGTGTAAATGATAAAGATACCTAACATTACTACTATACAAGTTAAGGTTCCTACTAATTTAAGTCTCATCATTCATTTCCTTCCTGCAACTCCTACTGTTACTCATTCATCATACTTCAACCATATCAAATCCATATTAATTCCCTGTGAACTTTTCTTCATAACGTATTCCTTAATAGATTGATAGTATATCTTCCCTTTCTTTTGGCACCCTTAAAATATCAGCTCTATTCATACATGTAGAAAAATAATCTAAAAATTTGTATAATAAGATAAGAAGTGTAGCATTCTATTATAGAAAGGTCTTGGTATAATGCTAGGTATTGATGTCAAAAAAACAAAAGAAGAGTTAATTATTTCATGGCAATTTGCGGAGGTCACGATTCCATTACGTGATGTGATTGAGGTTACCGAAGATGCTACCTATGCGGGTGTTGAAGAACCAAGTGCAATCCGTATCGGAACAGCATATGGGACAACTGATCGTATATTAATTAGAACTGTAAAACAAAATTATGTATTATTTACTACGAATAAAGTGTCGATTTTAAACGCAATTCACGCGTAACAATGAGTAGATAAACGCGCTTAAACAAAGTTCAAGTGAAATAAAAAGGTGCAAAGTCATAGAATTGACTTCGCACCTTTTTTAAAACAATCTATATGAATGAAAATTCCCTTTAACATTTCAGTAAGGCCAAAGCCACTTCTGTCACACCATACTACTTTGTGTCTCATTTATCTAAATTGAAGAGATAACGCTCTCTTTTTTTGATAAAATTATCTCTATAATGATAGCAGGAAAGGATTTGTTGCTTTATCACGGCAGAAAAAACACAGTTTGTAAAAAAAGAGCATTATATCCCCCAGTTCTCTATGAGACCTTTTGAAATAGCTAAGGGATTTTGTCTCACAGTGAATTTAGAAGCTGACACTTTGGAAGCTAAGGAAAAGAAAACAGGGAATTATTACAACAACTCAAAAATAATCAAATAGATTAAAATACTGTAAATAGAACTAAATTACTAACATAAAAATAAGCACATCCTGTAAAAACAGATGTGCTTATTTTTTAATTTTTATGCGTTTTTACGTTTTAAGAAAATAACTCCACCAACAATTAACAGTAATGCGCCTGCAGCCATAGAGATCCAACTTGTAAGATCAGCACCTGTTTGCGGTAACCATCCAATTTTAGATTGAACTTCTTTCTTAGGTTGTGGTTGTTCTTTTACTTGCTCTTTTGGTTGTTCTGAGGTTGGAGTATTTTTATCTTGATGCGGCTGTTCTGGTTTAGGTTGCTCCGGTTTTACTTCTTTAAATTTCACCGTTTGACCCTTATCTTCGATGTCAACGTGTATAGCTACCAAGACATTATCTTGATACAATTCTTCAAACACTACCACTTCTTTACCTTGTAATGCAGAAGCATTAAATGTGAAATCGAGTGTGATAGAACCATTTTTCTCTTTTGCAGTAAACTTAGATTCTACTGTTACTTCTTTACCATCAACTAATAATGGTTTTTTTGTTGCTTTATCCATTAGTTTGCCTTTTACAACGTACTCTTTACCCACAATTAAGTCTTTGTATTCCACTTTATCTTGGATTGTTACAGATTTAGAAGCGTCTAACTCTTTAGAACCATCAGCTTTGTTTGTAGCTGTCGTTTTAATAGAAGGTTCTACAAATCGAACTGTTTGACCTACATCGTTAATGTCAGCATGTGTTGCAATTACTTGACCTTCATGTAATAAGTCTTCAAACACGACTACTTCTCTTCCTTGCTGTTCAGCACCAACGAAAGAAAAGTCTAATGTTACAAAACCATTCTTTTCTTTTGCAGTGAATTTAGTCTCAGCTGTTACTTCTTTACCATCAATTAATAATGGTTCGTTAATAGCTTTGTTCATTAATTTTCCTTTTACAGTGTACTCTTTACCAACAACTAAGTTAGTGTACTCCACTTTATCCTGGATAGTGATAGAATCCTTTGAATGAATCTCTTTTCCACCATCAGCTTTGTTTGTAGCAGTTGTTTTTACTGATGGCTTAACGAACTTAACTGTTTGACCTTTATCATTGATATCAGCATGTGTAGTAACAACTTTTCCGTCTTTCAGTAACTCTTCGAATACTACTACTTCTTTTTCTTCTAAACCAGTTGCATCAAAAGTGAAATCTAGTGTAATAGAACCGTTTGTTTCTTTTGGTGTAAACTTAGTTTCAGCAGTTACTTCGTTACCATTTACAACTAATGGTTTATTAGTCTCTTTATCCATTAATTTACCTTTTAAAGTGTACTCTTTACCTACTTGTAGGTCTTTGTATTCCACTTTATCTTGGATTGTTACAGACTTAGAAGTGTGCATTTCTTTTGTACCATCGGTTTTATCAGTAGCTGTTGTTTTTACTGATGGAATCTTTTCATCTTTGACAATATGTTTAATGATTTGACCATTCTCTTTGATCTCAAAAGAGAATATTTCTTCATTCAATACATAACCTTTTGGTGCAACAGTTTCTTTATATGTGTATTTTCCAAATGGTAACTTTTCAAACTTCGCGATACCTTTATCGTCTGTTTTCCCTTTAACTACTTCTTTTCCTGCTTCATTATAAATAGTAAACTCTGCATTCGGAAGCTTATTGTTTCCATCAGCTACATCAACTTTTGTAATTTCTAGATCACCTTTGATAAGATGATTAACTGCTAATAGCTCAATAATTTTTCCGTGTTCCTTTATTTCGAACACAATTGGTTCTGTAATAAGAACATAACCATTTGGAGAAGCCTTTTCTACAAATGAATATTTACCATACGCTAAATCTTTGACGTTAACTTCACCATTTTTATCTGTCTTATATTCCCCAATTACTTTCCCGCTTGCATCTTTTAGCTCGAATACTGCACCTTCTAATTTTTTACTGATATCTTCATTATCTACTTTTAGTAATTTCACACTACCTTTCACTTCTGTATTTTCCACTGTAAAAGTAAGTGTTTTATTGTGCTCTTTAATTTCAAAAGGATACTTTGTTTTATTTCCAATATATCCATTAGGTGTTTTTGTCTCTAAGAAATAATATTTACCATACGTAAGACCATCAACATTTGCAATTCCATTTTCTTTTGTTACTACTTTTTTCACTTCTTTTCCATCTTCAGTAAAGACCGTGAATTCAACATTAGGTAACATCTTACCTGAATCACTAAGTTTTTTTATTTCGATGTTACCTTTTACTTTGTTGTTTACTACTTGAACAGCTCCTATTTCCCCTGTCTTAACTTCAATAGTTTGTGGTTTATCACCTGAAACATAACCTGTTGGTGCTTTAATTTCTTTTACTGTGTAGGTACCAATTGGTAGGTTATTTAATTCTGCAGTACCATCAGCACCCGTCGTGATTTTTCCAACTGATTCATTATTTGCATTAAAGACTTCAAATACTGCACCAGCTAATATTTCTCCATTTTCCCCAACCTTTTTAATTTTTAAAGAACCAGCAGCTTCCCAATTTACTGCAAGGTCACTACTAAGCTTTTCCTCATTTCTTTCTAGTAGCACTGTAGCATTCTGAACAGTATCAGTACCGCGATAAGCAATTGCTTGAACTTTAGTTAAATTTGTAGCAACACTTAGATTAAATTCACCTGTTTTTGTATCTTTAGGAATTTGGATACGGAATTTTTCCCCAAGTGAAAGCTGATCTTTCACTTCTCCATTTTCACTAACAATTTTAACTCCATTAGGTGCATTTTTCGCTACTACTTTATAAGAACCACTCTTAGCATTTGTTTGTACTGTGTATAGGTTTGTTTCAAAAAACTCACCCTTTAATTCTGCCTTTTGCTTTTCAGCAGGAATCACATTCATAAAAATATCTTGAGTATCTTCACTTGTATTTGCAGCATTAATAATTGTCTTAGCCGCTTTTTCAACATTTTTATTTTCATGCTTTAATTCATTTACATCAAGTTGACCTAATGCATTCCAAACCGCAAGCTGAGTTGCATAATGTGCTTCATTCTTATTAGCTACTCCCAGTTGTTCTATACTTTTTTGTGGGAAACCATTTAATAGAACCCTATATACTACATTATCTGTTTTCCCATTTCAGGAAGATCTTCACCATTTGGTGATTTTAAGCCAAGAGTTAAACAATAAGCAATTTGACCGCTTGAATTTTTAATAATTTCAGTTCGAATGTACTTACCTAAACTGTTGCTATAACTCCAGTTCATTGAATACTTTTCATGCGTCATAACCTCCGCATTTGCCTTCGGTAGAAACACATTAAAGAATAATGCTAGTACTGATAATAATGCAAAAACTCTTTTAACAACTCTTCTCCCCAATTTTAAAACCTACCTAGATAAAATGAATCCGATGTATTATTCAAATATTTAAAATAATCACAACGAAGATATTTCATATTATAAGACATAAAGTTACAAATATTATATTATTTTTACAAATTATTTATTTTCTCAACAACCGCTATAAATTATAATATTAAAACATTCCATTTCACAAAAGTAACAATATTAGGATACCTTAGCAAAATAAGAAACTTGGTAAAATACTAGAATAACGGTAGTTGGAGTACGGAAACGATTCTTGGCATGAAGGACCACTACAAAGATATTTTAATATGTAAACAGATATTTTCAGATTGAATATATGTATTAATAATGAAATTTTATTGCATTTACACCTGCAATGTTTATATAAAAGATAGTAAATTATGTTTTTATAGGATTTTTTCTATTAGTTTACTGGAAATTTGCATTATTATGTGACAATAAATATCATTGTATTTAATATAAAATGATATAAAAAAAGGGGCACGTAGATAATTATTAGAACTTTCAATCAATTAATTATACTAAAATTAGTATTAAGAATATTAGTAAAAAAGTAACAACGTTATTACTAAGTTCGAATATTGGTCTAAGTACCCTAGCATCTCAATGGTAACCTCTTGAATACTTTTACGTTTTTAAATAAATTACAAAGAAAAAAATAATAATTTTTAATTTTTTTCTTTGTAATTTAATAAGTTACATGTTAATATGGCGAAGGTTATAAAATGGATTTCGCCATACACAATGTTTTTTCGGAATATTCACTCCAGAGAAACGTAACTATTTCTGTAATTTGCTTTATCTTTTACCTATACAAGGGCTACTTTCAATTTTTTTGTTCATAAGTAAAAGTAACTTTTTATTTCTATCTTCCTCATCGATTTTAATATAAATGGTAAAAAAGCACTTTTTCAAGTGCCCTTCCTTTTCTTTTTTAAAGATAGAAAATCTAATAAAATCAAACACCTAGATTAAACACATACATAATCCTACTTACAAACTCTCAGAGAGGTATAAACTATGGGAATTCCTACACTATTATTAAATACATTTATTATTATTATTTGTATCCTTAGTTACCAAGTATTTTGGCTAGAACATAAAGAAAAAATGGCATGTAATAATATATTAATTTCTGTACTTTCCTCCATTGCAATTATTTTTTGTATGACTTTTCCTTTTCATTTACACGCTGGGTTCATTTATGATTTACGTTTTATTCCCATTATATTAGTTTTTCTATATGGAAATACAAAGAGCATTATTTGTATTGGAGTTTTATATCTTTCTTATAGATTTTACTTAGGTGGAAGCGGAGTCTTCCCATCATTTATTATCTTTACTATTATTTCTGTTATTACAATCATGTTTCGTTACTTGTCACCTACTTATTTCAAGGAAAAGAAGATATTATTAAGTATTCTACTTATTTTGATATGTACAACTTCCCTTTCTATCTGCGGTATTGTAACGCAAATAAATACAGGTGTTAAAATTGACTCTACTCTCATTGAATTTTTATTCAATTATATAATCATAAATATTTTCACAGTATTATTATCAGTTTATTTAATAGAAGGAATGATCGAGAAATATAAAATAAAAGAAAGAATGCAAAGAGCAGAAAAATTTTATATAGCTAGCGAACTAGCTGCATCGATCGCGCATGAAATTCATAATCCACTGACCACGGTACGTGGATTCACTCAATTACTAAATGAAGATGAGAGTGCTAAGATGTCTCAAGATAAGTACTTAGAAATTATGTTACTTGAAATGCAGCAAATACAATCTACTATTAATAACTATTTATCTTTAACCAAACCACAAAACATTATAAAAGAGGAACTAGATATTAATTACATATTAAATCAAGTGAAAGATAATATTTCACCACTCGCTCTTTCATATAATGTTGAAATAAAACAGCATATTACAACAGATTCCCTTTACATAAATGCTAATACTGAAAAATTTAAAATATGTCTAACCAACATCATACAAAATGGAATTGAGGCTATGAAAAATGGTGGCGTATTACAAATAAATATACAAAAAATAAAAGATAATATTGTAATTGATATTATTGATACAGGAATAGGAATGTCTTCCCAACAAATAAAACGTATTGCCTTGCCATTTTATTCAACAACAGAAAAAGGTACTGGGCTTGGTACTATGATTGCGTACAGTATTATTAAAGAATTAAACGGAGATATAGAGATAGAAAGTGAACTAGGAAAAGGAACACACTTCTCTATCACTATCCCCTGCTAATATAATAGAAGATTTATTTAAATGATATTATTTTGTAGCTAATATAACCATATAAAAAGAAGACGTAACTATTCGTCCTCTTTTTATATGGTTCTGGTGCAAAAATGCTAGTTAGAAACATAGAGTAGCAATTTCACAATTTATTCACAAGTACCGTTAAGCGCAAGTTTACGTTAAGTATGCTATTTGCATAATAATGTTTTCAAGAAAAAAGTAATAGATATTCGAGCTGCAATAAATGCCCCTTTTATACTTTGAAATGTAATTTGCAAACTACAATTTGACATAATTCTAATAGTATGGGATGTATATTTTCTCCATAAAAGTAACTTATTTTTATCTCTTTTAAACAATTTATTATATTATTTTCATCTAATTAGGCACAGAAACGTTTTGCAAAATCTTACTACTTTTTAGGAAAAACGTTTTTAGGGTACATTTTAAAATAGCTCTTTTTCTTTGAAATGTTTCTGTGCTTAATATTTAAAATATCTTATGTCAAAATTTCCCGCAACTAATATGTTAAATGATTCATAATTATATATAATATGGAATATTAAAGTTAAATATTCCGTATTATACTCTATTAAATATAGCGTATTTAATTTATTAGTAATTAATTTATTAGTCTAAGTATGAATTATAAAGTATGTTCGTTTAAAATTGTCACAATATAATTTTATATTCGACGTTTTTAATTACTCGTGAAACATTTGCAAATGTTTTAACCGTTATGTATAAGGTAAATATCCCCTCTAAATATAAGATTTACTTAATTTAGATTCTTTCTCTCATAGTCGTAATGTCGAAAAAAGTCGAATTTTTATATTTTTTCTTTATTTTCTAGTTGTAAACGTTTTATTTTCATATTACCATCTTAATCAAACATTAGATGGTAATAAAACTTAAAGTATTTCTTTCCCTTAGAGACATATAAACGTTCGGTAATACCATGAAAATAAGGCCAAAGAAATATGAGTTACCTGATAAAAGATTTAATAGGATTTTTACCACCTTAATTTTCTGTTAATTCAGAATGTAACACTTTAACATTTTGTCCCTAAACAAAATTTAAATTTTAGTGTGGTAAACTCAAAAAGCTAAATCACCCACCCAAATTAATAAATGATATATCCTGTTATATCTAGCGATCAGTCATGAGAAATAGATTTCTTCCTAAGAAAACTTAGCCCATTAATAAAAAGTGTCTAAATTTCTATCTTTATTACCATCTATTGTTGATAACGTATTTACCAACTATAAAAAAGAACCTATTGAAGGTTCTTTTTTATTATAATCATTAGCACTTCAATTTTTGATAATCATTGGTGTTGAATCTTTATTCCCTCACCTTATATAGTTTTCTTTTATTAACACTTGAAGACTTATTGAGGTACGGTTCTGATTTTAATTTTTTTTTTATTTTTAAGCGACTAATTTCCGAATGATGGGCCATCCACAGTTTTATATCTAATAAAGAAAGAATTATGTCTGTTTCAAGTGACATTTTGCTTACCTCCTTCTCTCTTATGGGTTATGTAGATAATATATCTCTTGAATCTGAAGCCTTTAGAACACATAATGGATACCCTAAAAAATAGACTTTATTTTATCTTTATCTTATCTTTAAATTTTTCTATTAAACTTAGCATTTAGAAAAAAATTTTCGAGTCTAAAAAAGCTGGGAAATAGAGAATTATTGAATTTTTTTAATAACCAGCCACCATTGAAAATAGGGTTTCTTGTAAAAGGAGGAGTAATATTTGAAGAATAAGAGAAAAGTACAAACTATTATATTATTCTTTATTAGTATTTTAGGGTTAGGAACAATAATCGGGATACTATATTTTAATGACAAAACCAATACTCAAAAAAATAAAGCGTTTGCTACCGAGGAACGTTTATTGCAATATGAGCCCATCATGAAAACAGAATTAGAAAAATATAATTTGGGAGAAAAAACAGCAATTTTACTAGGAATTATGTACCACGAGAGTAGGGGTGAGGGCAACGACCCTATGCAATCTTCCGAATCACTTGGATTAAAGCCAAATGAAATCCAAGAGATAAACTTGAGCATTAAACAAGGGGTAAAGCACTTTGTTCAAATGTATAGATATGGAGAAGAAAAAGGTGTTAGTATGGATACAATTATTCAAAGCTATAATATGGGGCCAGGCTATATTGATTTTATTGCCAATCAAGAAGCTAAACAACACTCGGAAGATAAAGCTAAACAGTTTTCTAAGTTGAAAGTTGATCAGAATCCAGCTACATACACTTGTGGTGGAAATAAACAAAATTTTAGATATCCATATTGTTACGGTGATTTCACATATACAACAAAAGTGAATGAAAAAGCAAAACTTATTGAAGAACGCCTCCAAAAAAATTAAAATTGTATATATTTGTTTGAAGGAGTTTTCCATTTACTTTTATATGGTTTTTCATCAACTTTTATCCCCTCTTACCATCTAAATGTATATATACAACTATCGTATCATATTTCAATTTAAATACGGCTCTAGTTACATATTCCGCAAGAAATCTATCCAGAATATAAATAAAATCACCCTTTTACATGAAATAGTATCCACTTAGCGAATTCATTAGGCATAAAAATAAATGTAGATTCAATAAAAAGAGAGCACCCTCGCTATTGGTGCTCTCAATGTGAATTGGGGTTTATCCTGAGCATTGAACAGGACACGAAGAACTCGTCCTGTTACATAATATTATGCTTGTCCATATTATAATGTGCAATAAAAAAAGCACCCTCGCCCAGGCGCCAAGAGATACATATACGTTGAGGTAACTAACACGTTAGAAAAGGCCCTTCCATATCATTATATGATTATCAATTATCTTTATACCTAGCAGACTCATTAAATACGTTTAATGTATCATTTCTATTAGTTTAACCATGCCTAATGCCATCTAATTCATGGTTAGTATTCTAAATAGACCAACGATGTATTATAATCCTTTATATACCCAAGGAGGTTTACCATGCTTAATTTTCATAAAACATTCCCCATCTTAGGATTCTTTTGGTTTTTATATAGTTCTATCGGCATCATCTTTTTATTACTATTCCTTAGCGTGTAGTAACAACGCGTATAAATATATGTTTAATGTGTGATTTCTATTATCGGCTTTGTTAACTAACACTTAAATTATTTTAACAGCCTTTTGTTTAATTCCCACAAAGCTGTTTTGTTACTATCCCATTTTAAAAGCGTTACGGCTTCCTCAAAGCACAACCATTTATACTTGAAGTGTTCTTTAGATAATTTAATATTTTTTGTAGGAACTTTAACTCCAAAAGAAAATTCTTTTATTACATAAACATCTTCTCCCCAAAGAAATTCACCAACTACATCCTCTACTGGTAGTGAAGACACAGAATCTAGTTTTATATATGGACATTCTCTTATAATACCAGCCTCTTCAAACGCTTCCCGTTTTGCTGATTCAATAGGAGTCTCACCATCTTCTCCACCACCAGCTATTCCTTGCCAATAACCATAATCACTTCGATTAAAAATGGTATATTGAATGGAATCATCAGTTTTTATATAAGGAAATATCAATACTTGATACGGCGCTCTCATTGCTTAACCTCCTCTCGAAAAAATATGAGCAATTTATTCACTAACTTGCTATTTTAGTAAATAAAGAACCAACATCAAAATTCTACATTAATAATGCAGGTTTATGGTATCGGCTCTCCATTTTTTAAGAATTTTATTTTTCATAAATAGGTTTACTCTTAACGTGATAAAAACCTGCTTATTTCTTATTTAATTTGCTTAGCGTGTTTTTTTTCGAAATGCTGGCGGTATCACATGTTGACTAACCAGTCCAAATAGTCCCTAAAACGGTCGTTTAAGGAACTTTATTTATATCTATCAAAACTGACTGAAATATGTTTAAAATTCAGTTCAAAAACTCATTACCAAAAACAAATTTTTATATCAAACATCAAATACCGTTTATGGAACACTCTTAATGTACGGAAAACCAAGTTTTTTAAATAAAAAATTCCTTAGCGTACGAAATTCGCGTTATGTTGGCGGGACCCCATCGCCATCAAGTTAAGGTTTTGAAGTACCCCCTAAACGAAAAAATTCTTTCTCTATAGGGGCACCATATCAAAAAAGAAAATTGTAAGTTTAGACACATTTTAGATACAAAATAACCGATTCCTTATACGTTAAGGGACCGGTTATTTATTTTCCTACTTTTTTAGGGAGGTTTTTCTTGTAATGGTCTTAAATGATTGATTTAAGGTTATAAACTTAAATCATAAATAAAAGATAGAGTAAAAACTATATAAGAAATAAATGTAACGAAAGCAAGAAAACATATAAACTGAGCATTAGATACATATTGTTCTATTCTTTTTTTCATTTTAATTAGTATTATTTTTCAGATGTGAAGTATCAATTTGAATTTCACCTTTCCAAGATCCAATTACTTTTCCAATTCTATTTATATTTACATCTAAAGTAAGGGGCTGTTTAAAATCGTCTTTTCCCTCAGAAACTATAACAAATGTAGCAACACCTTCGGGTTTATCATTATCACGAATGCCTACATCATTTAATTTTTTACCTGCTGCCATAAGTTCAAAAGGAAGACGGTCATCTGAATCATGGATAAATGATAGTCTCCCTTCATGTTTAATCTCAGGGTTTTCCTCTTGTTGCCCATTAATTTTACCATCACTTTCGAGCTCTAATCCTGATGTATCAAATTCAAATGGTACTAAACTTCCGTCAGCTTTTTCCATTCTATAATGAACTGATATACGTGAATCTGCGATATATAATTCTTTGAAATGTACAGTAATACCTTGATCTATAATTTTTTCATCAATAGGAATATATTTACCATTCTTCATCATATCTTGTGTGACACCATTTTCATCTTGTATTCCTTCATTTACAACTTTATCATTTGTAATTGCATCAGAAAAATATGAGGCAACATTTGTAGCCGCTACTTGTACTTGTGGAATCATTGCTGTTGTGAAAAGTGCTGCTGCAGCTACTGCTGTATACATGAAACGTTTTGATTTTTTACTCATGTTTGTAAAGAGTCCCTTCTTCTGTTGTTTTTTGTGATTTATATTAGAAACATTGTCTAGCTTGGAACGACTTTCAAATGTTTTCCATGCTTGTTCTATATCAATTTTGATTTCTTGTGGTGAATTTGCAGATTCTTCATCTAGCATTACGTTTTCCCATTGATTTAATTTACTAATTTCTACTAATAAATCTTGGCATGCTTCACATGTATCTAGGTGCTTTGTGAATTCCTTTCTTATATCATGAGAAAGTTCTCCATCAATATATGTTTGAATAAATCCGATATCATAACATTTCATTTGTTATGCCTCCTCCATTTGTTTATAAATCTTGCGAAATTTCATTTTGGCTCGGACCAATAATGTTCCAATAGAAGATATTTCAATTTGAAGTATTTCTGCAATTTCTTTATATTGAAAACCAGAGAATTTCATTAGTAAAAGGGTTCGTTCTCGATCATTCATTTTATTTAGTATCGTTTGTACCTTTGTAATTTCTTCTTTTCTTATCCAATCATCGTCTAATGATGAAACATTTTGTACTTCATGGTATTGTATTTCTTTATCAATCTTCGCTTGTTGCCTTTTTTCAGATCGCAAATGGTTATAAGCTACATAAGTAGAAGATTTAATCAACCATCCAGGTATGTTTTCAATTACTTTCCAGTCGCTACGATATAATTGTAAAAACACTTCTTGTGCTAACTCTTCAGCGATAGATTGATCTTTAACAATCCATATAATCTGTTTCACAGCATAAGCATAGTACTGCTTAAATAAATCTTCAAAAGGTATATCAGAAGCATGACTTTCTTCATTTTCTATGGTTAACATGTTAGTTTAAACCTCACTTTCAATTTGATGCCTGTATTATAGAGAAACCAGAAAAACGGATTTTGTGACAGTTTTTCTGGTTATTTTTTTATTATGTACTAAAAAAAGCATTCATCTGATTAAAAGATAAATGCCAAAAGGGAAATGAAAACATAAAACTATAACTCTTGCAGTAGTTTTCTATTAATGGGGTACCGCCACACATCCATCAACTTAA
>NZ_NADT01000043.1:0-51381 GCF_003264205.1 Bacillus sp. SRB_8 | reverse complement strand
TGAAAGTGGGGGTAGTTCAATGGAGAAAGCATACTGTTAGTCTCACCTCTTCTTTTTTAACGAATTCTGTCATTGTACAAGGGAAAGATGATAAAGAAAGGGATGTGTTGCACCATTTGGTTAAAAAGGTATCTAGATGAAAGAGATGATGAGGGGCTGTATTCGTCGTGCTTTCACGCCTGAATATTCCGAGTTTCTCCGCAATAATATTTTCAGGTGCCATAGCTTTGCGCGAAAATTTTCTTTTGATACGAAGATTCTTCTGGAATGAGTCGCTAAAGAAATCACTGGGGCAAACGCGATACAGATTGTAGATAGCATCGGCGAAACACTTCGTGAAAAATGAAGCAATGCTAAGAGAAATAGAGAAAAAAGCGGGTGCATTTTTCGGTAAGAAAAACTTTAAAACGAGCCTTATGCAATCTATTATCATGCTTACTATTCAATAGGAAAAAATGCCTGTCACTCCCCGAGAAATGTCGAAGCTACAAAATTCATTCGACATTTCCAGGATGATGACAATGGATTATTTTTTATAATTCTATTTTCTGGTCACCACGTTTTTCTAGGTTTTTAGCAGTTTTACTTTGGTCAACATCCTTTTGGTCTTTAAAGGTGCCCATGAGAAAATCATAGGCTGGGTTCGTGACACCATACCAGTAATTTTCATTTTTGAAGTGATGCCATAAATGAACCTTTTTCATCCATCGCCCCCATGGTGATATTGGTTGAAGGGGGCGATGCGCGATATAATGCTTCCACTCATAAAATAATAAAAAGAGCATAATACCTGCAATAAATGCGTTTGTCATGACAAAGCTGGATGAAAGAAAATAAAAAATCGCTCCTGAAATTGCAATGTTTGGCACACTATACCATAAGGGTAAAAATAATAAATGTAATTCATTCGGATTTGTATGGTGATCATAATGTAGGCGCTTAAGTATTTTTAATAAGAATGCATTCTTTGGTGGCTTTAGATGAAAAATAAACCTGTGAGTAGCGTACTCAGCTAAGGAATACATAATCATTCCCAAAATAAAAGCACCCCAAATTCCGATAGAGGTTAAATGTAAAATCATAAATCCAAAACTAGCGAAGAAAAGACAGCTCATGATCAAAATATCAGGATAGGAAAAATATTCTTTAAAATATTTTAGTTTCATTTATCACGCCTCCAGCTTTCTTTATTTTTTTCTATCTTTCCAGAGAGCCAAGCTTTTCTCCAATGTTGTCTTACACAATCTTTCCGCTTCAATTGCATCTCCCTTTAATGCAGCTTTTAATAAGTCGTGATAATAGTTGAAGGACAACCCACGATGATCTTTTACAGAAAAATATCTTTTCGCCATATCTACATAAATGGAATCGAAGCTATTTAAAATGAGTAGAAAGATCGGATTGGCAGCAAGCCCAGCACACCTTTTTTGCAAATACCAATCAAATGCTGCATAGCTTTCTGCACTATCTTCAAGTTGCTCAAGATTAGCAAGGAGAGCAACCACTTTAGGTTGATTAAACGTAACAGCATCACGAATATAAGTCGGAGTCAACGAACTTCTAAATTCTAATAAATACATAATAAATTCATCTGTAATGGTATGATGATTCTCAACAATATTAATAAGTGTCGTTAGATTCCCATTGCTCCAATAATCATTAATAATCGCTGGCATTCCTTTTCTTCCTGTTATCCATCCACTCCTTTCTAAACGTTGAAGCGCCTCCCGAATAGTTGGGCGACCAACACCAAATTCTTTCGCAAGCTCTCTTTCCGGCGGTAAAGTACTTCCTACAGAATAAACACCCGCCAATATGGATCTAATTAATTCATTCTCAATTTTATCTGAGGAGCGTTCCTTTTCTTTCAAGCCATCGTCCCCTTTATTTTTTGGTAATACATGTTGAAGATATTGGTAATACCAAAAATTATATAACGTGTTTGAATTTTCCGTCAATAAGATTCATTAAAAAGAGGAAACCATTTTCAAAGTGGTTTCCTCTTTTTTGCTTACATAGACTCGATTATCATTTGTCTTTCATACCATTTTGTTAACTTATCATTAACACTGTTTGAAATCCGTTTCATTTTCTTATTACAGAATCTCGATAGTGTAGCAGGGGATAAGCCTAACTCATCTGCTATTTCGCGCATTGTTCTATTTTGATGCATATGTTGGTGCATAATTTTCTCTCTAATTAGCTCCTCAGTACTTACTGTACTATGAGCTATCGTATTTATAATCACATTATTTTCTTGCTTATCCGGAGTATCAATTACCTTTTTCTTTGCCAAACTCCCGATATTATCCATTAACTCTTTTGGTGGTAAAATGATGATTCCTAATTTTGAGTAATAATTCTTAAACCAGTTCCGTTCTCCAATTCTTGATTCATCAATTTCCTCAGCGTATTCCCAATGTGAAATAACTTTTTCTTTTTCTAAATCTATTAATACATTTTCTAATTGCTCACGAATACGGTGGGGGCGTCCCTTAGCTATATTAATCCCCATAACAGACAATAGTCCTTTTTCTCCATCAATTGAATATGGTCTTTTTAAATTACTGTACTGTTGTCGAATTCTCCATTGCCAAGATAAATAGCGAATTAGTCGCTTGTGGAATTTGTGTCGATAACTATTATACTCCAATGCTTTTTTAGATAATAACGCTGTTGTGCTACTAGATCCGTATAAATACATCGACAAAAAGCTACCTGGCTTTATTCTACAAGATTCAATACCTACGTAATCATTGGTATTTTTATCTCTCCAAAGAACTACAGAATCTAAAACGAAAAGTCTTTTAATTATTTCACGTTTCATTTCAAATTGCTCACCAGTTTCTGCACGATCATTTAAAACCACGACTTCATTATCGTCATTTAAATAAATAAAGATACTCGCCAAAGCAGCTATACGTTGTGCAATTTTAATTTTATCTTCTGCACGATAATACTCTATACCATTTGCTGATGCTTTTGGAATATTACACATATCTAGTACATTTTCATAGCTGAAATCAATAAAATCATCTGGAGATTTCGCTTGATTCAACCACTGTATTGTAATTGTATCTAAACAGTCTGCGGTAAGATCATCCATGTTACTAATAACACCATCGACTAGTATTGACCATCTTTCTGCTTCATTGGTGTTTACTAGCCTTAAATCTTCATCCTTGTGTGATGATAGCTGAGCAACTCCGCTTGTATTTTTAGTTTCTAATGGTAAAACAGATACTGCTCCTACTTCATCTTCTTCAAAGTGATTCTTGGCTATACCATCTCGTAGTTGATAATATACCGCATCATTACTTACAGGATAGTAATCCTCTTGTAGATCAATTGAATGCTCTTTTAACTTTTCATCGGTTGTATTAGATATTATAGACGTTTCAACTTCTTCAGACGTACCTCCAAATTCTTGCTCTATTATTTTATCGAGTACATTTCGAATCTCAATTTTATATTTATCTAGATTTGCGTATATATGCAATAATGAAATCCCTTGTTCTTGTTTCTGGCCTAACCAAGAGACAAGAGCTGAAAATGAAGGGGATATATTAGCTGAAGTTACTACTTTGTCATGATTTCCCTGTACTTCCTCATAATATCTATTCCACTTTTCCCATAGCTGCGTGTTCTTTTCATACATTGGTGCAGCAAGTAAAAGGGCATCGCTAAACAACACTAATACTTTCTCCATATTCAAAAACCTCCTTACTAAGTTCCCACCAATTAGAATTATAAATTATAGAACTTGAGACGTTATAGCTATATGGTGGCAACATAGCATATAAGTTGAAACGTTATCAGAATAATCTATATCGAGAAATGATTTATCGAACAGTATTTGTCCTATCAAGTAAACATTCTTGTACTTGTATTATATAAGACTGTACTTATTTGTAAAATTACTACTTTACACTACAATCTCCATGCGGGAAACCCATTCGGTATTAAATAGTGTAAATCATACTTTTAAAGTGAAACGTAATTGTCCCTTTTCTTACAAATGAAATAAAACATTATAGCGTTATGATAACAATTACTTTCTTACCAAGAAACATCGATGATTTGCTGGTTTCATCTAAAAAATTATTTGTATCATTCTATACAATGATACAAATACCCTTACTTTTATGAAACGTCATAGCTACATTGTGGCAAGTACTCCTTAGAACTTGAAACGTTTTAGCTTTATAGTGGCAAGTATATTCGAAACAAAAAATACCGATAAACTGTTGATTTCCACTTCACAAGCATTAACGTTATTTCATACTTCGACACAGATACCTCTACTTTTATGAAACATTATAGCTGCATTGTGGCAGTTACTATTGAAAACTTGAAACGCTTTAGCTTTATGATGGCAAGTATATCCTGAACAAGAAATACCAATGAATTTTTGGATTTCATTTAACAAGAATTAACGTTATTCCATATATCAGCACGAATGCCTCTCTTTTATGAAACCCCTTAGCTACATTGTGGCAAGTACTATTGAAGACTTGAAACGCTTTAGCTTTATGATGGCAAGTATATTCTGAACAAGAAATACCAATGAATTTTTGGATTTCATTTAACAAGAATTAACGTTATTCTATATATCCGCACGAATACCTCTACTTTTATGAAACCCCTTAGCTACATTGTGGCAAGTACTATTAAAGACTTGAAACGCTTTAGCTTTATGATGGCAAGTATATTCTGAACAAGAAATACCAATGAATTTTTGGATTTCATTTAACAAGAATTAACGTTATTCCATATATCGGCACGAATACCTTTACTTTTATGAAACATCATAGCTACATTGTGGCAGTTACTATTAAAAACTTGAAACGTTATAGCTATATGGTGGCAACAACTCTTTAAATCTGAAACATAAACGCACTAAAATCTGTTCATATAAAAAAAATATTTTTTATTTAAATTAGTGCTAAACATTGATATAAAGCCATTCTTTAAAAAAACTAAAAAATCCCAATGAAATGCTATAGCTATATGATGGCAACAACTTTTTTTTAAAAAAAACCTATGAATCCATATGTAACAAGGGTTTAGGTACATTTCAAGCGCAATGAAACATTGATTTCAAACATGAAACGCCATAGCTTTATGATGGCAACAATCTAAAAAAAACATGAAACGTATATAGCTATATGATGGCAATAGTCCCTTGACGTAAATTAACATGAAAACGCTATACCACAACATTTATGAATGAATTCTACACATTATTTAGTCATTTCAAAATATGAAACGTTATAGCTATATGATGGCAACAACTTTTAGACAAAAGTACTAAAAAACCTATCATATCAAGGTTTATGTGCTGTTTCATTCATTTCAGATACGTTTCATATTCAAAATACCTTATAGCTTTATGGTGGCCAAAAGATTTTTTTTGTGAAACGTTGAATCCCTTGTGCCTCTAAGGCTGAGGCAGCGTTTCACATTTTTGATTTTCCTCTTAAAGAGACACATTTCACCAAGATTCGATTTGATATAATCAAAATTGAATTTTTATATCCTATTTAGGTAAAAACTGAAACTCATAATAAGAGGAGGTGAAAAAGATGGCTAAACCTTTCGTTATAAAGAACAAACGTAGTTTAAATGGTGAAACAACAACTCCAGTATTAGTAACAATTAAAGCATGGCAAAAATTAGTGGAAGCTTTAGAAGGCAAATACTATAGCTTTAAAGATACATATCTAGAAGATATCGTAAATTCAATGTCTTACGAGGAACGAATTGCAGATGAAGAAGGGTTTGTTGAAAAAGCCAAACCATCTTTTTCACTTCAAATGAAAAATCTCTTCACTAAAGCAAATGGTAGAAAGCATAAGCTATATGGTATTACTAATGCAGATCTAGAAGTATTTCTATTTCTACATAAAAAATGTAATACCTATGGTGAACTTTCTCATGTTTCCATTCACATGCTTTGGGAGGACTACAAAAACTATAAAGAAGTATTTGCACATATTCATCATTCGCAATTCTATGTTGCGTTGAAAAAGCTTAGCTTACACAACATCATTGAAATTGAGAATGAATACAGTGGTAAATATAAAATTACATTAACTGATTTTATGAACAAGGAAACGAATAAAGCGAATCCTTACACGTTTATCAGCCCAATTGTATTTACAAAAGAGTTCTTCGATTTATCCATTGCTGCTAAAAAGCTATTTATTGATATCGCAATGCAGCAAAAACGAGAAACTACTTTGAAACGTTCACTATACAAATTTGATGAACAAGGACAACAGACTCATTTTGGCGGTATGTATCGCTTCTTACATAAGAAATACCCACATCAGATACGTTCTGTAATGGCTGAATTAACAACTAAATCAACTGCTACTGGATCTTCTTTGTTTAAAATTTGCAAATTAGAAAAAGGGAAAAAGAATAAAAAGCAGTATACAACACTGCATTTATCTGTACACCCTGATTTCCTGTGTAATAAGGAAATAGGGGAAGAGTATCGCGATCCATTTACACCAAGACTTACATATAAACGTAAAGCTGAGTTCATTGAAGAATCATTAGTTGAAATGAATATTGCAGAATTTACAAAAGATATAAACCAATTTGTAAATGTCTTAAAACATTCCTGTCATCGTCAAATCCGCCAAGTGATTCGTGGATTACGTGAAATGATTGATAGACAAGAGGGTTTCCCTAAAAACCTTGTTTATACACTAAGCAAATTATTAAAGCAGTCTTCTCAATATCGCGTATTAGATACAGCTGCTAAAACAGGTATTTATTCTCTGATTACACATAATGTGCCGAGAGAGAAACAAGAAGATGCGGTATTTAAATTCGGTACTCACTTCGCTATATATTCATTACAAAATGTTAAGAAGTTATTCTGTAAAGCGCATGACCTTCTTCATGCTACATATGCGGTTCCTGTGACTGAAGAAGCATACCATCGTAATTATATGCAGTATCAAGAAGAAACACTATTTAGGAAGTATGCTTTTGAGCAAGGAGTAAATGTTAACGCATATATTGCATTAGAAATTAAAATTCGTGAATTATTAAAATCTCATGGCCATAAAGAACATCATATTCCAAGTGATATTCGCGAACTGTTCATTGAAAAAATAGATAGATTGCCTAAGGAAAAAATCCGCGTAATTGAAGTTCCTAAAGACTTTAATTTGATCGATTTTCTTCATTCCTTAGAAGCTTATTACCGTAAAAATAGTGAAACACCATGCACGGTAGATCAGCTGCTTCCTGCAATGTAAAATTACATGCTCTCCTTTTTTGAAAAATCAAAGACGGAGGGCTATTCGTGCTGAAATTAGAAATTAAATTCGTACTATCCAAACATAAAAAAGAGAGATTCTTAAATTTGAGTTAGAATACCTCTCTTTTTTTATACACTTTTATACAAAATTCCTAAAATATAATCAGTAATTCACAATTTTACTTTACTTTTTTCTGAACATTCGTTCTCTTACTGGGATTTAATCTACTAAAAATCGTAAATATATATATAAATTCAGTGGATATCTTAATAATATTGTCCAAATGTGTACAATAAAATAGCTCAAAGCTTTATTTATAAACGTTTTATATATAAATCTACTTAAAATCAGAATGTTTTTTGTTAATAATGTTGATTTACTGAATTATGTCTATAACTTACTTCTAAATGTTAATAAAATGTGGGTTATTTTATAGCGTATGTGGAAATCATGTTATTAATTTAAGCAAGACTGCCATTAATCTTATATACACTTTTACGCATCAAAATAATGCTGATTATATGTAGGTTAAGTAATTCAACTTTATGATATTTTGTATATTTAGAGCGGCGTAAAACGCAATAAATACATTTCCAATAAGTGTTCTTTTCGATTTTTTATGGTTCTATAACTTTGCAGACACTGTTATTACTGAGTTTGTAAGCCATTTTTCATAAGTATAATAGTTTTATCTTTATATTCTTTTTATATAAAAGATATATATTATATTAGGTTTTAACGTACTATCCGAAAAATGCGCATTTCTTGATTATCTAAAAGGTAGTAGTCTTTCACTAAGTAACAAATAAATTTAAATACTTGAAGATACTGATGGTATGATTTTACAAAAGATGTGTAATCAGTATGAAAAGGAAAATTAGTTTAAATAGAAGCATTATCAGTATGAACTAAAGGGAAGAGAGATATTAATTGCTCAGACAACAATTATACGCTGAGTTTATCCATATAGGCCTTAATTAGAAGAGACAATACAATATCATCTTAAATGAACAAACAACTCATGAGGAGTCGATAAAACCTATATTAGAGTAAAAAGAAAACTTATTTTGTCGAACAAGTCTGTCTAAGATCAAAAACACTTTATTCATAAAATGTTTGGTTTAGCTTCATATGCTAGAAATTCACAGGATTCTTTTTATATATTGAAAATATGCTAAGCTTCCTGAAAAAATGACAAAAAATATAGAATATTATATTTAATAAATCTTGTTTTAGAAATTAAAATAAATAAAAACATTAGAATTAATTTTTCACCTTTCATACTTACTACAGCAAGCTATTGAAGATTTAAGCTTAGTAAATTTCAAAGTTAATCCATTGGTAAATAAATGAATATTCAGTATCTATCAAATGTAATTTCTATAGTAGAGTTACCTGGAAACTGATAATAGTTTACAGAAAACGAGTACGGCTATTGAAGATTTTTTTGTTGAAAAATACTAAGATTATAGAAAACTATAAGAAGATATGAAAAATAACCTTGATATATATAATTATTTTAAACAAGGTTATTTTTCATTGGATTTTTTAAAATTTATCTGTTCTCTTCTAAAAAATTAAAGAAAACAAACTTACGATTATTATTTGCATCCAAAAGCGAGTTTGTCCTTTGGGTATTACGTTTTCTACGTTCTTAATTCTGTTTAGATTTTTGATTAAAAATCTTTATGAAATGCACAGGATTGCAATGGTTTCAGCTTTATTAAACTGAAACCATTGCAATCATTCTTCAAAATCCCATCTTGTGAAGCGATCGATATCAGATGGCAGTCTTAAAGCAATTATGTACGCATCATTTTCGGAAAGGTATGTTAATTCTTGACTCAAAATGTAATAATATGCTTTTTTCTGATCATCACTTAAGTAATCGTTTAAGTCATGTAATATCGAGAAGAAAAAGTCAATAGTGTGTTACGAATCATCTAAAAAAAAGAAAAGGAAACATGGCGAGTTACAAGTGTAGAAAAACTCAATATGAAAGTTTTATAACAAAAAAAGGTGAGGTGAGAGTGTGATAGGTACAATCAGTAGGAAGAGTGAAAGAATCAATTTGAGAAGAAATAAGTCGTGGATCTACCTAGCAATTATCAGCTTTCTATTTTTAGGTTTTTCCGCTTTCTTCACATCTAAAATTTACATGCCGAACGATGAAAGACTATTCCATACGGCAACAAATAAAGTAATCAAGTTGTCGGGAATGGGGACATTGATTGTAGAACAAAGGGAGTATAATCCACATAAAAACTTCATTGAAATTCGATTTCGGATAGAAGGATATGAGGAAACAGAATTTACGTTTCAGGCACAAGAAAAAGCAAAACCAGGTGTTCAATTACCTGTCAAAGTGTTGTATGAAGAGAACGGAAATTACGTGATAGAAGTCAAAGAATTATCTCCAAATTGGAGAGCGTTAACTTTAGATATATATAATAAAAAACAGTGAAAAAGAACAAATGGATATTCGCAAATTCACACAAGATGTTAACGAATATGAAGATGAAAATACAAGTACAAAGAGTCCCAATAAACTTGTTCAGACGATTTTTACCGATCAAAGAAAAATAAAAGCAAATGATGAATTGTTAGCTGAAGATAAAAAAACATATGAGATAGATTTTATAGAAAGAGACAAGAAAGATTTAGAAACAAAGATTAAATATTATGGGAAGGTAATCAAGCTTGAAGAAGAAAATGGGAAGACAGTTTATGAGAAAGTAAAAGAACTAAAAGATGAAATGAAGTACCAAACCGGAGCGGAAAAAACGAAAACCCAATCGAAAATATCATCTTTAGAATCCAAAATAAAATCATCAGAAAAGAACGTTGAATTGTTTGAAGGAGAGTAAAAAAAATGCGAGAGATAAGATCAAAAAATTAGAGCAAAAGGCACAAGAAATTAATAAAAATTGAAAAAAGACATAGGGACACGATGGAGACATTGAGAAGAAAAAGAGGGACATGAACGAGACATGTAGAAAAAATAACGGGACGTGATGGAGACGTTAACGGAAAATATGGGGACATAAGGGGGACATTCAGTTTCTTTTCTTGTTCCCATCGTTTCGCTAGGCTCCGCCTAGCTTCACACCATGGGTGGGAACAAAAACCCCTTATGCTCTTCTCACTATTTTTTGATCTCTACCCAAAATTGTAGAAAGGAGAGGGAAAAGTGGAAATCAGAATTAGAGAAGTAGATCCAATTGCCGTAAAGAAAATAGATGAAATTGCAAAGAGGAAAGGATTATCCAGGCAGAAATTTTTGAAAGACCAAATTGAGATGTTGGCATTTTTTCAGCAACAAAATAAAAGAGAAATGGAATTAGAAAATATCATCCAAAAGAACATCCATATGATGAATGATTGTTATAGCGAAATAAAAAAAATGAATGAGTTTATTCAAATGATGATGCAGGATGATGAAAATGAGTAGTACGGTTCCAGTTCAATCTTCCAGCACGCCAGGTTTTGTTTTAAAAACAAAATTTGTGTTATCAAGTTCAGATGCCTTTCAGAACTATATTGAGTAGTAGACCGGGAAGAAGCACAAAGTGAAGTGAAGTTGAATCCGAAAATGTTTGAGACGTATCAAGAATATATGGTGAATCCAGAAAAGACATCGGCACTGTTTACGGAACACGCAAATCGTTTAACGGAAAGTGAGAAAAAATCCTTAAAGGAAATGTTTAAGACTGATCATGAAAATGGAAGTATTATGTGGCAAGATGTCATTTCTTTTCATAATCCTTGGCTAGAGAAACAAGGCATTTATGATGAGAAAACAAAAAAATCGGATGAAAAAAAGTTAATGGATGTGAAACGGCTTGCGATGAAGGAAATGCATAAAAGAGAAGGGCCAGAAAAAAGTTCTACCTGGTCGGCAGCCATTCATTTTAACACGAATAACATTCATATTCATGTGGCAACTGTTGAACCATTTCCAACGAGAGAACGAGGAAAAAGAAAACCCAAAACATTAGATGCGATGAAGGGGAAAGTGGTAAATAATTTATTGGATCGTAAACAAGAACAAAAATAAACTAATGATTTGATACGAAATAATATGGTGGGAAGTAAAAAAGAGGATTCGGTTTTTGATTGGCGTAACAATCATCTGAAGCCATTCTTTTTATAAATATACAAAAAGTTACCAAATAATAAAAGGCAATGGCGATATAGCTACAATACAATTCAGCCATTGAAGCCGGAAATTGATGAATTAAGCAGGCGATATATTCAACATCATCATAAAAAAGATTACGATCAGTTTCTCCAAAAATTAGATAAAGGAGTTCAAGTTTTTAAAGAAGCATGTGGAGAAGGAAAGTATGATAAGAAGCAATATGAAAATTACATGACGAAAAAAATCAATGATTTGTATAAAAGAATAGGGAACGCCTTTTTACAAGAAATGAAGACATATGATAAAGAACAAAAGAGAATACATCATATGAAGAAATCAAAACCATATCAAAAATTCCAACAGAATGTATCTATTCAGTATTCCATGAAGAAAGTGGAGCGTGCTTTTAAAAGTGAATATGAAAGTTGGAAAAACCAAAAGTATTAAGAGCGGATGCAAAGGGAAAATGCATATGAAAACGAAAGGGGTTAGATTATGGGGAATGAAAAAGTAAGAATGAAGTTATCATTGAGTGAAAACGTCCATCATTATGTTCAAGAGTATATGGAGGAGAATAATATTACACATCCTGGTGATGCCATATCGAAAATTTGTATGGAACATCAAGCATCAAAAAATACAGAATGGTCATTGAATTATATTTCAGAAGTTGTTTCTAAAAATCTTCATGACATATTAAAAAGTGAGCTAACAAAAATTCGTCTTGGTGCAAATAGTGCGGATAGAAATACACAAGTTTTAATTGAATTAATGAATGGGTACTTTTTTGCCAATGACTTAGATTTAGAGAGTATTATTACTACGGATAAAATAGAAGTCGGTGGCGTGAAAATGGCAAAGGAAGTCGTAGCGGAACGAATTAGTCATGCGAGACAAAAACGTCTAGATCATGAAGCATCAAAGAACAATGTAACGTAAGCTACATTGTTTCTTTTTATAAAAAAATAGGAGGTTAGTAGGATGTTATTATTTCATGAAGATATCGCATTAGGAGTCATTAAAGCAATTGGAGAAGGTGAACTAATTTTACTTGTAAAAGATAAAGAATTAACAATTAAAATTACACGAGAACAAGAGGAAGAACTTGCAGTTCATGTTATGAATCAAGAGAATATGTTAGTTCCGGTTAACGTAAAAACTCATGCGCTTTTCTTTGATACAACTGAAAGATGGAATGAAGAAGACATGGAAGAATTGCAAAGAGCTAGCGAAAGAGTAGGAGAAGATCATGAGTAAAAATTATAAGGAAAAGTATCAAACAAAATCACCGGAAGAAAAGAAAGAAGCGGTGCAAGCTTTAACAAAAAAGATGGAAAAAAGCATAGAAGGCTATTTTCGTACACCGGGAGATTTGAAAGATTATTTATCTTTTATGGCAAAATTTTATCACTATTCACCATCTAATATTTCATTAATACAGAGTCAATTTGAAGAAGCCAGAGCCTATTGCACAAGGTAATGTGGAGCAGCCAAGGGCTACAAAAAAATCAAGTAGGAAAAAAGAAACAATGGAAATAGAACGATGAAAAATTTTATAACAGGCAAACCAGATTGAATCATTTTTTGTTACTCAATTGAGAAAACGGAAAGTGATTTTTTTATGTCTACAAGTGAAAGAGGATACATGTAAAAGCCCTCTTTCTTGTTTTTAGAACGAAAGGAGTGAAAAGGAATGGGAAACATTGTGGAAATCGTAGACATTGATTACAGGGGTGTTTGGGCAGAAAAAGAAGATCCAAAAGAACTCATTTTTATCTCATTATCTAAAAAAGAAATTCAAGCCGTTCGTGAAATATTGTTAGAGCAAAAACCATTATATGTGTTCTTACAGAAGGAACTAGAATGGAAGGTCATGTCATGAATGTATGGCTGTTTGCGGACTGTATGTTTCTTGTAGCTGTCTCTTTGAACGTATTGTTGTTATTTGGGCAAAGAATCGTGAAAAAGCTGAGAATCAAGAAACGGAACCATAAAACTGAAATTGCAGATTAATAGGAAAGGACTATGAAACGGAATAGTCCTCTTTTTTATTTCATTTTATAGAGTAAAGGGGGGATTCCGTAATGGCACATGTCAGTACGGAGGATGCGATGAAAGCAAGAAACATAGACTTGATTTCATATCTAGAAGCAAAGGGAGAAACGTTTAAGAAAGAAGGAAACTATTATCGTCATACGGAACATGACAGCCTCATTATTAAAGGAAATCAATACGCCTGGAATAGTCGTGGCGAAAAGGGCTATGGAGCGATTAGCTTTGCGATGATGTACTATGAAATGACATTTCCGCAAGCTGTACTAGACATCAATAAGGATGATTATAAAGAGTTTGATTGCTTAAAAGTTGAAGAAGAACACAAAAAAGGACAGCAGCCTTTCATCTATCCGAAACACTTAGAGGTGCAGAAACAAACAGAGATCAAGCAGTACCTAATTGATGAAAGAAAAATAGAACCTCGCCTGGTGAACTGGCTGATTAAAAAGGATCTCATCGTCCAGGATAAGAAAAACAATGTCGTGTTCAAATGGAGAGAAGAAGGTGGCAAAGGGCAAGTAATTGGAATGAACCGTCAAGGTACGGTCAAAATGGAGAATAAAAGAGGAAGCTTTAAACAAATTGTCCCGAATTATGAAAAAATCCATGCAGGTTTTACGGTTGATGTGGATAAGCCGGATAAGATCTATTTTTATGAAGATCCAATCGACATGTTATCTCATTGGAGTATCAAGCAAAATAAAATACAAAACGCTCGCCTGGTCTCTATGCATGGATTGAAGTCAAAAACGGTGATTCAATCTTTAATGGATGCAAAAAAAGAAGGGCACGATATTAAAGAGGTCATTATGGCAGTTGATAATGATAAGGCCGGGAAAGACTTCATTCAGACGATGAAATGCTTTGTAGATCTTAAAGAGGATGTTCCAATGCATGAAAAAGATTGGAACGATGTTCGGAAGAAACAAGTGAATGAACAACAACCAAAAGAAACAGCTCAACCAAAGAAAATGAAACCAATCAAAGAGGTGGAGAGAAGTGTCTAATCTACCAGCAATGCCAAATATACTACAGATTTTGATTTGTGGTTTTATCTTTTATGTTCTTTTTCGTATTTGTAAGTTTATGTACCGGAAGATCCAGGAGCGTAGAATGCTGAAGCGAATGGTGAAGTCCGGCATTCGCTATATAGACAAAATGGACGGACATCAATTCGAAGTGTATGTGCGCCCATAAGGGCTTCTGGGGAATCTGCTTTAGCAAGTAGTAGGTATAGACACCCAACAAACCTATCATCAATCAACTTATCCATGAGGGAAACCAAAGGCAACTTATGGCAAGATGAAACTGTTGTGAACAAGGATGAAAGCTAAACTGCTTGAATGACAGTCCAAGGGGGCATATCGAAGCCTATTTCGAAAGGTGACTGATACGAAATAAAACCATGGTACAGGGTTCAGATAGATAACCCTTGTATAGTAGGTGTCCGTGGTTTCCTAGCCATAATAAATGGAAAAGGACGAAAGTCACATCCGATATCACAATACTGCTATGTCCGCAGAAGTACTAAATGGGGATTACCTAAGTTAGAGTGCCATAGAAAATGGCTATCGAGGATGATATCAAGTGTAATAAGCAAGATATGTGGCCCATGAAAATCTAATAAGGTAACGGAGTTCCCGTAGTAGTCTGAAGTGGGGAAAGCCTATCACATGGCGAAGGGGAACAGCTTATCTAGTTTAATACAATTATGGAAGGAGCGAGAGGCTTCATGAGAAATCCAAATGATGTATTAAGCAGTCTAGCGTCTAAGGCAAACAATACTGAGTATAAGTACAAAAGACTGTATAGGAACTTATACAACATAGAGTTTTATCTTTTAGCTTACCACAAGATTAATGCCAAAGAAGGAAGTCTGACTAAAGGTGCAGATGGAAAAACTATTGATGGAGTGAGTATCGAAAGAATACAAAACATAATTGAAGAATTAAGAGAGCAGTCTTATCGACCACACCCTGTTAAAAGAGTGTATATCTCAAAAGCAAAGCAAGGAAAAAGACCGTTAGGAATTCCGTCTTTTGATGATAAACTAGTACAGGAAGTATTGAGATTAATACTCGAAAGTATATACGAGCCACAATTTTTGGAAACATCACATGGTTTTAGATCACAAAGAAGCTTTCATACAGCAATAATAAAAATTCAGAGGCGATTTACTGGTGTGAAATGGTTTGTTGAAGGAGATATAAAGGGATTCTTTGATAATATAAACCATCACATACTTATAGGAATATTAAGAAGAAGAATCGATGATGAAAAATTTATGCCTAATTTCTTCGCTAAATGGATACCGTCTGGTTTGTTTTGAATAGATTTCTTACGAAATATGTACCTAAATCAGTACTTGGATAACTTTGCCCATCCCCCAAAAAGGGGGATGGGCAAAGTTATCCAAGTAAAAAATAAAATTTAAAACACGAATAATGTTTCTTGGCCAAAATTCCTGAATGCCCCAAATTACGAACTTTAACCATTCCTGGTATCCAGCCATTTGAATGCATTTTCCTTTTTCATATCCATCACGCACCTTTTTTAGATTAGTAGTATCAGCATGTCTAAGATTTGTGAATTTATTGCAATTGTCCTGAAGTTTTTGCACCAGAACCCCTTTATTTATATGCATAGACAAGAAAAAAACGACAATATATGATAAGAATATCCAAAAAAGTAAAAATATCTTTTCAATTTTTCTACTTATTGTTATAATTCAGTAAGTAAAATAAAAGTTTGTTTTACAATTTTCACAAATTGATAGGGGGAATATAAATGGCTGGACAAATTCGTATGAGCCCAGAGGAGCTTAAAGCAAAAGCAGCTCGTTATGGTAACGGTGGTCAACAAATTGAGGACATTCTACGCGATTTAACAAACTTACAATCAGACTTACGTGGAGAATGGGAAGGTCGTGCATTCGAAGGGTTTGACCGACAATTTATCGAATTAGCACCGAAGGTAAGAAATTTTGCCCAATTACTACATGACATCGAAAGACAATTGAAGGATACAGCAGATGCTGTGGCTCGACATGATCAAGACTTATCCCGTAATTTTGGACTTAGCTAATTACGGTGATGTTTGTTAGTAGATTAGGGGATTTTTCATGCTTTACATAGTAACGGGCGCGAGTAAATTCTCTGAGTAGTGAGCCACGCAGCAAGTGCTGCGTGGTTTATTTATTGGGGTTATTTGTAAAAAAGGGAGAGATGCTGCCATTTTTCTTGGGATTATACTACAAAATAAATATAAATGCTTAGTAAAAAAAGTATAAGGTAGCTTGAAGTTTGTTTGCATCTCTCCCGCATTAGCGGATAGTAAAGCTCCTACTAATGAAAGTTTCACCTTATTGTGGGTATGAAAAGGAGTATCCGTTTTCGCGACTACTAGAAGTAAGCGAATAACAGTATACAGACAAAGAGTTTTACTAGCAGGAGTGGTGATGTGTGAAAAAAATAAAGTGGAGCATAGTATTTTTTATTATACTGACGCTTGCGCTGTCTACTGGAACATCCTTTCTAGCACTGAATCAAGTGAAGAAAGGAAAGAGTGATAAAGAAACACAAAAGATGACGGTTGCGCTGGTTAACGAAGATCAAGGTGCAAACCTGGGTGGCAAAAAGATTGAATTTGGTAATGAATTTATTACGAGTGTGGAAAAAGATAATAAGCACGATTGGTATGTAGTTAGCCGCGGGGTAGCAGAAAGCGGACTATCACGTAACGTCTATAATATGATGATCGTTATTCCGAACGATTTTTCCAAAAAAGCATTATCAATTGAGTCGAATGCGCCGGAAAAGGTGACGCTTAACTACAAGGTAAATACAACTGGTAATAATGATATAAAAGCAGAAGCAGAAAAAACAGCAAGTTCGATACTTGGAGATTTCAACAGCCGAATTATCGATGTTTATTTCGCTAGCATTATCGGAAACTTGCAAAATGCGCAGGATAACATTACAACTTTTGTAAAAAAAGAACAAACTTACACCGATGTGTACAATAAAGAGGTTCATAGCCCGCTAGCTGGTTACACACAGCAGTTTAAAAGTGTTCAAGATCAAACAGGTGTGGCGAAAGGCAGTTTTAAAGGGTTACAAGAGATTTTAAATGGGTTTAGCAACAATTTGAATGAAGGTATGAAATCCAATCAGACCAGTCAGACAGCTTTTGGTGATTTTAATAAAATGAAGGAAGCAAATGGCCTTGTCTTAAAGGATTTCTCGACACAGTTGACTCAGTTTGACCAAAGTATGAATACAACAGATATAATGCAACAATTTGCTAATTTAGAATTAGCGAATAAAGTAATTTACGATCAATTTCAGTTGAAAGAAGAGCAGCCTAATATTTTATCGGATTCAGCTGGTATGCAAAAGTATTTGAGTGATAACAGTGCGAAAATTCGCAGTCACAACACTGAGTTAGCAAATAGACTAGGACCAGAGCTTACGGCATCAATAACTGAAAAGCTAAAGCGGGAAATTTCAAATTCTTCTGAGGGTCATCAAGACGTGTATTTAAATAAATTCTTTGATGCACCGGATAATCGTGCGAATCAAAAGATTCAAGAGGCTATTAATCAGTTACCGTCATTAAATAAAGATGATATTCAAAACATTGGTTTATCAGATGGGACGAAGAAAGAACTGGAAAATGTTATTGATATCACAAATAAATATAATGCGGAAAAACTTTACACACCTGCGCGAGGTACAGATACTATTCCAATGGTGGAAATGATAAAAAAAATTAAAGATAATTTGACGACATCTGGTGTTGAAGTAAACGATAAAGCAGTATTGCCAGCTACGAAAAAAGAAGGGCAATATATCACATTAAATGTACCAGACGATTATGAAGTGACAAGTGTAAAACTGGTTATCGGAAATGAAGCAGATTACACAGAGGAGTACCTTGAAAATAAAAAAGTTGTTTTGCCAGCTACAGACAAAGGCGATTTCGAAATTAAAGCGACATTACGTTTAAAAAATGCTAAAAGTAATATTTCTGTCTTTGAGCCTGTAACTTGGAGTTGGAATTTGACACAAGAGGATACAGATTATGTCATTGATAATCCATCATCTGACATGAAACCAAAACCAACTGAACCGCCTATACTAGGTGAATCACGTACGATTACTTATCAAAATCCTTTGAAGAAGGTAAAAAAAAGTGACAGTCAAACGCAAAATAGTGGCAGCCAGCCAGGTGGAAGTGACAGTCAAACGCAAAATGGTGGTAGCCAGCCAGGTGGAAGTGACGGTCAAACGCAAAATGGTGGTAGCCAGCCAGGTGAAGGTGGCGGTCAAACGCAAAATGGTGGTAGCCAGCCAGGAAAAAGTGATGGGGAGACACAAACAGAACAGCCAGGAAAAAGTGATGGAGAGACACAAACAGAACAGCCAGGAAAAAGTGATGGAGAGACACAAACAGAGCAGCCCCCTAAAAAAGATGAAGAGACGAATACAGAAGGGGAATGGAAACCTGTAAATAATAATTACATTACTCACCAAGTTATGTCGTCGTTAGATTCGAATGCGACTAATAAGCTTATACAAGCAGTTGAAGATACGATTAAAAATTATCAAAAACTATCTAACATGTATAACTTGTATTACGGGTTTGAGGCATCAGCCGATTTACCGGAGAATTTTAATCAAAAATCACTTACGGATTTAACAGAATCACATCAAAATTCATTATACTACCTGTTCAACAAACGCGATGTGCTTGACTTATTAGCGGAATACATTGCTAAGCAAACGACAGAAGAAGTACAGCAACAAACAAAAGATTTGAAAGACAAAGTAGATGCTTATCTTCAATTGGTTGATGAAGCAGATAAAAATTCTACACATTTAACAGAAGTAATTAAGCAGACAACTGAGCAAGCAAACGCGATGAATACGAATCTTACGCAAACGTTAAAAAATTTAGCAACATGGCGTGAAACAAGCAATAAACTAATCGATCAACAAGGGAAAGTTGTGACAAATAGTGATGGTGAACAAACGGCGACGCTTGCGTTAGACGGGGAATTCAAGTCTATTTTTATACAAAGTCAGACACTCGCTGATCAGTCGAAGGGTAACTTAATATCAACTGACGATGTGTATAAAACGTTTGATAATATTGATGACCAGGCGAAAACGATTCAAGATAGTGGAGATTCGCTAGTTGGTCAGGCGACAAGGCTTTCGGGTGATCTAAGTAAGAAACTAATTGATGATAAAGATTACTTGAAAAATTTCACGAAAGTTCTCGCAAACAGTCGCGTTGGCGATCGACAAAACGAAAATTTATATAGCTTCCTTGCAAACCCAGTGCAAAAGAAAAACGATGGTGTTGTTGTAGCCGCAGATACGTTTACACCATATTTATTAGTACTGATTTGCTTCATTGTTTCTCTATTTACAGCTTATGTAATTTCAAACCAAGAACGAAAACGTATAGAAAAAAGTGCTTTTGAGGAAGAGATGTCATTGGTACTGAAAAACGTACCAACTACGGCTGTTCAAGTTGGTATTGGAATAGTTGAAGGGATTCTAATTGGCGGTATTTCAGGCTATTTATTGAAAATTAGTCATGCAGAATTCCCAGTATGGATCAGCATGTTTACCAGCATTATGTTAGTGCTAGTTCTCATTTCAGGCTACTTATTACGCCAAATGAAAATGGTCGGAATGTTTATTTTGCTAGCCACGTTTAGCCTGTATCTGTTCCTGACAGATGCAGTTGGGTTGAATCTTGATAAAATGTCGACTGCTGCTAAAATACGTGAATTTTCACCGCTTCAATATATTGAGATTATGATTACTGGTTTTGCAAACGACCGAGCAAATTGGTCGACTATTATGTATAGTTTAATGGCAGCTGTCGCTATTGGCCTTGTGGTAAACTTATTCGTCATACGCAAATACCGGGCAGAAGAAAGGGATGAATATGAAGCTGATTCTCATACGAGCTAGTTTCATTACTGTTTTTTTGTTGCTTTTTCTTGCTCCGTCGTCCCTTCACGCTGATACGGGCAGCTATCTTGATCATAACGGAAAGATAGATTTGAAAACGGATCGTGTGGAACAGATGCAACAGGAAAAAGTCGAAAAGGAACAAAAGGAACCCCAAGAAACTGAGCTTGAAAAACACGCACCAGACTTGTTTAAAGAACAAACAAAAGATGTAATTAAAGAGAAGCAGAAACAAATAGAGGGCGAAACGAAAGCATTAAATGACTCATTGTTTGTAACATCAGACAAGAAGGATACAACTGTGAAGGACAGACAAAACAGCTTGTTTGCTCAAAATTATACGGTTAGCAACGCTGTTAACGCTGACCAAAACACTAATCAACTAGAAACGGAGCCTATCAGTACACAAATGATAGGAATCCTATCTGGTGTAGTACTAGCAATTTGCTGCGGCATTTATGTTGTAATACGGAAAATTTGGCAGTAAGGGAGAAGGAAGTATGGCAGGACAAACACATATTAATGTCACAATTGACTTTAGTAAATGGGATAGCAGATTATATGATCTGCGTATCCCGACCCACCAGCCCGTCAAACAGCTGCTCATGAACATTGCTGAAGCACTAAAACTTGATGTGATAGAAGTTTCTCGCTGCGCTATTAAGGTTGTTAATAAAGAACTGTTACTCACTGACGATGATCGGTTAATTGATTATCAGGTAACGGACGGGGATATATTAAAAGTTTTGTAGAATTAAAATCTTTCTTTTTAGTTAGGTGAGAGTAACTGACCGTGCATAGAAGCGGTCAGTTACTGCTTTTGCCAAAAAACAAAGCTAGAAAGCAAGAGTGGATCACTTCAACATAGCAGCGACTTATATGTTGAAAAATCAAAATGAATTTATATAGAAAAGAACATGAAAAAGAGGAGTAAGAGACTATGACAGAGAGAACGATTCAGCTAGATTCGATGCAGTATCTATTTGAAACGACTGAGCATATACGGACATTGAAATTATCGAAATCACAGACGCGTGTGAAGGACATGCGGCAACTGGAGTTAATCACAGAAAAATCTAACTTCTTTGTACCGGCTACAGTAGAAGATCATGAAGATATGTTTACATTTGAGTTCAACGTTAAGGGATATACAAAGGAATGGGAAGATGTACACAAACTAGGAAAGAACGATAAATTACGATTATTGCTTAATGTTGCTCGTTTTCAAGAGTGCTTACAAACGCGAAAAACTTTCTTCCTTCATCCAGACAATCTAGTATTTGATGACAATTATATGCCCTATCTAGTTTATCGTGGTATCCGTGATATTGTACCACCGTATCGCTTAGATGATGAGAAGTTTTTACGTCAGTATAAATGTTTAGTTGTCGCAATATTCTCGAAAAAATATAGTTTTGATGAATTGTATTCTGGTTCATTGAACAATGCAAAAGATACAGCATTCGAACGTAATGTCGTTGAGGTTGGTACATTTGATGACCTTGTAAAGTTGTTAAATGAGCATTACAGAAGAGAACAAACGACAACAGAGAAAAATATGCAGCTTGTGCCGAAAAAACGATTCCGTTTATTTAAACGATTATCCATTTTTATGATTGTTGCTTCGATTGTTCTCGCAGTACCGCTTGGCTATTTCAGTTTTGTAAAAATGCCGTATCAAAATAAATTGTTAGAGGCAGATAAGAATTTCTTGGCGACAGACTACGATAAAGTAATTAGCACTTTAAAGGAGCAAGATCCTGAAAAACTACCGGATGCATCTAAATATGTTTTAGCTTCTTCATACGTAAAGGCAGAAAAACTAACAGATGATCAAAAAGCAGCAATTATGAAGAATGTGAGTCTAAAAAGTGATAAAAATTATTTATTATATTGGATTTACAATGGGCGCGGAGATTTCTCTAAGTCTTTAGATCTTGCGAAATATATCGATGATCCGCAATTGATTATGTACGGATTAATTAAACAAATTGAACAAGTGAAAAATGATCCGAAGTTGACTGGTTCAGCGCGTGAAGAAAAAGTACAGAAATATCAGAAACAATTGGAAGATTACCAAAAAAAATATAATACAAATTCCTCAGATGACTTATCAAATAAGAACCCATCAGGAAATAAAGAGAACTAGACATCAAACGAAATAAAAATAAAAGAAACGGGAGATAGAGATGGTACAACTACTAACAATTAGTTACGGTAATCAACTACATAAATGTCATCTTAATCCGAAAAAACGTGAATTAGTCACAATCGGAAATGAATGGTCCGACACAGTTACTTACGCGGACTTGGAAACGCGTGTAGTGGTGAAGTGGGACGGCGAAGCATGGAAACTTGAGGATGAAGCATTACGTGCAAATGAACATGTGACTCTAGATATTACGAAAGAGAAACAAATGCATTTTTACTTAACGGATGCAGGAGAAGAGTATGTGTATGACATGGCGTCCAAGTATAGTATTTCGTTTGGCGCAACGGATCGCGATGATGTGACAATTAAAAATATGACAGCTGCTAACTTGCTGTTTATCCGTGAAACATGGGGAGATTGCTTTAAAGTCGTTGTGAATGACGGCTATGTATATCACAACTTTTTTCGCATGACTGGTGAGGCAATGCTTGAACCAGGCGATCAACTGTATTTTGATGGTGTAACAATCAAAGTTGGGAAAGAAGATATTCAAATATTAGCTTCACCTAATCGCATTACATCAAAATTAACACCTTTAATGGAAGCTGATAATGATTTAGGTGATGAATATCCGAATTATCATCGTTCCCCGCGGATTATTTACCGTGAGCCAGAGGAAAAACTCACGATTGGAAAGCCATCTCACCTACCGTCAAAACCAAGTGAACAACTGGCACAGATGATCGTCCCGCCGATTGTGATGATCGTGTTGACTGTAGTCGTTTCAATCTTTCAGCCCCGCGGGATTTTTATTATCGCATCACTCGGGATGACAGTGGTAACAGTAATTATTGCATTAACCACATATTTAAAGAATTTAAAGAAATACAGAATTGATACGAAAGAACGGAATGAAAGTTATCAAAATTATTTGAAGCAGAAAACGCAAGAATTGTATGCCGCAAGTGAAGAGCAAAGGCACGCTTTAGATTATCACTATCCAAACATTGAACAAATTCGTGATATGGCAGTAAGAGTAGATTCGCAAATCTATGAAAAAACAATGTTCCACCATGATTTCTTGACATATCGGGTTGGACTGGGCCGCGTTGATTCTAGTTTTGAAATTCAGTTTAACAAAGAAGAGTTTACGCAAAACAAAGATGAATTAGTAGAAGCTGCAAGCGGCTTACGTTCGCAATATATGGGTTTAGAGAATGTACCAGTTGTGACCGACTTAGTGAATGGCCCGGTAGGTTATATCGGACAACGAAAATTAGTAATCGAACAGCTGCAAATGCTCGTTATGCAAACAGCTCTGTTTCATAGTTATTATGATTTACAATTCATTACGATTTTCCCAGAAGAAGAAAAAGCAAGCTGGGAGTGGATGCGCTGGTTACCGCATGCGAGTTTACGAGATATTAATGTTCGCGGGTTCGTGTATCATGACCGAAGCCGAGATCAAGTATTGAACAGTTTGTATCAAATCCTGAAGGAACGCAAATTAGCATTAGATGAAAAAGGCAATTCCAATGAAAAAATGTATTTTGCACCTCATTACGTTGTATTGATTACAGATGAAAAACTAATTTTAGATCATAGTGTAATGGAGTTCTTTAACGAAGACCCGAGCGAACTTGGTGTATCTCTCATCTTTGTAGAAGATGTGATGCAAAGTTTACCGGAACATGTGAAAACAGTTATTGATATTCGCGATGCGAAAAACGGGAATGTTATCTTAGAAAAAGGTGAACTAGTGAATCGCCACTTTACGCTCGATTACTTCCCAGATGGTTTCAACAAAGAAGAGCTCTCTCGTGCATTAGCACCGCTGAATCACTTGCAAAACTTAAGAAACAGTATTCCAGAAAGTGTTACATTCCTTGAAATGTACGGCGTTGAAAAAATTCATGAACTAAACATTAAGGCTCGCTGGGCGAAAAACGAAACATTTAAAAGTTTAGCTGTACCGCTGGGCTTACGTGGTAAAGATGACATCGTCAACTTGAACTTACACGAAAAAGCACACGGACCGCATGGATTAGTCGCAGGTACAACGGGGTCTGGTAAATCAGAAATTATTCAATCGTACATTTTATCTTTAGCGGTAAACTTCCATCCGTATGAAGTCGCATTCCTACTGATCGACTATAAGGGCGGCGGAATGGCAAACTTATTCAAGAACTTACCGCATTTATTAGGAACAATTACGAACTTAGACGGTGCTCAAAGTATGCGTGCCCTTGCATCGATTAAAGCAGAATTACAAAAACGTCAACGTCTATTTGGCGAATATGATGTAAACCATATTAACCAATATCAAAAACTATACAAACAAGGCAAAGCGAAAGAAGCAATGCCGCACCTATTCTTAATTTCAGATGAATTTGCTGAGTTAAAATCAGAACAACCTGAATTTATGAAAGAATTAGTATCAACGGCACGTATCGGTCGTTCACTAGGAATCCACTTAATCCTAGCAACGCAAAAACCGAGCGGGGTCGTAGATGACCAAATTTGGAGTAACTCCAAATTCAAATTAGCACTAAAAGTACAAAACGCATCCGACAGTAACGAAATCTTAAAAACACCAGATGCCGCAGAAATTACACTGCCAGGCCGCGCGTACTTACAAGTCGGAAATAACGAAATCTATGAACTGTTCCAAAGTGCATGGAGCGGAGCGGATTATATTGAAAACAAAGAGGACCAAGAACAGCTAGATACGACGATCTATGCGATTAATGAGCTTGGGCAGTATGAGATTTTGAGTGAGGACTTGAGTGGACTCGGAAACAAAACGGAAATCACAACTGTACCGACTGAACTTGATGCGGTTATCGATTATATTCATGATTACACAGAAGAAAATCGAATTGAAGCATTACCAAGACCGTGGTTACCACCGCTTCCAGAGAAAATATTCTTACAAGACTTACATCCAGTAAACTTTAAAGAAGCATGGTCAGGTGAAAAGAAACCATTACAAGCAACAGTTGGTTTACTAGACCAGCCTGAACTACAAGCACAAACACCGCTTACGTTAGACATAAGTAAAGACGGTCACGTTGCAGTCTTCTCAAGTCCAGGATACGGAAAATCAACGTTCTTACAAACAGTTATTATGGATGTGACACGTCAGCATAGTCCGGAGCATTTGCATGTGTACTTAATCGATCTTGGAACAAATGGTCTTTTACCATTAAAAGGATTACCTCATGTGGCGGATACAATTACAATTGACGAAACAGAAAAATGCTTAAAATTGGTAGAACGATTAAATCAAGAAATGAAAGCTCGTAAGCGCATGTTAAGTCAATATGACGTAGCAAGCTTAGAAATGTATGAAAAAGCTAGCGGAAATAAAGTTCCGAATATCATTGTAGCAATTGATAATTACGATGCGGTAAAAGAAGCTAGATTTTACGAAGAGTTTGAAATGCTTATGATGCAAGTTGTCAGAGAAGGTGCAAGTGTAGGAATTCATACATTGATTAGTGCTGGTAGACAAAGTGCACTACGCATTCAACTATACAATAACATTAAGGTACAACCTTGTCTGTACATGATTGATCATAGTGAAGTATCAAGTATTGTAGGACGATCTGATATTAAGATTGAAGAAATTACAGGACGTGCACTGATAAAACTAGAAAATCCTACATTATTCCAAACAGCATTACCAACAACAGCAGAAGACGAATTGCAGCAAATTCAGTTGTTACAACAAGAAGCACATGAAATGGATGAAGCATGGCAAGGAGAGCTTCCTAAAGCGATTCCAATGATGCCAGAAGTAATTGACTTAATGACATATCGTAACCATAAACAAGTGAAACAAGCATTACAATTAGGACAAATTCCAATGGGTCTTGACTTTAAAGAAGTGGAAGTTGTTGCCCATGATAGTGCGGTAAATGATCACTTAATGATTTATAGTGTAGACGATAGTATAAGAAAACAAGTTGTATCAAGTATCATTTCTCAAACGAATAAAGACTATTTTGAAAGTGTAACGTTAGTAGATACAAGCGAATACGGATTTGTTCAATATAAAGAGAATGTGACCCATTACATCGTAGCAGAAAATGATGTAAATACACATCTCAAGCATTGGATGGAAACTATTCGCGAACGATCCAATGAATTAGCACAAGCAAGACAAGAAGGTAGAGAAATACCAACATTCGCAAAACAACTCATTGTTATCGCAAATGTTGAAGAATTGAATCGACTTGTTTACATCGACGACGTAGCGGCAGCAACTTTAATAGATTCATCTCGTGCAGTAGGCATCTACTTTATCTTTGCTGGGCATCATGAATATATGGACCGAAACAGAGATGCATTACCAATGAAAATGCGAAATAAACTAACAACAGCAATCATCGCAATGCCTCTAAACGACCAAAGCATTTTCAACATCAAGTATGTAAGTAACGAACCAGCTTTAGGAAAAGATGAAGTATACTATTATGTAAAGGGAAATATTACTAAACTGAAAATGCCAAGAGTAACGAACGAGGTGATGGTATGAAAAAGAAAAACAAAGTTAAGGGGATGATTATTATGACGGTAGTTGCGTCTTTATTAGGCGGATGTAGTTTTGGAGAAACGAAAATTGAGTATGAACCATTTGTAAAGGCCTTGGATGAAGGGGATATGACGAAGGTTATGTCTGCGAGTGATGATGGATATGCACATGTGTTTCAAAGAGGTATATATAGTGCGTATGAGGAAAAAGAAGATGGAGAGCACAGTAAAACAATCTATCAAACTACGGAAGGTGTATATAATACGAAAGATAAAAGCTTATATGGAGATACAACACAAGAGATTACTACTGATATAGATAATAGAAAGAAAGAAAGTACAAATAATAATTATAAAGAAGAAACTGTTTATAGTACAAATATTATGTATAAAAATGGGCAGGTACAAAGTGATTCCAATGTTGATGTTTCTTACGTTAATTTAATTGTGGATCGGTTAAAAGGAATAGGGAAACTAAAGATGAAGCCAGGTGGTGATATTAAAAAATTTGATCAGCCTAATACCGTTGGATATAAACTAACTGAATCAGAATTTCAAAGTATTATTAATGACAAACTAAAAATACAATATGATGAATATCGTGGGGCGACAATTGTACTTTATCTTGACGCCGCAAAAAAACCAAAGCAGATACTGCAAGTAAGTATTGATGTAGACTACAAGAAAAAGAACGATGAGGGGAATTTAGTAAGGTATGCGTTGCAGATACACACATACTTTAATAGAAAACAAGATAATGGTAAAGACGCTAAAAAAGAATATGTAGATTATAAAGCACAGTACAAAAAATAATAAATAATAAATAATTAAGAAAGGAGATAACCTAGTATGGAGAATAATGAGAAACAGGAACCCACTAAAAGGTTAAAAGTAGCTACTGATTGGGGGAAATTGGAGCTAGCTGGTCAGGATATATATGCTTATAGAGGGGGAAAAGATCCGTATAATAAATTAACCAAAGAAGAAAATATAAAGAGATTACAAGAAAATTTTAATGCAGAGCTTGTGGATCATCAAGTAGATGAAAATACAGGATTTGCAGCATATGCTTTTAAAGATAAGACAACAGGAGAAATTGTAATAACATATGTAGGAACAGAAGATGGAACGGATGCAAAAACAGACGGTGAAATTGGTCTTCACAATATAACGGGTGCAAATAAAATAGCATTGGGAGATTGGAACGAGGATCTTGCGGTAAAGCAGTACGATCAAGGTGATTTGTTTTATACGAAGGTTAGACATAATAACCCTGATGCGCAAATTAGTGTAACAGGACATTCATTAGGTGGTGGTATAGCTGACACGGTAGCATTAAGACATCGAGAAGATAATATTGAAGCGTTAACATTAAATCCAGCTCCTGTTCTAAGTCGAGATGTTGAAAAATTCGGTGACGGATTTGATATGAAGAACATTAGGAATATTATTAATGAAAATGATCCACTACACCTTGGGATAAACGCAGCTGATTTTATCATTCCTGGAAGAATGTATATAATTCCAAACCAAGCATGGCATTCTTACGTTTTTACAAAAAAAGATTATGGGGAGAATGATAAGCTAATATGGTTTGATAAATTACCAAGTTCTAACGATACAGGGTTTGATGGGATTCCTGGATTCTTAGAGCTTGCCCGATCGTCAGGAGCTTTGTATACAGGAACTATATATAAAGTGTTTGACAGAAAGGTTTCTCCAGTAGAGGAAGCGGCAGGAGGTTCAGCAGTAAAGTTTATACTAACAGGGACACCACTGGCACCTTTAATAGCGACCTTGTTTGCATATTCAGACGGTGTACAAGCTGGAAGAGAGTTTAGAAAAATAAAGGGTCAGGTGGAAGAAAGTATTTCTAGATTAAACAAAAAGTTTGATGGGCTAAAGTCTCAAGTTACAATAGAAGCCATTAAGTTTAGTATGGCAGTTAGCATAGAAATTAAAAGTAAGGTAGATGCAGCAATTGATTTGATTGAAACGAAGTTAGCTACATGTAAAGAGAAAGTGTTAGAAGTATTAAAAGCAGTCTTTAATGCAGCGATAGATGTTTTTGTGGGAGCTCTTATGGTGTATTTGAACCCAGGTGAAATTATGGCAATCGCAAGAGAAGTAGCACCATCTCTTTTGAAAGATATTGTGGATGTGTTTAAAGGTGATTTTGTCATGGATACAAATATTACTGCAGTTGTAGAAAGTCATATAAGAAGCCATCGTCAATCACTTCTTAATCTCTTTATGAACGATAGCAGAAAAGGCATAGATCGTTCATTGCTTGGTGAAATTTCTAAAGATGTGAAGGAGCTAGCAAAAGATTTAAGGCAATTAAATGAGGATGTTTCCTCTGCAGTTACTTCCATGATGGCAAAAGACGAAGAGTTAGGGGCGGTAGCATATTATTAAAGGGTTCTAAAAGTAGTCTGGAAGTTTCGGATATTTATAGAATATATAAGTAAGGAGAAATGTTATGGATTTGCATTTGATTATGAGTAAAGTTCATAGTACATTTTCGGATAACGGCGGGCGAGATCAAATATTGAGTGTAGTGAAACAACTTGAAAATACTGCAGCTTCTTTAACAACAGATATTAGAAATTTAGAGAGCAGTATTGATACACATATGAATGGGAAAACACGAGATGCATTCATGGATCGAATTCGTCAGTTAGAAAGAAAACGGCAAAAAATAGAAGAGAAAATTAATGCATTAAAAGGGACGGTTAATTAATATGAAAGATTATATGGAGAAGGTATTACCATTAGGAAGTGTAGTAAGATTAAGTTCTGATGAAGATGCAGATTATGTTATTACAACAAGAGGGATATTATTGGATGATACAACATTCTATGATTATGGAGGAGTATTATATCCATTAGGCTTGACAGAAGAAACATATAAACTCTTTAATCATTCAGATATTGTACAAGTCCAATTTGAGGGATACCGAAACAAAATTGAAGGCCAATTTGCTTCTAAATTTAAAATGTGGCGTAATGAGTTTGTAGAAAAGGTAATTGAAACAAAGAAAAAAGAGCAGACAGATCAGGTAGTTGAAACGAAGGAATAAAAATTATAAGCCTTCCCCTTTCTATATTTGAACTGTACCCATATAAAATGAAGGGTTTTACAAAAAGGTTCTTGAGAATATAAGGTTAAAAATGGCTTCGGATATTGATCCGAGGTCATTTTTTTGTATTTATGCAATTGAAGAATAACTAGCTAAATTAAATAAGTGCTAAAAATGTAAAACACATCCGACAGTAACGAAATTTTAAAACACTAGATGCTGCAGCCCAGTACGTTTCAAATCGAGAAGAGATGGGCCGAGCTAAGAAATGTATGGAAAAGAAGAGAAAAGAAAAAGTCTAGTTTAACGGCAGCTAGACAAGTGCCTTATGATCGGTACGTGTATTACAGAGATAAGGCCAATGCAAAAGCAGCAGAAGGGAAGTGAGAAAGATGGGGAAAGTTGAGATTATTGATAGCGACTTACAGCAAGCCGTTCAATATTCCAAAGCAATTCAAGAGGCGCTACGTACATCTTATGATAAAAGTAATGATCTAAAAAGTTATGTGAAATCAGCAAAATGGAGCGGCAGCAACTTTAATAGATTCATCTCGTGCAGTAGGCATCTACTTTATCTTGGCTGGGCATCACGACTATATGGACCGAAATAGAGATGCATTGCCATTGAAAATGCGAAGTAAACTGACAACAGCAATCATCGCAATGCCTCTAAACGACCAAAGCATTTTCAACATCAAGTATGTAAGTAACGAACCAGCTTTAGGAAAAGATGAAGTATACTATTATGTAAAGGGAAATATTACTAAACTGAAAATGCCAAGAGTAACGAATGAGGTGATGGTATGAAGAAGAAAAAGAAAGTTAAGGGGATGATTATTATGACGATAGTTGCGTCTTTATTAGGCGGATGTAGTTTTGGAGAAACGAAAATTGAGTATGAACCATTTGTAAAGGCTTTGGAAGAAGGAGATATGACGAAGGTTATGTCTGCAAGTGATGATGGATATGCACATGTGACACAAAGAGATATATATAGTACGTATGAGGAAAAAGAAGATGGAAGACACGTTAAAAGAATCTATCAAAATACGGAAGGTGTATATAATACGAAGGATAAAAGTTTATATGGAGGTACAACACAAGAAATTACTACTGATATAGAGAATGAAAAGGAAAAAGGGACAAACAAAAATTATAAAGAAGGAACCGTTTATAGTGCAAATATTATGTATAAAAATGGGCAAGTACAAAGTGATTCTAATGTTGATGTTTCTTACGTTAACTTAATTGTGGACCGTTTAAAAGGAATAGGGAAACTAAAGATGAAGCCAGGCAATGATATCAAAAAGTTTGATCAGCCTAATACAGTTGGATATAGCTTAACTGAATCAGAATTTCAAAGTATTATTAATGACAAATTAAAAATACAATATGATGAATATAGTAGGGCGACAATTGTGCTTCATCTTGACGGCGCAAAAAATCCAAAGCAGATACTGGAATTAAGTATTTATGTAGACTACAAGAAAAAGAACGATGAGGGGAATTTATTAAAATATGCATTACAGATATCAACATATTTTAATAGAAAAGAAGGTAACAATAAAGACGCCAAAAAAGAATATGTAGATTATAAAGCACGGTACACAAATAATAAATAATTGGGAAAGTAGATCATGGAGTAAATGGTGTATCAACACCAATTGATGCACCAGATAAGTTTTATGGGGCTATTGAATATATAGAAAATGATCCATCAAAGTTGACGCTTCCAAGGTGGGGAGCTAATGCTGATAATTATCCATTTACTGCAAGAGGGTTTACAGGAAGTAAGAATGTTGCATTACCAGAATTTTCATATGAAAGGGGTTATGCAAGAGCTTTCCAAGATGGAGATATATTGAATATTATAGATTCAGAAACTGGCAATGTAGCAACAAAACTTGAATTTAATGAAGAATTGGGATGGATTATAGTTGATTAGGAGGGAAATATAATAAATTATGAGGGACTATGCTATTCATAAAAATAATTTGTATAGATTAAATGTATCGGATAATAAACTGAAGCTTATAAGTAATTCAAATGAATCTATAAAATATGGATTTAAAGAATTAAAATTTGAACAAGGATTCGTTTCGAAAGTAATATATATAAAAGAGGTTGATATTAATGAGGTAGAGATGGCTTATAAATTGAAATACAAGGTAATATATAAAGAAAAAGAATTTGTTCCATGGGCAATAGGTAAGTTTATACTGGAAATAAATAAAATTACGCTAGGTACAAGTGATGAAAAAGAAGCTAGAAATTATGGATTTGAAAAGATGGAACAATTTGTTTTTAAAAAAGAGGTTCCAATACAGGAAGTAGATGCTTTAATAGAAATTAAGGAGTCTATTTTGAAATTTCAAAATATGGATGAAAAGGTCACTAGAATCGAACAAGAGGATATAAGAAGTTATTTAAAGAACCTTTTAGAATAGATTATATTTAATTATACGGATATATTCTGCGGTTAAAGCTCAATGGATAGATCCTAAAACAGGTGTACTGACAGCTACTTCGCCAATAGAATCAACATACGCAATAAAAATTCCTAAAGGAACTACAATATATGAAGGGCCGGTTGGATATCAAGGAGGGCATTACCTTGGTGGAGAAAATTGTAATCAAATTTTCATTTCGGAACCATGGAAGATTAATGGGGTAGAGTCTTTAAGTGAAACACCAATAAAATAGGAGGTATGATAGTGAGTTCAAGTAAGTTAGTAATAGATAAATTAGAAAAATCTTTTAGTGAATTGGGTGTAATATTAGAGGAAAATAAGAAATGTGATATAGATTATCAGATATCTGAAGTTATATATGTAATTAATATTTTAAATGAATGCCAAAATAATAATTATATAGACTTTGATGATGTTATAAATGAAATAAAATTAATTTATAGTAATCTATATCCACCAAGAGGAGGATTATCTGATTTCTTTATATGGAAGGCAGATTTTAATGAACGTGTTAAAGCTAATGAGCCTTTAGGGAGAATTGGGAATGAATTGGGGGAAATGTTAAAGTAATTAATTGTAAAGGAATAGAAAATAATTGGTTCTGTTGCAAAGTTTTTTAACAGAGAAAAAGTTGGTATGATTGCAGATGGATTTTATGCCATCGTTAGTAATTGTTGTAATGCATGATACGTCGAAAAAACGAAATTTGGTTGTTGCAAACTTCGTTTTCGTTTATATAGAGCATGAACGGTTTCAATACCTTTCAAGGTACGTGAAGCATGACGAAGGCTTTGAAATCCTGCGGATTTGGCAAAACGCCTTTTTACATGTCTATGGTCTTGTTCAATGAGATTGTTCAAATGTTTGACTGTACAATGAGTTGTACGTCTATAAAAACCTTGTTCTTTTAATTTGTTAAACGCGCAAAGTAGCGCTGGGGCTTTGTCTGTTGTGAGAACTGTTGGTTCTCCAAAAGCCTTCACCAATCTTTTCATAAAAGCATATGCCACCTGATGATCTCTTGTTTTTCGAAGGTGAATATCCAATGTATATTCACCTTTATCGATCGCACGATATAAATAACGCCATTTTCCTTTCACTTTTATATAAGTTTCATCTAATTTCCACGATGATTGTACCTTTTTGTTTTTCTTCTTCCAGATTTGATAGATCAAATTTCCATATTCATGGACCCAACGCATAATAGTTGTTGGATGAACCGATATGCCACGCTCTCTCAAAAGTTCAGAGATATCGCGATAGCTTAAAGAAAAACGACAATAGTAGCCAACGGCTACTAAAATAATATCCTTCTTAAATTGTTTTCCTTTAAAATATCCCATATAGTATTCTCCTCGCCTCATGTTTCTTACATTTTAACTTCCCTTAGAAAAACTTTGCAACAGAACCCTATTTTGAAAGTGTAATGTTAGTAGATACAAGCGAATACGGATTTGTTCAATATAAAGAGAATGTGACCCATTACATCGTAGCAGAAAATGATGTAAATACACATCTCAAGCAGTGGATGGAAACTATTCGCGAACGATCCAATGAATTAGCACAAGCAAGACAAGAAGGTAGAGAAATACCAACATTCGCAAAACAACTCATTGTTATCGCAAACGTTGAAGAATTGAATCGACTTGTTTACATCGACGACGTAGCGGCAGCAACCTTAATAGATTCATCTCGTGCAGTAGGCATCTACTTTATCTTTGCTGGGCATCATGAATATATGGACCGAAACAGAGATGCATTGCCATTGAAAATGCGAAGTAAACTAACAACAGCAATCATCGCAATGCCTCTAAACGACCAAAGCATTTTCAACATCAAGTATGTAAGTAACGAACCAGCTTTAGGAAAAGATGAAGTATACTATTATGTAAAAGGAAGCATAATCAAACTGAAAATGCCAAGAGTAACGAATGAGGTGACGGTATGAAGAAAAAGAAAGTTAAGGGGATGCTTATTATGACGATAGTCGCGTCTTTATTGGGCGGATGTGGTTCATCTAAAACAAAGCCTCAAACAGGGACAAAAATTGAGTATGAAAGATTGGTAAAGGCGTTAGATGAAGGAGATATGAAAACGGTAATGTCTGCGAGTGATGATGGGTATGCGCATTTGAAAGAACAAATGATTTTTGTTACTAAAGAAGAAAAAGAAGATGGGATGCATGATAGAACGATATATCAAACTATTGATGGAATATACAATACAAAAGATAAAGTTTTATATGGAAATACAAATCAAGTATTAACTACTGATATTGATAGTGAAAAAGAGAAAGATACAACAAAAAATTATAAAAAAGAGGACATATATAGTACCAATATTATATACAAAAATGGTGAAGCTCAAAGTGAAAATCCTAAATTAGATGTGTCGACTATTAATTTAATTGTCGAAGGTTTACAAGGTATAGTTAAAATGAAACCCACCAAAGATATAAAAGAGTTTAGTGAGCCTAGTAGCATTAGTTATAGTTTAACAGAGTCACAATTTAAAGAGATAATAAATGATAATTTGAAGTTAGAATATGATAAATTTAGAAATGCATCAATTGTTATCGGCTTTAATTCTGCCAAAGATACTAAGGACCACCCAATGAGTATAACCGAAATAACCTTAGTAGTAAGGTATTATAAAAAAAATAATCAAGATAAAATGTTGTTACATCGACAACAAATTGCTGCGAGTTTTAGTGACAAAGTTGAAAATACTCAAAATTCAAAAACGAAATATTTAGAATGTAAAAATCAATTCAATAGTAATAAATAATTAGGAAGGGGTTGAGGTTAATTATGGGGCGTTTTAATTTATATCCCGACGAAGGGAAATTACAATTAGCAGGGAAGGACATTTACGATTTTAATGGGAGAGGAAGTATACTATTATGTTAAAGGAAACATAATCAAACTGAAAATGCCAAGAGTAACGAACGAGGTGACGGTATGAAGAAAAAGAAAGTTAAGGGGATGATTATTATGACAATAGTCGCGTCTTTATTGGGAGGGTGTAGTTTAGGAGAAACGAAGATTGACTATGAACCATTTGTAAAGGCTTTGGAAGAAGGAGATATGACGAAGGTTATGTCTGCGAGTGATGATGGATATGCACATGTGACACAAAGAGGTATATACAGTATGTACGAGCAAAAAGAAGATGGGGAGCACAGTAAAACAATTCGTCAAACTACAGAAGGTGTATATAATACAAAAGATAAAAGTTTATATGGAGACACAACCCAAACAATTGCTACTGATATAGAGAATAAAAAGGAAAAAGGGACAAATAAAAATTATAAAAAAGAAACCGTTTATAGTACAAATATTATGTATAAAAATGGGCAGGAACAAAGTCCAGATTCTAATGTTGATGTTTCTTACGTTAACTTAATTGTGGATCGTTTAAAAGGAATAGGGAAACTAAAGATGAAGCCAGGCGATGATACAAAGAAATTTGATCAGCCTAATACAGTTGGATATAGCTTAACTTAATCAGAATTTCAGAGTATTATTAATGACAAGCTAAAAATACAATATGATGAATATGATGGGGCGACAATTGTACTTCATTTTGACTCAGTAAAAGAGCCAATGCAGATACTGCAAGTCAGTATTGATATAGACTACAAGAAAAAGAATGAAGAGGGAAAAGTAGTAGAATATATGTTACAGATACACACATACTTTAATAGTCAAAAAAGTAATAATCAAGATGCAAAAAAAGAATATGTAGATTATAAAGCACGGTACAAAAATAATACATAATTGGGAAAGGAGATAGGAGCATATGAATAATGAAGTGGAACAGGATAAAGAGTTACATGTAGCTTCTGATTGGGGAAAGTTGGAGTTAGCGGGGGAGGAATAAAATAATAAATAATTTAAAACAAGGCATCTTAGAGATTAAGAAAGTTTTAATAACCCCTAATTGTAGATTGAACGACCTTATTATGGAATTTAATAAAGATGATATTAAAATGATTAAGGTGGTACTATACTGGATCGTGACCACAATGCAGCGATTAACATTGAAAAATCCGGCTTAATGCAAATTGCGTATCAGCCAGCTTATTAAATGTACATAACATCTATATAACTGTAGGGCAAGGTCTTGTCCGAACAGTATAATCTACGCCTGTGGAGAGCGTGTAAGACCGGATCTCGTAAGAGATAGGCAATGCTTGTAGAATCAGGAAGCCCCCACTTCAAGCGGTGATAACCGGTAAGTGGGGGGGAGTTCACCTTAAATCTTTAAGTAGATTATTTTCCCATGGAACAACACTCAATAGAGTTTTTTTATAATCAAACAAGTGCGATACGTAATTAATATTATACTTATCTTTATTTATGAATTCTATATCATTTGCGTTAAAGTGGCTGCCGATACGAAAGGCGTTAAAATACTCGTGCCAATCTGAATAAGCATGTTGTGAAAGTCGTGCAGCCTGTATCATAAAGTTCTTTGCTTCCTGTTTTGATAAATAACCGAGTCTTCTACCGACCCGACATAAACAGATACACCATGCATAATCAAACGCTGCAATTCCGGAATCCGTCAAAATATGTAATCCGTAATTAGCAATATAAAGTTTTTCATAGTCAGGATGGTCTTTCGATAATTGCTTTCGCGCTGCCTCGGAAAGAGGAGTCAATTGATGGCGTTTACGATTAAATTCCTGCCGTGTTCCTTCTTCTAAAAACCAAATGATTTTCTCTTTTAACTCTTTCGGATTTTCGATCTTCCATGCCCATAACACGTTCTTCAAAAAACGTTTCCCAATAAAGCGGTCTCTGATAAGGGTGAATTCATATCGGGTAAAGTAGTTTGTAAGATAAAAACAATTCAAACAAACGGAAGACAGACAGCGGAAATATAGTTCGAGCTGTTTCTCTCGTTTTCTTTTATATAAAACAGGCATTCTGTCTCCTCCTTATGCTAATGTTTTAAGCCTAACGAATTTCCATGCTTCCCAAATAAGTGGGAGTAGGAGAAGTAATGCATATTTAGATGGTAATGGGGTTAAAACAATAAGAATCATAAAGATCAAATAAACCCAGGTGCGGCTAATAAATATAAATAAAAGATATAGCGCATAGTGGATAATAAACTTCGTATTTATTTCTTGTTTCTGTCTCTTCTCTGGAATTTCAGTGTGAATTCGAATACTGTATGAGCGAAATTCAAAGCGTTCCGTATAACGCTTTACCACATCTAACCCCCTAGTGGCTACAGTTTCTATATCACCTGATTCGAACGAATACTTCACTAATAAGAACTGTGCGTCCATATGCTCCGGCTCAATCGAAAGTAGATGCTCACAGTCCTTGATAGCATCTGCAAACTGCCCGCGGTCATAGTAAATCTGAGCGCGATACAGTAAACCATCCAGGTCATCTGGGCAAATGACAAGTATGTCATTGAATGATTGTAACGCACGTTCTTTATTTTCGATACGCAGATAATAAATGCCCTGCATGCGTAAAAGTTCCGGATCTTCTTGATACAGCTCGTATGCAAAATCGAGTGCACTTTTTGCTGCTTCTAAGTTATTATTCATAAGTGTGAGCTGGACTTCTTCACGTAAATGAAAATACGCTTCAAAATCTAAATCATCACTTTTCTTGAAAATATCATAACGCATCTCCTTCTCGCCGCTCATTCTCTCTAGCAAAAATTGCACCGTTTCTTCACCGTATTCAAACTCTAACTCCTCTCTTTGCTCACTAAAGCGAAATACATTGTCGAGAAGTTCCCAAATCGAGCGGGGGAAATGGTAATGATATTGTAAAAATTCTATTAATATATCTTGAATCACTGCCGCATGTTCTACGTCCCATATCACATCGGAACTTAATAAGTCTTCCCAATTTTTCGGTTCGATTCGTGCAAAGAAATCGTTATACAGCGTCTCGATTTTTTCCGTAAATGCGTGAACGGGATGTTCTGAAACGAGAGTGGTGGTAAGTTCAACATCACCATCCATCCATGTAGGAGATACAGGATGGATATAGGAATTCCCTTCGTTTTCATCTGTTTTTTCTAGTTGAGAGGGAGGTGCGGTCTTCATTTGTTTTGCGCTTTTTATCGCTTTATCAAATGCTTCTCTCAGCCGCTGATATCCTTCAGGATCGTCTTCGGGATGATAAATCTTTAGAAGTTTTGCATAAGCCTTTTTAATAGCTGCAATATTATCGGTAGGCTCAATTTCTAACGTTTCCCAAATGCTCATGAATGACTGACCCACCTTTCAATATTCTCTAAATGCTCTTTTAATATATGAGCAGCTTCTTTCACTTTTTTATCATTTTGCGTTGTGAGCGCATTTTCAAATTGCTGTAACAAGATAGCGACTTTCTGGCGTTCGTCACCGAGTAATTCTTCATAGAGCCGTTCGCCTTTTGCGAGCAGCAATCGGTTTTCGGACCGGTCTCGTGGATGAATTTTAATTTCCTTCAATTCTAGTAGTCTAGCTTCAATTTCTTCTTCTGTAAGATTTCCGGCATTTTGTTGGATAATTGCTCTTTTTTTCTCTCCAGTTGTTGTACTTATTACCTCGACTTCGAGAATGCCATTTATGTCATATGTATAACGAATGTCAATCGCCTCTTGTCCAGCAGGAGCAGGAGGGACTTTAATTTTAAGTTCGCCAAGTTTTAAGTTATTTTTAACCAAGCGGTTTTCTCCTTGATAAACATCGACAAGTATGGAGTGTTGTCTATCATTGACAGTATAAAGTCGTTCCACTCGACTTACAGGAATCGGTGTATTTCGTTCAATAATCGGGAAGAAGTATCCGGATTCTTGTTGTCCATTTCCGAACGCTTGAACAACACTAGTTCCTAATGTATATGGACAAACATCCGTTAAGATAACTTCTTCTAGTGCTTTGTTTCGTTCTTTTAAAGCAACTTGAATCGCAGCACCTAAAGCAACCGTTTCATCAGGATTAATATTCGCATGAGGCATGCGTCCGAACATTTTAGAAATGACGGATTTGATAAGCGGCATCCTTGTCGCCCCGCCAATTAGAATGACAGCATCTAAATCCTTAGGGTTTAGCGACGCATCACGAAGTGCGCGTTCAATCGGATAGCGAAGCCGTAAGAGGAGCGGGGTTACTAATTTTTCAAATTCACTTCTGTTAATGCGAGTTTCATACGTCTCATTATGAATAACGACTTTCATAATCGCGGCAGGCTCATTACATAATGTAAGTTTGCAACGTTCTGCTTGTGCATAAATTAAAGATAGCGTTTTTGAGTCAAGGGAACCGGAATCGAGTTGGTGTAACTCTAAAAAAAAGGACATGAGACTGTTTGTGAAGTCTTCGCCTCCAAGATAATTATCGCCGGCGATTGATTTAACATCCATCACTCCTTCAAATAATTCCAAAATGGACACGTCAAATGTTCCGCCGCCTAAATCAAATACAAGAAATTTTGTCTCTGCCGCTTCCTGATTCAGTCCGTAAGCGATAGCAGCTGCCGTTGGCTCACTAATGAGACGTTCAACTTTTAATCCAGCAATTTCAGCAGCTCGTTTTGTCGCTTTGCGCTGAGCATCGTTGAAATAAGCAGGTACGCTAATGACAGCACCAGTAACCGCTTCGTTTAAATAAGCTTCTGCATCTTGTTTTAAAGATTGAATGATAAAAGACGAAAGTTCTTCTGAAGAAAATGTATACATACCTAACTCGTATTTTTTCTCTGTTCCTATAAATCGCTTAAACGTTGATGCTGTAACGTGCGGATGGGTAATCAGCCGTTCTTTGGCGATGCGTCCGACTAAAACTTCACCGCTCTCATCAACACTGATGACAGATGGTGTAAGATATTCGCCAAGTGCATTTGGGATAAGGGTTGCACCATGATCCGTCCAATAGGCTACTAAACTATTCGTTGTTCCTAGGTCAATTCCAATCGTTACCATAATAATCTCCTCTCGTTTTTACTCTATCATACTATATAGTATTATAATAATATATAGTATGAGAAAAATGGAATCTTAGGGTTTTATTTCTTGAAGGAAAGGGGGAGAAACAGATAGTTTAGTAGTGTTGAGTTTGTTATAAGTAAAGAGGTATAATTTTATCAGAATGTTTTTACAAACATGGTGAAATTTTATGTAAAGGGTGGTAAAGAGGTCAGATGATAATTGGAATTATATGTTTGATTTTAGGAATAGCGTTAATTTGGATGAGTGGAGGAGGACTTTTATTATTGGTGCCTGGCATTCTGTTTACAGTGGCGGGCGGTGTTATCTGTGTGATTTTTAGACGGTTAGAAAAAGAGAGAAGAAGATTAAGTAAGAATAGTTAGAAGTTACATATTGTATAGTTTGTACTTACATAATTAGGCGGAAGCATCAAGTCTAAAACAGGTTCTTGTGCAAAAATAAAACAAAAGAGAATAAAGCATATATATTCCTAACGGAATCGTATCTTATGTTGCAAGTCCAAACAATTGATGGATGAATTCTTTTTGATTTTGGCCAGACTGGTTCCGTAAAGCAATCTGTTCTTTTTTAATCATATGCATGGCTTCTACTCCAGAAAGAATAGATGTAGCTGTGTCAAAAGATTTAAGACCTAGCATAGAACGGATTCGCTTCTTTATAAAGCAATGATCTTGTTCTACTATGTTATTCAAGTACTTTTGTTGTCTAAGTCGCATACCGTTAGGTATGCTTTTTTCTTTTTTTAGCTTTTCAATTGCTATAGGATAAGCTGGATTCTTATCGCCTGTTATCACACATGGCTTTGAAACATGAAAAGACCGCAAGGCTTTCTTGAAAAGGCGCTTTGCAGCCTTATGATCTCTTGTTTTGCTTGAGCGCGTCAAAGACAAAATCACTATGAATGATATCTTCATTTCCAACAATGTGTTTACGACCATTATGATAATTTTATGATTAGAACGGAAAACCTACAAGGTGGCTTTGCTGAACCTTGTGATAATTGTAGTAGAACGTTTTCTGGATTCTATAACATTGATTACTAGGAGGAATGAAAATGAAAATATCAAATAAGAAAATAGAAGAATTAAAAAAAGCGGGATGGTACGAGGGGAGAAAAATAGACATATCAGAAAATGTAAAGTTTCTTGAAGAAAGAGGCTTTGAAGTTTTTGAAAGTGCAAAAAAATTTATGGAGGAGTTTGGAGAATTACGAATCAATGTTGAAAAGATTCGTTCAAATGGGTCTAAGACAATATCTGAACATACCACTTGTATTAAGGAAGTGATAGGTGTGTTAGATAGTTCGTGTTTTGGCTTAGATGATTTTATTGATGATAAAGTTATTCCTATAGGTTCACTATATGATTTCGGTTAGGACCAGGAAGATTATTCAGATCAACAGGGTGGATAGGAGACAATGCTTTGGGATGAATTTAAAGGGGAGTAATATTTTTTTAGTTCAAAATTATCTCCTAATCTCCTATAATGATAAATCCAATTTCTAAAAGAATATTACCCTCTTTTTTGTTAGTTATGTATAATAATAGAAGGGGGTATATATATGAATTATAAAAAAACAATAGTAAGCATATTGCTAGTAGCTTCATTATTTACATTATCTGCTTGTAAGGAAAAAGAAGTAGTAAAGCCAGTAGAGAAGAAAGAAGAGCCTCAAAAGGAACATATAACATCAGATAAAACAGAGGAAGTCACTACAGAAAAAGAAAAGCAAGATGAACAAAAGAAGGAAGAAGGACAAATTGGTATACAAACAACAGTAGAAGAACTTCAGCAACATATTGATAAACGCGGTTATATACTTTACACGGATCATCCGATTCGCCGTGTTACAAGTGAAAATAATCGAACTACCGATATATCTAATTATGGTGATTCGGTTGTTAATATTCGCACAGAAGAACCACTTGAAAATTTATCGCCAGATTGGGTGAAAGAAGGATATGCATTTATAACAGTACAACAAGATCCTTCTTTTCAATATAAATCATGGGATGAAATAACAAATTTAGAAAGGGCACTTGTAAAAGTAGCATATGCATCAGTTTCTGCATTTCGTGTGCTAGAAGCTCCTGTAAGAAAGGAAGATTTCTCAAATACTGCTGAGATTACAGAGGCACTTACATACCTCCGAAAAGGTGGAGAATTTGATTATATGGCTCCTGTCGCCCAAGGCGGAGTAGATCAAGGGCTATTTCAAAAGAATGATAAACTGAAAAAAAGTTGGAGTAAGTTAGCAAACATAGAAAACCCTAAAGAGAATAAAATAGCTTTTTCCCAAGCATATGAGGAGGCGAGACAAGAGACGAATAATATGATAGGCCTTCTAAATATTTTAGTGTCTAAAAATTATAAGGAGCGTCTGTCGCAGCTTCCTAGTAAATAGGATGATAAGATATCCAAATAAGGCAAGTAAAATCTCTAAACATGCGAATTTTATATTGGACATCATCCCGAACAAGCTGAAGACATAGGAAATCTCATAATAAAAACAAAGGAGAAATATAATATAAAGGATTAATTTACTCCTTTTCTTGATTGGCTAAAAGCCTTTCAAGGTTTTTTTATGATTTAACAATTTTATGAATGTATTAAAAAGAATCAAAGAAAATATGATATAAATTTTAGTCTAATTTCTATACATAAATAAAGATTTAAAAGTAAACGTAAAGTAACTCCAAAATATACAATAAAAGTTGATTTTAGAGTTACTTTGAAAGCGGAAAAAGAAGCGCAACTGCAAGCTGAAAGAGAAATGAAGAAAAAGCGAGAGGAATGGGCGAACCATCATCCAGCGGAGGCGTGGCTTCAAGACGTTTCTGCTAGTTTCGGTAAGAAATGGGATGGATTAGAAAAAGGAACAAGATGGTTAGGGATGTTAGGCACGAACTATCCTGCCCTGAAAAGACTTTCTGATGAAGCCTTGGTGTTAGAAGGTTTTATAGGTAAGGCAGGTTCCGCTATTAGTGGGGCTGCGATAGGTGTAATAAAATTAGTTTACCTAGGTGCAGAGCTTATTGAGTGGGGCTATAACTCGATACATGGCGTAGAAACAGAACAATGGAAACTGGACGATCTCGATGCGACTTGGCAAGGGGTGAAGAAACTCACCGAATATGGGATTGTAGGCTCTATCACAACTACGGCTCCTTATCTTAGTGATTTCTTAAATAATCCCGCACTCACGGACAAAATTCCCGTGCTGGATAACCTTGCTAGAACCTATTGATAGAGTAAAGAACTAAGAGGGAATTTAACAAGTAGGTATAAGAAATCTGGTGATTTTGCTGTTGCAGAAGTGGATGTCAGTGGGATAAGCAAATCTGAATTTTATGCTCAAAGTAGCATAAATGAACTCAAAGGAAATCTTGAGCATAAGGTGCCTGATATTTCTTTACAACCTGAAAATCCAATGTTTAAAGCTACAGAAGCAGTTGGTAAAGAGGGGGAGAGTTATTTAAGGAATACAGATACGGAGTATAAAATACTAAATGATATTGCTTCTAGGCTTGGAGAGAATACACAAGCTACTGGGAAAATAAAGTTATTTACAGAATTGGATACTTGCGACAGTTGCAGTAAAGTCATAGCAGAGTTTGCTGCTAAATATAAAAATATTGAATTAGAAGTCATACACAACAATGGTAATAGAATTATTCATTAAACTTAATTTTTTTGGAGGGGAAAACTAATGAAAGACTGGGAGTATAATGAATTATTTGATGCGATTCAGGAGACATATGAAGAGTTGTTAGATGAAGACAGGGGATATAGGTATGCTATAGCAAAACTAGCGGATGAATTTGATAACTTAGGTAAGATAGAAGATGTTATTGTTGATACTGCTATTGGAGAAATTGCAATCGGCCATGAGAAAGTTTTTGTTGGGCGCATTGAAGGTATAACAAAGAGATTAAGCATGTTTAATCCACAAGAAGCAGGAGATGAATTAACATTAGAAGAAATAAAAGACTTATCGAGACGAATAAATAAGGTAATAGAAGGATTAAAAAATATTGAGGTTGATTATAATCCTTCAGCAGAATAGTGATATTTATAAAGGATTGATTACATTAGCTGATTATATAAGAGTAAAAAGCTCATGATGGTTGTACCATCATAGAGTACTGTGTGCAATTCTAGAATAGAAAAAGAAGTACGAGCTTAGGCGAGATGACATTTTACTGGCCGATGAATATAAACACATGGAGTGTATATTAAACTAAAGAACTCGTACAAACTCGTAAGTTTTAATGTAGTAGTTGTCATGGCATATAAAAGGTGTCACGCAATAACTTGAAAACTTACAAATTTATGCTATTTAAAAATATAGGAACTTAAAGCACTTGACTGTCATTTATGGCAACAAGTGCTTTTTTCATAGATATATTAAGACTCGATAAACAAATAAAATATAGATTATATATATGGATTGATAAATGAAATAAAATAAGTCGTGAATATTATATAAAAGATAAGACTTACTTAGGTAATATAGATAAAGAGTTATACAAGAAGTTAGACAAAGGCTCTAAAATAGAAGTACTAGAATACAAAGGAAAGACAATCATGTATGATAGTTACGATGTAAAGTAAGGGGGATTATATTGAAAAAGAAACGGTTTAGAATTGTTTGTATTGTAGTGTTTCTAGTGTGTACGTTCCTACTCATAGGGGTAGGAACGTACAACGAGATACAAGTCAGACAACATGGTAAGTCAAGTATAGCGGAAGTCGTAGACATGAAAGAGTACACACCTAGAGGGTTTAAGGTTTATGAAATCAAGTACAAAGTAGATGGTGAAACGCATACAGGTAGCGTAAGTAAGAAAATATACAAACGTTTAGACATTGGTTCTCGCATTGAGGTTGTTGAGTACAAAGGAAAGACTATGCTATTTGAAAGTTACGGTTCAAAGTAAGGGGTATGAATAGTGAATCATAGACGTAAGAAAAAGAAGAATCCAATACACGCAGAAAAAGTACCAAATAGGGTAGAGCGCATAGGAAAAGAAGAGAAACCGAAAGAGGAGCAGAGTAACAAGTTTGTTGACATTCTCCTTGGTATTCTTCTTTTCCCACTTATTATATGGGCAGTATTAGAAGGTTCTAGGGGAAAGTTAAGTAAAAAGGCAACTCTTGTGGTTGTAAGTGTTATTGTTTTCATCTTAGTTGGGGTAGTTATAATAGGAAACAAATAAAGGGGTATGTTATGAGTGAAAAGAAATTCATAAACTTAGAGAAAGACCCAGAGTATGTAGACGACTATGTTGTATTTAAGAGTACAAAGTTTGGAAAAACCTACTACTTAGATTCATCTGTGAAAGAGTATACAGAGTATGAACTTGAAGAGTATATCATGAAACTTGAAGCATACAAGAAAAAGAGAAGGAAGAAGGCTTGGATGTATGTAGGTATTTTCGTCTTATTCTGTTTGGTCTTGTCAGTTATAGAGGGGTATCAAAACGATGAATTAGTTAAAAACGGCAAAGTAAAAGAGGTTATGGTTCTTGGGAAACACATTGAAGAAGAGTATATCATACTGAAACACCCTACTTTAGAGTTGTTTGACAATAACACAATGAAAAAGATATGGGTGAATCAGGAACTTTACGATAAGGTATATCCGACTGACAAGGTACGAATCATTGAGTACAAAGGTGAAGTTAAGTTAGACCCTAGATATGAGGATAAAGACTTAGTCATACAGAAGTATAAGTTTGGGAGGTAATTGTAATATGGTTGAGTAAGGGGCATTTTATCAGCCCGCTATGGACCATGTAAATGTACCTCCCATGAAGGATTTCCCTTTGATTCATATAAGATACCGTCACGTTCCCGTTTGTACTTGCAACATAAGATACGATTTCGTTAGGAATATATATGCTTTATTCTCTTTTGTTTTATTTTTGCACCAGAACCCTTTAACTGGAGTATTAGGAGTTAGACTGCTTTTTTATAAGTCCTCATAAATTTCTGGAATTGAGGGTTACTATTAATCTATAATTTATTTAAAATAAAGGTAGTGAAGAATAACTACTCTTCACCTGAAATAAATATAAAGGAGAATTATAATAATAATGACTTTTCCCAATAATGTTAACGGTATGTGTGAGTATTCAATAATAGAAATTAGATGCTTACCCTATAATTCTGAAACAATAAAATTTCAAAACGACTTTGTTCTTATTTGTAGTACATATCTTAATAAAAATGATAAAGCACATGGTCATACTACATTTGAAATCCAATCTGTAAAAGAATTATCTTATAATAATTCACACGTTAAAGAAGCCAAAAAGTTTGCATTCAAAGGTGGTACTTTAAGGATTAATGATTTTGTAAACATAATTGAGGTGAAAACTGATTATGATACAAAGATTATAGCAAACCTTTCTTACCAATATTCTAAAGATCAAGAGATGGAATATATACAAAATAAAGACTTACTCCTATTTTCTACTTCAGTAGGAATCAAAGGTTCTTTTTCTAACGTCCCTTATCTTTATCTACCACCAGAATTTAAGACCTACATGGACTACTATGATGCTCATCAAGAATCTAAAATTCTCGATGATGCTTATTATACTTTGTGTCGAAGCACAAAAGAAGATAATGAATTCATTGAACAATTTAAGGAACTACAAGATAAACAAAGTATTTTAGAAAAAGATTTATATGATCGTTATTTACAAAACACATATAAGGACTAAATGAATTTCGTAAACTATCTCCACTTCCAGCTTGTTTAGAAGTGATCGCTTCCTAAATTCACCTATCTTGCGTGTTTATTTCTATACAAGTACAAGAACTAATCATGGATTAGGCTATCTCGTTAGTTTATATAGTTCGATAAAACGTATGTTTTATTATGAAAAAATAGTAATTCATCTCCCACCTATTTGTTGGTGCCATGCACCTACATACAAATTGAAGAGAGAGAGGAATCACCTAAATTTAGTTAAAATGATTACATGCTGTAAATATACACATCAGATAAACAAAACAAATAAAATAAAAAAAAGAATCCCATATCATATATGTTTATGGGATTCTTTTTTTATCTAGTACTGGTCCATTGTTACACAGACCTCAATTTATCTTTTGTTCATTGTTTAATTTTGTTAATAAACTACATAGATTCATATTAGCGTTTGATATCCGTTAATATTTTCTGATATCCCATTGCTTTCGGGCTACCGATCTGAATTTTATTTGTTAACTCATTATTATAGATTGTTGTTGCTTTCGCAAATTGATTACGATCCCATTGGTGATCTTTAGCAATTTGTTCATCAGATAAATTATAGTATGAATAAGTTACACGTCCTTCTACATCTGGAATTGGATCATCGAAGGTTGTATCAAGATGGTACCATTTCCCCTCAATTTTCACTAGATTCCAAGCATGAGGTTGTCCATTTCCAGTCCCTGTTACAATATGACCTTCTACTCCTGCCTCTTTTAACAATTGATAAGTTAATAATGCATAGCCTTGACAAACTGCAGAACGGTTTGCTAAAGCTTCATATGCCGTATAAGCCTGGAAAGAAGTATCATACGAAACATGTTTTACGACATAATCATGAATCGCTTTTACTTTTTCATGTTCATCCATACCAGCTTTAACAATAGAAGTGATAACTGATTTTGCTTGTGTCTTTACATAGTTCATTTGCTCTTTTGATTCACGGTATGTAATTTTTAATGTAAATACATAATCTCCTGGAATACCACGAATAGAATATTGTGTATTTGCAACGTTATATTTCATGTATTCATTTGAATCAACTGTCTCATCATATGCTTTAACAAGCGTATCCATAACTTCTCTAATATTAGATTGTTTAGATTTATATGTTATAGTTATATCTTCTTCATGATTATTAATATAATTTTTCATGTCTTTTTTATAAGCTTCTAATAGTTGTACCTCAGTTTGTACACTCGTATCTTCTTTATTTGGTTTTGTCACATCAGGATTTTGTGTATTTAATTGTTCCCTATAATTTAATGCATTAAATAAAAACTGTGCATACTGTTCACGAGTTACAGTTTTATTTGGTTCAAAACCTCCATTACCTGTACCTGATGCAATTTTATTCGACTGTACGGCACTAATAGCGTCCTTCGCCCATGAATTATCTGGTACATCATTAAAAGTATGTTTACTTAACACAGGAACTTTAAAAGCAGTCTTGATGACCTGTGCCATTTCTGCACGACTTAATGATTCTTTTGGTCGAAATGCCCCATTTTGATCCCCTTTAAAGACTCCTATGTCTGTCAAAAATAGAATCTCTTCTAGGAACATTGTTGAGTTTTTATTAATGTCCTTATATGGATTTTTAAGCTGAGACCCATCTTGCATAATATAAAAAGAGTTGTCCTTATTAAGAGTGCCTCCTTTTTTAGCAGGAGCTAGCACACGATAAATTAAAGCTGCCACCTGTTCACGAGTAGCATTATCTCCCAGGCCAAACATTCCATTTCCATATCCTCCGATAATATTACGATTAGCTAAGCTCGTAATGGCATTATTTGCCCAATGGTTTTTGGGAACATCATTAAATACAACTGAATTTCCCCCTGACTGGACTTCAGCTTTTACGGGATCACTACTTGTTCCTAACAATGCACCTCCTACCATCGTTAATGATGTTATTGATTTTAATAGTTTTTTACTCATAAACTCTCTCCTAATAATATATTAAAGTAATTAACTTTACTTCACTAAGTTTATTAAACAAGTGGTATCTTTTAACTAAAATTTATAGATTTACGATACGAGAAAGCCCCTGCAGGACTTAAGTCCGCCTTTAAGCATGGGATGAAAGTATCGTTTTTGCGTAGCAAAACATGTTAAAATGGCCTCAAAGTCATGCAAAAGACTCTAAAACAATAATGTTCTCTAAAAAATGAATATTGTATGAGGTTGCACGAATCAATTTCACTTCGTGCGTAAAACAATACATGTCGTCAAGTACTAGACGCTAAAGCATAAGGAGAACCTATACGGTCTGTCATGGGAGTGGTGATAGCAAGTCGCAATCTTGCACGTCAGCAATACCAGAAATGGACTTCGCCTTTGGTAGCAAGAATCCCACTGACCTATGTCAGCTTGCCCCTTTAGGGGTGGGAGTGTCAAAAATGTACTATGAAAGACTTTTAGACAGATACAGTCTAGGATACTACAAAATACATATATAGTTTTATGCATTTATGCATTTTCTTCATTTTTTTAAAGCAATAGGTATATTTTGTATAATATTTAAAGGGTTTTTGATGTTTCTATGAAAATAAATCAAATTTTCTTATATTGATTCCGTAAAAAGCTATCATACATGATAAGAGATTTATTCTTTTGTTGTTCTTTTAAAGTTTCAAATTGATTAATAAAAGATTCTGAATAATCATTTTCTTTTATGAAATGTTCTAATATTGAGTAAGCAGTGTGAAGAACTTCAGAATCGTGCTTAGCCTGATAATATTCTATATACTTCTTAAAATCCGGAGGAAGATATAAATAAGGAATATTAGACAATTGCCCCTTTGACCCTTCAGAAATGGAAAATAAGAGTAAATCTTGCTCTTGTATATATTCCCTCTCTTGATCGCTATGATATTGATAGGAAAGTCTCGCTATGAATTTCGTATCATAGTCTGATTCCGCTTGAGTAATTGTTACAAAATCATTTATTTTCAAAGACCCACCTTGGTATACAAACTTCTTAGCATTTTTTACATTTGGATTATTATAAGATAATTCTTTTACAGATTGAATTTCAAATGTAGTATGACCATGTGCTTTATCATTTTTATTAAGATAAGTACTACAAATAAGTACAAAATTATCATAAAAATCGGGTGCTGTAGAAATACAAGGTAAACATTGAATTTCTATAATTGAATACTCATAAGACGTATTGATGTTACTTGGAAAAATCATTTTATAATTCTCCTTTAAATTTATTACCCATACCATATAATCGATCTTCATAAAAAATAGAAAAGCCATTATCGAATTGATAAGGGCTTTTCACATACTTTTATATAGAATAAAAATCAGATGCCTATAGAAGTATAACACAAAATTCAATTAAAACAATGTGGCTCTGTTGCAAAGTTTGAAAAAACATAAACAGGTTGGTAAATGAGGAACAATGTTTCGGAAGAAGTTAGTTCCAAATTTGATAGATGAGATTTCCATATTCATGAACCGGTTCTGGTGCGCTTATATATTTTAAAAAGAAAAGACACCCTAAGGTGCCTTCCTCCGACTTGATAACCACTTTAATTTTAATAACATTGGACGCCCATCCAAATATTATTATACCATGTTAAGTTATTTTGTTCATTTATGCTGGTCGTCTGTAGGCTGTTTTGTAGTCCATGTAGCGATTAATAAGAAAATAATAGCAATAACTACACCTAAAAGTCTTTGTTTGAGCCACATGGATAAGGCGAAATTTGAAGTAATAGCTAAAAAGATAAATATTACGGTATATTTATTGAATCTCATTACGAACAACCTCCCAACGGAACTATACTCAAGAAAATTTTACTATTTTCTTGTTTCGTAAAAAATAGTATTAAACAAAATTCAGATTCTTTATCATTTTAGCCAAGAAGACTCCTTCCTCAAGGAACGCGAAGTGAGTAGGTGGGAGATGAATTGGCTTCGG